>DATFYM010000238.1:0-29874 GCA_035315065.1 Terriglobia bacterium
GTGGCGGCCATCTGCCACGGCGGATGGCTCCTGGCCTCGGCGGAGATCGTGGAGGGTCGCCGCGTGACGTGCTACGTCGCCATCAAGGATGACCTGATTCACGCCGGCGGCGAGTACGTGGACGAAGAAGTGGTGGTAGATGGCAACCTCATCACAGCGCGAAAGCCGAGCGACATCCCGGCGTTTTGCCGTGAAATCCGTCATGCGCTGTTGCAGCATCCGGTGGCGGCGCACGCCGTCCGCTAGCGGAATTCTGAATTCGAAATTCGAAACTCGAAACTCGTAACTCGAAATTCGAAAATTGAAACTTGGAACTCGAAACTCCCAGACTCAAACTTCGGTTTGACGTCCGAAACTCGAAACCGGAGAAGCAAAGGGAAACACGAAGAGGCTAGTTTCGAATTTCGAGTCTCGATTTTCCAATGTCGAGTTTCGATCCAAAGGAGTGGATCATGCGCAGATTCGTCACGGCGCTGGGCCTCCCAGCCATCCTGATCGCGGGCCTGATCGCGGGCGCCTACTGGTTCCGGCCGCACACCGGTCTCGCCAAGATCGGCTCGAAGCGACTGCTCTACCTGACGATGTCGGCGGGATTCAAGCACGACGTGATCCCCTTTTCCCGGGAAATCGTGAAGCAGATCGGTGAGAAGTCCGGGGCGTTCGAGACCGACTTCGCCGACGACGTTACGCCGTTCACGGCCGAGAACCTCCGCAACTACGATGCGGTGATGTTCTACACCACCGGTGAACTGCCGTTCACGGACGTCCAGAAGCAGATCCTCATGGAATACCTGGCGGCCGGGCACGGGTTTGTCGGCGTGCACAGCGCGACTGACACTTGTTACAACTGGGGCGCCTATGGCCAGATGCTCGGCGGCTACTTCGATGGCCATCCGTGGCACCAGATGGTGACGGTGGACGTGTCCGATCCCGACGACAAAATCACCAAGTTCCTCGGCAAGTCGTTTCAGTTGAATGACGAGATTTATCAGATCGACGATTTCGAAGCTCCGTCGACCAGGGTGCTGTTGCACCTCGATCCCATGTCGGTCGATCGCACCAAGCCCGGCGCTCATACGCGCTACTACAACTGGCCGCTGGCGTGGACGCGCCGGTGGGGCAAAGGTCGGGTCTTCTACAATGCATTGGGACACGAAAAAGCGGTTTGGGAGAGTGACTGGTTCCAACAGCTCATGCTGAATGGCATCGAGTGGTCGATGGGTGACTTCAAGGAGTAGCTGCTTTTCGAAAATCGAAAATGGAAAATCGAAACTCGTGACTGCTGCCCATGTTCGGAGCTCCCAGCCGGAAAAACCGAAAGGCAGGGACTCGCACGGGCGATTTGCGAGTTTCGAATTTCGAGTTTCGAACGCAGTTGACCTCGTTAGGCGAGGTTACCACGCAAACATAAGCCACTGCCCGGAAACCCGGAGACAGGCCAACGGGTACAGCAGGCATAGTCGGATTAAGGCTTTGCCTAAGGTGGCTACCCCCGCAAGGGGTGGATTACGTTGTGCGGAGCCGAAGCTCACACTAGGAGGGTCTTTGACCCGCTCGTTCGAGAGGATCGAGCCGGTTTGCCCCGGGGAGCCGAAGGCTTCTGCGGGGCTTTTTGTTTTAAAGGGCAGCAAGGAGCAGAGGCGCGATGTTACCTTTGACTGTGTGAAAGGCGCAGCATGATCTACTTTACCGAGCTTGAGAATCTGCCGACCTACGACGCCAAGGGCGAATACCTGGGCAAGCTGATCGATCTGGGAATCGACCCCAGCCAGAACGCGCTCCGAGTCGCGTCGTACCTTGTCCGAACCCCGGGCAAGAACATGCTTTGCATTACGCACGAGCAGATGCAATCGGTGTCGGTGCGGGCGGCGCAGACCAGCGTCCCCGCCAGTCACGTCCGTTGCTACGCCCCCGATGAAGGCTTGCTGCGGGTGAAGAAGGACGTACTCGACCAGCAGATTATCGACGTCAACAACCGCAAGGTGGAGCGCGTGAACGACGTCGACCTGGATATCGAGCCGACCGACGGTCACACGGAGCTGCGTTTGCTGGCGGTGAATGTGGGATGGGCCGCGGGAATCCGCCGGTTGCTGCAAGGAATCATGGCCAAGCACACCATCCGGGTGATCTCGGGCTTCGCCACACCCAAGACGATCCCGTGGGAGTTCGTCAACCTTATCGAATCTGACCCGGCGCGCCGCGTGAAGCTGCGCATCTCTTACGATCGCTTGGCCAAGCTTCACCCGGCCGACGTCGCCGACATTCTGGAGGAGTTGAGCCGCGACGAGCAGAAGGCCGTGATTGAGTCGCTCGACGAGGAGACTGCCGCCGACGTCATTTCGGAGATCCCCACCAAGATGCAGGCAGCGCTGCTGGAGAGCATCCAGCCGGAGAAGGCAGCCGACATCGTGGAGGAGATGGCCCCGGACGAGGCCGCCGACGTGCTGCAGGAAATGCAGCCCGAAGCTTCCGCCGTTCTGCTGGCGGACATGGAGACGGAGGAGGCGCACGAGGTGCGAGCCTTGCTGGGCTACGAAGAGAACACCGCCGGGGCCTTGATGAATACGGAGTACATCGTGCTGGGCGAAATGGCCGTGGTGGCCGACGCGGTCGAATCGCTGAAGCACTTCGAAGGGGCCATCGAGACTATCCACATGATCCATCTCATCGGCGCTGGCGGCGTGCTGGTGGGCGTGGTGCCCCTGGGACGCATCCTGCTGGCGGATGCCAACACGCCGCTCAAAGAGCTGTGCACGGACCCCATGATCGCAGTCGAGGCCCGGGCGGACGAGAAAGAAGTGGTCAACCTCTTTCACAAGTACAATCTGGTGTCGCTTCCGGTCGTCGGCGACGAGGGCCGGCTGCTGGGAGTGGTCACCGCCGACGACGTCCTGGAGGTGGTGGTCCATCGCAAATAGCCGGACCGACGGGTTGCAAGATCCGAGCCGTGAAGCAGAATCACCTTTGGCAGCTTGGGTGAAGTTCCGAGTTTCGAACTCCAACTTTTTTTCAGCGGGTGATCCGTGCCTCTCAAGAGCAAACGCTTTCGACACTTCCGGACCAACCTCCTCATCTTTCTCGCCGTCCTGGGGCCGGGGATTATCACCGCCAACGTCGACAACGACGCGGGCGGCATTCTCACCTATTCGCAGGCCGGCGCCAGCTTCGGCTACACGCTGCTTTGGACGCTCATCCCCATCACGGTGGCGCTGATCGTGGTGCAGGAGATGGTGGCCCGCATGGGCGTGGTCACTGGCAAAGGCCTTGCCGATCTCATCCGGGAAGAATACGGTTTCCGCACCACCTTCATCCTCATGCAGATGCTTCTCCTGGCCGACCTCGGCAACACCATCAGCGAATTTGCCGGGCTCGCTTCCGGGATGGAGGTGCTGGGGGTAACCCGCTACATCGCGGTTCCCCTGGGGGCGGTACTCGTGTGGCTGCTGGTGGTGAAGGGTACGTACCGGTTCGTCGAGAAGGTCTTTCTGCTGGCTTGTGTGTTCTACGTTGCCTACCCGCTTTCTTGTTTCCTCGCACGCCCCAAGTGGTCCGAGGCCATGCTGGCCACTGTCAAGCCCACTTTCCGTTTCAACAGTGGCTACCTCTACATGCTCATCGGGTTGGTCGGTACAACCATTGCGCCGTGGATGCAGTTTTATCTTCAGTCCGCCGTGGTGGAAAAGGGCATCAAGCTGAAGAACTACATCCACTCGCAATGGGACGTGATCGTGGGCTGCGTGATTACCGACGTGGTGGCGTTCTTCATCATCGTCGCCTGCGCCGCCACGATTTACGTTAGCGGTCATCACGACATTCAGAACGCGGGCGACGCCGCGGTGGCGCTGCGGCCTTTGGCCGGGCGCGCAGCAAGCTGGCTCTTCGCCTTCGGCCTCTGCAATGCTTCGCTCTTCTCGGCGTCCATCCTGCCGCTCGCCACCGCCTACTACGTCTGTGAAGGCCTGGGAGTCGAGTCCGGCATCAACAAACGCATCCGGGAAGCGCCCGCTTTCTACGCGCTTTACACCGGTCTGATCGCCCTGGGCGCGCTGGCAGTGATGCTGCTCAGTGAGCAGAAGCAGGTGCCCATTATCCTGCTCTCCCAGGTGGTCAACGGCATCCTGCTGCCTTTCGTCCTGATCTTTATGCTGCGCCTGATCAATCGCAAGGACCTGATGGGCACGTACAGCAACACACGGACCTTCAACATCATCGCCTGGACCACTTGCGTGGTGATGATTGCTCTGACTCTGGTGCTGGTGGTGAGCACCTTCTTCCCATCGCACCTTCCCACCGGATGATCCGCGTATCGACTCGGGTGCCAGCAGATTGAGATAGGGTCCATCGACGTTCACATCGAGTTGATCGTCGTCGCCGGTCAACCGCAACCGTGGTATAATCGCTCGACTGCGATGGGCAACATGGAACCAACTGAGCGGACGACGGCTGGCTTGCCGGCGCTGTTCGTGCCTCATCCTCACTTGAGCGACGAGGTGAACCGGAACATCATCGACTCCGAGATGGAGGGTGGTGTCTACCTGGACGACCTCTCGGAGGGCGCCACCCTGGAGGTGGAGACTCTCCATCATTGGTACACGATTGTCCATTACGCCCGGGGCGAGGCGTTGATCTCCGGCCATCCCAAGTTCTGCCCGGAGCCGGTGCCGGTTAAAATCGAAGGATCCACGTGGGGCGGGTCGATGCTCAAGGTCCGCTTCATCGGGCGCGGCATGCATCTGGAGTTCCGGCATCCGACCTATCTCCGCATCACCACGTCCCGCATTGTCAGCATCAAGCAGCAAGCCCTCCAGTCTCCGGGCTGGACCAAGCAGTGCTGAAGGCCCCGTGAAGCCCGCTGATGGCTGGGAGCTGATAGCCGTCTTCGAGTCACTCGCCCGCCGCGATGCCGAGGGATTTCATTTTGCGGTAGAGGTGACTGCGCTCGAGCCCGAGGGCCTCGGCGGCGCGAGTGACGTTCCCCTGATTCTCCTCCAGCTTTCTCACAATATAGTCGCGCTCGTAAGCCGCGCGAGCGTCGCGCAAGGTGGAAAATCCCGAACCCCCGGCGCGACTCCCGGGCGCCGTGGCCGAGGACGGCGAACGTACGCCGTCGTGCTGTAGGCTGGGCGGCAAGTGTCGCCGCTCGATGCGGTCGCCCGCCACCATGATCACCAGCCGTTCTACCAGGTTCTTGAGCTCGCGCACGTTGCCGGGCCAGCGATAGCGGCGCAGCACTTCCAGGGCGGGGTCGGCGAAGCGCTTCGGGCGGCGCCCATAGAGCCTGCCAAACTCGTCGAGAAAGTACTCCCCCAGTGCCGGAACGTCCTCCGCGTGCTCCCGCAGCGGTGGAACGTAGAAGGGGATCACGTTGAGGCGGTAGAAAAGGTCTTCGCGAAAATTTCCCTTGAGGATCTCTCCCGGCAGGTCCTTGTTGGTGGCGGCGATGATCCGCACGTCCACCGTGAGATTAGTTCCGGAGCCTACTGGAGTGAATCTCTGCTCCTCGATCACCCGCAGCACCTTGGATTGCGTGCGCAGGCTCATGTCGCCCACCTCGTCGAGGAAAAGAGTGCCGCCGTCGGCCTGTTCGAACTTGCCGGTCTTGTCCTCGTGCGCCCCGGTAAACGAGCCCTTGAGGTGGCCGAAGAGCTCGCTCTCGATCAGCTCCTCGGGGATGGCCGCGCAGTTCACTTCCACAAAAGCCCGCTCGCCCCGCGTGCCTAAGTCGTGCAGCGCGTGCGCCACCAGCTCCTTGCCCACGCCGCTCTCGCCGTAGATCAGGACGCGGCCGTTGGTGGGCGCCGCCAGGGCCAGTTGCTGGCGTAGCGCCTTCATGGGAATGCTGTCGCCGATGATGTTGGACTTGCCTCGCAGCTCCTCGCGCAACTGGCGGTTCTGCGCCGCAAGCTGCGCCTGTTCCAGCGCGTGCTTCACGGTGAGCAGCGTCTTATCGATGGAGAGCGGCTTCTCGATGAAGTCGAAGGCGCCGAGCTTGGTGGCGCGTACCGCCGTCTCGATGGTGCCGTGTCCGGAAATCATGATCACCGTCGGCCGGTTCCCCAGCGCCTGAGTTCGCTCCAGCGTTTCCAGGCCGTCGATGCCGGGCAGCCAGATATCGAGCAGCACCACGTCAAAGTCCTTCTGCCCCAGCAGGTCGAGACAAGTCTCGCCGCTCTCCACGGCCTCCACCCGGTAGCCTTCGTCGCGCAGCACGTCGCCCAGCGACTGCCGGATGCCCAATTCGTCATCGACAATGAGAATGGAGTGCTTCATCAAGTTACCCGGCGCCGCGCCCTGCGGCACGCTCACCCGTATCGAGGCTCGTACCCAAGTTGTCCTCGTCGCGCTCCTGCCGCACCTGATGCAGGCATCGGAAATCAGCATGATCTTCTCGTACCCAAGTTGTCCTCGTCGCGCTCCTGCCGCACCTCTTGCAGCGTTCTGTCGACCACGGCTGCGGAAAGAGGCTTCCCCGAACGATACAGCCAAATCCCGCGCTTCTTTCGCAGCCGCCCCTTGCCCAGGATGGGCCGTAAAGCGATCTCTTCATTCCGCCTATCCCGTTTCATAAATCAGGCGCCTCCAAGGCTAACAACCACCCTGGCGCTTGACACGAAAGGCGGCAGCTCGGCTGCCGCACTCCAAGGCGGGCTGCGCCCGCTAGCGTGTCATGCGCAATCACTGCCAAGGTCTCTCCTTACTCTTTACTCGCCGCCACCTCCCGTTCCAGCGGCAGCTCGACGATAAACCGGCTGCCGGTCGGCACATTATCTTCCACCCGGATCGACCCCTGGTGCTCCGAGACGATGCGGCTGACGATGGCCAGCCCCAGGCCGGTGCCGTGCTCCTTGGTGGAGAAGTAGGGCAGGAAGAGCTTTTCCTTAGCCTCGGGAGGTACGCCGGGGCCGCTGTCGGCCACCGTGATTTCCACCACGTCGCGCTCGAGGTCGAGGGCGGTGCGCAGCCAGATCTCGCGGTGGACGGCGTGCTCCAGCGCCTCGGCGGCGTTGTCGATCAGGTTCACCACCGCGCGCTTGATCTGCTCCGCGTCCAGGGGGACCGGGGGCAGGTCGGGCGCCAGTTCCGGGTGCACCCGGATGCCGTGCAGGCGGCCGGCAAACACGCCCAGCGCGTTGGTGACGATCTCGTTCAGGCTGGCGGGCACCGGCTGCGAGGCGGGGAAGCGGGCGAAGCGCGAAAACTCGTCCACCAGGCCCTTCAGGGTGGCCACTTCGCGCCCCACCAGTTCCGCGCTCTGGGCTATTGTGCTAGCGACCTCGCGGGAGGGCAGCCCGCCGGCGCGCTCCACCAGCCGCTGGATGCGCTCGGCGGAGAGCTGGATGGGGGTGAGCGGGTTCTTGATCTCGTGCGCGATGCGCTGCGCCACCTCGCGCCAGGCGGCGGACTTCTGGGCGCGCAGCAACTCGGTGAGGTCTTCCAGCACCAGCAAGGCCCCCACGTTTTCCTGGCGGGCGCGAATGGAGGAGAGCGTCACCGCCGCCACCGCGCGCCGCCCGCCCAGCTCCAGCTCCAACTGGTTGGTGGCCAGCCCCTGCCGGCTGGCGCGCCGGAAGAGCCGCGCGATCTCCAGCGCGTCCTCACGGGAAAAGAGGTCGGTGAAGGTGCGGGCGGACTTCAGCCGCTCCTCGCCGAACATCCACTTGGCGGTGGAGTTGGCGCGCGTGATCCGCCCCCGCAGGTCGAGCGAGACCACCCCGGTGGGGATGTTTTCCAGGATGGCTTCCATGGTGTTCGAGCGCTCTTCCAGTTGGCGGTTGGCGGCTTGAAGCTGGCGCGCCGCCTCCTCGAGGGCCCGGCGGTTCTCCTGGAGCTGGCGGGTCATCTCGTTGAAGGAGCCGATGAGCGCCCCCAGTTCGCCTTCCGACTGCACCGCCACCTGGTACCCCAGATTGCCCTCGGAGACCTCGTGGGTGGCCTCGGCCAGCGCCTGGATGGGAACGGTGACCTGCTTGGAGACGAACATGGCCAGCCAGGTAGCCGCAAAGAGGATCAGGAGGGTGAGCAGGCCGAGGATGGCGAGATAGATCCGCTTGAGGGCCTTCTGCCGGTGGCCCAGCTCGTCGTAGCGCTCGACCTCGCGCTGGATGTCGTCGGCCATCAGCTTCACTTTGTAGGGCAACCGGGTGACGCTGACCACCGTTCCCACCACGCGGCCGCCAGTCCCGCCGGGCGCCACCACCGCGCGCGGTGTAAGGAAGAACTCATAATCCGACAACCGCCAGCGGGCGTTGGCTTTCGAGTCGGGAGGGCGGCCGGCGGCCAGTCCTGGAAACAAGGCGGCCACCTGGGACGCATCGGGAAACGGATCCCCGGCCCGCGCCAGCACGCGGCCTTGCCGGTCGAAGCAGATGGCGGAGCGAAGGCTCAACGCTGTGACCTCGCGCTGCAGGGTGGGCAGGATGAGAGTGGCATCACCCCGCGCCAGCCCCTGCTCGATTTCCGGGACGCTGGCGAGATGGTCCCCCACGTGGGTAGCGCGCTCTTCCGCCCGCGCTTCCACCTCCACCACCAGATCGGCCGCGTCTTTACGCACGATCGCAAACGGGGTGCCGAACCAGCGGTCCACGCTGCGGTTCAGCAGTCCGTAGGCGAAGATGAAAAGCACGCAGACTGGCGCCAGGGAGAGCCCCAGGAACGCCATCACCATCCGGGTCTTGAAGCGCGAGCCCAGTTGACCGCGGCGCCGTTCCGCGTCCAGTTTCAGCAGGATTCGCAGCAGGATAAAGGTGAAGATGACGAAGGCCAGAAAAACAAAGGCGGAGAGCGCCAGCAGCACGATGGTCTGCGGGGCGTCGCCCGCGCGGATGAGGTCGGTGACGTTGAGCGACGCCTGGCTCCAGGCCACAAGAAACAGGGCTGGAACCGCAATCAGCAGGAAGATCAGAAACCCTCGTTTGGGCGGGCGCGCGTTGGTGTCCATAGCCATGGCGGTTTCAAAGGGTGAAGTATGAAGTGTGAAGGGTGAGGTGTAAGGGGTAAAGGGTAAAGGGTAAAAAACGTTCACCCTTGATCCTTCACCCTTAGTCTCTCATCCTTTATCCTTCACCCTTCACCCTTCACCCTTCACCCTTTACCCTTTACCCCTTACCCCTTACCCCTTCCCTTTCACCTTTCCTCCTTACAATACGACTGACCGCCTCGAAAATCCACTCTCTATCGGGAATTCGACGGACAGGATATCAGGAAGGAGTCAGGAGACAGGAGGGTGAATCCTCAAGGGTAAAGTGCAAAGGCTGAAGGGTAAAAAACGTCTTCTGACTTTACCTTTTACACTTTACCCTTCCTCCTTCACCCTTCACACGTCTTCATGCTGACTCCTGACTCCTGTCTCCTGACTCCTCTTTTTCACCCTCCAGCACAATCGAACCCAACGCCCTGAGGCCTTGCCACCGCCAACGCAATCGTTTGCGCGTCTCGGGCGGGGCGGGGTCCGGCGGCGGCTCGGCCAGGGCTCGAAGGTCGTTCAGGAACTGCTCTTTCAGCTTGGGATCAATCCACACCGGACCGGGCACCAGATCCACCAGCCCCAAGCTCCGGCCCTCGAATCCCTGCCCTTGTCGGGGGCTCGCGGAGTCCGCATCCCACGCCCCCGGCCGGCTCTTCAGTAGAGCGCACAGCTTCTGCTGAAGGTTTGCGAGCCGCTCGCCGGCCGCCAGAAAGATTTCCGTCACCGGTTTGAACACGCTCATGATCTGGTCAAGACACTGACGCGCGCTCTGTCCCGCCTGCGCCAGAATCGCCGCCAGTCCCTCTTTGGCCTGGTGGGCGCGATCCTCGAACACTTTCACCAACTCCCCCGCCGCTCCCGCCGCGGCCTTGATTCGCTTGACGTCGGCCGGGTCGGAAGAAAATGATGAATTATGAATTCTGAATGATGAATTCCCTTCGACGGCCTGATCTTGTTGAGCGTTCTGGGTTCCAGCCTCAACGCTGGGTCTGAACTCTCGTCTTCGTTCATCATTCATAATTCTGCATTCATCATTTCTGCCGAAGGCTTTCCTGAACACCTGCACCAAATCCGTCTGGCTCACCCCGCCTACCAAGTCCTCCCCTCGAAGGGCCAGGCTGGTCCGCAAGTACTCCTGCCGCAGCGCCGCCGCCACTTCCTTCTCCCGCCACTCCGGCCATTCCGACGCCTCGATCCCCGCCGCTACCTGCGCCGTCCCGCCCATCACGAAAAAGGTTCGCTGCGTCTCACCCTCGCCCAGCGGCACCGCCGGGTGTTCCCATGGAAAGTTCTCCAAAGGGCGTGGGCTCGGGTCGAGCGCCTGCTGCCTGATCCGTTCCAGTCGCTCCGCCTCCCGCGCCGCCTTTCCCTTCCACTCGAACTCGCTCGCCGGCTTTATCTCCCCCGACTTCGGCGCCAGCGCCTTCGCCACCTGGCTGAGGGCCAGAAACGGGTTGCCCATCGCCGCCGCGCTCCAGTTGATCATGTCCACGTTGTGCCGGTTCCAGCGCAGCTTGCCGCCGAAGCCTTCTTCTTCGCCTCGCCCCACCAGGAAGAGCCACGCCAGGTGCTCCAGGCGGCCGTTCAGCTTCACCAGGCGCTCGTTCAGGTCGAGCGACGAGCGATTAAAGATGTCGAGCGCCAGCCTCGCCACCACCACCTCTCCCAGCTTCGCCTGGCTGGGCTCGGCCGCCACAATCATGCGCGCCTTGAGGCCGATGACGAGTTCCACCGCGTGCACGTGAAGCGCCTGCTCACACCGCCAAATGCAGTCTGCCATCCCCAGCGCCAGGTTGGTCTCCTTATCGGTGCGAGGCGCAAAGCGGGCGAGAAATTTCTGGCGGTGGGCTTCCAGTTCTTGCGGGGTGACTCCGGCCATGGCCAGGCTGCCGCGCAGGTCGGCGCAGGTGAGCCCGTGATGGATGCAGATGCTGCGGCCCTGCTCGTGCTTGCGCCGCTTGGCTTCCCGGGCAGGCTTGAGGTTGTTGCGGGAGGCTTCCTTGCGTTTGGGGGTGCCGCGGAAGAGGACTTCCTTGGGCACCGACGCGCGCACCTTTTCCAGGCTGCGCCGCTTGGCCTCGCGCCCCTCGGGCGTTGACGTGTACTTGCGTTTCGGCTTATCGGTCATCGAACTACCCCATTTGTCATTATGAGCGAAGCGAATTTGGAGTGCGGCAGCTTGCTGCCGCTTTGCTCTCGCCGTTGGTTGCAGCGCTGCCTGGCACACAAAGCGGCAGCAAGCTGCCGCACTCCAAAATTCGCTGCCTTCAGAATGGCAGATACATTCTTGCTGTCGAATCTGAAGACAATAGTCCTTTCAGTTTTGGGAGGTGGCTCTGGGGAGAGAGTCACGCACGATTATTAGTGTAGCCGAGGCGGATAGGAAAAGTCAAGCTCTTTTTTGGGAGGGTGGTGGGACCACTTTCCGGGTAGCCGGCGATTTGGCAGTCGCCCTTTTGGTCAACACTACGCGGTTTTTCGCGATCTATCGTGGCGAGTGCAAGTGCCGCTACAGACCTTCTCGAACTGGACTTCTGGATCACGCCGACTTGCTTTCATCCAACGGATCAGGCGTCACGGCTCCGGGGACTTGCGCCACTACAACATTTGACTCGACTCCGTGGTAGACTAGCTGGCATCACGTGGCGGGGGGACATCAGTGGCCGGTTCTCCAGCCCAACAAGCAGTTCGTTTCGGCGACTTCGAGCTCGACCTGAAGGCCGGAGAGTTGCGCTAGGGCGAGCGCCGCATCCGTTTGCAAGAGCAACCCTTCCAAATTCTGCTCATGCTGCTGGAACATCCCGGAGAAGTGGTGACCCGGGAAGAGATTCGCAAGCGCCTGTGGCCGAACGATACCACCGTCGAGTTCGAGCACAGCATCGGCAAGGCGATCAAGAAGCTGCGGCAAGCGCTGGGTGATGAAGCGGGCACTCCGCGCTTCGTCGAAACGCTGCCGCGTCGCGGCTTCCGGTTCATTTTTGCGCTGAATCCTGCGAGCGACTTGGCCACAGAGTCTTTCCCAGCGCCTCCAGACGTGATGTCGCCGCTGAAGCCTGCCATTGAAGGGGAGGCCGCGGTCGGACCGGGGATAGCACCCGGAGGCCAGCCCGCCGGCGACGCTCTCGAAGCCTCAATCGACTTCACCCATTCCGATCTCATCGGCCGCACCGTATTGCACTACCGCGTCCTCGGGCGTCTGGGCGGCGGCGGCATGGGGATTGTGTACGAGGCGGAAGATACGCGACTGCGCCGCAAGGTGGCGCTCAAGTTTCTGCCCGAAGAGCTGGCCAGAAGCCGCCAGGCGCTGGGCCGCTTCCAGCGCGAAGCCCGCTCCGCCTCGGTGCTCAATCATCCCCACATCTGCACGATTTATGAGATCGAAGAAGTGGCTGGGCAGCCCTTCCTGGTGATGGAGCTGATGGAGGGCCAGACGCTGAAAGACCTTCTGGCTGGAGCGGCGGTCTATGACCGCCAGTCCTAGGGATGAATGAGTACACCGCTCCCTTCCTCCGTCAGGGCGAGCTCCGAGCGCCGCTACATCGCCCGCCCACATGTTTTGACACAGAGTCTAAAGCCCCGCCCTTCGTTCGAGATTTGTCACTCTGCTGAGTGATGTTCATTGAACCTGCCGCTGCGCAACCTATCGAAAGAGCGTATACTACTCGGCAGGGAGGGGGCCCATGATGGCACTACCCTCTTTGAGAAGCCGCCGTTTATGCCTGGGGCGCGGGGCGTTAGTGCTGGGAGTTCCAGTGCTCTTCGCACTGGCAACCCCCGCACGCTCACCGCAGGCGCAGCAGACCGCGAACCCACCGGAGGTCCAAAGCCACGAAACGCCGCCCCCATTCCGAATTCACGCCGAGCGCAACCTGGTGACAGTGCGGGTTGTGGTGCGCGAGCCGCATGGGCGCACGGTTGGCAATCTCACCAAGGATGACTTTCGACTGCTCGACAACGGCAAAGCGGAGGAGATCTCCGGCTTCACGGTCGAGACGAAGAAGCCTGCCGCGGCGCCGACCGCGCCGACACCTGCAGCGGTAGAAGTTGCGCCGCCGGCTCCCGCGCCTGCCGAGCCCGAGCGTTTCATCGGCCTCTTTTTCGACGACCTGCACCTGCCGATTGAAGGGGTGCAGCGAACACGCGAGGCGGCCTGGCGATACATCACAACTAACACCGGCCCGCGGGACCGGGTGGCGATCTTTACGGCTTCACACAAAGACGATCTCGATTTCACCGACGACCGCGACAAGCTTCACGAGGCTTTGTTCCGCATAGCGCCCCGCTCGCGCACCATACCTCAGATCAACGACTGCCCGTCGATCGACGAGTATGAAGCATACCTGATAGATCAGCGGCGGGACCGTAACGCTACTGAGTTGGCACAGTACGAAGCGTACTACTGCGACTGCATCCAAACAGGCAATCAAACCCCTGCGTGTGCTATGGAAGCTTACCATCGTGTGATGTATCAGTCCCAACGGATCTGGAATCTGGCCGTTATGCAATCGCAGGATTCGCTTGAGCGTATCGCTGCCGCCGTCGAGCGTCTGGCTGCCATGGCGGGCCAGCGCTCGCTGGTGCTGGTCTCGGCCGGGTTCCTCACCTTAACACGCTCGGCCGATATCGATCGCATCATTGATTATGCGCTGCGCAAGGACGTGGTCATCAGCTCCATTGACGCCGAGGGCTTGGTCGCTCGGACCCATCAGGTGTTTGCCGATATCGAGCACGCAGACTTCGCAACTCGAAAGGACATGCTGGCCGGGGAAGGCGCGACGTACATGCGAGACGTGATGTCGGCTTTAGCCGACCGCACCGGCGGCGTGTTTTTTCACAACAACAACGACTTCAACGAGGGCTTCCACGAGACGGCCGAGGTCCCCGAATTCGCCTATGTGCTGAGCTTTTCGCCAGCAAACTTCCAGTACGACGGCAAATTCCACACGCTCAAGGTCAGTCTCACTACCAAAGAGCCCAGGACGCTAGAGGCGCGGCGGGGCTATTTTGCGCCCACGCAGGAATTGGCCGAGCAGGCGCCGGGCCAGGAGCAGCTCGACAGCCTGATGTTTTCACGAGACGAGATTCACGGGCTGCCGGTCGAGGTGAGCGCCGAGGTGGGGAGCCAGACGCAGCCGCCGGCTACGCTCACAGTGGTGATTCACGTGGACCTCCGCGGCCTGTACTTCCGCAAGGAAGCTGACCGCAGTGTCAATACGCTCGTTCTCGACACGGCGCTATTCGATAGCGACGGGAAATATGTCAGCGGCAAAGAGTCGTCGTTCGACCTCCGCCTGACGGACGCAACGCTCCAGAAGTTCTCGACGAGCGGTGTCTATCTGAAAACAAGTTTCAGCCAGCCTCCGGGCGCCTACCGCGTCCGCGAAGTGGTGCGGGACGTGGTTGAAAAGCAGTTGTCGGCGGTCAGTTTCGAGGTGCAGGTTCCGAGCGTCTCAACCGCGGCGCCGGCGGCGGGCGCAGAGTCGGCGCTGCCGCCGGGAATGTTCGTCGATCTGCGTACAGCGGAGTTGGTCAAGGCGGTGCCGGAACTTAAGCACCTGCAAGCGGCGGAGAGCCAGGACCCGTTGCCGATGATCCTGGAGCGGGTCGGAGCTAACGTAGCGGCGTTTTTCGACAACTTCTCCAACACCACTTCCTCCGAGCGAGTCACTTCCCTTATAGGTAACTCGTACCACCTGGTCGAGTCACACTACGATGACACCTTCAACTATCTGGCCTTGGTTCAACCGGGAGCCGACGTGATTAGCATCCGGGAGTTCCGAACCGATTCCAAGGGCCAGGTGGTTGCGTTCGACCCGCGACTGGTGGATGCGCATCGTCCCACGAGCGAGATGGTCACCACCACCGATTCCAAGGGCGAGGTGGTTGCGCTCCCCCCGCGACTGGCGGATGCGCAT
Source organism: Terriglobia bacterium (assembly GCA_035315065.1). Taxonomy (GTDB): domain Bacteria; phylum Acidobacteriota; class Terriglobia; order UBA7540; family UBA7540; genus DATFYM01. Next base: position 14,881 of record DATFYM010000238.1, read on the forward strand.
CGTCCCACGAGCCAGATGGTCACCATCGGGTTTGTCTCCATGTCCGTGCTTTTTCATCCGAAGAACCTAGGTGACTCGCGATTCCGCTATCTGGGCCGGGAGGAAATGAAAGGCCAGGATGCGTACGTGGTTGCCTTTGCCCAGCGGCCAGGGGTCGCGCGGCGGCCTGGACTCGTCAAGTTCAGGGGCAAGGAGGGAACAGTCTTCGTCGAAGGGGTGGCATGGATCGATCCGGAGAGTTTCAACATACTTCGTCTGAGAACCGATATCGAGCAACCGGAATTAAAGGTGGGCCTGCGGAAGGAAACCACGGAAGTGAGCTACTCCGCCGTGACCTTCAAGGAGGGCGGCAAGACGCTCTGGCTGCCTCAAGAAGTGACTGTGAATGGCCAACTGGGCGAGTACAACTTCCAAAACCACCACTACTACTCCAAGTACCGGCTCTTCATCGTCAAGGCCGAGGAGAAGGCGAAGAATCCCTGACGGTTCCGGCAATAGCCTCTGCCTTGCCAGCATCCAATCTCTGGTTCCCAGCCCGCAGCACCGGCAGGGTCGCGCTTGCGCCCTCGGCCAGTCCGTTGACACGGTCGTAGAACACGCTGGCGGTGCAGGTCCCAACCCCGCCGCAGTCAGGCATAAACCCCAGCGCTTCCTGCCACTTGGCCCGCGAGTCCACCACGGTGTTGGGCAGCACCCTGAGCGCGAAATCGCTCGCCTGCCACGTCGACTGGCAATCTGGGTAGATGGTGAATTCGGCGCTCGAAGTCGGGCAATCCACCCAGCGTGCATCAAGCCCGGCTCGCCCGAGGATTGCCGTAGCCTCGCTCTCGGCCGCGAGCAATTGCGAACGATTCATGACGGCGTAGTTGTAGACGCGCAAGGTGATTGTGACCGCTCCTGCTTCGGTTTCGGTCCGATTTCTGGCCGTAGCCTGTTCCGCTGCTGCCGTCGCCAGGAGCACTGCCAAGCCCGTTGCCAGCCCCAGAGAACTTGCCGCTTTGCTCATCGTCGCCTCCGCCGCGGGTTGCGCGGTGAGTGCGACTCGGAGCCGGGTCAGCGAAAGGATCGATGCACGGTGATTGAACTACACAATGTAAGGAGGGTGTATGCTTCAGTTCTCACTTATGAGCGTTGAAGGACCGAAGCACAAAGTGGTCGTCTGGTCGTCGGCGATCGCGCTGTTTCTCATCGTAGGCGTCTGGCTTCTGGCAACGCGGCGCCTGAGCTTGTTGCCGGCCCCCGCTCCCGCGGGAACGCACGGGCCTTACGCCACCGACTTTTCCCGCGCTGAGAATCCGATTTCGGAAGGCGGCAAATGGCTGAATGGCCATACCGACGGTCTGGATTGGACCGACGTCCGGACCACTCCCGGCTTCGCATTTGGGACCGAAATAGGCGGGAATAGACCAGATCCAGAAAAATACGACGACTCCACGGCCCTTCTGAAGGGTACTTGGGGACCGAACCAAACGGCCCAAGCCACGGTCCGCTCGGTCAACCCGAACCAGGACGGCAAGGTCTGGGAGGAAGTGGAGCTGCGCCTGCGGAGTTCCATTTCTCCCCACCATTGCACGGGGTACGAAATCATGTTTCGCTGCTCCAAACTTCCAAAGGCCTATTGCAATATCGCCAGGTGGGAGGGGCCGCTGGGAAAGTTCACCATGCTGAAACAGACGGAAGGTTCGGAGTACGGGGTCAAGGATGGGGATGTGGTGAAGGCCAGTATGATTGGAAAAACCCTTTCGGTCTACATCAATGGCGTGCAGATGATTCAACTCAGCGACGACAGATTTGCGAGCGGTAATCCAGGCATCGGGTATTACCTCGCAGGGGCCACTGGCGTGATAGGTGACTTTGGGTTTTCAAGTTTTATGGCGACCGACAGATAAACCCCGGAGTTCATCACCCCTCGCATTCGAGCAAGGGAAAAGCCGATGTCAGCCTTGCGATGCGCAATGTTCGGAGCAGATTGCCGGGCACTTTTTCAGTTCGCCACCTGGAAGGAGCTCGCCGCGGTGGAGTGTGGGACAACCTATAATCGAAGTCGCTCCAAGGGGAATGTCTTAGAAGATTTGGCCGCGATTGCTATCCGATTGCGGGTCGCCGACGGGGGTGGGGTGGGTGCGCCCTTCGTCAATCGGAGCGGGAACCAGGCGTCCGGCAAGAAGATGGGCAGAAACAGGAGCACAAGACCGCCGGCGAGTCCGAGCACGAACCATCTCAGGTCAGCGTGTGGATAGAACAAGGCGTAGAGCACGAGTACCCAAAAGCAAGTCGTGAGGATCGGGATTCCGACCGCGATCAACATTGTTCCCGAAAAACCCGGGAGATACCACGGGAATTGGTCGTGCACGGACCGGCGCGCCCACCAGGAAGTGTCGATTTTGATGGCGAGGCCCTCTGCCAGCGGCAACTCCGTTTCCTCCGGGCCGCGGCGATGGCCCAACCGGTAGAACTCGGACAGGTGCGAGTCGATGGAAGTCATGCCGGGAATCGACTCCAATAGCCTCAAGTAAGCTCGCCAAAATTGAATGACGCGGACGCCACGGAAGCCGATCGATATGTAGAATAGCGAAAGCGCCAAGCCAATAGAGTCACAATCAGGCTGATGTTGCGGGCTCTCGTTGTGGCGGAAGTTGCGAACGCCAGAGCGGTCGCGAGAAACGCCTGCACGGTCGAGAAATTGTTCATGCGCGCATAAAGAATATGATCCTCGTGGTACAGCCGGTCGAGAATCTTGGACCACGCCTGCTTCGGGTCGGGTATCTTCGAATTGTAGCTCATCACGACCTCAAACTGCGCCTCCGTCTAATTTCGTCGAAACGAAATTGTACCAAAGACGTGACCCTCACCGGGGTTCAACGAAATAGATCCTGCCTTGTCGACCAAGGGTTTACCAATGTTGGTGCCGTGTGACGGCGCTCGGAAACCACGAGGAGTGGGTCCTTCGCTGGATTGGAAACGAAAGACCAACGTCACTGACGGCACCACCAACGAGAAAAGCTCTTCGCGCACGCCATCATCCCTGCCGAAGCTCGATTTCGATACGATTCACTACCTCCTGCCATCTCCCGGGAGTGGTTTGGCGAAACAGCCGTGCCGTCGGATACCAGGGGCTATCCTCGCGTTCCAGAAACCAGCGCCAATCGCAGCCCTTGTTCAGCATGATCCATACGGGTTTGCCCATGGCCCCGGCCAAATGCGCAACGCTACTATCGACCGAGATCACCAAATCCAGATTGGCGACAATCGCCGCCGTGTCGGCAAAATCCTTCAACTCAGGCGCAAGATCGATCAAGCGCCCATCGGGCGGTATCTGCTCCACTTGCTCGCTTCCCGGGCGCAACTGTAAGGAGTAAAAGACGGTGCCGGGCACGTTCAACAGCGGCACAAGCTGCTCCAGTGGAATGGAACGTAAGCGATCGCGATGATGGGTGGGGTTACCGCCCCAAGCCAGCCCGATGCGCCGCGCATTCCCCTGGAGCCGCTGTCGCCACGCCTCCACCTGCGCCGGATCCGGGTAGACATAAGGGACTCTTGCCGGGATCGAATTCAATTCCGTTCCGAAAGCCAAAGGCAGACTAAGCAGAGAGCACTGCCAGTTGAACTCCGGCAGCGTCTCGCCGCGGCTCATCACGTGCGACGCGCCGTCGGTTCCCGAGAGCAGACGACGTAACTGCGGCTGAACTTCCAGCACCACCTGTCCGCCTCGAGCTGCGACCAGCGGAACATAGCGTACGAACTGAAGGGTGTCCCCGAAACCTTGTTCGGCATAAAGCAGGATCCGCTCGCCGCCAAGCGGTTCACCTTGCCACCGGCGCTGAACCAACCTTCGGTCATCGCCAACCCCGACCTTCCAGCGGGATTCATATTCGGCCCAGCCGGCCAACAGATCACCTTGCCGCAGATGGATGAGTCCTAAATTGACAGTTGCTTCCGCGGAGTCGGGCCGCAGGGCGCGCAGGCGATGAAAGCAATCTGAGGCTTCAGCCAGCTCGCCCAGTCCGTAAAGTACGAATCCCAAATCACCATAGGCGGCATGCAGCTTAGGGTCGAGCTTGATAGCATCACGGTATGCGTCCGCCGCCGAGATGAGATCGCCTTTACATTCGAAAAGGTATCCTAGGCTGGCAATGGTCTTTGCCGAGCGGGGATTAAGTCTGAGGGAGCGACGAAAAGCTTCGACAGCTTCCCCAAAGTTGCCTAGATTGGTGAGAACGAGACCAAGGTCGTTGTAGATCTCGTACCTTTTCGGGTCGAGGACCAAGGCGCGCCGGTACAACTCGGCGGCCGCTTGGAGGGCGCCACCTTGATAGAGAACCCTTGCCAGGTGGCAGTGAAGCTCGGGAGAATCAGGCTTGAGAGCGACCGCGCGCTGATAGGAACTCGCCGCCGCTTGAAGATCCCCGAGCCGTTCCTGCGCTTCGCCGAGATGCTGGTGGGCTTGTGCAGACTCGGGCCGAAGCTCCACCACTCGGCAGAGACAATCAATCGCGGGCTGAACCTTGCCCTCGGCAAGGTATGAGCGAGCACGGTTATTCAGCGTAGTCGCGTCGTCGGCAAGGGTCGCGCTGAGCGACTGGATTGCCGCTTGAGGCGGACCTGCCTTCGCTCGCAAAAGGCGCAACATCTGCTGCGCCTCGGAAGACGTTGGGTCGACCTTCAGAATCTTGCGGTAGCACGCCTCGGCCAGCTCAATGTGACCATCCCGATGATGCTTCAACCCCTTCTTGAGAAGCTTTTGGAGACGGTGCTGAGAGGGCAGTACGCCTGACACTGTGTGACCTCCAATGCCCTTCACGCAGTTTTCAGTTCCGACCTGCCGACTTGCAACACGAGAACTGAGAGCTGAGACTTACAGCTTGACATCAACTTGCTTCGACGAACAGGCTAAGGTGTCCGACATTTTCCGTAGCCACAAAACCGCCGATCTGCAAAGCCTGGGCGGCGAGGATTACGTCAGCGTCGAGCGCCTTGGGTCGGCCGTCGGCGTGCCTCGGTTCCGCGCTTCCGCCCACAACTGAGCGGCCCTCAGCATCATTTCTGTATTGATGGGAAGATACTGGAGAACAGATTTGAGACGATCAAGCCTATCGACGCCTTTCTGGAGCCCCGCGCGGATTAGTTCCCGGCGGACCTCGTAATCAGCAATTTCTGGGACATAAACAATAGCGCCTTTCCTCAGCAGCCGCTCCAGCCAGTCTGCAACCTCGCGGTTAGGGCGGGGATGGGAAATCTTGCCCAGAGGGCGGAACCGAGCACAATTCTGGTTGCCACAGTCAATCGCTGAACCTTTTGCGGTAGGAAAGACGATCTTCTTCAATGGCCTCCTTCAACCGAGGCCACGCTCGTTCGTCGTAACCTGAATCGTCATCCAGCCATTCGTGCAGAAGCTGGATTGCGGCCTCATTCTTGGCTCGGAGCGCTGCTTCACCTTGTGTCTCCCCTAAGACCTCCTGAATCGTAGCGCCGGGAGAGGGATCGTACTTTGCCGAGTAATCCAATGTCTCATCCTCCTTTCCAATTGTAAGCCATCCGCAGACGAACCAATAGCAGGCTTCCTTTTCCCATTTCACAGCATCTGCTCAACGATCCCAGGCACCTTGTCGAGCGCGTCAGCCAGCTTTTCGGGGCTCTTGCCGCCGCCTTCGGCCAAGTCTTTGCGGCCTCCGCCTTTGCCGTCCACCGTGGCGGATAACAACCTTATAAGTTTACCTGCGTCTACCCGGCTTGTCAGGTCCTTAGTTACGGCGGCCACCAGCTCCACCTTGCCGCCGTCGGCATCCGAACCGCTGCCCAGGACGATCACGCCCGACCCGAGCTTGGTGCGCAGGGTATCGACCATCTGGCGCAGGGCGTTGCGGGCGCCCTCTATGGGCATCTCAACGCGTGCCGCCACCACGCGCACGCCCTTCACCTCTTTCGCGCGCTCCGCCAAGTCGCCCGCCGACGCGGCAGCGCGCTTCATTTGCTGGGCCTCCAGTTCCTTGCGCAGCTTCTTCTCGGTTTCTTCGAGTTTTTCCGCCGCCTCCACCAACTCGCCAGGTTTGGCCCGCAGGACTTCGCTCAAGGCGGCGAGGGTTTGCTTCTCGCGACGCATCGTGTCCAAAACACCCGTGCCGGTGAGCGCCTCGATGCGGCGCGTGCCGGCGGCGACGCTCGATTCCCCCGTGATCTTGAACAGGCCGATATCGCCGGTGCGACGGACGTGCGTGCCGCCGCAAAGTTCCTTTGAGAAGTCATCGATCGTGAGCACCCTGACTTGGTCAGCATATTTCTCGCCGAACAGCGCCATGGCCCCCGTGTTCACCGCCGTGTCGAGGTCCATGACGGTCGTCATGACCTCTTCGTTCTTGAGCACGTGCTGGTTCACCAGGTCTTCGATATCGAGCACGTCCTGCTCGCCCAGGGCGGCGTAGTGACTGAAATCGAAGCGCAAGCGGTCGGGCGCAACCAGCGACCCCGCCTGCTTCACGTGCGTCCCCAGCGTGTGCCGGAGCGCCGCGTGCAGCAGATGTGTGGCCGTGTGGTTGCGGCGGATCGAATCGCGACGACCGGAGTCCACTCGGGCGGTGACGAGATCGCCCACGTGCAGGGTCTCTTTGGCCACAGCCTTATGCGCCGTGAGTCCGGTGACAGGACGATAGGTATCGTTGATCTGGGCGACGTGCTCGGGCGAGCCCGGCGCCATGAAGTAGCCGATGTCGCCCACTTGGCCGCCCGCCTCGGCATAGAAAGGCGTCCGGTCCAGGATGATCTCGACTTCAGTTCCGGGCGCGACTTCGTTGACTGACTCGCCTTTCACCACCAGCCCCACAATGCGGCAGTCGTGAGATTCATTTTCGGTGTAGCCGTAGAAGGCCGTGGGATACTTTTCGGCAAGTTGCTGGTAGACCGGCGAGGCGACTTTCTTCTCCGTGCCTTTCCAGCTTGCGCGGGCCCGCTCGCGCTGGCGGGCCATTTCGGCTTCGTAGCCGGCCAAATCGACTGTAAGCTCGTAATCCTTAACAATGTCTGCGACAAAATCGGGTCGCAAACCGAAGGTGTCGTGAAGCCTAAACAGTTCATCGCCTGGGATCCAGCCTATGACCCCCTGGGGCGGTAGCGGCCGTTGAGTCTTCTGAAGCCCTTTCATGATGGTAGCTATCGCCGGCCCGCGCCGCGTCAAGGCATAGTAACTCTTCCATTCGCTAAACGGAGCCTCGTATCCCGGTTCGATAACGACCTCCGCTTCGCCGAGCCCACGTACTACTGGCGTCGCTTCTAATCGCTCCAGGCCGAGCCTGGTCGTGTGTTCGTAGCGCTCCTCCTCGATCTTGATCGCCCTGGCGACGTGCCGCTCAGTTTCAAGCAGTTCCGGATATGCGTCCTTCATCATCTGGACGACATGCCCGGACATCTTATACAAGAACGGCTCGTTCAACCCCAGTGTCTGCCCATGATAAAGGGCGCGCCGCAGGATCAGCCGCAAGACATAGCCCCGGCCTTCGTTCGACGGCAACACGCCATCCGAAATCAGAAAAGTACACGTGCGAGCGTGATCGGCGATGATGCGCAGGGAAACATCGGTCTCGTGGTTGGTGCCGTATTCGACGTTGGCCAAATCGGCGGCTTCCTCGATGAGTGCCCGGAAGAGGGCGGTATCGAAGACAGAGATCTTACCTTGCAGGACAGCGGAAAGGCGTTCGAGTCCGGCACCGGTATCGATGCTGGGGCGGGGAAGCGGGGTCAGGGTGCCCTGCTCGTCGCGGTTGAATTGCATAAAGACGAGGTTCCACAGCTCGACGTAGCGGTCGCAATCGCAGGGAAACTTGCAGTCGGTGTGGCCGAGATCGCTCGCCGCCGGGCCCTGGTCGTAGTAGATTTCCGAGCACGGACCGCAGGGTCCGGTGTCGCCCATGGCCCAGAAGTTGTCCTTCTCGTCGAGGCGGAAAATGCGGTCGCGCGGGACGCCCACCCCGTTGGCCCAGATCTCTTCCGCCTCGTCATCCTCGCGGAAGACGCTGATGTAGAGTTTCTCCTTGGGGACGGTGAATTCCTGGGTGATCAGCTCCCACGCCCAGGGAATGGCCTCCTTCTTGAAATAATCGCCGAAGGAGAAGTTGCCGAGCATCTCGAAGAAGGTGAGGTGGCGGGCCGTGCGGCCGACCTGTTCGAGATCGTTATGCTTGCCGCCGGCGCGGACGCACTTCTGGGACGAGCAGGCGCGGTTGTAGTCGCGCTTCTCGCGGCCGAGAAAAACGTCCTTGAACTGATTCATGCCGGCGTTGGTAAACAGAAGCGTGGGGTCGTTTGCCGGAACCAGCGACGACGAGCGGACAACGCGATGGTTGCGCTCAGCAAAGAAATCGAGGAACCTGCTCCGAATCTCATTCGATTGCATATGATGTCGCTCGATCAACACAAGAAGAAGAGTTCAACACAGAGGGCACAGAGAAAAACAAAGCATTCTCTTCTGTTTGTTCCGCAGTGTTTGCTGAATACTTCGTGTCTCGTGTCTTCTGAGTGAAAGAGAGGAACTCACAGAGACCACAGAGTAGTTCAACAATTCCATTTATTTCTCTTCTCTGTTTGCTCTGTGGGCTTTCCTCTGTGTCCTCCGTGTTGAACCTCTTCCTGAGTCTTACAGATGTCTCCGTTGGTCATTCTATGGGTAGAGAGAAGAACTCACAGAGGGCGCGGAGTAATTCGCCAGTTCTGTTCCTCTGTCTTCTCTGTTTGTTCTTTGCTCTATGTCCTCCGTGTTGGACTTCTTCTTGAGTCTTAGATGTCTCCCGTTGATGAACCGTCGTATACCATCTTTCAGCACGCAGACATTGAAGTTTATCAGCAAGGCCAACTTGCATCCCGACAGCCTAAGGTAAGACATGACCTGTGCCTCGTGGATTGGCGCCAGAGCTTCTACCGACTTGACCTCAACCACCACAAATCCTTCGACAATGAGATCGGCTCGGTAACCACAGTCCAGCTTGACCTCTTCATAGATCAATGGCACGGGTTTCTGCTGCTGCACGCGCAGTCCACGCTTGCCTAATTCGAAGGCCAGGCAAGCCTCATACGCCGACTCCAGCAACCCTGGCCCTAGAGTCCGGTGAACCTGAATCGCCGCTCCGATGATGTTCCCCGTTATCTCGTTCAGGCGTTGCTTCTCGGTCATCGTTAGAGGGAACGAAGGGTCACGACACCGGGCAAATAGTTTCAGAGAGGTTTCGCACCAGCGGATCAATCAGTTCATCCGGGACCCGGTTGCGCTCGATATAGCTGTCGATTTCGTCTCGATGGTCGCTGTAATAACTGAGAGCGTCGAAGACCTGCGCCAGCGTCAGGTGAGGCAAGCCTTTAGGGATGTCTTGGGGAGCGACCCCGAGTCTCCAGTTTTCGACCACAGCTCTCACCGGAGTACGGGTCCCCTTGACGATGGGTTCACCGCCCAGGATATCGTCGTCCCTCGCCACGTAAAGATGTTCGGTCGCCATCGTCATCGCTAAAGTCTCCGTTATCGTTATTATAACGCAACCGCAACCGAGTCGGGAGTTACGGATTTCCATGACCCAATGATCCGATGACTCAAGGATTCAATTCCTCGAGTTCCGCGGGTTCAACTTCGTCGGCGACCGGCTTCAACTCCGGCCGCGAGCGCACCGCCTTCATAATATCATCGGAGTTGAACCCCATACGCATCAGGCTTTGGCACAGCGAGTAAAACCTGGGGCGGGTGAGCGGCAAGCGGAGGGTGCGGAGCTTCTTCTCCAGTGCCTGTTCCAGCAACTGGCGGGCGGGATTCTCCGCGTAGGCCTGTTCCAGCGCGGGTTCAATGTATCGGTAGTTTACCAGGCTGGCCTTCAGCTCGCGGCGCGTACGGTGGGGACCGTAGAGACGGTTGCGGGCGAGCGACGCGGCGGCGCGCTCGGCGAATCGCTGGTCGTCGAGGAACTTCAGCTCGCGCAGACGGGTGATGGCGCTTTCGATGCGTGGGTCGTCCTTAAACTTCGCCTCCAGTTTGCGGCGTAACTCGGCCACCGAGTAAGCGCGCCGCGACAGCATGGCCAGCCCCGCCGAAAACGGGTCTTGCTCGGGCTTGGTGCGTCCTGCCATAGGGAAAGAAATTGGGAATAGTGAATAGTGAATAGTGAATAGTGAATGAAAAACAGGCCACCATGACGAGTCACAAATTCACGGTCCACCATTCACAATTCACTATTCACTATTCTTCAGAATCGTTTCACCACCCCTCCTTTCGCCTGACGCTCCATGTGCTCGAACACCGCATCGGCGGTGGACCGAATGCCGGCGACGCGCAGCTTGAACTCGTCGGGCTTGGAGGCTTGCTGGAGCGCTTCCTCCAGGGTGATCAGCTTCTGTGAATAAAGATCGTAAATCGACTGATCGAAGGTCTGCATGCCGTATTGCGAGGTTCCGGCGGCGAGCGCGTCGTGGATCAAATGCGTCTTTTCCGGATTGACGATGCAGTCGCGAATGTACTCGGTGGTGATCAGCACTTCGGCTGCCGGGACGCGTCCGTTGCCGTCCGCCCTTCTCAGCAAGCGTAGCGAAATGACGCCGCGCAAGGTGGAGGCGAGCTGCAGCCGGATCTGCTGCTGGTCGGGGGGCGCAAACACAGCGATGGTGCGCTGGATAGTCTCCGTGGCGTCCAGGGTATGCACGGTGGAGAACAGCAAATGACCGGTTTCGGAGGCGAGGAGCGCCGTTTCAATGGTTTCCCGGTCGCGCATCTCACCCAGCAGGATCACATCGGGATCCTGGCGCAAAGCGGCGCGCAGCGCGGCGCCGAAGCTGGCAGTGTCCACTTCCACTTCCCGCTGGGTGATAAAACTCTTCCGGTCCTCGTGCAGAAACTCGACGGGATCTTCAATGGTGACGATGCGCTCGCTACGCTTCGCGTTGATGCGGTCGATTATGGCGGCAAGGGTTGTGGTCTTGCCGCTGCCGGTGGTGCCGGTCACCAGTACCATGCCGCGCCGCTCCTCCGTGAATCGCTCCAGCACGCGGGGCAGGTGGAGTTCCTCAAAGGAGGCGACAAAGGGCGGGATGACGCGCAACGCCAGGGAGATCGATCCGCGCTGGCGGGCGATGTTCACGCGGAAGCGGCCCAGCCCGGCGACTGTATAGGCCAGATCAAGGTCGCCGGTTTCCTGGAATTTGCCCATTTGCCGCTCGGTGAGCATGCTCGTCGCCAGGCGCTCCATGTCGTCGTTGGTCAGAGTAGGAAACTGGACGAGCGATTCCAGGTCGCCATTGACGCGGATGCAAGGGTGGTTGGCGGACTTCAGGTGCAGGTCCGAGGCTTTGCGTTCATAGGCGGCGCGAATCAGATCGTTGATGTCCATGCCGGGTTCCCTCACCACCGGGCGATTGAGTGGTTGTCCTTCTCAAGCTAACACACACCGGGGTAGTTATCCAAATAGTAATGCGCGGCCCGGGGAATTGCCGATTGCCGATTGACGGTCTCACGACGCCCTCACAAGCTTCCTCTAGTAGAGGCGGGCTTTAGCCCGGCATCTTTGCCTTTGTCGCGTCGTCGTTCCTGCACGATGACGGCAGCCGATAGGGAGGGCCTCTTCAAATCGGCAATCGGCAATCGGCAATTCCCGGGCTGGGGTCTTGACACCGGACACGAGTTGCGCCATTCTTCCCTAGACATCTAGGGAGGACGAAGGACATGGGAAACGACCGGCTGCAAGGCGCACTTGAATTGCTCATCTTGAAGACCCTGGCCCGCGGGCCGATGCACGGGTACGGCATCGCGCTGCACATTCAGCGGATCACCGCAGATGTGCTACACGTGGAAGAAGGATCGCTCTACCCAGCCCTGCACCGCATCGAGCAGGCGGGGTGGATCGGCGCCGAATGGAAGGCGTCCGAAAACGGCCGCCGCGCCAAGTACTACAAGCTGAAGCCGGCGGGTCGCCGGAGGCTGGCGCAGGAAGAGGAGAACTGGAGCCGGGTGGCGGACGCCGTCGCCAAGGTGCTGCGGTTTGCGTGAAGAAGCTGTCAGCAATCAGCTTTCAGCCGTCAGCCAAAAAAGCAATCAGCCATCAGGCGTCAGCCGTCAGCAAAGAAGAGAGGATGCCTGGCTCGGTGATGGATGCTCGGGGACCAGAAAAGGCTGTCGTTTGCTGAGTGCTGATGGCTGAAGGCTGAGTGCTGGGGCTTAAGAAATGTGGCAACGATTTCGTTCTCTCCTACGGCGTAGCAAGCTCGAACACGACCTCGACGACGAACTACGGTTTCACCTCGAGATGCGGACCACGGAGAACCTCGCAACGGGCATGTCGCCAGAGGAAGCTCGCCAAGCCGCTTCGCGTTCCTTCGGCGGCGTGGCCCAGTTCAAGGAGGAATGCCGGGACATGAAGACGCTGGCTGTTTTTGAGAATCTCCTGCAGGATTCGCGCTACGGGCTGCGGGCGCTGGGTAAGAATCCCGGCTTTACCGTTGTAGCGGTGTTGACGCTGGCGCTGGGAGTCGGCGCCAACACGGCAATCTTCAGCATCATCAACGGGGTCTTCCTGCGGCCGCTGCCGTACCCGGAGCCCGACCGGCTGGTGTTCGCCCTTTCGGGGTGGCAGCACTACGGATGGGACGACGCCGCGCGGGTGCGCGATCTTCTCTTTTGGACGGAGCACAGCCGGAGCTTTGAATCCCTGGGTCTCTATCAAGCCAACTCCGGCTTCAACCTGGTGGCGGGCGGGCAGCCGCGGTATGTTCAGGGAACGCTCGTTTCCGACGGCCTGTTTCGCTCTCTGGGAGTGACTCCGGCGGTGGGGCGCGACTTTCTGCCGGAAGAGAGCAAATGGCGCGGTCCGCACGCGGCCATTCTCAGCTACAACTTGTGGCAGAACCGCTTCGGAAGCGATCCGGCGGTGGTCGGGCGCGAGATCCAGTTGAACGGCGAGGCCTACACGGTGGTAGGCGTGATGAGGCGCGGGTTTGACTTTGTTTCGGCCGCCGATGTTTACCTGCCCCTCCAGCTCTCCATGACTGAGGGCGATCCGAATCCAAACTTCCAGATGGTCGGGCGGCTGCGGCCCGGCGTCACGCGAGAGCAGGCGCAACAGGAAGCCGCCGCGGTGCTGGCGGCGTTCCGACAGGAGTACCCGCAACTGGCGCCGGCGGAGTGGTTGGGCCTTCGCTGGATTACCTATCGCCAGGAATTGACCGGCGACGTTCGAACGCCGCTGCTGGTGTTGTTTGGAGCCGTGGGCCTGTTGCTGCTGATAGCCATCGCCAACATCGCCAACCTGTTTCTGGGGCGCACCGCGGCGCGCCAGGCTGAGATCGCCCTCCGCTCCGCACTGGGAGCCACCCGCGTGCGAATCCGGCAGCAGTTGCTCACCGAGGGCATGCTGGTGGCGCTGATCGGCGGCGCGCTGGGCCTGCTCACCGCACCAGCGACGCTCAAGTGGCTTCTGGCGTTGGCTCCGAAGACGTTGGGCATCGACTTCAGCGGCCCCCTCGTTCCGCTCCTCGGGCAGGTGGGCCTGGACGGGCGCGTCCTGGCCTTCACCTTCCTGGCTTCTCTGCTGGCTGGCGCCGCGGCCGGCCTCGCGCCGTCTTTGCAGTTTTCACGGTTGAGCTTGAACGAGTGGCTGAAGCAAGGAAGCCGCGCCGTCTCTTCGGCGCGCAGTCATCACCGCTTGCGAGGTCTGCTGGTGGTGCTGGAGATGGCGCTCTCTCTGACGTTGCTGGCGGGGGCGGGCCTGTTGCTGGTGAGTTTTGTCCAGCTACGGTCCGTGAACCCGGGCTTTGATCCGCGCCACCTCTGGGCCTTGCAATTGTCGCTGGCGGGAGAGAAATACAAGACCACGGCCGCGGTGTGGAGCTTCGACCAGAAGTTGCTGGCGCGGTTGCGGAGTCTGCCGGGAGTCACGAGCGTGGCTAGCACTTCAAACTTGCCGGTGGAGCGAGGGCTGAACGACTCGGCCAATGTTCCCGGCTGCGGTCAAATCAACATTCAGGGCAGGGGTGTCAGCCCGGAGTATTTCCAAACCATGGGCATCCCGCTGCTGCAGGGCCGCTCCTTTCTCGAACAAGACGGGCAGACCAAGGTGGTGGTGATCAATCAAGCTCTGGCGCGCCGCTGCTGGCCCAATCGGAGTCCGTTGGGCGAAGCGCTGGGTCACGCGACAATCGTGGGTGTGGCCGGCAACACTCGGGAGCGCGGTCTGGATAATCCCGCGCCGCCCACCATCTTCGAGCCGCAATGGCAGATGCAGGATGGGCTGACGGCGATGATGCACAGTTGGTTCCTCTCTGCCTGGGTCATTCGTTCGACGACGCCGCTCACCTCGGAAACCGTCGAGCGGGCGGTGGGCGACGTGGACGCGACCCAACCGGTGGCCAACTTCCGTTCGATGAACGACGTGATTGCGGACTCCAATGCGCTGGCGAAGAACCGGTTTCTGAGTCTATTGCTGGCCGGCTTTGCGGGCTCGGCCATTCTGCTGGCCGCCATCGGCATGTACGGCGTCGTTTCCTATGCGGTTACGCAGCGCACCCACGAGTTTGGCGTTCGCCTGGCGCTGGGCGCCGCGAAAGGCGACGTGCTCCGGTTGGTGGTGGGCGAGGGAGTGCGCCTGGCGTTGCTGGGCGCGGGAATCGGTCTGGCGGCTTCGTTCGTGGTCACCAGGTTTTTGCAGAGCCTGTTGTACGGTGTGCGGGTGACCGATCCTTTGACTTTCGCGGGAGTTTCACTGGTGTTGATGGCCGTGGCGCTGATTGCCTGTTACGTCCCGGCCCGTCGCGCCACCAGGGTAGATCCGATGGTAGCGCTACGGCACGAGTAGCTCTCAGCCGTCAGCATGAGAAGCCATCAGCAATCAGCCGTCAGCTCTCAGCTAAACATAGCGTCTTAAGTAATGCCGCATAATCGATGCAGCACCGAGTTCGGTTTTTGCCAAGCGGCCATCTGCTGCGAGACCGCATCGAGCAAATCTTTAAGCTCGGGGAAGTACTGGTTATGGGTACAGAGCCGCC
>DATFYM010000239.1:0-94348 GCA_035315065.1 Terriglobia bacterium
TAGGCTCAAGAGAAGGATGACACGCCCAAGTCGGTCTGTCAACTAAATAATGCAAGAACCGACCTATTTGTGAGCGCGGGAGCCCCGCCGGGGAGGACTAGCTTGAGACATCTCCCTGTGAAAATGTAGAAACTCCAGGCGCGGGCAGGATGCCCGCGCCACAGCGGGCGGGACGCCCGCGCTACGTCCCATGGAGTTACCTCACTTTTATGTCGCGCACCGGGGCAGGCACAAGGCCTGCCCTACTTCAGCCGGAGGCAGCGGAGCAACTCGGCCTTCTGCTGGGAGTCAGCGCGGGCGGAACTGCGCGACGGCGAGCTGGTCTGGCAGAGCAGATAAACGGTGAGAGCGGCCTCGCGCAGACCCTGGCAACAACTCGGGCACTGGCGGCGCAGGTGTTCGCTGACCGGGGCGGCGTCCTCATGGTCGAGCGCACCGAGCAGGTAGAGCTCATACAGTTCCACGCCGTCCGGAACTGCCCGTGACGCGGCGGGCGCTAGTGCGTTCGGGATCGCCCGTGAGGACACGGGCGCTACAGCTTCCCACAAATGGAGGAAGGCTTCCTGGACAGCGCGGTCGGCAGTGTCGCGCTGGGTCAGAATCCGCAGGGTTATACCGCGAGGGCTGGGGGCATAGCGGTCGTAAAGCTCGCCGATTCCCGATCATCGAAATTTTAATGAAGCAAGGGGCGCAAATTAATACTTCCGTAACACACGCCCAATAGATTGTCGCGGTACCATGGCGAGCATCGCAGTTGCTAACCGATGCCCGAACTTATGAAGGAGGCTTTCGATGTTCAAACGCTCATGTTCTTCCCGTTTGGGTGGTTTGCTCTTTCTCATGATGGTCGCCTGCGCCTTGGCGAAAGCTGACTCAGTCAGCGCGATCACTTCGTCGGCGGCGCTGGTCAGCCCCGACTCGTTCAGTTGGTCCCAAATGGGGCCTGATGGGACTGTTATTCCGAGTGGCGCCTTGGTGACGTCCACGTCTGGGACCAACCAGGCGTTAATCGTCTTCGGCGGCGTCACGTTCAGCGGTTTGGCGCAGGTTCAATGTCCGGCTAGTCCTTGCAGTGCGAACGGCGGCTTCAATGCCGGCGACACTCTGATCTACACTTCGGACGGGACCAATGCCAACGGACCGCTTGCTATTTTCTTCGCAAACCCGGTGCCGGGTGCGGGTTTGGAGGTTCAGCCAAGCGTTCCCGGTGCATTCACGGCCGAAATTCAAGCGTTCATCAATGGCAGCTACACTTCGGTTTACTCAGTAAACAGCGACGCTAACGGCGACCCCGTATTCATCGGGTTGTCCGATCTAAGCGGCAGCAACATCAGCGTTATTGGTGTCGACGTGACCAACAGCAATTCCAACGAGCAGTTTTACGCCGATACCCTCTTCGTCGGCACCCCAGAGCCTACGTCGCTCTTGCTTCTTGGAAGCGCATTGGCTGGCATCGGCTTGAAGAGACTCAGGCGCCGCGGGGCGGGCTCCGAGGATCGCGGCTAGAGGCGTGCCTCACGACACTAAAGGGAGGGGACCCGTTGCCACGGCCTTAACTCCACACCGTGCCCCGTGTCTTCTTCCTGTCAGTTCATCCTTTTGTGGCAGTGATCGTCCGTACTTGACTTTAACCCAGACGAAAAAGGGAGGCCTGTTATGCTTGCGCACAACTCACAAATCCGAAAGCGCCGGGCGGGACTGACCGTCCGAATGCTGCGCGGAATCGGCTTGCTGGCGGCGGTGCTCTTCCTGGCCGTCCCCAGGACGACCGTTAGCGCCCCCGCGCATCCCGCGCATGGCGCGCACCCTCAAGTTCCGGACAGCGGGTGTAATCTCGGAAACGGTATTGAGCACGTGATTTACGTTATCTACGACAACATCCATTTCGAACGCGACAATCCGAATGTCCCCTCCGATCTGGAGCAGATGCCGCATCTTTACAATTTCATCAAGAACAATGGTACGCTGCTCAGCAACAACCACACACCACTCATTTCCCACACCGGCGACGACATCATCACTTCGCTGACTGGGGTCTACGGTTCTCACCACGGCCAACCGGTGGCCAACAGCTTCGACTATTACGTCCCATCCACACTGAAGACCAGATTCACCAGCACCTTCGAGTATTGGACCGACATTGTGGACGCGAAGAACGACCCGACGTATTACATGATCACCGCCAATGGCCAAAACGCGCCCGCGCCCTGGGTCCCTTATACCCGAGCGGGCTGCAATGTCGGAGCCGTTTCGATCGCCAACCTGGAATTCGAGAACATCACGACCGACATTAACAATGTGTACGGGCCGAATTCCCCGGAAGCTCAGGAAGCCAAGAGCAATCGCACCAAGGCGGCCGCTGACTTCGAGGGAATCGCCGTTCACTGCGCGCAGAACAATCCGGTTTGCGCCGCGGCAAACCATGGCGAGCCTGACGTGCTGCCGCAGGAACCCGGCGGCTATAACGGCTTTAATGGCCTCTTTGGCCACAAATACGTTGCGCCCGTGATCAGCCCCGGTGGCCCGATCGAGGATGTCTTCGGCAATGTGATTACGGACGGGAACGGGAATGACGGTTTTCCCGGCTTCGGTCCCATTTCAACCGCGCAGACACTCGGCTACGTTGCCCAGATGGTCGAGAGCGGAGTTCCCGTGGTCTTTGCCTATAGTTCGGACGCTCACGACGATCACGTGACCAATGCGGCGTCCGGTCCTGGCCAGGCGGACTACGAGGCGCAGTTGCAGTCCTACGACTTGGCGTGGAAGGATTTCTTCACTCGCCTGCAGAACGACGGCATCACGCCGGCGAACACCTTGTTCGTGTTCAGCTCCGATGAACAGGACCACTTCTGCGGCGGCCCGCCGAGCCCGGCGAACTGCGATGGGGTGAACGTCACTTGCACGTACTCCAAGATTGGCGAAGTCGACGCCAACATGGCGGCTCTACTCGACGCGCAAGATTCGAATCTCTCGAACGATGGCTTCGATATTCACTTCGATATGGCGCCCGTGTTCTACGTCTACGGCAACCCAACCGTTGGCAGTCCGCTCGCTCGCGAATTCGAGCGAGCGGCTTCGCAACTAACCGCCGTGAACCCAATCACGGGCAACACTGACCAACTCACGGTCGCTCTGGCCGACCCGGTGGAGCTGAAACTGCTGCACATGCTTACCGGCGACCCGCTGCGTAATCCCACCTTTGTGATGTTCGCCAACCCCGATTGGTACTTCCAACTCTCCGGTCCGATTGCAGAGGGACCTGGATTCGCGTGGAACCACGGCGGCGTGGCTCCCGAGATCAACACCACTTGGGTTGGCTTCGTCGGGCCTGGCGTGGCCAACAGAAGTGTTGATAGCGCAACCTGGGCAGACCACACCGACGTCCGTCCCACCATGCTCGTTTTGGCGGGTCTCCAGGATGATTACCAGCACGACGGGCGCGCGCTGGTGGAGGACCTCAATAACAGCACCTTGCCCGCACCCCTCCAATCGAGCGGCCCCCTCTCGAGCGGTGCTGCCTTCCGGCTCTTGGCCAACTACTATAAGCAGATCAACGCGCCCCTGGGCCCGCTCGGAATGTCGACCCTGGCCAGTTCGACCACAGCCGTGGCGAGTAATGACCCCAACGACGCAACCTACAACAGAATCGAAACTGCCATCAGCAACCTCACGACCCAGCGCGATGCCCTCGCGGCTCAGATGCTTAGCATCATCGAGGCAGCCGAGTTCAGCGGCAAACCGGTGAATCCGGCAACAGCGGCGCAACTTGCCTTTGACGCGGAGGCATTAATCCATCAAGCGAAGAACATTCATTAGCACGTCGGGCAGGGCCTGCTCCCCAGGCCCTGCCCGTCTATACCCGTAAAGCGTGGAGCTACTTCGATCGCAGGCGGCGCAGCAGTTCGGCTTTTTGCTGGGAGCCGGCGCGGGCAGAGATGCGCGCCGGTGAAGCGGTTTGGCAGAGCAGATAAACGGTGAGAGCGGCCTCGCGCAGACCCTGGCAACAACTTGGGCACTGGCGGCGCACGTGTTCGCTGACCGGGGCGGCATCCTCAGGGTCGAGCGCACCCAGCAGGTAGAGCTCATACAACTCTTCTAGATGTTGGCACCCCATGTTCCCATCACCGCCCGCAGGCGGTGCCTCAGGAAGCGCATCGCGGCGCGCACGTCGCTCTTCACTTTGGCGAGCGGCTCCCCCTGCTTCTCTGCGATCTCGGTTTCGCGCCAGCCCTCAAAAACCAGCTTCTCCAGCAACTCGCGCTGCGGCTTGGGCAACTGGTGGAAGATCTTCAGGAGCAGGTCGCGCCGCCGGTCAACCAGTTCCACCTCTCCTGTCCGGGGCAGCCATGCGACCAGTTGACCGTTCAGTTCGAATTCCCCCGCGTCGGCGGTGCGAGCGGCACGCAGTCGGGCGAGGGCGGAGGAGCGCGCCTGGAGAGTGAGCCAGGCGGCGGCGCTGGTCCCTTGCGGCCCATCCAGGGGCATGCCGTCCAGGACTGCCCGTGACGCGGCGCCCGCTAGAGCGTTCGGGATCGCCCGTGACGACACGGGCGCTACGGCTTCCCACAAATGAAGGAAGGCTTCCTGCACAGCGCGGTCGGCGGTATCGCGCTGGGTAAGGATCCGCAGGGTCATACCGCGCAGGCTGGGCGCGTAGCGGTCGTAAAGCTCGCCCAGCGCCTGGCGGTCGCGCTTGCGGACGCGAACCAGAAGATCATCCGTTATCGCGGTATCATCCATCGTGCCTCGAAGACAGAAGTCCAAGCCAGCAGTTAGCAGTCAGCAGTCGGAAGCGGCTGATTGCTAACTCCTGACCTCAACCTCGCTCCAGACGCCCGCTCACTATTTCAGCATAGCACCGGCCTGACTCTGCTGGGCGATGGACCTTCAAAATCCTTTGATGATTATCATAAGAAGAATTGATTGGACCGAGGATGGCGACCGGGAGTGTAATCAACTCAGTTCTGCCCGCTGGTATGGGACCTGCGCCGCGAGGATCTTGCCCCCAAGCTTTGCGGCGCGAGGTGAGCGGGCTGAATCTCCCTCGGAGCCCCCCCGAAGTTCCCATCTTCGAGGGGGCACCTCTTCCTGAGCTCATCGTTGTAGCGCGGGCTTCCAGCCGGCCTGCCGCCAGGATGGCGGCACTACGGGGTATCAAGGCGAAGCCCTTGGCTAGTCTTCGTCTCGTTCCCTCTCCGGCGTCCCCGTTATCTCCTTTGCCCCGGCATCCCATCTGGCGACCGTCTTCTGAAAGTACGAGTAGTTCGCCATGTGGCAGCCGAGAGCGGTGTTGTTGCCGAATCTGGCGTCTTCCACCGAAGGCTTGCGCGTGCGCACTGACTGAAAGTAATTCCACAAGTGCTCGCGATCGTCGTTGTAGCCGGGCGGGGCATGGAACTCCATCGCCTCCATCGGCCGCTGGCTTCCGGGCTGAATCTTGTGCTCCGCGTCCCACTTCTCCGCGTACTCCGTCCGCATCTCTCGTGGCCAGCCCGGCGTGCAAGGGTCGTGATCGAGGCCGTCCTGCGGCGAAACGCTCAAGACGCCGTCGCGGATGGTGAGCACGCCGCGGTCGCCCATGAACTGCGTCATCTCGTCGGTGTCGGAATTCAAAGTGACCCGCACGATGGCGCGGAAGTTCGGATAGTCATAGACCGTGGTCAAGACATCAGGCACGTCGCGGCCGTCCTTCCAGCGGAAGAGTCCACCGGCGGAAACGGCGCGCTCGGGCGGCTCGGTGATACCGGCGATGTGATGAATACCCGTGAGCAGGTGCACGAACAGGTCGCCCGGGATGCCTTCGCCGTAGTCCTGGAAGCAGCGCCAGCGCGTCCAGCGGATAGGATCAAAGGGACGCTTGGGCGCCGTGCCGAGCCACGTCTCCCAGTCCACGGTCTGGGGCGAGAGGTCGGGCGGCACGGTGTACTGCCACGCGCCACAAGGATCGTTGCGGCCCATGTGCGCCTCCACCAGGCAGACGTTGCCGATGGCCCCCTGGGCCAGCAGCTCTTTGGCTTTGCCATAAATGATCGAGCTGCATCGCTGGCTACCGATCTGCACGATCCTGTTGTTCTTGTGCTCCGCTGCGATCATCTCGAAGCCCTCGCCCACATGGTGAGTCATGGGCTTTTCGCAGTACACGTCCTTGCCGGCGCTGCAGGCGTCCACCACGATCTGCTTGTGCCAGTGGTCGGGCACGGCAGCAATCAGGCAATCGATCTCCTTGTTGTCGAGCAGGTCCTGGTAACGCTTGCTGATTTGGATCGGTTTGTCGACGATCTCTTTGGCCAGTTCGCGGCGACCGTCGTAGAGATCGCAAGCGGCGACGCACTCGACGCCCGGCAGGCCGATCGCCGTGCGCAACAAGCCCGATCCCTGCATGCCGACGCCGATGATACCGAAGCGGATCGTTTCACTGGGCGCCGGCGTAGTCCGAGCCGGAATCGGGCTCGCCTCCAGCTCAAACGATCGAGCTGCCATCATCGCCCCCGTAATGCCGGCCGCCTTTCCCATGAAGTCACGCCGTGAAATAAGTGGTTTTTGCATGTCATCCTCCCTCGCAGTCACAGTTACACCAAGAGCGCCATCTTAGGCACGGGATGGGGCGGACGGCAAGACAAACTTCACTGCGCGGTGGCGTGTGGTTAGTGTGAACTGTAACGCTCGGTTCTTCAGAGATCTGGTGTCTAGCCCAATTTCAGGTTCAGCTTCGACCGCCAACGAAGAATTGACGATTGCGGATTGACGATTGACGATTGGAAAAGAAGAGTAGACAAGCCGCACGGCTCCTTCCATTGGCCATCCCACACTCGCCAATGAGTCTTTCTTCCAATTGGCAATCGGCAATCAGCAAGCGGCGATCGGCAACCGGCGATTCTAAACCATGTGACGCAGGACACAGACTGCCAAGGAGCGGCCGACTTATAAATAGAGTGAGCATTAATTCTGATGTTTGATGAGGTTGGCGATGGGGAGTTTGATTCAAGACTTGCGTTACGGCTTGCGCGTTCTCAGGAAGAATCCGGGCCTTCCGGCTTTGGCGGTGCTGACACTGGCATTGGGCATCGCGGCGAACAGCACTATTTTCAGTTGGATTAACTCGACTCTGCTCAATCCCATTCCTGGCGTTGCGCGCACCAGCGATATGGTGACCGTCATGAGAGGAGAGAGGAGTGATCATCCCACGCCGCCTTTCTCCTACCCGGACTACCGCGACCTGCGCGACAATAACGGCAGCTTTTCCGGCCTCCTGGCCTATCATCACGAATACGTGTCCCTCACGGGCGAGGGCAAGCCGGAACGTATTTACGGAGTGTTGACCTCCGCGAATTACTTCGACGTGCTCGGCGTAGGGCCGATCCTTGGACGCGGTTTCGTACCGGCGGAGGAACGTGGGGGCGAAGGCTCCGCCCCGGTGGCGGTGATCAGCTACGAACTGTGGCAGAGCCATTTTGGCAGCGATCCGTCCATCATCGACAGGAAAATACAGATCAACCGGTATCCGTACACGGTTGTCGGGGTCGCTCCTCCGGGCTTTCAAGGATGTATGCCCGGATTGCGAGGGGACATTTGGATTCCCGCGGTGATGGTCAGGGCCGTGTGGGGGTTTGAAGGGAAGCTCGACGATCGCGGCGATTTCTGGCTCAACGTGCTGGGAAGGCTCAGACCAGGGATCAATTCCCGGCAAGCGGAGGGCGAGCTGAACCTGCTCATGCAGCGGATCGCTGAGCGTTTTCCCGACGATCATCAGGGTCCCAACCAGATCTCCCTCGATCCCCTCTGGCGCTCTCCATTTGGAGCCAACGTTTATCTTTCCGCCACGCTGCCCATGTTGTTGGGACTCGCGGCCTTGCTGCTGTTGCTGGCTTGCGCCAATGTGGCCAATCTGCTGCTGGTGCGCTCCATCTCAAGACGGCGCGAGATCGCCATTCGCTTGTCCATTGGGGCAAGCCGGTGGCGACTGGTCCGCCAACTGATGATGGAGAGCCTGTTGCTTGGCCTGGCCGGCGGCGCCCTCGCCGTGTTCATCACCACCTGGAGCGCGGGCACGTTCACCGCCTTCGTGCCTTCCACGACTCTCCCACTCGCGCTCAATGGCCATGCCGATCACACTGTAGTTCTAGTGACCTTGGCCATCTCGATCGTCACGGCAGTGATTTTCGGCATTCTGCCAGCGCTGCGCTCCTCGAACCTGGCGCCGGTGACGGTGCTGAAGGAAGAGGCAGGGAGCGTCTCCGGTGGGCTCCACCGGTCGCGCCTCGCGAGCGCACTGGTGGTGATGCAGATCGCCCTTTCCGTGCTCCTGCTGGTTTGCGCGGGTCTTTTCACCCGCAGCCTCGAAAAGGCCCAGCGATCGGATCCGGGCTTCGACCCGGACCACGTGCTGCTGGAGTCCTTTGAGCTTCGGCCGTCGGGCTATTCAAGCGTGCGAGGCCTTGAGTTCGACCGGCAACTGCTGGCCAAGATTGAGGCCCTTCCAGGGGTTGAGTCGGTGACGCTGGCCGACTTCTCGCCCCTCAGTTACACCATCCGCTCCGAAGGCGTTCAGCTCGAGGGCTACGTGCCTCGCCCTCACGAATCGATGGAAATCGATTGGGCCAGGGTGGGCCCGAATTACTTTCGGACCTTGCGGACTCCCCTTGTTTCCGGGCGTGATTTTACCGCTCAGGACGACGCCAAGTCACAGTCGATAGCGATTGTCAACGAAGAATTTGTCGCCCGTTATTGGCCGGGTCAGGATGCGATAGGGAAACGGATTCGGCTGTATGACCGATGGCGCACCGTGGTGGGCGTGGCCCGCAATGCCAAGTACCGCCGCGTGACCTATAACGCGGAGCCCTGCTTTTTTGTGCCCTGGTTCCAGGATTACCCTCCTTTCGATGCGATCATCGTCCACACGCGGGTGTCGGGCGAGCCTATGGCGTTCGCTGCGCCGGTGGAGAGGGCTATCCATGAACTCAACCCCGATTTGCCCGTTTTCAACGTGGACTCTCTCCGGTCCAGCATGCAAATGGGCAGCCTTTTCGAGCGGATCGTCGTAACCTTCGCCGGCTCCTTCGGGCTGCTGGCGTTAGCGCTGGCTGCGGTAGGAGTCTACGGAGTCGTGGCCTATGCCACTCGCCAGCGCACGCATGAGATCGGCATCCGCATGGCGTTGGGAGCCGAGCCAGCGGACGTCCTCCGCCTGGTTCTGGGCCACGGGCTGCGGATGACGCTCACGGGGCTGGGCGTAGGAGTCGCAGTTTCGTTGGCTGTGACACGCTTGCTGCGCACCCAGCTTCTGGGCGTCGCGCCGACGGACGTGCTGACCTATGCGAGCGTGGCCCTGTTGCTCTCGGTCGTGGCGCTTGCCGCTTGCTATATCCCGGCGCGGCGAGCCACCAAAGTCCAGCCTACAGTCGCACTGCGGTGCGAATGAAGGAGCCGTCGACGATCGCCTCGAGGCCCGTCAGCAGTCCACCACTATGATAGTGCAGCGCGTCATCATCTCATTGTCTGATAGACTGTAACGGAGTGATCCTGCAACATCACACTCGCGCCAAGCAGAAAGCGGCCCGTGCCGACCGCACGGCCGGCCTTGTCGCATTGGCCGCGTTCGCCTGCCTGCTCCTCAGTCTGAGCCTTCCTTCGCGGTCCTGGGCGGAAAAGGTCACCGACCTCAAACCCCAAGGCTACGTCAACGACTTCGCCGGCGTGATCGATGCGCAGACCAGCGAACGCATCACGGCAATCTGCACTGAGGTGGACCGCGAGGCTCAGGCGCAGATCGCGGTCGTCACTATCAATTCGCTAGACGGCGAGCCGGTGGAGGATTTCGCCGTCGCTCTGTTCAAGCAGTGGGGAATCGGCTATAAGGGCACGGATCGCGGTGTCCTGATCCTCCTCGCGAAGTCGGACCACAAGCTCAAGGTTGAGGTCGGTTTCGGTCTGGAGCCGATTCTGCCCGACGGGTTGGTGGGCAGTTTTGGCCGCCAGGTAGTACCGATGCTGCGGAGCGGGGACTACAGCGGCGCGCTCCTGCAGGAAACAACACTCATCGCCCAAGTGATCGCCAAGGACCGCGGCGTGAAGCTCAGCAATGTCCCGACGGAGAGCCAACGCCCTGCTCCCTCGGCGCCTCAGTTCGACTTGGGCAGGCTGATTTTCTGGGGTATCATTCTCGGCTTAGGCGGCCTGGTCTCACTGATACGGCGGTTCAGCACTGGTTCCGGGCGAAGCCGCCGGGGGTGTTGGATTGGTCCACCCTGGATCGGGGGCGGGTTTGGTGGCGGCGGCTTTGGCGGGGGCGGTTCCTGGGGTGGCGGCGGCTTTGGCGGCGGTGGCGGTTTTGGTGGATTCGGAGGAGGCAGCTCGGGAGGCGGAGGGTCGACCACGAGTTGGTGAGGACTTCCCTGCTGCGGCTGGCAACAAAAGGAAGACGAAGAAAATCAAAAGGCAAAAGTGAAGACGGCAGGACGCGGGTTTATTCGCGAGTTTCGAACTTCGAGCTTCGAGCTTCGATTTTCCAGTTTCGATTTTCGACTTTCGAGTTTCAGATGCATAAACAGCTAAGCGAACTGGTGGAAAAGCTGAAAGTGGCGGAGGGCGCCAACCTCAAGTCGGTAGTGCTGCACGGCTCGGCGGCCGGCGGCGAGTTTCACCCCGACCATTCTGACTTCAACGTCGTGCTGCTGCTTGAACGGCTCGACCTTGCCGAGATCGAGAAGCTCAACCGGACGGCGCGGTGGTGGGAAAGCAAGGGTCATCCGGCGCCGCTGGTCTTCACGCCCGAGGAACTGGCCCGCTCGGCGGATGTCTTTGCCATCGAACTGCTCGATATCAAAGCGAGGCACGAAGTGCTGGCGGGCGTAGACTTCTTCACCACGCTCGAAGTGCCGATGAACCTCCATCGCGCCCAGGTGGAACGTGAGCTGCGCACCAATCTCGTGCGGCTGAGGCAGCACTACCTCGCCAGCCCCGGCGATCGCAAGGCGATGCTCAAGCTTATGACCGAATCCGTTTCCAGCTTCGGCACCCTCTTTCGCCATGCCCTGATCGCCCTCGGCGCGCCGCGCCCGCAGCACAAGCGCGACGCGGTGGATCGGCTGGCCGCGCAGTTGGGCTTCGACCCGTCGGCGTTCCACACCATTCTGGAGGTACGTGCCGGCCGGCGCCCCTCGAAAGAGATCGACGTGCAGGCGACCTTTCGTGGCTATCTGGAAGCTGTGGCGCGCGTGACGCACGAAATCGACGTGAGATTCAGCCATTGAGAAGAAGTCGAGGGAAGAAGTCGAGAGTCGAAAGTTGAAAGTCGAAAGTCAAAGAAAGAATTGTCTTCACTTTCAACCTTCGACTTTCGACTTTCGACTTCTTGAAAACTCCTCACTCCTTAGAATCCGGAGGAAGAACAATGAAGGGATTTCTCATTACCATCGGAGTTTTGGTGCTGCTCGCCATCATCCTCGTCAGCAGCTACGTCCGCCGCCGCAACGAAATGGTCCGCAAGAACGAGACCATTAATGCGGATTGGTCGCAGGTGGATGTGGACCTGCAGCGCCGTGCCGACCTGATCCCTAATCTGGTCGCCACGGTGAAAGGCTATGCGGCGCACGAAGAGACCGTCTTTGGCGATGTCGCCAATGCGCGCGCGGGGCTCCTCAACGCCAAAACGCCTGCCGACCGCATCGCCGCCAATGGCCAACTCGATGGTGCCCTCGGCCGCCTGCTCGCGATCGCGGAAAACTATCCCAACCTAAAAGCGGACGAAAGCTTCCTTCGTCTGCAAGACGAACTGGCCGGCACGGAGAATCGCATCGCCGTGTCGCGCCGGCGCTACAACGAGGCGGTGCAGGACTACAACACCTATATCAACCTCTTCCCCAACAACATCGTCGCCAGCATGTCTGGCTTCCAGCGCAACAACAATTACTTCACGGCCTCGCCCACATCGCGCGAAGCTCCCAAGGTGGAGTTCCCGGCAGCGAAATAAATGATGAACGCTGAATGATGAATGATGAACTGAAAACCTCAAAGACCTGTCTTTCCGTTCATCATTCATCATTCAGCGTTCATCATTTTCTTCCATCGTTCCCGTGATCAGCCTCGCCGAGCGCCCATAGAAAAAGTAGGACCACGTCCAATCGAACATCACCATCAAACGATTGCGAAAGCCGATCAAGAAAAAGATGTGGACGAGCAGCCACATGACCCACGCGACGAAGCCCGACACCCGCAGGCGCCCGAAGTCGGCTACGCCGGCCGCGCGCCCAATGGTGGCGAGCTGGCCCTTGTTATGATAGTGGAAGGGTTCGAGAGGCTTGCCCTGCGCGGCCCGCACGATGTTGCTCGCCACGTGCCGGCCCTGCTGGATCGCCACCGGCGCGACTCCCGGCAGCGGCTTGCCCGCGCCGTCGAGAAAAGCGGCAGCGTCACCGATCACAAACACTTGCGGATGGCCGGGAAGCGTAAGGTTGGACTCCACCCGCACTCGGCCGGCTTGGTCCACCGGCACGCCCAGCATCTTCACCAGTGGCGACGCCTTCACGCCCGCTGACCAGATGGTGGTCGCCGCCGGGACCGCGTGCTCGCCGACCATCACCGCGTCGCGGCTGATAGCCGTGACCCGGGAGTTCGTCCGCACTTCCACACCCATCTTGGTGAGGGCGGCTTCGGCCTTGGCCGAGAGCTCCGGCGGAAACGCGGGCAGCACGCGCGGCCCGCCCTCCAACAGAATGATGCGGGAATCACGCGGATCGATGGAGCGGAAATCCTCCGCCATCACGTGGCGCGCGATCTCCGCGATGGCGCCCGCCAGTTCAACGCCGGTGGGTCCGGCGCCCACCAACACGAAGGTGAGCAGTTCCTGGCGTCGGGCAGGATCGGTCTCGCGCTCGGCATGCTCAAACGCCAGCAGAATGCGCCGCCGGATGTCGAGCGCTTCCTCCAGGTTCTTCAATCCCGGCGCCCAGGGCTGCCAGTCGTCGTGGCCAAAATAGCTGTCCGTGGCGCCGGTGGCCAGAATCAAGTAGTCGTAGCCAATCTCCCCGCCATCCTTGAAATGCAGCTTGCGCGCCGTGAGGTCCACACCAGTGACTTCCGCCAGCAGCACCTGCGCATTCTTCTGTTGGCGCAGCGCGGCGCGAATGGGATAAGCAATCTCGCCCGGCGAAAGCCCTGCCGTCGCCACCTGGTAAAGCAGAGGCTGAAACAAGTGATGGTTGCGGCGGTCGATGACCGTGATCCGCACCGCAGCGTGCTTCAGCGCCCGCGTCGCATAAAGCCCGCCGAATCCCGCACCCACAATCACCACGTGCGGCACGCCAGCGGAAGGTCGCGACGCAACGGCAGAAGGCAGAGGCCGAGTCTCGTTGGCCGTCTGTGTGATCTCCACCATGCCTTTTTTGATGAAGTATTGTGATCACGGATTCGGCGCGCGGTCGCAATGCAAGGTTAAGCATTTCTGAATGTGAATCAGACACAGCGGTCACCATTCAATGCGCCGCCAGTGGCCGCGGTCAATACGGCACGGCGTGCGGCCGCAACCAGAAGGAAGAGCTCAACACAGAGGTCACAGAGGCGTAAGGAGACCACGGAGAAGAAAGACTGGGGTACGCGTCCGTGACCGCCGGTTCAGCGCGAACGAGCTTTGAAGGATCTCGGGTGAGCCGAAGCTGAATGCGTTAGTTAGCACGCTCTTCTCTGTGGTCTCTATGAGGCTCCGTGAACTCTGTGTTGAGCTCTTAATTCTTCGTGAGCCACAACGAAGTCCGGAAACAGCACTCAGCGGTGTCGCCTCCCGGAGAACCTGCTCCCGGATATACCAGTGAAGCCCACCCTCTGTGACCACGTCCAGCTTGCGCCCAAGAAGGTCCTCGAGATCAGCCACCAGACCGCCTGGGAAGAACGGGGTTCGGTCCGGTCCCATGTCTACCAACAAATCGACGTCGCTCTCAGAGCCTGCCTCACCCTTTGCCCGAGAGCCAAAGACGCGAACATTTCGCGCGCCGTGTTTGGCCGCGAGCCGTAGAATCTCTTCTCGTTTTGCTGCGAGCACCTTGTCAACACCCATGACCGCCATCCTTGTTCTTGGCTTCAGACCTCGGAACCCCTTTCCTTACCAGTTGATCTTGGCACGAAGCCGCCGGCGTCTTCAATCGGCAATCGGTAATCGGCAATAAAACAGCGGGCGGGACGCCCTTCGCTACGTCACGTCCACGCTCAGCTTTGTTTTGCCGGCCAGCACCGACGCGGGCAGCACCACGCGGTCGCGCTGTAACTCGCCCGCCGACGTCGACTTCAACGCCTCGCGGCCTGGTGGATGGATGTGCACAATCAGGTCTGCGCCGAACGACTCGGGCAGCATGATTTCCACGTGCCACTTCGCCCCGTTCCCAGTCGCGCCCGCGCCAGAGCCTGGCAAGCTCGTTGTGGTCCAACCGATTTCTCCGAAGCGCGTGGGGCATTTATCAACCCGAATCTGCTCGCCGGGCTTGAACCAGTGCTTCGGCGCGGCCTTCTGGAGGTGGACCACGTCGCGGTCGTGCTCTTCGTAGCAGAGCAGCCAGCGCAGTCCCATGGACGGTTGAAGTTCGCTGTTCACCACCGCCGACCACGCATAAGGGCTGCCCTCGCCCGGGAAATTCGCGGGCAGCAGGGCGTCCTCGGGCGCATAGCGGTTGCCTGAATCCATGGCGTAGCAGAGGTTGCCGTAGAGCGCCACCAGAAAGGGCCGGTAGTCATCCTGACGGATCAGACCGGCGAGCGTGCCGTGCTCCATGAAGTTCGAAGTGCGCGGGAAATCGCCGTCGATATTCATGCGCAGGATTTCGAGGCCGGCGATGGCGCGGTGCTTGAAGTGGCCGAGGTCCAGCTCGGGGTCGCCCCAATCGCTCGTGAACCAGTCCATCATGTAGCGGTGGTTCTCGTAGCTCGAAAGCTCGGTGGGCTTGCGCTTGGTGTCGAACGCCGTGAAGGGTGTGGTGCCGGCTTGCTTCATCTCGGGGTTGCGATCGTCAAGCGTCCGCCGCAGCGAGCGTTCGATATCAGCACGCATCTCGGCCGCCACTCGCGCGGTTTCTACCGCCTCACGACTGAGATCGGCGTCGCCCTGCGCGCGTCCGGCGCGTTCAAGGACGCGAGCGTGCTCGCGCAGTCCGCGCCAGGTCCAGGAGGCGTTCTGGTAGTAGTAAGGGTGCGACTCCGGGAAGTCGTCGTTGGGATCGCCGTTATCGGCCTCGGGCGAGCCCCAGATCAGTCCGTGGCGCGGATCGTCCGCCGGGAAGGTTGACTTGCTGTAGCGGTAGCGCTTGAGCACGAACTCGATCATCTGTCGCAGAACCGGCAGCCGCCGTTTCAGCGCTTCGAGAGACCGGGTATGATCATAGGCGCGCGCCGACAGCTCCAGAAAGACTCCGGCGTTGAGCGGCGCCTCCACCTGATCCTGCGTGTTATACAGAAAGTTGCCGTCGGGAAGAACGTAGTGATTCAGGTAGTGCTCGAAATACGGCTCGACCTCTTCCGTCAGGTTCCAGAGTTGGTGCGCCCACACGAACTCGTAGTGGGCCACCGGAAACAGGGCGTGGCTGCGCGCGGGAATCTTGGTATAAGCGCCCTCGCCGATCTGATACGTCGGGTCAAGGCCGTGGTAACTGGTACGCGACAGCGTGATGCCGGCGCGCGCCGCGTCGAGCAGCCATTCGTCGGGAGTCTCCACCTTCATGCGGTCCTCGAAGAAGTGGCTCCACTTGCCCCAAAGTCCCGCCAGCGCGGCGAAAAAGTCGTTAGCGGAACCGCTCCAGTAACGCTCTACGAATTGGCCGGACTGGGGGGAGCCCGTGTACTCGGTATCTCCCGGCGGGATCATGGTGCCCTCGACGCCCGTCGGCAGTTGGGCGCGAATCCGGCCGATAGGCTTGGCATCCACGCCCACCGGCAGCACCACCATCACCTCGTAGCCGCACCGGAACTTGGGATTCCACACGCCGATATCCGCGGCCGGCAAATACCCGCCCAGCAGCGTGCGCTTGCTGTAGCCCGGAACATACTCGTACCAGTACTCGGAAGGCAGGAACCGCCGGGGGTCGAACAAGCAGCCGGTGAGATCGGGCGCCCACTGCGCCTGCGGGTCGGCGGGCAACTGGCGCGATTTGCCGTCGGCTTCGAGCCAAAGTGACTTTTCGGGCGCCGACTCCTCGTTTGCCACCAGAGTCCAGCCAATCAGCTCCGCGCCCAGGGCAGCGATGTTCTCGTAGCTCGGGTCGTCGTCCGAGTTCAGGATGTAGTCGCCGCAAACGTCGGGGCCGGGCACGTAGCGCGTGGGGCGGTCGAGCTTCACGCCGTGAGGATTTGACGTGGGTCGCGGCCGGATCTTCGAGAGATCGCCGATTCGCTTCGGAATGTGCGCAATCTCGCCCATCTCGGTGACATAGGCGATGGCGCCCTGGTGCGTCGCGTGTTTTTCGAACACCGCCGTCGCCGTGCCATTCAGCCACGGGAGGTTCGCCACCAGTTGCCAGCCACCGATCGACTCGCCCACCTTGAGCGATTTCGTCTCGCCGCTGAGGTTGGCCTTCACCCTGTCGCCATCAAAGGCGACCACGGCGGGCGGCTTGGCCAGCGCTTCCCGCTCACCCGGCAAATACAGGCTGTACTCGTTGGGAATCCGGCCCGGCGTGTAGTGTCCCTGGGGAAGAGTGCGCCGAGTCTCGTCCGGTGCAGATGCCGGTGCCTCGGCCGAGAGTCTCGCCGCAGCGCCAAGCGCCGGAACAGCAGCCGCGTGCTTGAGGAAGGATCGCCTTCTCATAAGGCGCTCAGTATAAATCCGATCTGCCTGGTCATCGCAAGCGATTTACGGGCTGAAAGCAGATCGGCGCCGAGCGCCGAAAAAGCTCAGTGGGTCTTTACGCTTGACGTAACGCGTAGGCACCGCTAGACTGAATTGTGATTGCCAGCTATCGAGACAAGCGAACCAGCGACTTCGCGGTCGGCAAGCGTGTCAAGGCGTTTTCCGGTATCGAACGCTCCGCGCGTTTGAAGCTGGACCGCCTGGAAACCGCCGTCACCCTCCAAGATCTGGCTGCGCTGCCCGGCAACCGTCTTGAGCGACTGAAAGGGGATCGGAAAGAGCAATACAGCATCCGCATCAACGACCAATGGCGGATTTGCTTCGAATGGACCGAAGGTGGCGGGCCTTCCAACGTCGAGATCGTCGATTATCATTAGGGGAGAAACGATATGGGCGTCATGGCAATTCATCCCGGGGAACATCTGGCCGAGGAGCTTAAGGAGTTGGGCATGAGTGCCGCCGAGTTCGCGCGGCAACTGAATGTCCCGACGAACCGCATCACCGAAATATTGCATGGACGTCGGGCCATTACCGGTGATACGGCCTTGCGGCTTGGCCATTTCTTTGGCACGACGGCGGAGTTCTGGCTGAATTTGCAAAGCCTTTATGAGATCCGGCTAGCAGAACGGAAGGCCGGCAAATCGATCAGGACCTTGCCCACTCTCAAGCGCTTCGAGCAAGCCCATGCCTAGCGATCGGCCGGCCTCCCGAAAACCTTGCAGCATTCCCACTGAAAGTGTTACACATTCTCCCTAAGGGTTTGACCCACAAGGGAGACCTCATGAAGCCTTCGATTACACCCCACCCTAAGAAGAAAGCCACTCGCAGATTATCTCCGGCCGCCCTAGCGCTTTTGGTCGCGCTTCTAGCGGTGGCACCGGCTTCGATCACGCCCAGCCAGGACATCAACCCGAATCTGCTGGACCATCGCTGGAAGGCAGAATGGATTTCCTGTCCGGGCGCTCCCCGGCGTGAGTTCGGGGTCTACCACTTTCGCAAGACGTTCTCCCTCGCCTCCGTTCCGGAACACTTTGTGATCCACATCAGCGGCGACAACCGGTACTGGCTGTTTGCCAATGGCGTCCGCGTGGTGGAAGGGCCCGCGCGTGGCGACCTTAAGCACTGGCGCTATGAGACGGTGGATATCGTCAAACTGCTGCGCACTGGCAAGAACGTGCTCGCCGCGGTGGTGTGGAACCTTGCCGAGCTGGCGCCCATGGCGCAGATGACCAACGAAACCGGGCTGCTGGTTCAGGGCGACGGCGCGGCGGAGCAAGCGGTGAATACGGATGCGTCGTGGAAGGTGACCGGCGACCCGGCTTACGACGTGATTCCTCTTGGCGGGCAGATGTCCCGCTTCTACACGGTGGTCGGGCCGGGCGAGCGCGTGGACGGATGGAAGTATCCATGGGGGTGGGAGCAGCCGGACTACGACGATAGCCGGTGGCAGCCGGCGAGCAGGATCACAGTGGGCGGACCGCGCGGCATCCAGGATAGCCCGTCGCAGTGGATGCTAGTGCCCCGGCCGATTCCGCTGATGGAGAACACGCCCGAACGCTTGGCCCGTGTGGTCCGCGCCACTGGCTTTGCAAATGGCGCGGTCACCGCCGATTTCCTTCAAGGGAAGACTCCGGTGAACATACCGGCCAGGACGCACGCGCAGATTCTTCTTGACCAGAGCTGTCTCACCACAGCGTACCCGGAGCTTGTGGTGCGTGGCGGACGCGGTGCCACCGTGACGCTCACCTATGCCGAGGCGCTTTGGAAAGGGCGCGAGAAAGGCAATCGCAATGAGACCGAGGGCAAAGAAATCCTCGGTTACAGCGACGAGTTCCGGCCCGACGGCGGCGACGATCGCATTTTCCGGCCGCTTTACTGGCGCACCTTCCGCTACCTTCAGCTCGACATCGTGACCGGCGACGAGCCGCTGGTGCTGGAAGACTTCCGCGCCGTGTTTACCGCCTATCCGTTCACGAGGCGCGCCCAGTTCAAAAGCGACGATCCGGCGCTGGAGCAAATCATGGCCGTGGGCTGGCGAACGGCGCGCCTCTGCGCCCACGAGACCTACATGGATTGCCCTTACTACGAGCAACTCCAGTACGCGGGCGATACGCGCATCCAGGCGCTGGTCTCCCTCTACATGACCGGCGACGATCGACTGGTGAAGAATGCCATCGAGTCGCTCGACGAGTCGCGCACGCCCGAGGGTCTGACGCAGAGCCGCTACCCGAGTTTCCTGCCGCAGTATATCCCGCCCTTTTCGCTGCTGTGGATCGGCATGATGCACGACCTGTGGTGGTACCACGGCGACGCCGACTTCCTGCGCCAGTTCCTGGTGAACGAGCGCGGCGTGATCGACTGGTTCGAATCGCGCCTTGGAGTGCGGCAGCTTGCTGCCGCTTTTGATCCCGCGAGCTTGTTCGCGGGCAGCTTCAACCGGGCGGACGAATCCAACGTGCCGCCAGCAAGCTGGCTTGGGGGAAAGCGGCAGCAAGCTGCCGCACTCCAAGGTTCGGCCCTACTCGGCAAACTGGAGTGGTGGGACTTCGCCGATTGGAACGACGGGTTCCCAGACGGCGTCCCGCCGCAGGAAGCCGACGGCGAGTCCGCCGTGCTGAGCCTCCAGTTTGCCATGGTCGCTCGTGACGCAGCCGACCTGGAATCCGCTTTTGGCAGCGCCGAGCGCGCCGAACACTACCGCGCCTTGTCGAGGCAGATTGCGGAAGCCGTCTACAAGACGTGCTGGGACCCGTCGCGCGCCCTCATCGGCGACACGCCTGCGCGCCGGCACTTCAGTCAGCACGCCAGCATTCTCGGCGTGCTCACCAATGCCATTCCGGCGGCTGACCAGCAGACCGTCATGAGAAAGGTTTTGATCGATACCAGCCTCACCCAGTGCTCGTACTATTTCCGCTTCTACCTTTCTCGCGCCATGAAGAAGGCCGGGCTCGGCAATGAGTACCTGGATCAACTCGGCCCGTGGCTCAACATGCTGAAGCTGGGTTTGACCACGTGGGCCGAAACTCCCGAGCCCACGCGATCCGACTGCCACGCGTGGAGCGCGCACCCGAATTTCGACCTGTTGGCCACGGTCGCCGGAATTGAGTCCGCCGCCCCCGGCTTTGCCGAGGTCGCCGTCGAGCCCCACCTCGGCCGTCTCAAGCACCTTGAGGTAACACTCCCCCACCCGCAGGGAGAGATCCGGGTCCACTACGAGCGCCGAGGGTCGGACGGCCTGGTGGCCGATGTGACGCTGCCTGGTACCCTGACTGGGTCGTTCATCTGGAACGGGAAGAAGGTACAGCTTCATCCCGGCGATCAGCACTTGGTGTTTCAGCCGTGAGTTTCAACAATTGACGGGAAGAGCCACCAGCTCTCAGCTATCGGCCATCAGCAAGAGCCGGACCTTCGTGCTGAGAGCTGACCGCTGAAAGCTGTTTCCAATCGACACTCGTCAATCGTCGACTCTTTCCTGACGAAACGTTTGACGCCGGATGGGACTACGGAGTAGGTTAGGGGCGTGGGTTGAGGGAGAGCGCAGGACTATGGTGGATCCCGGATTGGTGGCGCACATTACGAAGACGATCGTCGAGCATTTTTCATCCCCAGCGCGTCATCCTGTTTGGCAGCCAGGCTCGGGGCGAGGCCAAGGCCGAAAGCGACGTGGACATCTTTATTGAAATGGAGACCGCTGGGAGTCCGCATCAAATTATCGGGCGTGGCTGGCCAAGGCCGAACACGACCTTCTGAATATCGAAAACAATCTGACAGCGTCTGCGATTCCCTGGGACACTGTGTGCTTTCATGCCCAGCAAGCCGCAGAAAAGTTTCTCAAGGCCTTTCTTGTTTTCCACGGCCTGCCGCCTGTTCCAGCCCATGACCTCGTTGCATTACTGGCGGCTTGTGTCCAAGTTAATTCCTCTTTGACCGTGCGGCAGCGAGACTGCCAGCGGCTCAGCCACTACGCCGTGGCGGCACGCTACCCGAGCGACATTTATGAACCGACAGAGAAAGACGCGTACGGACTGTTTATCGCGAAAAATCGCGAAACCAAAAAGCGCCCGATTTTTCTGCTCGGGCCGGCGTGATCCGCAGGACTTTGCCAGAAACCCTGGCATCACCCATCAGGCTGAGCCCCTCACTGGACGCGAAATTGTCGAAGTGTATCTCGGCATGCACTCGATCAGTAGCGATCGCGATCAAAAAGAACGCGACCCAAGCAGCGCGGTATCGGCGGGGTCCCATAGAGCTGAATATAATGATTGGCGTCGCTGGGCGCAACTGTGCTCGGGAATAACGGGGACTGATTGTTCCAACGCAATCCGCTCCAGGACACCGTCGTCTGCCCTGGCAAAGCCTGAGAGCTCGCCGTGTCGGCCGCTACGCGTCTACGCAGAAGTCGCCGAAAGGACACCGAACGATGCATCCGGGTAGAGGAGCCTGAATTCAAGCACGTCGTTCCCTGTGGCAAGACATTAGGGAAAACTGACTCAGTCAAGTAATGTTCTTGCCCAGAGGGCGAGAACAGAAGAAGAAGACTGCATGATTGACAGCCCAGCGCGCGGTGGGTAAAGTGGGGTTGAGAGGAACTGCATGTCGACAAGCGACCCCAAGGAGCAGGCCCATCAACTGATTGAGCGCTTGCCGCCCGCCCAGGTGGCTGCGGTGGTCGGTTTGCTGGAGGCTATGCTCGATCCCGTCTCCCGTGCGGTCGCCAACGCTCCCACCGACGAAGAGCCACTCACAGCCGAGGAGAGCCGGGCGCTCGACGACGCTCAGAATTGGCTCAAGCACAATCGAGGTATACCTCACGAGCGAGTGCTGGCCGAGCTGGGGATCACGCAAAAGGCAATCGACAGTTTCAAGGAACCGCGTGAAGCCGATCATCTGGACCGAGCTGGCCAAAAACGATGTCCGGCGTTTGGATAAGCCCACCGGGATGCGTATTCTTTACGCGCTTCATCGCTTTGCTGCGTCAGGCACGGGCGATGGTGAAGGCGCTCCGGGGAGATAGGGAAGAACTCCGGCTTCGCGTTGGCGACTACCGGCTTTTCTTCGTCTATACCGCTGCCGACGCCATCGAGGTTCGCCGCGTCCTCCATCGCAAGGAAGCCTACCGCTGAATGAAAAGGGGTAGAATTAGCTTGACAACCTTCTACAATTGGTTTAGTATCTCACAATGTGCCCTACTGCCTCGAATCATAGCCTCGACCCAGTCGGCAGGATGGAAGCTCTTCTTTGCGACTCTGCGAGCCTTTGCGCCCCTGCGAGAAACGTCTTTTTCACACCTTCCTTCAATCTAGGGGTTCGGCAAACCCCAATTCGGGCTGCCCGGTCCCGAGCCCCGGTTCGACGGGGCCGAAAATTGGAGCCGTTTCACACGGAAGTCGGAATGTCATTTATTTTCAACGATATGAACCGTACTTCGGCTTTCTATATTGCCGAATTGGGACTAGGACCTGCCCGCGAGGTGAGACATACAGGCTGTCACTGGGCTAAGGCCGAAGCCGAGATTGGGAGCGTTTCACACGGAAGTCGGAATGTTGTTTATTTTCATAGGCATCGAGGTAGTTGCTGATATGCCTATTGCTGAATTGCGCGAGCGCAACACGAGAGGCGAAACATGCAAGCTGCCGTCAAGGCTGATACGGTTGAGAAGGTGAGCGAGCCGGAGGCGGTCCGACCGAAAATCCAGTCGCTGAATCCGGCTACGGGTGAGGTGCTGGCGGAGTTCGACTCCGCGACTGACGCGGAAGTGGGAGCGGCGGTGGCGAGGGCCGGCCAGGCGCTCGCCGAGTGGCGACAGGTGGGCGTGCGCGAGCGCGCGAGATACCTTCTACGGGTGAAGGAGGTCCTCTACGACCGGCGCGAGGAGATGGCGGCGCTGATCACCCGGGAAGCCGGCAAGCCACTGGTCGAGGCCATGCTCACCGAGGTGACGGTAGTGCTCGACGCGCTCGGCTACTTTGCGCAGAATGCCGCGAGCTTTTTGGCGCCGCAGTCGGTGCCTCACCACAATCTGGCGATGAGGTTGAAGCGCGGGCGCCTCGAGTACGAGCCCTACGGCATTATCGGCATCATCTCGCCTGCCAACTACCCCTTCAGCATCCCGTTCAACGAGATCATTCCTGCGTTGGTGGGGGGCAACACGGTCGTGCTGAAGCCCTCCGAGTTCACGCCGCAGGTGGGGCTGGCCATTCGCGAACTTCTGGATGCCGCCAACTTGCCGCCCGGCGTGGCGACCGTGGTGGTGGGCGACGGGCTGACGGGACGGGCGCTGGCCGCGGCGCCGATCCACAAGCTGATGTTTACCGGCAGCGTGGCGACAGGTAAACGCGTCCAGGCCGCGGCGGCGGAGCGACTGCTGCCCACGGTGTTGGAGTTGGGCGGGAAGGACCCGATGATCGTGTGCGCCGACTCCAATCTCGAAACCGCTTCGAGCGGCGCCATCTGGGGCGCTTTCACGAACGCCGGCCAGGCGTGCCTTTCGGTGGAGCGCGCCTATGTCGTGCGAGAGGTGGCCGAACGGTTCATCAAACTTTGCGTCGAGAAGACGAAAAAGCTGCGAGTGGGACGCGGCGATGATCCCTCCACCGACGTGGGCCCGCTGATCCGCGACCGCCAGGTGCGTATCGTGGAAGAGCAGGTGGCGGAGGCGGCGTCCCAGGGCGCGGAGGTGTTGTGCGGCGGGCGCCGTCCCGACCTTCCGGGCTTATCGGGCTTCTTCTTCGAGCCCACGGTGATCACCCGCGTGAACCACGGCATGAGGCTGATGCGCGAGGAGACCTTCGGGCCGGTGCTGCCCATCATGGTGGTGCGCGACGAGGCGGAAGCGGTGCGGCTGGCCAACGATTCCGACTTCGGCCTGGCGGCCAGCGTGTGGACGGGCGATGGGAATCGGGGCATGCGCCTGGCGCGTGAGATCGAGGCCGGCGCCGTGATGGTGAACGACTGCATCAGCTACTTTGGGATCTGCGAGGCGCCGCACGGCGGCGTGAAGGCCAGCGGCATCGGACGCACCCACTCGCGAATTGGATTAATGGAAATGGTTCGGGTAAAATACCTGGACGTCGATCTGGCGCCGGGCATGCACAAAGTCTGGTGGTACGGTTACGGACCCAAGGCCCAGCGGCTGGCGCAGGGCTTCGCCGACTCTCTGTTCGGGCGCGGTTTTGCGCGAGTGCGTGGACTGGCCAGGATGATCGCGAACTTAGGGAAGAAATTGTGAATAGTGAATTGTGAAACAGAAGACGCGCCTACCAGCGACGAAGTTTCTCGTCTTCAATTCACTATTCACCATTCACAATTCACAATTATTGAGAGGTTACTTGTGGCGATCACCATCAAGACAAAGATGCCCGGACAGAGGGCTTGCAACGAAAAGGATGCGAAGGGCGAGCTCTGCGTCGGCCATTTGAAGCGCTGGTACACGCCGGACGGCGAAACGTTGAAACAGGCTGGGCCGGGAGTCGACATCTACCGCTGCGAGCGTTGCCACACGCTTTACCGACCCGCGCCCCAAGACCATTCGAGCGCCGGCCTGCGCTATGACCTGCGTCCCGTTGACCTGATGGGAATGTTCAAGAAAACGGTGACGAGCGACAAGTGACCGAGAGGCAGTGACGAGTGACAAGTGGCAAGTGACGAGCAAGAAGAAACTCTCGCTTGAAACTCGTCACTTGTCACTCGTCACTCGTTTACTATGGCGCAGCGAACTCTCACCGACGACCTGATCTACGATTGG
The DNA here is from genome assembly GCA_035315065.1 of Terriglobia bacterium. GTDB lineage: Bacteria > Acidobacteriota > Terriglobia > UBA7540 > UBA7540 > DATFYM01. The sequence continues at coordinate 24,567 of DATFYM010000239.1, forward strand.
AACCGCGTGGAAGGGCCTGAGCTGCCCCTCGCCAAGCCGCCTCTGTTGAACGACGAGACCTTGCGCGACGGGCTACAGTCGCCTTCGGCTCTTGACCCGCCCATTGAAAAGAAGATTCACATCCTGCACTTGATGGATGAGCTGGGGATCAACTCTCTCAATCTCGGCTTGCCGGGGGCGGGACCGCGAGCCAGGGACGATGTGCTTCGCCTGGCGCGCGAGATTGTCTCCGCCAAACTCAAGATTCGAGCCAACTGCGCCGCCCGCACCATCGAGTCCGACATCAGGCCGATTGCCGACGTGGCTCAAGCCGCGGGCCTCGAGATTGAAGCGGCCACCTTCCTGGGTTCGAGTCCCATCCGGCAGTACACGGAAGGGTGGACGCTCGACTTCATGTTGCGCGCCACCGAGAACGCGGTGAAATACGCCCGCAGCCTGGGGCTGCGGTCGATGTACGTCACGGAAGACACCACGAGGGCACGGCCGGAAACGATCAAGAAGCTCTACACGACGGCGATCGAGTGCGGCGCGCGTTCCATTGTGGTCTGTGATACCGTGGGTCACGCAACGCCGCGCGGCGTGCGCGCCCTGCTGAGGTTCATCATCGAGGAAGTGGTGGGGCCGACAGGCGAGAGCATTCGCGTCGATTGGCATGGACACATGGACCGCCACCTTGGACTGGTGAACTCGCTCGCGGCTTACGAAGCCGGGGCCGATTGCGTGCACGCCTCGGCGCTCGGCATTGGCGAACGCGTGGGGAATACTGCCATGGACCAGCTCATGGTGAATCTGAAATTGATGGGCGTCATCGACCGCGATCTGCGGAAGCTGAAGGACTACTGCTACACGGTAGCCGGGGCCTTCGGTGTAAGCGTCCCGCCTAACTATCCGGTGTTCGGCGCCGACGCCTTCCGCACCGCGACCGGCGTCCATGCGGCGGCGGTGATCAAGGCGTACCATAAACACGACACGGAACTGGCCAACCGGGTCTACTCCAGCGTCCCTTCGCACTGGTTTGGCCTGGACCAGAAGATCGAGGTTGGCCCCATGAGCGGGAAGTCTAATGTGGTTTTCTGGCTTCATCACCACGGGCTCCAAGCGACTGACGAACTGGTGGAGAAGATATTCACCCGCGCCAAGCACGCCGACCGTCTACTGACGGAGGCGGAGGTGCTGGACCTTGTGCGTTAGCGGCAAGAGATCCGATGAGCGTTCACGAATTACTTCATAAGAAGCGCGCCGAGATTGAGCGGATTGCGGCGAGTCACGGTGTCCGTAACGTCCGAATCTTCGGGTCCGTTGCTCGCGGCGAAGCCCGGGCCGACAGCGATCTTGACTTGCTCGTTGAGGTCGGGCCGGTGACCAGTTCGTGGTTTCCCGCGGGTCTGGTCCTCGACTTGGAGGAACTGTTAGGGCGACGGGTCGAGGTGGTCACCGTTGACGGGCTGAACCCCGACATTCGGGAGCATGTTCTCCGGGAAGCAGTGCCCCTGTGAGCCTATGAAAGATGAGGCTGTCTACCTCCGCCACATCCTTGAGCGCATCCGTCGTATTGAGGAGGATGTGTCCAGAGGACGTGACGAGTTCATGCGCTCTCATACGATTCAAGATGCGGTGCTCCGGAACCTTCAGGTGCTGAGTGAATCGACGCAGCGTCTCTCCGAACCACTCAGGGCCCGTCACCCTGAAATCGAATGGCGACGGATTGCCGCGTTTCGTAACCTGCTCGTTCACGATTATCTTGGCGTTGACCTCGGCCGGGTTTGGGAAGTCGTCGAGCGCGACATTCCGGAGTTGAAGAGGGCAGTCATGGCCATGCTGGAAGGCCTCCACGGGTTGCACTGACCAGCCCGCCGTCACGGGCGCCGGCTCCGCGCTTGGCAAGGTCAAACTTGAATTATGAGAGTGGGCGCGTTTGAGCAAACGCACGACAGCCGAGTTGTTGTTGGTCCTGATCACCTTGATCTGGGGCGCCACGTTCGTGGTGGTCAAGGGCGCTCTGAGCGACGCCTCGCCCCTGCCGTTTATCGCCTTGCGATTCACGTTGGCTGGCACACTACTGCTGGTGCTGCTGGCGCGTGGGCACATCGAGCGGAAGGCCTGGGTGCCCGGCCTCACCCTGGGGCTTTCTCTTTGGTTGGGCTATGCGGGGCAGACTTCCGGATTGGTCTACACCACGCCGTCAAAATCGGCATTTATCACGGGGTTCAGCGTCATCCTGGTTCCGCTGTTGATGGTCTTCTGGGGTTTCCGGTTGCGGGCCGCAAGCCTGGCGGGAGGAGCGTTCGGCCTCGCCGGACTCTACCTGTTGGTGACTCCGTCGGGGCCCTCGGGAATCATTCGCGTGAATCGCGGGGACCTTCTGGTGCTGCTAGGCTCGGTGGCATTTGCGTTTCACATCGTTCTGGTGGGCGTCTATACGCGCCGCGTTTCGTTTCTTCATTTGGTGCCGGTGCAGATTCTCACCGTGGGGGTGCTTGCCGCCGTGGCTTGGCTGTTCAGCCCGGGTCAGGTACTGCACGCGACAGGACGGCTGATCGTGGCCCTGCTGGTCACGGCGGTCCTGGCCACGGCCTTTGCTTTTTCGGTTCAAAACTGGGCGCAACAATTCACGCCTCCTGCCCACACGGCGCTGATCTTCGCCTTGGAGCCGGTGTTCGCAGCGATCACTTCCAGGGTGGTTCTGGGAGAGCACCTCGGCAAGAGGGTCCTGATCGGGTCGGGACTGATCTTGGCAGGGATGGTTTTCTCGGAGATTTGGGGTGGAGCCGCTCCTACCCCGGTGGAGGGATGAGAATTTGAAGTGGCCAGTGGCTACCAAGAGCACACCTCTATTTTTTTCTAAGCCACTAACCATAACCACAAGCCACTTCAAAAGTTGTACAAAGGGTGTAGAATAGGACGATAGACCGGGATGTGAGCTGGGTCCCGACGTGAGGCCAACGATGAGTTCGAACGACCGCCGCTACTTACCGGCGCTGGCAATTGTGGTGACGCTGGGCATCGGAATTGTGATTGGGACCTTCGTCTCCAGCGGGGTTCGCGCCGCACGGCCTTTCGCGGGTGCGCCGGATGCCAGGGCCCTGCCGGCACCGTCGGTCGTCGCCCTCTCGGACTCCTTTGCTTCCGTCGCCTCCACGGTAGAGCCCGCAGTGGTGAATATCAACACCGAATCGACGGTGAAGGCCAGCGGCCACCGGCCATTTCAGAACCCGGGCGACGCTCCTTTCGACGACTTCTTCGATCACTTCTTTCAGTTTGGACCCGATGGCGCGCCCGGTGATTTTCGCCAGCAGAGCCTCGGTTCGGGCTTCGTCCTTGACGCGGGCGGCTACGTGATGACGAACTACCACGTCATCATGCGGGAGGAGGAAGACCCGTCGGGCCAGGACCACCCGGTGGATCGGATTCGCGTCTTTATCCACGGAGACGACAACGCCAAGGGCTACATCGCCAGGATCGTCGGTTACGATAGATCTACCGATCTGGCCGTGATCAAGATCGAGGCCGGCAGGCCCCTCTCCACCGTCCAGTTCGGTGATTCGGACAGGATGCGGGTGGGCGACTGGGTGTTGGCGGTCGGTAGCCCGTTCGGCCTCGAGGCCACCGTAACCGCCGGAATCGTGAGCGCCAAAGACCGCCGCGATATCGAGCAGGGCGTGGCAGGCCAATTCAAGCGCTTCATCCAAACCGACGCCGCCATCAACCCCGGCAACAGCGGCGGACCGCTGGTGAACCTGGCCTCCCAGGTGATCGGCATCAACACGGCCATCGCCACGCGGCACGGCGGTTCCGACGGCGTGGGTTTTGCCATGCCTTCCAACACGGCGCGCAAAGTCTACAACGCTATCATCACCAGCGGCAGCGTGCACCGCGGCGCCATCGGCGTCAATTACTCCAGCCCGCAGAGCCCTTCTCTCCTGCACGCTTTCGGGGCCAACCATGGGGTCGTAATCGACCGCGGGGTCGAGCCTGAGACGCCGGCGGAGCGCGCTGGATTGAAGATGGGAGACGTCATCGTCGCCCTCGACGGCAAGCCCATTACTAGTCCCGACGAGATGGTGGCCATCATATCCGAGACCGAAATCGGGAAGACGGTCAAGGTCGACTTCATTCGGGACGGAAAACCCATGTCGGCTAATGTCCAGGTTGGCGATCGCGACAGGATCATCAACAACCAGGTGGCGCAGGCGCACGACCGGAACGAGGGTGAGACACCGCAGCAGGGCGGAGTCCTGGGTCTCTCGGTCCGGAATCTGACGCGCGAGCAATCACAGGAAATCACGGATAAGCTGCACTTGAAGACCGCGCAAGGGGTCCTGGTAACGGAAGTCAAGCCCGATGGCTTCGCTGACGACACGGGCTTGCAGCACGGTGATGTGATCCTCAGCATTAACCACCAAGACGTAGCATCCGTGGAGGAGTTCAGCCGGCTGCAATCAAAACTGAAACCCAAAACGGACGTCCTCTTTCTGGTGGCGCGGCGAGCGGACGGATCGTTCGCGACACTGTTCCTTGCCGACCGACTGCCGTAGGTGTGAATCGAAGGTTGAATATCCAAATTGGAACTTGAAATTGGGAAGCCCGCGAGGTTATGGTCTTAGCGGTTTTCGGTTTTCGGTTTTCGGTTTTCGGTTTTCGGCAACTTGAAAGGGTGCTGGCTGCGCTGTGGCGGCCGGAGGTATACACAAAGGAATGTATATTGGCTCGCGTAATATACACTTCAAGGATCAACCGAGTAGCTTCCGTCGAAGCGTATTAAGCCTGATGGCAGGGCTAGCCGTAGGGTTCTTCATCCCCGCGCGCCAGGCAGCGCAATCAACCCCAGCGTCTTCTGCCTCGGCGCCACACGCTCAGAGCCAAGCCAAGAGCGACACTCGTCAATCCAGGTCGCGGACAGCCCACCCCCATACTAGTAGTGCCAGCAACACCCATCAGACCCACAAAGCCGCCGCCTATCGGACTGGCGCGAGTTCGGCCACCGGCAAGTCTGGCGGCGCCAAGCTGATCGCGGTGAAGTCAGGCGCGGCGAAGCCGGTCCCGGCAAAGTCGGCAGTCAAATCGGGCTTGAAGTCCGGCAAGAAACGGAGTTCGTCCAAGAACGCTAACCTCAGCAGTCGTCAGGCGCGCCGAATCTACATGGCGCACCTTCACCCGGGCACAGACCGAGTCACGACGATTCAGCAGAAGCTGGCGGAAGTGGGATACTTGAAGGAAGAGCCCAATGGCCAGTGGGACGACCGGACGCGGGAGGCGATGCGTCACTACCAGGAGGACAATGGATTTCCCGCCACCGGCCTGCCCGAGGCAAAATCGCTGATGAAACTCGGCCTTGGTCCTCACCCGCTGCCGCCGGAACTGGATCGACCTCACACCCAGGCCGCCGACGCGTCTCCGAGCGGAAGAGAACGATGAACGCTGAATGATGAGTTGAAGAAGCCATCAACGATCAGGGTTCAGCTATCAGCCAGAACAACCGAGCTTTCTCGCTGAGAGCTGAGAGCTGACAGCTTCTTCATTTCATGATTCATCGCTCAGCATTTCTTAGGTGTCAATCTGCGCCCGCTGTAGCTTGTCGCTGAAGTCAACGTAGATCGACTTCCACTCCGAGTAGAAATCGAGCGCGGCGGTGGACGCCTCGCGGTGACCGTTGCCGGTCTGCTTGGTGCCGCCGAAGGGCAGGTGGGTCTCCGCGCCGATGGTGGGCGCGTTCACATAGACGATGCCGGTTTCAATGTCGCGCATGGCTCGGAAGGCGTGGTTGACGTTGCGCGTATAGAGAGACGAAGAGAGTCCGTAGACGACGCCGTTACCGATCTCGATGGCCTGATCCAGGCTGTCCGCCGGAATCACCGCCACCACGGGCCCGAAGATTTCTTCCTGCGCGATGCGCATCGTGGGAGCGCAGTCGCCGAAAATGGTGGGTGCGTGGAAGAAGCCGTCGTCGTACTCGCCGCCGGTCAGACGATGGCCGCCGCAGAGAAGTTGGGCGCCCTCCTGTTTGCCGACGGCGACGTACTCCTCCACCGTGCGGAGCTGGCCTTCGTTGATGAGCGGGCCCATCTGCACGGCCGGGTCCAGGCCGTCGCCCACGCGAAGGGCGCGGGCGCGCTCCACAAACTGGTCGGTGAACTCTCGGTAGACGTGCTTGTGGACCACGATCCGGCTGGTGGCGGTGCAGCGCTGGCCGGTCGTCCCGAAGCTGCCCCAGAGCGCGCCGTCCACGGCGAGATCGAGGTTGGCGTCGTCCATCACTATCATGACGTTCTTGCCGCCCATCTCCAGGCAGACGTGCTTAAAGCTGGCGGCGACGCTCTGGGAGACTTCGCGACCCACCGCGGTCGATCCCGTGAACGAGACCACGCGCACGTCGTGATGGTTCATCAGCGGCGTACCCACGCTGCCGCCGCTGCCCGTGACGTAATTGACCACGCCGCGAGGAACTCCCACCTCCTCCAGGACCTCGATCAAGTTGTGCGTTGAAAGGGGCGTGTCGGTGGCCGGCTTGATCACCACCGTGTTGCCGCAAATCAGGGCGGGCATGATCTTCCAGGAAGGAATCGCCATGGGAAAGTTCCACGGCGTGATCAAGCCGCATACCCCGATGGGGCTGCGCACGGTGAGGCAGAACTTGCTCTGCAGCTCGGAGGGTGTGGTCTGCCCGAACTGGCGTCGGCCCTCGCCCGCCATGTAGAAAGTCATGTCGATGGCTTCCTGGACGTCGCCGCGCGTTTCGTCGAGGATCTTGCCCATCTCGCGCGTCATCTGTTCGGCGAAGGTTTCCTTGCGCTCGAGCAGCAGCCGCGCTGCGCGATAGAGGATCTCGCCCCGCTTCGGCGCCGGCGTCAATCGCCACGACGGGTAAGCCTCCTTGGCCGCGGCGACGGCGTTCTCCACGTCCTGGGCGTTGGACTTCTGGAAGATGCCCACCAGTTCGCGCCGATGAGCGGGATTCATGTCCTCGAAAGCCTGCCCGCTGGCGGAATCAGCCCATTCACCGTTGATGTAGTTCTTGTAGACCCTGGGTGGAGCCATGGTATTCCTCCTGGCGTGTCGAGCGAAGCGAGAATCTCTATTCCGACGGTTCCGTATAGACTTAGACTATAGCAAAGGGTCCGTGTCGCTTCAAGGTTTGCAAAAGGGGGAGAGGGCTACTCGTTGAATGGGCAACTGGAAGGGACGGCGGGCACAAGATGGTTTCATATTATCGGCTTGGTGCAAGCCGCGTGAAATTGTTAGACTTGTTCTGCACAGATCGAAACTATGGGAAACTAAGTGCTGCATTTCACAAATACGGTGACGCTGCAAGCGGAGTTCGCGATTCGGGGCTCGGGATTCCCAGAAGGAGATTACGGTTTGGGATTTTTCAGCGAGCCCCGAAATCCGAACCGCGAATCGCGGTTTCTTTGCGAACCTCGAACACCAAATCCCGAACCCCGCTTGTGGGCGCGTCGACCAAGACCGAACGAAAGGAATGGGGATCCCATGATCAAAACCGGAGCACAGATTCTCTGGGAGTGCCTGGAGCGCGAGGGCGTGAAGCACGTCTTCGGCTATCCCGGCGGAGCGATTCTGCCGGCTTACGATGCGCTGAAGCACAGCAGCATTCATCACGTGCTGGTGCGTCATGAGCAGGGCGCCACGCACATGGCGGACGGCTATGCGCGCGCCAGCGGAAAAGTGGGCGTGGCCGTTGCGACCTCAGGTCCGGGAGCCACCAACATGGTCACGGGCATCGCCACCGCCATGCTGGACTCCTCTCCCATCGTCTGTATTACGGGCCAGGTGGGAAGCAAGCTGATCGGGTCCGACGCCTTTCAGGAAACCGACATCACTGGGGTAACTCTGCCCATCACCAAGCACAACTATCTGGTGACGCACGCCGACGAATTGGCGCGGACCCTGCGTGAGGCTTTCTATGTGGCGCGTTCCGGGCGTCCTGGGCCCGTCCTGGTGGACATCACCAAAGACGCGCAACAGTCCTCGTGTGAGTTCGACTGGGAGGCCGCCAAGCCGCAACTGCCGGGATACCGGCCGGACCTATCGCCGGCGCCCCAGGAGTACGCCCAGGCGCTCGAACTGATCCATAACGCCAAGCGGCCTGTGATCCTGGCCGGCCACGGCATCCTGGTCTCGGGCGCGATGCAAGAGGCTCGCGAACTGGCCGAGCGCACCGGGATCCCGGTGGCGATGACGCTGTTGGGCCTGGGGGCGCTGCCGGCGTCGCACCCGTTGAACCTGGGCATGATGGGCATGCACGGCGAAGCCTGGGTGAACCACACGATTCAGGACGCCGACCTGCTGATCGCGGTCGGCATGCGCTTCGACGATCGTGTCACCGGCAATTTGAAGACTTACGCGCCCAAAGCCAGGAAAATCCACCTGGATATCGATCCGGCCGAGATCAATAAGAACGTCAAGGTCGACGTAGCCCTGATCGGCGATGTCCGCGAGGTCTTGCGTGAACTGCTGCCTCGGATAAAATCCACTGACTGTGGCGAGTGGCGCGATTACATCGACCGGCTGAAGGGCGACGCGGCGGTGCGGGATATCCAGAACCTGCCTGATACCGGGCACCTCTACGCCGCGCACGTCATCAACGACTTGTGGCGGGAAACGCGCGGCAGTCACACCGTGGTGGTCACCGACGTGGGCCAGCACCAGATGTGGGAAGCGCAGTACTACAAGCATGACGAGCCGTATTCCCTGATAACTTCCGGGGGCTTGGGGACCATGGGGTTCGCATTGCCGGCGGCCATCGGCGCCAAGGTGGCGCGCCCGGAGGCGGAGGTGTGGGTGGTGGTGGGCGACGGCGGGTTCCAGATGACCATGGCTGAGCTGGCCACCTTGGTCCAGGAGGAGCTGAAAGTCAACATCGCCATCATCAACAACGGCTATCTGGGAATGGTCCGCCAGTGGCAGGAGTTCTTCTACGAGCGCAACTACCAGGCGACCCCTCTGCTGAATCCGGAGTTCACCAAGCTGGCCGAGGCTTATGGCATCTGCAGCGCGGTGGTCACCAAGCGCTCGCAGGTGGTGCCGGCGGTCCAGATGGCGCGCCAGCACGACGGGCCGGTGCTGATCGACTTTAAGGTAGAGCAGGAGGATTCGGTGTATCCCATGGTGGCGGCTGGGGCAGCTCTGCACGAGATGATCAGGCGGCCGAGCCCGCTCGTGGAGAGCGCCGAGGACGAGTGAACGTCGAAACTCGAAATTCGAAACTCGATATTCGGGGCCGTCGTGCTGGCGCTTCCTGCCTTCCAATTTCGACTTCCCAACTTCGGTTTTCGAGTTTCCAGTTTCGATTTTCGAATTTCGAGTTTCGAACGAGCGAACTATGATGAACACATTTGTGGTGTATGTCGAGAATAAGCCGGGCGTGCTGACCCGGGTGGCGTCGCTGTTCCGCCGCCGCGCCTTTAACATCGATTCGCTGACCGTGGGGCGCACGGAAAAGCCCGAGGTTTCACGCATGACGATTACGGTGGATGCCGACCGGGACCAGGCGCGTCGAATTGAAGCCATTCTCTACAAGCTGGTCAATGTTCTTCTAGTGGAAAACCTCACCGCAGAGCCGGCGATCGTCCGCGATCTGGCCATGATCAAGGTCGGAGCTACGCACGATGCGCGCTCCCACGTACTGGAGTTGGCGAGCGTTTTTCGAGGGCGAGTGGTGGACGTGTCGCCTGAATCGCTGACCATCGAAATCACCGGCGCCGAAGACAAGATCGATGGGCTGTTGGAAGTGCTTCGCCCCTACGGTGTCCTGGAAATGGTGCGCACGGGTATCGTGGCCATGCGTCGCGGAAACCCGTCCCAGGTCGGGACCCCGCCAGCGATCACGCTTCCCCAGGCCACGATGGATGATGATCTTTCGCAATCTGTGTAGCGTGCCAAGCCGCGATTGGAAAGGAGGACGAACGACGTGCGGAAGCAAGCATGGTCGGCGGTGCTCTTAGGTCTGGTTGCGTTCGCGCCTTCGCTTCGTGCCGCCGAAAACCTGCGGCTCAATCCCAAGCTGGATTACTCGAGCGATAGCCAGGACGGCCCCCTGATCACCGGCGATCGCATGGATGCATGGGCTGTGCGTGGGAAACCGAACTATGTGCTCATCTTCCAGGAAGGCTGCTTTAATTCCAAGCGCCAGGCGCGCCGCTCGGTGAACCTGTACGAGAAATATAGAGGCCGCGTCAATTTTGTGATCATCGATCTCGACCGGCAGCGCCCACCGGAGCAGCGCGAGTTGGTGGAGAGCTACTTCAAGGGCTCTATCCCGCACGTCGTGATTCTCAGTGCGTCCGGCAAGGTTGCCTATAACGAGGCCGGCGAAGTGGAAGAGTCGACCATCGCGGAGACGCTGGACAGGCTTTTGAAGAATTGACGATTGACGATTGTCGATTGACGATGAAAAGCGTCCTCTGACCGGCCCGCAGACTCCGTCTTTGCAAGAGCTAGACCGGGCGGCGAAGTTTCGGTTGCAACCGTCTTGCAATCGTCAATCGACAATCGTCAATCGTCAATCCCTACAGGCCGATGTACCAATCGTACGCGCGCTCGGCCCAGTAGTCGGCGGGGCGCACGCGGGAGTAGCGAAGAGTCCCGATGCGCTTGAGGTTCTTCACGCCATATTTTACGGTGATCACCAAGCGGAGGGGCGCGCCGTGTTCCTGGGTCAGCGGGGCCCCGTTGATCTCGTAGGCCAGCAGTGTTTGCGGGTGGAGCATGCTCTCCATCTCGATCCCCACGTAGTAGGCGCCGTCGGGCGTTTCCATGGCCACGTAAGGCGGAGGGACAGCGGCCTGGTCCTGCTGGTCCGCGTCGGGAGCAACAGGCGGATAGGCCGCCATGAAATCGGAGAAGCGGACGCCGGCCCACTGCATCACCTTGCTCCAGCCTTCGATGCACTTGAACTCCGTGGTCATCTCCACCCGCGGCAGTCTCTTGATGGCCTCGAGCGGAAGCATCAATGGTTCATCCCTGCCCGCGATGCCCTCCAGGCGGAGTTGCCAGGAGTCGACGTCGATCTCGTCATCCAGGCCGACGTCGCCGTTGACCCGATCGCCGGCGGCTGAGGGCGGAAAGGCGGGGGCGAGGCGGTCCGAACGGAAATAATCGCGAGCCAACTGCTCATTGAGGCGGAGCATCTGGCGGAAGGGCCAGGGCGCGCCCTCGTCCATACGCCGCGACGTCAGCCAGCGAAAGCCGCCGAATCCTGCCAGGGCCGCCGCACCAGCCACCAGGAAGCTGCGCCGCGTCTGCTGTCGCATCCTACGGAGGACTTCCGTATTCTGCCGCGAGATGCTTTCCTCTGTGGTCTCGCCGTCCGCGGGAGACGGCGCGGAGGCCGCCGCGGCAGCGGGAGTTCGCTCTGCCTCGCCAGCCTCGAGAGGCTGACTCGGTGTCGCAGCGGCTTCGCATGCCTCTCCGCCGGCCGGGCTGGCTGGCAAGCCTTGAGTTACGCCGGGTTCATCGCGCTTCCCGTTCTCTTCGCTCATGGGCGTCAACCTCTTCAAAGAAGTCGAGAGTCGAAAGTTGAAAGTCGAAAGTAAGAGCGGCAAGTCCGGGGCCAGTTTCGGCAAACTTTCAAAGGCGTCTTCCCTTTCGACTCTCGACTTCTTTCTTCCAATCGTCAATTCTCACCCGACGCCAGTTCGTAACCGCTCACCATCGCCCGAAAGTTATTCCAACCGGCGCGGATCACCTGGGAGACGTGGACGAGGAAAAACAAAACGTAGCCCCAGGCCAGCAAAAAGTGCTCAAAACGAGCCGCCGGATATCCTCCGAGGAGGGAATCGAGCCACGCAAATTGGGTAGGCTTGTAAATAGCCAAGCCTGTCACCAGCGAGCCGAAGCCCATCAGGACCACCGCGGTGTAGGCGATTTGCTGCGCGCCGTTGAATTTGCGCTGCGGCAGGGGCTTCTTGTAGAGGCCCAGATCGTGCAGCGTCACCAGGAGGGCTTCGCGGAAGGATTGGCCGTTCGGCACCAGGTAACGCCATTCGCCGGAAGCCAACGTATAAATCACGTAGACGACGCCATTGACAGCGAAGAACCACATGAAGAAAAAGTGCCACGCCATGCCTTGCGCCAAGTTATGGCCGACGCCGAGCACACGGTAGAAGCCCTCCGGGAAGAACTTGAAAAGCGTAAGCTGGCCGAGCCCGAGACGGTAAATGTCATTGGCCCAGTAAATCCAGAGTCCGCTCCAGATCATCAGCGCGAGGATGGGAAAGTTGATCCAGTGGCACCAGCGAATCGCCAGCGGATGTTTGGCTTTCATCTCCAGTCGATTGGCCATGATTACCCGACCGGCATTCGAAAATCGAAACTCGGGTGCAGCCCTGTTCCCTGGCAAGTCATTCTGAGCGAGGCGAAGAATGAAGAGTCGAAAAGTCGAAGGTTAAAGGTCGAAGAGTTGAGAGAGGAACGACCGAACGGGAGTTGGGTCTTCTCTTAACTGTTCGACCTTCGATCTTGGACTCTTCGACTTCTTCATTCCACGCTTCTCAGACTGACATATGACTGAAATTAGTGGCAACGGCCCAAAGAAAGTTCACAACCGGGACACATCTCCCGATTTCCCGTCTGAGGCGAGTAGCCTCCCTGCTCGATCGCGAGCCCGATCAACGCTTGGACAGCTTTTCCGCCATGGTCAGGAGGATCTTGCGATTGGCCTCCGGCATGGCCTCGAATAGCTTGACCAGTTGCTTGAGGGGCCGTGTGAGATTAACGTTCCCGGGCAATTTCACCGGCTTGGGACGCTGCTCTTTGAAGTTGAGAATTTGGTAAGGTTGAACGGCCAGAGCCTTGGCAAACCTCTCGAGGGTGGCCAGCGAAGGAGCAGTGTAGCCACCCTCCACCCGGGAAATGTAGGAACGCAACAGGCCTGATCGCCGTTCGACATCACCCTGCGATAGGCCCTTGGCCTCTCGCAACGTCTTTAATCGTTTTCCTATCTCCATATCTAAGATTTAATCGGAAATAAGCCAACTTGTCAACAATGCTTATTCTCGAAATGACAGCTTTCTTAAATCGAGAGCTGGCAAGGCCCCCTTCGCTCTCAGCCCTCAGCTATCAGCAAGACGGTCGAGTTGTCCTGCTGATAGGTGAGGGCTATAGCTGAGGGCTGTGATGCGCTGGAGCAGCGCCAGTGCGAGCGTCGAACTCACCAGTTCGCTGGCGGTCGGCAACAGAAGAGCCAGCGAGGCTCCGTCGGCGAGTTCGCGGTCGTTGGTATCGGTCAACGCCAAAACTCTGATTCCCGATCCTCGCGCGGCACCGAGGCATGCCTGCACGTGCGCCCTCAAACGGCTGCGGGAGCTGGAAACGAACACGTAAGCCCTGCCTTTCTCGGCGCTCGGCAGCCCGCCCTCTCCGGGGTCGAAAACCAGGACGTGCTTCCGGCTGTTCCGGCCGAGTTCGAGCGCCCACAGCACCGCCACGGCGCGGTAAAAGCCGCCCCCAATCACACGGATTTCCGTCGCGTCTTTCAACTGCGACGCGAATATACCGGCGGCGTCCTCGAGTTGCGTCAGCACCCATTCCACCTGCTCCGGCAGTTTTTCGAACTCATGCTCCAGGCCTTCCAGTTCCCGGCTGGGCCTCTTTAGCGTTCGGGCTGCGACCAGACCGAGATAGCCCGCAGCCGCATGCCGGCACAGCAGATCGACCGTCGGGCTGGCGTCGGCCGTGCTGCCTCGCACCAGGAAGACTCCGTCGGCGGACTTGGCCAGCGAACTTTCGCGCGCAGCGGTCAGCGCCAGGAGAGTCGCTCCGCGGGTGCGAGCCGCCCGGGCTGCCTCCAGGGTTTCGCGTGATTCCCCGGAGCGCGAGATCGCCACCACCACTGAACGGCGCGGCACGGCGGCGACCGCGTAGGCCGCGAAATCAAGGGACGAGCGCACTACCACCGGCCAGCCCGCCAGGCTTTCCAACGCGTAGGCGCCGGCGAGGCCGACAAGGTGGGAGGTCCCGGATCCGACCATGTAGACGGGACCCTCGCCCCAGTGGGTTCGGCGGACCAACCCCTCAAACTCCGGCCGGCTCTGGGCCAGGGTTTCCTTGAGGGCTTTAGATGCCTCGAAAGATTCGTGTCCTCTGGCCATCGACCTCCGACAAACTGGGCGCCACCGACACTGTGTCCCGCTCCGGCACGCGGTCCCATAGACCCTGGGCCGAGAGGTGCGCCCCGAAGAGCAGGATCAGGGCGCCCACGAAGGCCCAGAAAAGCAGCGTCACCGACAAGGAAAAAGGGCCGTAGACTTCGCGAAATCGGAAAAGCGGCAGCGTCACCATGTACAAGAACTTGGCCGCCGCCGTCAGCGCGCCTGCCAGCACCGCCGCCGGGAACACGCGACGCATCGGCGCCCGTCCGTTCGGCGCCACATAGTAAACAACGACGTAGAGTGAAATCAGCAGGGGCAGCGAGAAGGCTTCCACGGTCCCGCGGAACAAAGCGGCTTTGGCGTAAGGGAACCAGCCGAAGGCGATCCCGACCACCCACTGCGCCGAAGCAGTGAGGACAATCGAGAACAGCACCATAATTCCGGCGCAGACTGCCAGGCAGAACGACATCGCGAGATTGCGCAGAAAGCTGCGGTTTCGCTCGACCCCGTTAATCTTGTTCAGGGCGACTTCGAGCGGCAAAAAGATTCCCGAACTGGTGAACAACAGTGCGAGGACGGAAATCACCTGAATGCGCCCGCGGCCCTGTACCAGGACTGCCAGGTTGCGAATGACGAAGTCCGCGCCGTCTGGCAGGTTGGCGTGCAGCATCTGCAGAATCACTTGGTAGGCGCCCTCCCAGTGCAGCCAGCGCCGGCAGATGGTGAGCATGATGAGCGCGAAAGGGAAAAAAGTCAGAAGGGCGTTGGCGGCAATCGAATAGGCGTAGACGTGCGCCTCTGTCGTAAAAAGATAGCGAAGGCTCGGCGCCAGATGGTGCAGAAACCACTCCAGCTTCCCGTCCTGCGCGGACTTCTGCTGTTCCGCAATCGAATGGTGGTCCATTGCGTCGTCCTTGCAAATGTCCAATTCCAATCAGATAGGTTTGATGTTACTTGATCTCGAAGGGTATCCCAGACATAATCTAATTTTAATTTTGGATTTTGGATTGAAGACCCGGGCGGAGGGTGAGTTCGCGAACGCGGATCGAGAGTCAACGTGACTTCCGGTTATGAGCGCTCTTCAATCCGAAATCCAAAATCGAAATCGCCGCTTCCATCAAGACGCTGAGGGCACGGTTATGAGGGTTCTTCAATCCAAAGTATCCAAAATGCAAAATCCAAGGTCCAAAATATTGATCGCCGCGATCGCGTTGACGGCGGCGACCTCGGTCTCGGCGGCCCGCGCAATCGATCAGGGGACGGCAGAGCAAGCCTCTCCGATCAGCCCTACCGTTGACCAGATTCTCGATAAGTACGTTCAGGCGCTGGGCGGCAAGGAGGCCATCCAGAAACCGGCCACCTGCGTCATGAGAGGATCTATCACCACACCCGCCACCGGCGAGACGGGCTCCGTCGAAGTTTACCGCAAGGCCCCTAACAAACTCGTGATCGCGATTGACATTGCTAGCAACGGCGGCCCCACTCCGCAAGGATACAATGGCAGCGCGGCTTGGTACGTGGATCCCGACGACGGACCGCAGGACATGGATCCTGGCGGCGCCGCGGCGATGAAGTTTCAGTCCGCGTTCTATCGCGACATCCGCCTGAAAGAGCTTTATTCGAAGTTTGCGTTCGGCGGCACCGCGAAGGTAGGCGGTCGAGACACCTACGTGATCGAGGCCACGCGTCAGGACGGCGGCAAGGAGAAAATGTACTTCGACACCGCCAGCGGCCTGATGGTTCGCAATGATACTCCTTACGTTACTCCTGACGGCGAGAGCATGATGCAATCCACCTTCGAGGACTTCCAGTCCGTTGGCGGCATCCAGGTGGCTTTCACCGTCCGACAAACCACCCCCGATTTCGACTACGTCATCCGTTATAAGGACGTCCGGTACGACGTACCGATCGACGACGCGAAGTTCGAGAAGCCCGTCAAACAGTGACGGATGAAGGGTGAAGAGTGAAGGGTAAAGGGTAAACCGAAGTGGCTAACGGCTAGTAGCTAGCCGCTAGCAAAGCCCTCTGTCTTTTATTTTGGCTCACTAACCACTGGCCACTAGCCACTAGCCACTTCTGTTTCACCCTTTACCCTTCACCCTTTACCCTCCATTTCGTCACTTGTCACTTCCTGAGACAATGCGTCCGCGTTTGACGGTCAGCACGCAGTGGTTGACGCCGAAGTAGTAGGGAATCTTGCGGTAGTCGTCGACCGCCATCACCGCGAGGTCAGCCTGCTTGCCGGGTTCGAGCGAGCCGCACCAGTGGTGGCGGCGCAGAGAATAGGCGGCGTTGATGGTGGCGGCCGAGATTGCTTCGGCCGGCGTGAAGCGCATCGCGTCGCACGCCAGCGCCAGCACAAACTGCATGTTGAGCGTGGGGCTGGTGCCGGGGTTGAAATCCGTGGCCAGGGTGACCGCGGCGCCCGCGTCGATCAACTGACGCCCACGCGGGTACCTCTTGAGGCCGAGATGGAAGTTGGCGCCGGGCACAAGGGAGGCGACGACGTTCGAGCGCGCGAGGGCACGTAGGTCCTGCATGGTGAGATGGTCGAGGTGATCGGCAGAGGCAGCGTTGAGCTCGATGGCCAGCCACGTGGCACCGGTTCGGCTGAGTTGCTCGGCATGGATGCGAGGCGTCAGCCCGTGGCGCAGACCGGTGGCGAGCACGCGCCGGCAATCCTCCAGGCTGAAGGCAATGGACTCGCAGAAACAGTCCACGAACTCGGCGAGCTTCCGCCGGGCTACCTCGGGAATCAAGCGCTCGCACACCAGATCAACGTAGGCGCCGGCGCCTCCGTTGTTTGCGCCTCGGTATTCGGGCGGAACGGCGTGCGCCGCCAGCAGCGTCGGGACCAAGTCGAGCGGTGAGGCCTTTTGCAGCCGGCGGATCACTTCCAGCGTCTTGATCTCGTTGGCCACGTCGAGACCGTAGCCGGTCTTCACCTCGACGGTGGTGGTACCGTGGGCGGCCATCTGCTCCAGGAACGCGGAGGCCTGGGCGACGAGAGCGCGCGGCGACGCCTCGCGCAAGAGCCGCGCGGATAGCCCGATGCCGCCGCCCGCCGCGGCAATCTCCTCATAGCTGCGTCCGCGCAGGCGCTGCTCATAGTCCTCGACGCGGCTGCCGGCAAACACGAGGTGGGTGTGGGAATCGATGAATCCCGGCATCACCACCTTGCCGAGGCAATCGATGGTGCGCGCCTTCCGCCTCTGCGCCTCGCCGCGCAGGTCGCCCGTGGGACCCACGGCGACGATCTTTCCCTCAGCGCTCAGCAACGCCCCGTCACGGACGACCCCGAGGTCGTTCAGGTTGTTACCTCGGCGCGGCACCCGAGGGCCGGCGAGGGTCAGGAGTTGCTCCGCGTGCTGGAAAAAGAGGAAACGGTGATCGGCGGCTGGCATCCTTTTCTCATTGCCGATTGACGATTGACGATTGTCGATTGAAAGACGTCTAGGACCCTGTCTTTGTCGATTGAAAGAGGCTAGCACCTCTTCGTCTTCAATCGTCAATCGTCAATCCACAATTCCCAGGGCTAGCTCTTCTTGGCGCTGACGGCGAAAAATGCTGCCGCCTTCTGCTCGACTTTCTTGCTGTTGCACTTCGGGCAGACAACCTTTGCCTTTTCGTGCTGCGAGATGGTCATCATCAAGTCGAACTTCTTGTTGCATTCTTTGCAGCGGTACTCGTAGGTCGGCATCGTTTCTTTCTCCCTGCAACTCGGTTGTGTATAACCAGGACTATCTTAGTCGCAAGCGGCAATCACGTCAAATGCACACCTTGCCAGTTATTGGATCGGGATAGATTTCTACGAGTTGGGCGCCGGCGCCGATTGGGAATTCATCGGCCATGTCGAGGAGGTCGTGTCGCGATCGATGGGCTCTTGTAATAGCCTATGTCATCACACTACAACTGACCGACCTTTCAATAAGAATGTGAGTTGCTTATCCTGGGTCGCTACAAGGGGTGGCCCGCTTAGCCTCAATCTCCCTCAGGTGCTGTCGAAGTCGCTCCAGCACTTCCGGCTCGGTGCCGTTTTGCATCTCGTGTCTGAGCTCCTCGAGGGCAAAGTGGACGACATCATGGTGATGGAGCTCGCCTTCCGGGCCCAACTCGGTACTGAATCGCAGCCAGATCTGATGCAACAGGTCGATTTCCGCGGGGGTAAGGTGCGGCGCGTGTGGGCCGAGGTAGTAGATCGATTCCTGTCCGCCCGGCGAGCGAACTTCCACGGTCAAGTGGGGCTTGGGGTCGGGCAGACGCTCCCAAGAGAGGCCCGCCAGGCGCGATTCCTCGCTGGCTGGCATCTTGGAAGATGACCCCAGCACCACAGTTGCGGACTCGAGCGACTGGGCGGTGCGCAAAATCCCATCCCACACGTCGTTGGCGGCCACCATCGCCAAGCGCACCGTCTTTCCGCTCTTCTCCGCACACTTCAGGGCGTTGGAGAACAGCATCTGCTCGTTGCTGGCGAAGAGCTGGTCCGGAGCCAGGCCGTGTTCACCGGAGCCGGCCCGCAACAACAGGTGGACATGAAGCACCACTACGTCTCGTTTCATGGGGTTTACCCAGCGGAGGACGCAGTCAAGTGGATAGAGCGTGTGGTAATCGCGAATGGGCACCAGGACGTTTCCCGGCCGTACTCCCAACGAGCGCGGCGTGATCTCCTCGCCCGGAACGAGGTGGAATTCGTCCATCTCCGGGTGGGTGATGCCCCGCCGACGGGCGTACCTTTCAGAGGCCGTGAAGACACCGAACAGGGCCAGAGTGAAGGCCACACCGGAGATGGTGGCGTCCGGCTTGGTGAAAATGTTCACCACCGCAATGGAAAAGAGAACCAGCGTGATCAGGCCCAGCCCGACGGGCATCTCGATGCCGAACAACTTCGGGTTCCCGGGGACGCGGAATTCGCGCTGCTGCTCCGGCTCGGTATAGCGGAGCACCAGCACCGCCAGGCCCTTCATCGCGAAGCTCCAGACCACGCCAAACGCGTACAGGTTGCCGAGAAAATCTACGTTGCCGCGGCTGATGAGAATGGTGAGGATCTGGAGGCCAACCACGAGATTGATGATGCGGTGAGAGGTCCCGAAGCGCGAATGCGGACGCCGGAACCAGTCCGCCAGGACGCCGTCCTCGGAAACCCGGTTGAGCACGCCGTTGGAGCCGACAATGGCCGTGTTGACCGCACCGGCCAGAATCAGAACGCCCACCACCACCACAAAGGCCTCGAGCCCCATCCGCAAAGGGTAAGGCCCCACCACGTTTCTCGCCAGGCCGCTAATGAGGTTGCTGTAATACTGGGGGCGGACGCGGTCAGGGATGATCATGACGGCGAAAAACGAAATCATCGAGGTAAAGACCAAGCTGTAGATGAAGATCACGAATCCCGTCTTCTCCAGGTTCTTGAGCTTGGGGTGCTCGATTTCACGGTAGACTTGGGCCAGCGTTTCCTCGCCGCTCATCGCCAGGACGGAATGGCCGAGAGCAATGAAGATGCCGATCAACCCGATGGTCTTGGGCAGGCTCGAGTGACGAAGCCATCCCAGAGGGTCCGGGGTGTTCGCCACGCCGCGGGTCCAGGGGTCGAAGTTCAGATTAGAAGGCACAGGCCAGGGCGGAAGATGGATGGCGCCGCGATGAAGCCACAACGTGTAACCGCACCAGCCGATGATCAGCACCACCATCACCGTGGTGAGCTGCATGATCTTGAGGGCTTTGTCGCTCGATTCGTGGACGCCCAAAGTGTTCTGCCACCAGAAATAGACAGTGGCGACAATGGCAAAGAACGCCGAGCTGAAATTGACGGGCAAGGAGGCATGGAGATGAACGTAGCTGAGAAGCTCGTTGACGAACCCCACCAAGTACTGGCCCGCCGTTACCCCGCTGATCGGCCCCGTCAGGATGTAATCGAACATCAGGGCGGAAACAGAGAACTTGGCGAGGTTTCCGCCCATGGCTTCTTTCACCACCCGGTAAACACCGCCGCGAACGAACATGCTGCAGCTCTCGATGTAAATGGAGCGCACGGCGTAAGAGAACAGCATCACCCCCAGGATGAACCATGGCGCGGCCTTACCTACGGCGCCCTCCGCGATACCGCCCGCGTAATAGGCCGACGATGCCAGATCATTGAGTACGATCGCCGCCGCCCGCCAGAAGGAGATGAACGAAAGCATGGCGGTGGTGGCCACCAGGACTTTCGGCAGCGCCGACAGGGGTTGGTTTAACCCAGGAGGTTCAGTGGGAGTGCTGGCCATTCGGGGCTTCTCGATCTCTAAAGCCGTAATCGGGCCCCAGGGGCACGGCCGACGCTCAGCCATCACGTGCGGCGATCACGGTCCCTAAGGAGATTCTCGGCCAGTATGTCACAGCTTTCCCCAAAAAGAGATGGAAGAATCGACTCATTGAGTTATTGACGCATTGAGTGATCGACTCGCATGATGTGAATCTGGGGCGGGCTTCGCCTGGGTGCTGGTCGTGGGAGGTGTCTCGCCTTTGCCCTCGAGACCAGGCGTAAGCCCGCACATTAGGAAGGTAGAGGCATATTCAAGGCGTTTCGCCCCAGCCTTCCGAAGGAAAAACTAGAAATCAGAAAGTAGAAATCAGAACCGGCGGCAGTTCTTCTCTGATTTCCGACTTCTGATTTCTGATTTGGCCCTAGTGTTCCTTCAGGTCGAACGTGTAGATCAGTCCCATTGCCAGGGTGTCCTGATAGTCCACGGGCGTGGTCCCCTTATACAGGGTGGCACGGCTGGCCATATCGCGCCGGTATTCGAACCGAGTGATGAAATTGCCGTGTATCTTGTGCTCGAAGGTCTCGGTGAACTCGTTGATGTGCTGGGGTACCGGGTTGGGAAAATTGTTGCTGGCGGTGAGCCAAGTCGTGTAGCCGTAGGGGTCGTCGTAATACTCGTACCTTGTCGCCAGCGCATAGTTGTCGTTGATTTGGTAGCGAACATAACCTGCCACACCCGCCCACCACACCGGATTGGCATAGGTGAAGAAGCGGTCGCCGCGGCCGTAGTCAACGTTGGCCATCAAGGAGAGCTTGCTGGTGGGCGAGTACGTTGCCTCCGTGTCCCAGAGTTGACGGATGTTCTTGTTGTTGTTCGCCTCCTCAGGACCGACCATGTAGTTCTGAGTAAAGGTGAACTTCTTGTTCGGATTCCAGCCAAATTGGAGACCTACCGTCTTACCGGTATTGTTGTCCACAATATTGTTCCAGCCATTCACGAGATAGGCCGTGAAGTTATATTTGTCGTTGAAAACGTACTTGGCACGGAGTCCGAAGTGATAAAAAGGGATGGCGTACGTGAACAGCAGGCTGCGCGAGTAGTTCCAGTTGTCCTTGCTCTCGATCACCTCGGCGCCGTGCTGCGTGACGAATTTTCCAAAGTCGATTTGCAAACCCTTGCCCAACGGCGCCAGATACGAACCGTAGGCCTCCTTAACATACTGGAGGTAGCCCAGGCCGCCCGGTTCGGTGCTCCCGACCACGTTGATGGCGTTCCCCGCGCCCAAGGCGATGTGGTATCCGATGCGGCTGTTGGCGGCGTCGGGCGCCTTATCCAGGATCAACTCCACGGCGTTGAGCCCCAACTGGCTGGACGGGCTGTCGAAGGCCCGCAGTCCGGAAAGCCCGGTGTTGGGATTGCCCGCCAACACGCTGGGGGCATTAAGGTGGGGGTGTTCGAAGTTGTAGCCGTAGTTGCCGTCCACAAACCCGGTGATGCTCAACGGTCCCAGCAGGCTCGCCAGCGTGGGAGCACCGGGAGCGGCGGCCGTCGCCGGAGCAACCGCAGGCGCTGCGCCAGCCGCTGCCTCAGGAGTCGCGGTAGCGGTTGCTGCCGTGGTTGGTGCGGCGGCAGAGCTTGACGCGGCCGGAGCCGCGGTTACCGCTGCCTGTTGTTTCTTAAGATCGGCGATCTGCGCCTGGAGGCTTTCCAGTTCCTTTTGCAATTCATCCACCTTCTTGGAGACATCGGTTGCCGCTGCGGCGGAGGAACTGTCACTCTGGCCCTGCGCAGTAAGGGATGGGGCTCCGAAACAGATCAGGCTAAGAGACAACACTCCGTAGAGAGTTCGTCGCGAGGCGTTCATGGTGTTACATAGACCTTTCTCCTCCCTGAGGCCAGGTAGCAAATCTCCTAACTTCTTTGCTTTGGTGGAAGCCCGCTTGGCCTCATCGACCAGCACATTGAGACTAAAGAAGGGGAGCCGTTGCGGTCAAACGAATAGTTTTTGTGCCGCCGATAAAAAACTTTTCACCTATATCATTCTTTTCTCACGATCATAAACGAAGACGCAGTCGGTTGGAGCATGCGCCCTTGGGGTTCAGGGTATGCAATCCTCAGGACTCCTTCGCGCCTCCTTTACAAGAACACCCGACAGAACACTCACCATGACATGACTCCTGCTCACGAAACGCGCGAATTCGCGATGAGATTCCGACTCGTGATATCTGAGCCCGAGCGTTTTGAAGGCTTACCAATTGGCGCTGGCATTGCATTGAAGCTTACGGAGGCAGGCGAAAACGCCGACGAGCCTGCATGAGACCTCTAGGGAAAGCGAGAGTAGCTCGCGGACTTTCATGCCTTCTTCATGAATTCTTTCTTAGGCTAGTGGCTGGTAATGGCTCAAGGACCGCAATGGGCGGGCAGCGAACGCTCATAGGGAATGCCAACGAGACAACGTCCGGCCGGAAAGAGACGAGTCATGAATACCTGCTTCGCCTTGGATCGTCACGGCGCAGTGCGACTGGCAGCCTTGGCCTGCCTGTTGGCCGGCGCGGCGCAGAATTCGGCGGCCCAAGTCGTTCTTCGTGAGACGGCCATCCACACCCTGCCGATCCGGGTTGACGTCGACATGGTGGTGGTGAACGTGACAGTGACTGGACCTCACGACCGCATCGTGACCGGCCTTGACCGCCGGAACTTCGTGATCTACGACGACAAGGTTCCGCAGCAGATTGCCGCTTTTTCCATGGAGGACGCCCCGGTTTCTGTCGGCATGGTCTTCGATACGAGCGGGTCGATGGCTAACAAGATCGGCGACGCCAAAGCGGCCGCCCTGCAGTTCTTCAAGACCTCCAATCCGCAAGATCAGTTCATGCTCATCAGTTTCAATGAACGGCCCGAGTTGGTGAGCGGCTTCACCACGCAATTCGAGAATGTGCAGGACCGCCTGTTCGGCGTGCAAGCCGGGGGCAGAACCGCGCTGCTGGATGGCATCTATCTTGGGCTCGCGAAGATGAGGAAGGCCGACACCAGCCGCAAAGCGCTACTGGTGATCTCGGATGGCGGTGACAACCACAGCCGATATACCGAGGCGGACATCCGCCGCGCGGTGCAGGAGTCTGACGTCGAAATCTACGCGGTGGGAGTAATGGAACCGCTGCGCACGCGTCACCGCACGCAGGAAGAAGCCGGAGGGCCGCGGCTGCTCGCCGACGTCGCAGAGATGTCCGGCGGCAGGATGTTCAGCGTCGAGGACCCGGCCGAACTGCCCGACATTATGCAGAGAATCTCGAACGACCTGCGCAACCAGTACGCCATCGGGTACCGGCCCTCGAACCTGGTCCGCGACGGTCAATGGCGTCACGTCAAGGTGAAGGTGAATCCGCCACCGGACTTGCCGCGACTTCAGGTTTATGCCCGTACCGGGTACTACGCTCCGACTCAATAGGCAGCGGGCGGGCCTTGAACCGAACGAATGATGATGAAAAGTTAGAAATCAGAATGACGACCGCTTTCCGTTTCTGGTTTCTACTTTCTGATTTCTGATTTTAGCCTGATGATGACTCCACTCCATCCCGGCGACCAAATCGGCCACTATCGCATCGAAGGCGTGGCTGCGCGCAGCGGTATGGCATCAATCTTCCGCGGCACTGATTTGAACACCGGCCGCCCGGTGGCGATCAAGGTTCCGCACCCGGAAGTGGAAAAGGACCCGGTCTTGTCCGATCGCTTCCAGCGCGAGCACGAGATCGGCCAGGAACTGGATCATCCAGGCGTAACCAAGGTGATGCCCGCCAGCGGTGGCGGCCAAGCTTACATGGTCATGGAATGGGCGGAGGGGCGGCCGCTGCGGGAACTCCTCGTCGAACAGACAAAGCTCTCCCCCGAACGCGTTGTACGCATCATCCTTCGTATTCTGGAAGCGCTCGACTACGTTCACAGCCAAAGGATCGTGCACCGCGACCTGAAGCCGGAAAACATCATGATTGACGCCGAAGATCGCATCAAGCTGATCGACTTCGGCATCGCAGCCAAGGATGGAGCGCGGCGACTGACGTTCGGCAAGCTGACCCGCGCGATTGGAACGCCCGACTACATCTCTCCCGAACAGGTGAAAGGAAAACCGGGCGACGCGCGCAGCGACCTGTACGCAGTGGGAGTAATACTGTACGAGATGCTGACCCGCAAGACGCCCTTCACCGGGCGCAACGCCTCCCTCGTGATGCACGACCGCCTGCTGAACAATCCCATTCCGCCGCGCGAAATTGATCCTGAAATCTCTCCCCAGCTTCAGGAAATCGTCTATCGCGCCCTGGAACGCGACCCTTCGAAACGCTATGCCAAGGCCAGCGACTTTGCCTGGGACCTCGAGCATCAGGACCAGGTTGGAGTGGCCGAACGGCCCGAGTTGCACAACTGGAAATGGCATCGCACTCCATGGCCACAGCGCCTTTTGAGGTACGCGATGATGGTGATGATTCCTGTGGTCATTTTTGCCCTCCTGTTTTACGTGGCGCGGCACGCGTGAAAAGAAGGGAGACAGGAGACAGGAGTCAGCATAAAGACCGCTTTCATTCTGTCTCCTGACTCCTGTCTCCTGTCTCAATCTTCTTTCCTCCCCGTAGTAATAACTCCGATAAATTCTTTCGATTGTCCTTCGCCGCCGGTGCAAGTAACATAAGAGTGGGTAGGCATCATTTTGTCGAGCCGCCAGCCGGCATGTTGCACAGTTTTCAGGGTTTTATTATCCTTGTAGAGCGCCGACCGGGGGCACGGCCCATCAAGAGGAGAGAGTTTCTTTGTTCGGTGTTGCGATCAGCCACTTGCGGAACCTCTCAGTTGCGAGCGTAGGGCGATCCGCCAAACGGATTGTTGCTGGCAGCCTTGCCATCGCGCTGTTGACCGCCGTTTGCTACCGGCTTCACTTCAACGTCCCCACCACCAGCTTCGTATATCTGCTCGTGGTGGTGACGCAGTCTCTGGCTGCCGATTTTGCTTCCTCGGCGGTGATCTCAGTCCTTGCGGTTGCCTGCCTAGACTACTTCTTCACGGACCCCCTCTTCTCGTTTAACGTGACTGATCCCCTCGACGCGCTGGCGCTCGTCTCGTTCCTCGTCACCGCGCTGGTCATCACGCGCTTCGTCTCCAAGGCGCGCCAGGAGGCCAGAGCCTCCAAGCTTCAGCATCGACGGTTGAACGCTCTCTATAAACTGGCCCAGCAACTCCTGGCCATGGAGCCGGAAGTGTCGATGGGCAAGAAATTCCTCGAACCCTTCCGGGCGGTTTTCGACGCCAAGGCGGCCTGCCTGTATGACGCCGGCACCGGAGAGCTTCACCTCGTTGGCGACTCCTTAAAGGGCCTTGAGGCACGCACGCGCGAAGCCTATATCGCCGGGGACGACGTCGACGATCTTGCCACCGGGATCTCGGTCCGATGTCTTCGCGCCGCCGGACACACCACGGGAGCTATCGGGTTCGAGGGTCTCGCCAATCCCGAACCGGAAGCGGGCGCTCTGACCGCGCTGGCCGCGACCCTTCTCGAGAGGACGCGCGCGTTTCGTCGCGCCAGCTTCGCCGCCGCCACTGCCCAAACCGAGTCGTACCGCTCGGCCATTCTCGACGCCCTGGCGCACGAGTTCAAGAACCCGCTGGCCACCATCCTCGCCGCCGCCGGCGGTCTCCGCGAAGCGGGTCCCTTGCGGCCCGAACAGGAGGAGTTGGCGGAGATGGTGGAAAGCGAAGCGGCGCAGCTCGGTTACCTCACTTCGCGACTGCTTCGCGTAGCGCGGCTGGATCGGGAAGAAGTCAAACCGCGCATGGAGTTGATCGATATCATGGCCCTGGTTTCACGGACCATTCAGGCTTACTCGCGCCATTCGAGCGATAGGCATGTTTCCTTGCAGCAAGGCTGTGAGTCCGCCGAGGTTGTCGCTGATCCCGAACTGCTCCGTCTGGCAGTGAGCCAACTGGTCGACAACGCCTGCAAGTACTCGCACCCCGACTCCGCCGTCGTTTTGAGCATCGAGCGCCAGCCCCATTCCGTTGCGGTGCGCGTCTCCAATCGCGGCAGGTCGATCCCGGCGCATGAAAAGGACCAGATCTTCGAGCGATTCCAGAGGGGCGACGAGGTGCGGCAGTTGGTGCCGGGGTCCGGCCTGGGGCTCTACGTCGCCCGCAAAATTGCCATCGCCCACGGCGGCAGCCTCGATCTGGAGACGGACAAGCCTCCCGAGGAAGGGGCGACGTTCCGTCTCACCATCCCGACTCCCGAAGGCGAACTTGAGCATGTTGTCACAGCAATCTAGGGTCCTGATCGTCGACGACGAGCCGCCTCTGCGTAAAGCGTTGCGAGCTTCTCTCACCGCCGCCGGTTTTACGGTGGAAGAAGCGCGCACCGGCGATGAGGCGGTAGCCGTGGCGAAGCACCACCCGTTCGATCTGGTTCTCCTGGATATCAATATGCCGGGGCTTACCGGATTCGAGGCTTGCCGGCGAATTCGAGCTCTCGCGCCTCGCACCGGAATCGTCATGGTCACCGTTCGCGACGCGGAGGACGACAAGGTGCGCGCGCTCGAGTCTGGCGCCGACGACTACATCACCAAGCCCTTTCGGTTGCGCGAACTCATCGCCCGCCTGCGGGCCGTGTTGCGGCGGACCCAGATCGACGATTCCGCCCAGGCGGTATTGCAAGCCGGCAATCTAGAAATCGACCTGGAACGCCGCCTGTTGCGGCGCGCCGGGAAGCAGGTCCATCTTTCGCCCAAGGAATTTGACCTTCTGGCCTACCTGATGCGCAACCTCGATGCTCCGGTTACTCACGTCAAGCTGCTGCGCGCGGTTTGGGGACCAGAGTACGGCAACGAACTCGAATACCTGCGATCGTATGTCAAGATGCTGCGGAAGAAGATCGAGGACGATCCCGCCCGGCCGGAGTATATCCTGACAGAGCCATGGGTTGGCTACCGCTTTTGCAATCCGTCAGACCCGGACTCGCCGCCGCGCATATCCGACAATTGAGCCTGGCGCCTGATGAGCTCAATCGCCGTCCAAGGGCTTGTCAATTTGCCAGTAGTCTCCAAATGGCGTCACTAGCTAGCCAGCCACTGACTCGCCATCTCTTCTTTGGCTGATGGCTAATGGCTGAAGGCCGAAGGCTCGCACTTAGAACTTCTCTTCGAGCGCCAGCTCTTGTTTGAATTCCAGGATCAAGTCCTTCGTCGCTCTGCCGACGAACCAGGCCCCCCACTGCCTGGAGCCGCCCCACAAGCTTTCTCCGGTACGCGGATCGACCACATCCATGTAGGTAATGTCCACCCTGACCGGCCTCTTGTCCGGCCTGTCGCGCGTGAGGTAGTCACCAAGATACGGATTCGCGGAAAGCAGGAAAATCAGATCCGCCTTTCGTGGGTCCGGGACGATGTCGAACCTTCCCCAATCCGTTAGCCCCTCGAAGGCGGCCAGCCACGCCGTTGCCATATCCCTCGGACAGGCGTCGCAGTCGATGTAAGCAGACTTTGCCCGCATGACCTTCGGCGGCAAAGCGCGGAACATATCAAACACGTGGATCGTGCTGCCGGCCTTGTCCAAGGTCCCGACCACAACCACGTGGTTGCCGGCAAAATCTCTGGGCTGCTTGTGAGCATCGAGTTGGTAGACGGTTTTCTTCTCGAGGTTGGAAAGGACGTAGTGGGCGCCTCTTCTCGCATGGCCCACGGTGCAGTGCTCCATAGCCTGGCTCTTTTCCAGAATCGCCGCACCCCCAGCCGGCTCCAAGCAGACCTCGCCTCTGAAGATGTGGTCTCCCTGCGCGGCGAGGGTCAAAGTGCCGAATAGTACACAGGCAGCGACGCCGATGATCGCTTGCCGCATTCGGAAGCCCGGCTCTGATTTGCACGGCACATGGTCGCCTTGGATCAAGGGCATTACGAGGCAGTAGACTTGGTCGATTAATTCCTCGACTTTCATTTGAGCCTCTCGATTTCCTCGAGCAAGCGCTGCTCGAAGTCCGAAGCCGGTTTACGACCCTTCGTGTTGTTCCCCCCGGCCGGGCTGGAGGCGACGCTTCCGCGGACGCGGATCTTGACGCTCGCCAATTCCTTTCCGCTCGCATCCTGAATCACTAATCTCCCGTCTACAGTGCGAGTGCTTCCACCCGGGCCAAGATTCATCAGTCGCTTCGCGGTCCCCCCTCTGCCGCTGGGAGAGGGTTGTTTTCTTCAAAATTCCGCTGCTCCCTCAACAATTCCAGCCCTTTCCCCCCTGGGAGAGGGGGGACCGCGAAGCGGTGGGTGAGGGTGGACTTGTAACGTCAACGGATTTGTGAAAAGCAGTGCTTAGGTGGGAGAGCGCCGGGTTCCGACGGCTCAGGAGAAACGGAGTTCGAGGAAAGCGCCGGGGGTGAAGCCCCGCCCTTTCACGGCCTTTTTAGGCATCCTGCAATCGCTGCCTTCTCTTCGAATCGGCAAGCCGGCAAAGTATGACTTATGACAGCCATTACAAAATCCACGTCGTTTCTTCATGCCTTTTTCAGCAGCCGGCTTATACGCTGTAGTTGTGCTGATCGTGGGGGGTTCGCCTTTAAGTGATTGAGCGGACCCCCTTTTCGGGAGGCGGTTGTTGAAACTCGAACGGGTCTTGCCCTTATGGCCCTTATGGAATCTTTAGGATTTCCTCACGCCTCCTTTACAAAACACTTTGTACCATAACTCATGCTCACGCGGACAAACGGATGGGGCGGCGTCCCCGAATGAGCTTCTCAGGAGGATTTTATCCATGTCGAAATTTCTTGCGGTATTGGCAACGCTACTGGTGCTTTCGTGTTCGGCCTTTGCCGGTGGGGAGCCGAAGTCGAGCACGATTCAGGGTATTACGCGGGAGCCCGCCGGAAAGCCTCTGGCGCACGCCCAGGTGGTGCTTCACAGTGTGGCGGGCAACATCGATCGCACGGTGATCAGCGGTGACGATGGCGCTTTCACGGTCGAAGACCTCAGTCCCGGGCGCTACCAGTTGATGGCGAGCAAAGACGGCTTCCGCGACTCTTCGGCGACCGCCGTCGACCTGGGCACGCAACAGAGTCTGCGCGTCGATGTAACTCTGGGTCTGGCTGCCTCAAACGGTTCGAGGGCGTCGAGTGAAACAGCGGCCAACGCGCCTCTTACGGAGCGCGAAAAGCAGTTGCTCGATCGCCTCAGCCGCTTGGAAGAACGATTGGCGGCCATGGAAGCCAAGGAGTCGAAGGGTAGCGCAACCCAGACGGCTAGCATCTCAAGTGGGCCAAATGGCTCCGCCTCGGAAGACTCCAAGACGACCCCGGCGACTGGGCCTATGGTGGCTTCGCTGAGTCCGGCTGCCGGCTTGCCGTCAGCCAAGCCGCTACCTCCGAGCCCGCCGCCAGCGCCCGTCGCTCCGCCCAAGCCGGCCGCTCCGCCAGCGCCCGCCCTCCAGGAAGCCCTGCAAGCCCCCGAGGCCACCACGGGAGTGGACAATTTCACCCCGTTTGCCTACGCCGACTTTACCTGGATGAACGGCACCTCGCGCAACAAAGACACGGTGCTGGACACGAAGTTCTTCACCCCGGAAGTTCGATTCGATACGCACTACATGGAGGACTTTAATCAACCGCATGATCACACCATGGGCGGCGCGACGGAGTCGTTCCGGTCCGGTGAAGTTCAGGTGGAGCAGGTCAGCGTCGGGGGTGACTTCCACTGGCAAAACGTGCGCGGCAGGGTCTTGTACATGGACGGCTTGTTTGCCACCACCACCCCGCGCAATGACGCCAGCGCCGGGGTCGGCCAGTGGGATGTCCGCGGGGCCTATAAATATGTTTCAGAGGCCTGGGGCGGGTATCACTTCAACGTGAACCACGGCCTGAACGTTGATGCCGGCATCTTCGTGTCGTACATCGGTCTCTTCAGCTACTACAACTTCGATAACTGGGTGTATCAGCCTTCATTCGTCTCGTCCAACACCCCGTGGTTCTTCAATGGTGTGCGGATCCAGTGGTTTCCCACCAACAAGCTCAAGATCGAGCCCTGGATAATCAACGGATGGCAGTCTTATAACAAGTACAACGGCCACATGGGTTACGGAGGGCAGATTCTGTACCGGCCCTACGAATGGCTGTCGTTCGTCTTCAACAACTATGGCAACGGACAAGATAACCTGGGGCTTCCCAACGTTGTGCGTATCCACACCGACGATAGCGTGGAGATGAGGTACTACAATCGCCCGTTGAAGGACAAGGGAATTGACAAGATGGCTTTCTCCTTCACCGGGGACCTGGGCTGCCAGTATGGGGGCGGCTACAGGTGCTTCGGCGGGGCAACCAAGGATGCCTTCCTGGGTTGGATGGCTTACAACAGGCTCTGGTGGGGAAAGGACAAGTATGCTCTCACGATGGGTGGAGGCATGATGAACAACCCCGGCCGGTATCTGACCCTGCTCCCACCGATCAATGGCGCCGATGCCGTCTCTGGCTCCCCTTACTTCACGGAGAATCCCGGCCAACCGTCCCACATGTGGGATAGTTCGATTGGTATCCAGTGGATGCCCAGAGAATACATCACGTGGTGGGCGGAAACTGTGTATCGCCACTCGGATGTTCCGTATTGGACGGGCCGGGGCGGGATTACGCCCCCAGGTGGAAATAACGGGCTCCCCCAATACTACGTCTGCAACAACGACGCCTCGACCATGTCAGCGGACCCCACGATTTCGCAGAACTTCTGCACCGCGCAAAACTCAACCCTTTGGAACCCTGATCTTCGCCATGGCCAAGCTACGTTCAGCCTGGGCGTAATGGTCAAATTCTAGCGGTGAGCGAGCCGCTTGTTAGCGAGAAGCCGGAGACAATCCGGCTTCCCTGTTAATTTGCACGAAAGGAAAGAGGCAGCGAGTGGGAATTGCGGCATCGCTGGAACCAAAAGTCGAAGGCTTTTGCCAAGGACGCTTGCTTTGCCGAGCTTGGCTGGCGCTGTCCGCGCTGTTGCTATTTGCTCCGATCTGTTTGGCGTCAGAACCATCGCCGGCGTTAATGCGGGCAGGCACAGCGGGTGCGCCCCTTCAAGGCACTGCGAGCGACCGTCGCCTTAGTTTGGTTGTGGTTGAACCTGAAGGCCGGGGACCTAACGGCTTTCGGTATCGAATTGTGCTGGATTCCACCGCTCACGGCGCCGCGAGTTCGCTTGACCTTACAGCCGAAGAAGGCGGACTGCTGGTGATCGCTCGCGACGTCGATGGCGCCGGAAACGACCTTGATCTCATCGTCAAGAGCGCTTCGTCGCTGACCCCGGTCGGTGTCTGGATCAACGACCACCGGGGCGGATTCACCAAGGCTGATTCGAGGATTTATGCGCCCTCAATCTGGAACGAAAGTCCGTTGATCATCTCCGAGAATCCATCGAATCATCTTCAGCCGGCCGCAGCGCCATCATCTCAATCCTGCATTCATCCTCTGACTCGATGCTACCGCTTCGCGCCTTGGCTGGGCGAGGGTCTGGTTACGTCGTCCAACTTCGCTTTGCCCTCCCGCCTGACCGTAGGCTCCCACCAAACGAGAGGCCCGCCATCTCCGCTCCTGGCCGAGCAAAGCTAGAGCCGCCTGGTGGCTCTGCCGCCTTGCGGTGCGGATCTCTGAAGTATTTGCGAAAGAGCTTTCAACGCAGAGACGCAGAGATACAGAGAAAACCAGGAACAGGTCTTTTCTCTGTGCTCTCCGTGAAGCCTCCGTGACCCTCTGTGTTGAGCTCTTCTTCTGATTGCGGCCAGAGGCCGGGCTTCATTCTTTCAGACTCTCTGAGCGTGGATAGTAGGAAAGCACTCGAATATTTGCTGTGGCGGAGACTTACCTATGAAAAACAAGGGCTTGGGAATTTGCCTTCTCGCGGTTTTGTGCCTTTCACTGCTGGTGGTCGCCGGCTGTAAGTCGACACACGCCGATGAGGCGGCAGAGGCGCCGCCTCCCGCCCAGGTGGTTCCGGGCGCGGACGCCAGCCTTTTCACCGTGGACCGCCCCGATCAGTATCCCCTCGCGGCGGCCGTGGCGCGGCCCGCCACCTCGGAGTTAGTCGTGACGGGGGCGGTTATGCCCGACGTTTCCCGCAACGTCCCGGTGGTTTCCCTCGCCTCCGGACGCGTCATGGCCATTCACACTCGTCTTGGCGACACCGTGGAGAAGGGCCAATTGTTGATGACCGTTCGAAGTGACGATGTGTCGGGCGGCTATTCGAACTACAGAATGGCAGTCGCGGATGAAATTCTGAGCCGAAATCAATTAGAGCGCGCCAAGGACCTCTATGATCACGGCGCCATCGCTCTGAACGATCTGCAGGTGGCGCAGGACACCGAAGACAAGGCCAAAGTAGCCGTGGAGACGGCGAGCGAGCACTTGCGACTGCTCGGTAACGATCCCGACAAGATGAACTTCATGGTGGATATTTTCGCTCCGGTCTCGGGAACAGTGACCGATCAGGAGGTTACCACGGGGTCTCTCGTGCAGGCATACAATACGCCGTACCCATTCACGATCTCGGACCTCTCGGCAACCTGGGTTGTCTGCGACGTGTACGAGAATGACTTGGCCAACGTCCGGCTCGGCGATACCGCTGAGATCAGACTGAATGCCTATCCCGATCGCATGTTCAAGGGGAGGGTGAGCAACATTGGCGCGATTCTCGATCCCAGCATCCGCACGGCCAAGGTTCGGATAGAAGTTCACAATCCAGGAATTATGCGACTGGGCATGTTCGTCAGGGCCACCTTCCACGGTCAAACCAGCGAGATGCACACTATTGTCCCGGCATCCGCCATTCTCCACATGCACGATCGCGATTTTGTCTACGTTCCCGCGCCCGATAATAAGTTTCGCCGCCTGGAAGTAGTCAGTGGGGACCTACTGCAAGACAACACGAGTCTGCAAGAGATCAAGTCGGGGCTTCAACCAGGGCAACAAGTGGTGACGAACGCTCTGGTCTTAGACCACGTGCTGGCTCAGTGACGGTAGGGGCGAGCGGCGCTCCCCAGTAAAGGTAGGGGCGAGCGGCGCTCGCCCCCAGGGGTCGAAAGCAGTTCGCAGGCCGAATACAGTTTGCCCAAGGCGGAATACAGTTCGCCCAAGGCCGAACGCCGTTCGGCCCTACAACGCGAGGGAAAGACATGATTCGTGCTCTGGTCGATTTTGCGCTGAACAACAAGTTTGTGGTGTTGGCCGTAGCCGCTTTGTTGACCGGTTGGGGGGTCATTTCATTTCACAACTTGCCGGTGGAAGCGTATCCCGATATCGCCGACAACTACGTGACCGTGATTACCCAATGGCCGGGGCGTTCAGCGGAAGAGGTGGAACAGCAGGTTACGATTCCCATCGAGATTCAAATGACCGGAATGCCGCACATGACCTATCTGCGATCCGAGTCCATTTTCGGCCTGTCGTTCGTGATCATGATCTTCGACGACAGTTCCGTCAACGACTGGAACCGCCAGAAAGTGCTGGAAAGGCTCACCCAGGTCAATCTCCCTCCTGGACAGAACCTTTCGCCGCAAATTGGCACGGACTGGAGCACCACGGGCCAGATCTATTGGTACACGATCAGAAGCACTAATCCCCGCTATGACTTGATGGAACTAAGGTCGATCGAGGACTGGGTGCTGCTCAAGCAGTTCAAATCCGTTCCCAATGTGGTGGATGTTTCCGACTTCGGGGGCACGGTGCGAGAGTATCAGGTGCGGGTCGACCCGAGCAAACTCGTCTCCTACGGATTGAGCATCGGCCAGGTGGAGCAGCAACTCGCCAGCAACAATATCAATGCCGGGGGCAGCTTTGTTGAAGTCGGGATGCAGCAGATGAACGTCCGCGCGCTCGGGCTCTTCAGCACTGTGCACGACATCGAACAAACCGTCTTAAAGACGCAAACCGGCACGGCCCTTCGGGTCAAGGACATTGCGCAAGTGACCCAGGGCCCTAAAATCCGATTGGGCCACATGGCGAGAGCCAACCACATGGAGGACGGGCGCATCATCGACGAGCCTGATGTCATTCAAGGCGGAGTGCTCCTGCGCAAAGGCGCGGAAGAGCAACCCACGCTCGATGCCATCCACAGGAAAGTGGACGAGCTCAACAACGGCATCCTGCCCCCCGGCGTGAAAGTGGTTCCCATGCTGGATCGCAGCGATCTCCTTCACTTTACGTTGCACACGGTGATGCATAACCTGACCGAAGGCATGATTCTGGTCAGCGTCATCCTTTTCCTGTTTCTTCTCAATGCTCGGGCCGCTCTCATCGTCGCGCTTACGATTCCGTTCTCTTTGCTCTTTGCATCCATCTGGCTGAATTTGAGCCACATTCCGGCCAATCTCCTATCCCTGGGCGCGTTAGATTTCGGAATGGTGGTGGATGGCGCGGTGGTTATGGTTGAAAACATCGTTCGCCACATCAGCCACCGTAAAAATGGCGCCGGAACCCAAACCATCGCCGAGAGCATCCGGACGGCTGCCCACGAGGTTCAGCGCCCGGTGTTCTACGCCATCGCCATCATCATCACCGCTTATTTGCCGATTTTCACGCTACAGCGAGTGGAGGGCAGATTATTCCGGCCCATGGCTTGGACGGTTGCCTTTGCTCTTCTTGGCGCCATGACGTTTTCGATTCTCGTCGCGCCGGTTCTGGCGGCCACACTATTCCGCAAGGGAGTCAAGGAACGGCGCAACCCGGTGATGGACTATCTGACGAAGGGCTACCGGCGGCAGTTGCGATGGGCCGTTCAGCATCGCCGGGTTGTCGCCTGTGTTGGCATCGCTGCCCTGGCGGGAACGGTTTATTTGGGATTTGGTGGCGTCATTGGAGCGGAGTTCCTGCCGCATCTGGACGAAGGCGCGATCTGGGCGCGCGGAACCCTGGCGAACAGCACCAGCCTCACCGAAGGCGAGAAATTCACCACCAACTGCCGCTACGTTTTCGCGTCCTTCCCGGAGGTGACCAAAGTGGTGTCACAGGTCGGACGGCCGGACGACGGAACGGACACCGGGGGATTCAGCAACACCGAGTATTTCGTTGATCTGAAGCCGAAGGACCAATGGCGCCCGGTATTCCATCAAGACAAAGACGAGCTCATCGCCGCCATGAACCGCGCCCTGGAAAAATACCCGGGGGCGATCTGGAACTTCTCCCAGCCGATCGAGGACAACGTCGGAGAGACGCTCACGGGCACCAAGGGTTCGCTGGCGCTCAAGATCTTCGGGGATGACCTGAAGCTTCTCGAGCAGAAGGGCGAAGAAGTCACCGCCGTCATGTCGCGCATCCCGGGTATGCATGATGTGAAGCTCCTGCGCGACTTCGGCCAACCGAATCTCGACTTAACCATTGACCGTCGCCAGGCAGCTCGTTTTGGAATCAACGTAGCGGACATACAAGACGCGGTTCAAACGGCGATCGGCGGCAACGCGGTGAGTCAGGTGCTTCAGGGCGAAGCGCGATACGACGTGGTGGTGCGCTACCAGGAGCCCTATCGTAATACCGCGGCGGCGATTGCGAACGTTCGCCTACTCTCCCCGTCCGGAGAGCGCGTTTCCCTGGCGCAGTTAACCAACGTAGAGGTCAAGGACGGAGCGTACGACATCTACCGTGAAGGCAACACCCGCTATATAGCCGTAACCTTCAACGTCCGAGGCCGGGACTTGGGGACCACGGTCGAAGACGCCATTAAACAGATCAATCAAAAAGTGAAGATGCCGACGGGTTACCACATCGGCTGGTCGGGCGAATACGAAAGTGAGCAGCGGGCCGAGGCGCGGCTGGCATTGGTCGTCCCGCTGACGATCCTCGTCATTTTCATTATTCTTTACACCATGTTCCGCTCGTACAAATGGGCCCTGCTCATTCTGATCAACGTCGCCTTGGCTCGTGTCGGAGGCTTCCTGGCGCTCCTGATTACTGGAACCTACCTCAGCGTGTCCTCGGGCGTCGGCATGTTGGCGCTCTTCGGCGTTTCGGTTCAAACGGGTGTCATCATGCTCGAATACATCAACCAACTCCGGGCTCGCGGTTACCCCATCGTGGATGCCGCGGTGGAGGGAGCAGTCCTCCGGCTTCGCCCCATCATGATGACCATGCTGGTGGCAACTCTCGGACTGCTGCCGGCGGCGCTATCACACGCCATTGGCTCGGATTCGCAGCGGCCCTTCGCGATTGTCATCGTCGGAGGCCTGATTGCTGACCTGGCCCTGAGCATCTTTATTTTGCCGACGTTCTATGTTTGGGTTGCGAAAGACACGGACAAGCTCCCGGAACCGGAGGAATCGATTGCGACATAAACTCGTGAATTACCATAGAGGGAAGGCCGGTAGGAGGACGCTCGGCGGAGCCGCGTTTCTTGCCCTGTTAGCGGGCGCGGCAGTCTCTCTACTTCCGGTACCGTCCTTTTGCCAGCAGGCGCTCACCTGGGAGCAGGTTCGGGACAAATTCGAGGCCGTAAATCCGACCCTGAAAGCGGCCCAAATCAATATCGACGAGTCGCGCGCCAATGAGGTCACGGCCTATCTCCGCCCCAATCCGGATCTCGGCGTGCTGGCGGATGGAACGCAACTCGTTCCGCATCAAGGGGTCTGGCAACCGCTCGTCGGTACTGATTATTCCCCGAATGTCAGCTACCTGCACGAAAGGCGGCACAAGCGGGAGTTGCGGCTGGAAAGCGCCAAGAAAGCAACTGACGTCGCCACCTCACAGTTTAGGGACCAGGACCGGACGCTCCTTTCCACTCTGCGGAGCGCGTTCGTGCTGACGCTGCAACAGAAGGCGCTCCTGGCCCTGGCTAAAGCAAACCTCGACTACTACGACAAAGTGCTCAGCATAAGCAGGGAGCGATTCCGAGTGGGGGACATGGCCAAAATAGATCTCGATCGCCTTGAGCTTCAACGGGTGCAGTACGAATCGGACTTGGAAAGCGCCAAGGTGGCCCTGGAGACCGCGAAAATCCAGGTTCTGATGCTGCTGAACGATCGCACGCCGGCGGACCACTTCGATGTCACGGGCCCGTTTGATTCCTCGGATCAGCTTCCGTCGCCCGACGAGCTGCACCGCATCGCGCTCGATACCCGGCCAGACCTTAAGGCGGCTATCCAAGCGGTGGATAAAGCGAAAACAGACCACCAGCTTGCGATTTCCAATGGATCAACCGACCCGACGTATAGCGTCTGGTACACGTATAACCCGTCCTTCAACAATCCTTACGATCAACACACTATCGGTTTCAGTGTCAACATCCCCCTCCGCATCTTCGACCGGAATCAGGGGGAGAAGGCGCGTACTCTATTGGATATCGGCCTCAATGAACGGCAACGCGACGCCGCTGAGGCTCAGGTCTTCAGCGATGTGGATACCGCCTACGCCAACGTGGAGAGCAACATAAACCTGCTGCGGCCGTACAAGGAGAAATATCTCGCCCAGGCAGTCCGAGTGCGTGATACCGTGACTTATTCTTTTCAGCGCGGCGCAGCATCCTTGCTGGATTTCCTGAACGCCGAGAGCGACTATCGCAGCGTTCAGGTAAACTACTTGACTCTGATCGGTGCTTATCTGACCGCCGTGGCTCAATTGAACGAGGCGGTGGGCCGGGAAACTATTCCATAGGGAGCCGTCAGCCATTAGCTATCAGCTCTCAGCAAGCATCAGCGCCCCACAGCCACCGTCAAGGATTGTCCGAATGCCGTAGCTGATAGCTGATGGCTGACTGCTGATAGCTAGTTTAGCTGAAAGGTCTCATGCGCCAAGGGAGACGATGAAGTGAAGAAACACGAGGTGCGTGGCTGGATCGAGGAAACCGGCATCATTGCTGCGGTTCGGGTGAACTCGCCGGACGATGCCCTTTTTGCCGCGGAAGCGGTGGCCGACGGTGGGGTCCCCGTCGTCGAGATCACCTTCACCGTGCCCCATGCCGTGAAGGTGATCTTGCATCTGGCGAAGAACAGACCCCAGGTGGTGGTGGGGGCGGGTGGGGTGAGGGACGTGGGCGTCGCACAACAGTGTTTGGAGGCCGGGGCACTGTTCTTGACCAGTGATGGGCTCCATCCTGCCGTGATCGAGTTCGCCGCGCAACACGACATGGTCGTGTTTCCCGGAGCCCTGACGCCCACCGAGGTGCTCACGGCTTGGGAGTCGAACGTGGATTTCGTCAAGGTGGTCCCGTGCGCCCAGATTGGCGGCGAACGGTACATTCTATCCCTGAACAAGATGTTTCCCCGCATTCCGCTGATCGCGTCCGGGGGCGTGAACCAGCAGAACGCATCAAACTTCATCCTTGCCGGGGCGGTCGCACTCGGGGTGGGCCGCGAACTGATTCCCAAGGAGGCGATCCGGCTGCGCCAGTCGGACCGGATCGGCGAGCTGGCCCGGCGATTCCTGGGCTTTGTGAAGAGTGGTCGCGACCATTTGGCGGCGCGCAAGATAAGAGGAATGGGCATGGACGAGTAGCCAGCTTGCGTCCCGGGGGACAAGTGCTACCGGACATGTCGATTTTTCTTGACAGCGAAGTTAGTATCGCGTAGAGTATCTAAGGTAGGGAGGGAGGTCGCAGACCGGCAGGACGAAAAGCAGAAGGGTCTGGCGGCGAGGCAGCCGGGCGGGAAAAGAAAACGGGGACTGAGGGATTCGAGATTTGGAGCTTCGAAATTACTTAAGATCAAAGAGATCTGGAGCAGACGAGGTCGTGCTGAGAAGGGGTGAAAATCCGGCGGATTACGACATGGAAACGGCCCATCGCCATGGCAACAAGGACCATAAAAGGGACGGGTACAGAGGCGGCAATCGCCCGAAAACGCTTTTTTTGATCAAACAAAGCCAATCAAGACTTTTAGAAACAATAACTTGACCCTTAGAACAAAGCCAAATCAAAGCCAAAACAAAGCCAGTAAGTCCTTTAAATCCGATCGACCCCTGAAAAACAAAGCCAAAACAAAGCCAATAAGTCCTTTGGAACGGACCACACCTAAAAAACAAAGCCAAAGGAACGGGGGACAGGCTGCCGGCGCAGTTCCCTGTCCCCTAGGTCTCGTCCGCCGTCCCGTATCTGGTATAAGATAGTCTCGCAAGCGCGGACCGACCTCAGGACGGCGAGGACCGGAAGGGAGCAAAATGAGAGCTCTGGTAAAGAGCCGGCGCGAGCCCGGCCTCTGGTTGGAGGAAGTCGAGGTTCCGAAGATCGGCATCAATGATGTGCTGATTCGGGTGGAGCGCACCGGGATCTGCGGTACCGATCTCCACATCTACTCGTGGGACGAGTGGGCGCAGAAGACCATTCCCGTACCCCTGGTGATCGGGCACGAGTTTGCGGGCGAGATCGTGGAGGTCGGGTCCAACGTGCTCGACTTCCACCCCGGCGAGTTCGTCAGCGGCGAAGGCCACGTGGTCTGCGGGCGGTGTCGCAACTGCCTCGCCGGCCGGCGGCATCTCTGTGCGCATGCCCAGGGCGTGGGCGTGAACCGGCCGGGCGCCTTTGCCGAGTACATTGCCCTGCCCATGGCCAACGTCTGGCGTCACCACGCCTCCGTGGACCACGAGATCGCCGCCATTTTTGATCCCTTTGGCAACGCCGTGCACACGGCCTTGTCGTTTCCCGTGCTGGGTGAGGACGTGCTGGTGACCGGGGCCGGGCCTATCGGGCTCATGGCGGCGGAAACAGCCCGTCATGCCGGCGCACGGTTTGTGGTGATCACCGATACGAATCCTTACCGCCTCTCCCTGGCCGAAAAGATGGGAGTCACCGTGGCGCTGAACGTGAAGGAGGGATCCCTCAGAGACGTGCAGAAGCAACTGGGCATGACCGAGGGTTTCGATGTGGGTCTGGAGATGTCCGGCAACCCGGCCGCGTTCCGCGACATGCTCGTCAACATGAGTCACGGCGCCAAGATCGCCATGCTGGGAATCCCCGCGGGCGAGATGTGCATTGATTGGCACACCGTGATTTTCAATATGCTGACCATCAAAGGCATTTACGGCCGCGAGATGTTCGAAACCTGGTACCGGATGACCGTCTTTCTTCAGTCGGGGCTCGATATCCGCCCGGTCATCACGCACCGATTTCCCTATGAGGACTTCCACCAGGCTTTTGACCTGATGTCGACCGGCCAATGCGGCAAGGTGATCCTGGAGTGGAGGTAGGAGCCAGGAGAATTGGATCATTGAGCCATTGGATCATTGGACCATTAGAAGATCCTCCTTCAATGGCTCAATGGTCCGATGACTCAATGATTCAATTCTCCTGACTCCAGTCTCCTCCTTTTCACAATTGCCGCTCCCGAGGCTAGGAGGCTTGCTTCCGAAGTTTCGCGCTGTAACCGGCGAAAATAGCCAAGCCGGTGCCAAACAGCAACCAGGTCCAGGGCTCCGGCGTGGGATTGAGTTCGCCGAACAGCCCGTTTTGCTCGAGGCGGCCCGAGGAATCGGGGAGCCCGGCGGTGAAGTAGAGGGTGTCGGGATTGGCTCCCGCCCCATTGGGGTCGAAGGTGATGCCCCACAACCCCAGCTCCTCGATCGGTGCACCGTTGGGGTCGTCGAGCGTTCCCACAAACGCGCCCGTGGTCGGGTTGAAAGCATTGATCCAGCCGTTGCCGAAGTTGCCTACCAGCAGATCGCCGCTAAAGGCCCCGAAGTTCGACGGCGCAAGGGCCAGGCCCCAAGGCGAATTCAGTGGACCATTCGAAACCAGGCGCTGCACCAACACGCCGTCGGTAGTGAACACATCCACGAAGCCGTTGCCCGGTCCGGCCACATCGTCGTGCTTGGCCGCGTCCTGTAAAGCGTAGGTCACATACAACTGGCCTCCGATGTTCTGAATGTCAAAAGGGGCGTAACCGGACGGCAGGTTGGGATCTGTGAAAGAGCCTCCCAGAGAAGCCTTCAGAAAGTTGTTGTTGTAAACGTCGATGGTCCCGGCCCTGAAGTTCGTGGCGTAAAGGAAAGTGTTGCCGCCATCCGTACCCATCGCCAGCCCTTTGTAGACTGCTCCCGGACCCACATTCGAGTTGTCCACCCTGATCACCGCACTCGGACCACCGCTCCACGATTCGATAGTGCCATCCTCGGTGGCGAAAATGAAATGCGCGCCGCCGAAATTGGTGGCGGGATTGGGATTGGCCACCTGACCGGTAGGCGCGCCACCGGGCGCACCGCCGGGCAAAGGAATGCCTACCACGAGCGGTATGATCGCGCCCTGTTTATTGTAAAGCGTGACCACACCCGCGTTGTTGTCCGATATCCAAAACGGGCTTGCGCCGTTGAAGGAGATTCCCCAAGGATTCACCAGGTTCGGATCCGTGGTGGGGGCGAGCCCGGGAATGTTGGAGACAAGGTTCTGCTGCCCATACGCGTCGAGGCCGTCTGCCGCGAGATGCTGCGGCATGGCCCCGATCGAAAGAATTGCCCCCAGCAAGATCCAGGGGCGAAGACCAAACTTCGACG
The DNA here is from genome assembly GCA_035315065.1 of Terriglobia bacterium. Classification (GTDB taxonomy): domain Bacteria; phylum Acidobacteriota; class Terriglobia; order UBA7540; family UBA7540; genus DATFYM01. The sequence continues at coordinate 66,353 of DATFYM010000239.1, forward strand.
TCATCGTTCTCATGCTGCTGACCTCCTTAAGGACTGAGTTTTTATCCGCAGTCCGATGGTAATTCTCGAGGTCATCATCAGTTGTCAAAAAAGTGTCACTTCTTTGTAAATTGCAACGCGGAGTTCTTCAATGACTCCCTGGCTCAATGACTCAATCCTTCACCAGCTCCACGGCCACCATCTCCCCTTGTCTCGGTTGGCCTTTGGCCGGATGGTAAGTGATGCGGGCGTGCCAGCCTTTCATGTCGACGCACGGATTGAGGATGCCCTTGGGCGTATAATTCAAGGCGCTATAAGGAATCTTCAGGTAGCTGTCGCTGTAAAGCTGCATCACTCCGGCGGAGGAGCTGAGCGTGAATTCGAGGGTCGACGCCCCGGAACACTTGCTATCTTTGATGGTACCTTCCGCCACTTGGCGGGTGGGCAAAAGTTGGGGCCGTTGAAAATACTCTCGGGGCGCCACAATGTGACTTGGGGGCAAGATCGAGCCGCTGATGGTGGCCTCGGCGCGGTGTTGCAACACCGGCGGATTTCTCTCTTCTGAGCCTTGGTTGTCGCCGGAACCGGCCTCGTTGGACGTGGGGGTTGGGCTAGCCGGCTGATCGCCTGGGCTCGTCTCGCTTGCCTGGCTGGCAGCGACCCCCGCCTGGGCCTTCTTCGCGGCTTCCTGCTGCTCTTTCATCTCCTTCTGATAGTTCCGGTATTGTTGCGCATTCGAGAGCACGGCCAACGCGGCCGCTTGTTCGTCGGGCGTCTTGGCCATGGAGGCGGCGCGGTCGGCCACCTTGACGGCGTCGTCGACGCGGCCAAGGCGCTCGAGCACCTGCGCGGAAGCCAGCCGATAGTGGACGTTCCCTGGCTCGAGACTGACAGCGGCGAGAGCCATCATGTACGCCTCATTGAGCCTTTCAGGCTTTTCGGCGTTTTCCGGGCGCGACGCCAGCAGCCAACTCAGCGCGTCGTAGGCAGGGGCAAAGCCGGAGTTGATCTTGATAGCAGCGCGCAGGCTCGATTCGGCCTTGGACGCCGAGTCATCATCCAGCTTACCCCCGAGCAGGTTGGCGGCGTAATAGTAGTGGGCCAGATAGCTTTGGGAATTGAGCGCCACGGCTTGGGAGTACCACTTGCTGGCCTCTTCCACCTTGCCCTGCTGGGTGCATAGGAATCCCATGCTCTCGTAAGCGGAGGCCAGCTTCGGGTCGAGCTTCAGCGCCTCCGCCAGCTTCTCCTGAGCCTCGGCGTAGTGATGGTCGTGCGCCATGAAATCCGCGCGCACAGCAAGTGATTCGGCGTCGGAGATGGCCTGAAGCTCGAAGTCGTTCTCATCGATTTTGGCGGGAGCATCCAGGCGCGCGGCCGTGAACGTGAAACGGCGGATGTACTGGTTTAACGCCTCTTGTAATGCCTCCGGATCGCCGATCGTGCGCCGGGCTGCTTCCTCAGGCGCCACGTTCTCACCCAGCAAAGCGACAAAGTCGTTGACGCGCTGAGTGTGCTCACTCCAGTCGCGCGTGGTCAGGTAATGCGTCAGCGCCCAGGATTCGGCGTAGAAGATGGAAGTCTTGTTTTCCTCGTGATAGTAAGGCGAGGAAGCGTTCACTTGAAACAGGGTGGTAAGTGGCAACGGCGGATTCTGGCGCAAGACCAGGATGTTCGAACTACTGGGCGCGCCTACCACGGCCTTCTTGCTTTCAAGCCGGGTATTCCCGTAAAACTCGGCCAGTCCCTCCACCATCCACAGCGGCAGCAGCGACATCATCCGCCGCGTAAGGTAGTGGACATACTCGTGGTACACGGGTTCGAAAGGCTCGTAAGCCTCCTGGTTCATGCTAACGTCGAGCCGCAGCCCCACGTAGTTCTTCTCAGGACCGCCCAGGTAGACGCCCGCAGGATGCATCGATCCTTTCTTCGCCCAGTACTCGGGCAGCAGCGTCTTGAGGGTATCTTCATCCTTGGCGGCGATGATGATCACCGGCTGGTCTTGGGCGGAGCCCTGGACCTTAAAGAACTGGCGGAAGACGGCGCGGATCGTCTCGAATTGGTAGGCGACGCGGCGCCCCTGTTTCTCATTGGCGTTGGTGAGAACAATGAAGTTGGGGCTGCGCAACTCGATCCAACTCTCCGGCCTCGCGGCGAAGGCAGTGCACCGGGAGGCGCTGACTAACAAAACCATAATCATGCATAAGCAGATGCGACGGGCGAGCATGCGGCTGTTATACTCGATCGGACGGCCTGAGTCAACGGTCGGGTAGCATAGCATCCGAATCTGATCAGAATCACCTGCCAGGGAAACACGATACTCTATCTCACTCCGTCTGCTCCAAGATGGCGAAGTCTCCGGGATTCCAAGCCTGCACGATGATGTAGAACTTGTCCCCGATCTTCCGCAGCACGGCGTTGTGGTTGTGCTTGAAGTTCTCCAGGCCCAGGTCCTCCTTGGGCATGATGGTGGAAATCACTTTGCCGTCTTCGAGGATATAAATGGGCGCGCCCTTGCTCGTATCGGGGCCGTCGAGCGCGGCGACGATGGCGTATTGATCGAGATAAGAGATATCGCAGGGCAGCGAACCGGCCGGCATTTTGGTGGTGGAGAGATACCGGCCGTAACGCGAGAAACGCTCGATGCGCGAATGCGGCCGATCGGAGATGTCGAACTGCGTGGTGCCGGGGACCACCGTGATGCCGTGAGCCGTTCCGAACTGGCCGTGCGCGTCGCCCTTGCCGCCCCAAGCCATATCGTTCCAGGCCGTCTCGAAAGGATCGAGGCTGAGAATCCTGGCCGTGAGCACGTAATCCAGGTTGGAATAGCCGGTGGTGATGTAATAGAGCCCGTCGAGTTCTTCCACATCGGTGGGGGCGAAATTGCCGCCGCCCACAAAGTACTGCTGCACTTCCGGCGCTTCGAATTGGTTGACGCCGGCGGGCGCGTCCAGCGTGTTGAGCAGCTTTCCGTCCAGCGTGGTGGTAAACACCTTGCCCGCATCGTTGGCGGGGAAGACGAGATACGGGTCGCCCTTCGCGCCGTACCACAACGTGGTATCGTGCAGATTCACTTCCTTCATGGCGGGCGCCGTGTCGAGGATGCGGATGGTCCGCAGATCGGCACTGATCTGGAGAATACCCGCTCCGGGCAGGCCGAAGTAAGTCTCACCCCTTCCCGGCCGCCGATCGACAGCGAAGCCGCCGTGCGCCTTCACCAGCACCTTGCGGGCATCCTCCGGCAGCCGGTCGGAGCGGTAGAGGACCTTAAAGCGCATCTTTCCCATTCCGCTGATTCCAGGGACCGAACTTTTTGTGTCAGCGGCGGGCGCCGCCTGTGAGGAGGTCCGATAGGCGTGGGGATCGTGAGCGCGGGCCGGCACGATCGCGGCCATGACTGCTGCCAGGACGAGTAAACCGACCAAATTCGCTGATGGTTTCATACCACTCCTTGTGCTGAGAAGGTCTGAAAAAATAAAGAGTTTCTCGCAAAACTGCCAAGGCGCTCAGCGTCGCTAAGAAGAAGATCTTTGCGTGTTTTGCAGACTCTGCGCCTTTGCGAGAAACGCTCTTGTTTTTCCAATTTCTTCACACGTTTCTGACGTCTCAGTTCGCAAGGCGATTATACTCCCGCCCGGCACCCCGGCACCCATGCGGCTCTGGCGGAGGTTTCCCAGGTAAGATGGCGTAGGTGCAGTTACGGAAAGGGCCGTTCCATGACTATCACTTTACCGCTTCAACCTCAGGAAGAAGAGAAGCTCATCGCTGCGGCGCAGGCGAGGGGTGTCTCCACGGAAGGCGCTTGTTCGCGAGGCTCTCGACAGGATTCTCGCTGACGCGCCCGATGAGCCGCAGGAACAGAAGCGCGAGTCGCGTCCGATCTGGGAGGTGATCGGCGGCAGCATGAAGGAGGTGCCGCCGGAAAATCTGGCCCTTCTTCCTCGGAACGGGGCGAGCCAGATCGACCACTATGTCTATGGTGTGCCGAAGAGACTGGAATGAGGTCTTTTCTTACTGATACGTTCTATTGGGCCGCGCTGACCGAAAACTCTCTACCGGTGAACGAACGATCCGGGAATTGATCGGCGACAAGTTCCGCAGCCGCCCTGTAACTCCGTGGACCCGTTGACCGCTCTGTCAGGAAGTCCCTGCTTGTGGTCGATCGAGTTTTTTGACAGAGACAGGGCTCCCCAGCGTAACCAGGACTTCATGACACGATCCGGCCACCTGTGGCGGTATCGGACCGCGGACGGTGTTACCATCCAGCGTGATGCTCTTGACCCCTTTTTGTACTCCATCCGGATTCTGAACCGTAATAAGGAAAGTGGCGCCTCGCCATTGGCGGCTCACCCGGAACTCCTTCCAGTTGCTCGGTATGCAAGGATCAAAAATCAGTCCGCCAAAGGTCAAACGGATTCCCAGTATCCAGCGAGTGGCGGCAGTGTAGTTCCAGCCGCCGCTTCCGGTCAGCCACGGGTGCCGGGCGCGACCAAAAGCCGCGTGATCTCTTCCCATGATGAACTGGCAGTAAGAATAAGGTTCGGCTTCGCGAATCTCGATGAGGTCGTTCTGGTTGTAAGGCAAGAGTGAATCATAGAATTTCATAGCCCGGTCGCCGTGCCCCAGCTTGCAATCGGCGATGACGGCCCATGGATTGGGATGGCTGAAAATGGCAGCGTTTTCTTTGATGCCTTTGTAAACCCGTCCCATGAAACCGATATCGTCGTCTGGTTTTGAGTAGGCCGGCCAAAGCAAGTGAATGCCGTACTTGGAAAAGAGATGCCGATCCACAGCGTCCATGCAAGATTCGGCCCGTTCCGGAGAGGCCGCATCCGAAACCACTGCCCAGGCGTTGCTTTCGAGAAAGATCTTGCCTTCGTCGTTCTCACGAGACCCGATCTTCAAACCCTTGGCCGTGATGCCGCGAAGATACCATTCGCCGTCCCACAGCTCTCTTTCACACGCCGCTTTGACCCTATCGGCCATAGCCGAATACTTCCTGGCATCTTCATCCCGACCAAGGTATTCCGCCGCTTCGACGAAGGCTCGCAAGGCCCAGTGATGCATGAAGGCGACCATGGCGCTCTCGCCGCCCCCCAGATTCAGGCAATCGTTCCAGTCCGCTCGCAACCCCTTGCAGATGCCCGTGGGGCCTACCTGTTGAGCGGAAAAATCGAGCGCGCGCTTCAAGTGCTCATAGACGCTGGCTTCGCCTTCATCGGCAAAGGGCACCCCTTGGTCAAAGAAGGCGACGTCGCCCGTCTCTTTCACATACTCACACACCGAGACTACCAGCCAGAGCGCATCATCGGAGCAAGTATCCTCGAGACCGTGAACGTAGCTCTCCGGTCTCGGGCCAGCCTTGACGGTGGGCGATTTAAATTTCGGAGCTTTCTGCTTCTCCGGATCGAACCAATCCGGATCGAAGAGGTGCAGCCCGTAACCTTGGCTCACTTGACCATGCAGCAACTCCAGCAGGCGCTGCCTGCATTTCGCAGGATTGGAGTGCACCACGCTCATCACGTCCTGAGCGGTGTCGCGGAATCCCAGACCCGTACGGCCACCGACCTCGATAAAGGAGGCGAAGCGCGACCACACGACACAAGTCTCGGCCTGGTAGAGAGTCCAGGTGTTCACCATGGTGTCCAGGCCGGGATGCGGCGTCTGGCACTGGAACACCTCGAGTTTCCTCTGCCAATAGGACTTCAGGTCCGCCAAAGCCCGGTCGACATTCGTCAAATTGGAGTACCTGCTCTTGATCTCTTTCCCCTTCGCCCGGGGACCGACTCCCAGCATGAAGACTACGCGTGTTTCCTCGCCGGGGTCGATCGTCAAGCGCTTGTGCAGGGCTCCGCAATGGTTGCCCCCCAGTTCGGAACTGCCCGAGCATAGCCCCTGCTCGACCGCGATGGGGTTCGTCTCAGTGCGGTAGTTTCCAAGAAAGGAGTCTCGCATCGTGTCGTAGCTATCGGGGTCGAAGTTCGAGGCGAAGTAATGGAAGGTCCAGGGCTCGTAGTAGAAGTCGTATTCGATGATGCCATCCTGATAGCTGGACCCGCTGGCGTACAGGCTCATCTGAAGATTCTGATTGTCAATTTCGATGTGATGAAACGAAAACTCCAGATAGGAGAAAACGCTGAGGCGGCGCTTTTGGGAGCCGGTGTTTCTTATGGTTACGTCCCAGAGTTCCGCATCATCATCGATCGGGATAAACAGGGTCTGCTCCGCGTCGAGGTCCCGGTAACTGCAGGAAAACCTGGAATATGAGAGACCATGCCGACACTCATGCCGAGCTTCCGCCAGGGGCTTACCCACAGGCTGCCAGGAGATCGACCAGTACTCACCAGTTTCATCGTCACGCAGATAGACGTAATGCCCGGGCCGATCCAGAGGAACGCCATTGGCACGGAAGCGGGTGATTCGCTGATGCTCGGCATTTCTGTAGAATGAGTATCCGCCGGCGTTGTGAGAGATGACCGTACAAAGATCTCTGACGCCAAGATAATTGGTCCACGAGACGGGCACGTCGGGACGTTCGATGACGTACTCTCGGTTTTCATTGTCGAAGTGGCCGTAGCGCAAGAATCACCTCCGGGACGCCGTACGATTTGTTTCGCTTCATGGGGACTGCTTCACTTCCCGGCCTGGGCAAACTGTCGAAGCCAAGCGATGAGTTCTTGGGCTTTGTCTGGAGAATCCGCCTCGACCGTGAGACGCAGTACCGGCTCGGTGCCCGAGAAACGCAAAAGCGCCCAGTTATCGTTCTCAAGAAGAAACTTCGTGCCATCCATCTGCGAAATTCTCGTGACCTTGTAAGGGCCGATGGCGTGGCTCGGGTTTTCTTTCACCCGGCGAGGAACGGCGATTCTCATTTCGGGGGTAGCAGGAATACTCTCTTCCAATTCGTACAGCCTTCCCGTAATCGCATAAATGCGCTCCCGTAATTCCGAAATTCTCTGGCCCGTTCGAGCCAGCATTTCCACGATCAAGGCCGCGGCAAAGATGCCATCCTTGCCCAGGATGTGGCCGCGAATGGTGAGACCGCCTGACGATTCTCCGCCCAGCACCGCGTGGTGCTTCAGCATGGCGGAAACGACGTGTTTGAAGCCCACGGGAACTTCGTAGCACTGCTCCCCCAAGCGGTTCGCTAGCCGGTCCAGCAAATGAGTCGTAGAGAGGTTGCGCACCACCCCGCCTTTTTCGCCCCGCACCTCGTGTAAATACCAATACAGGAGCAGCAGGATGTCATTGATGGAAATGTATTCGCCGTGTTCATCGACAATGGCAATGCGGTCGGCGTCTCCATCCATGGCCAGACCTACGTCGTAACCGCCCTCTTTCATCTGCGAACTCAACATCCGTAACGCCTCCAAATTGGGCGCTGGGGAGCGGCCTCCGAAAAGAGGATTGTGCCGCTCGTGGATGAAGGTCACGCGGCAGCGGGCTTCCACCAGAACCGTTCCCAAGGTGAGCTGCCCGACCCCATACATCGGGTCGACGATGATTCTCAGCCCCGCTTTGCGGATCACTTCCAGATCAATCAGCCGCTCGACCGCGTCGACATATTCGTTGGTGAAGTCCCGCTTCTGGACAATGCCGGCTTGCAGGGCCAAGTCGAGCTCCAGCTTGATCACATCCTGCGGAGTCAACGCATTGGTCGCTGCTTCAATCTGGCGAGTCTCATGATCGAGCAACAATGATCCGTCGCTGTGAAAGACTTTGAGGCCATTCCATTCTGGCGGGTTATGACTGGCAGTGACGACCAGACCGTATGCCGAACCCAGAGTCGCCGTGGCATAGGTAATCAGCGGCGTCGGTGCAGCTTCCGTCAGCAAGATCGTAGGAATATCGTTGCCGGCAAAGACTTCGGAGGAGGCCTCAGCGGCTTGTTGGGAAAGAAAACGGCGATCGTAGCCGATGACGACCCCGCGCTTCTCCAATCCCTGACGAGTGATCTCGTTGGCCAGCGCCTGACTGAGCCGTCGAACGTTGTGCAGGGTGAAGCCTTCGCCGATGACAGCCCTCCAGCCTCCGGTGCCGAAAACAACCAGGTTCTGTTCTTCCTGTCGGTGTGGGCGATATAACCGCTTCTGCAGAATAAACTCGGCCCGGGCCAGATCTGCCGCGGTGTTGATGCCCTGCACTTCGTCCTGATCGTAAAGCTGATAACTCTCGACGCGGAGGCCCGATCGGATGAGCTGGTGGACACAGTCGGTCAACCGATAGTCACCGTCCAAAGGGGAAGGAGGGAGTTTCTCTAACGCCGAGAAAATGGCCTGGGCATCCACCGCATAGGCGCCCACGTTCAATTCGAGGATCTCGCGAACCGCTGCCGACGCTTCCGTGTCCTCGATAATGTCGATGATCTGGCCGGCAGCGTCGCGGATGATGCGGCCGTACGGAAAAGGATGATCGACAACGGCGGTGAGCAACGTCAACGATGCTTTCCGCAATCGATGCCGGTTGATGAGCCCTCGAATCGAGTCGGGTCGGAAGAGCGGCGTGTCCCCGTACAGGATCAGCAGGTCGCCGCGAAAATCCTTGAGCGCCGTTGATGCCTGCAAAACGGCGTTACCCGTTCCCAGTGGCTGGTCCTGCACCACAAAGTGGTAAATGGCGCCCAGATGTCCCTGAATCTCGCCGCGTTGCGAACTCACGACGACATAGATGTCCTCTCGCGGCACAACTCGCACTGCATTCTCGATGACGCAATCGAGGACAGTGCGATCCCCCAAGGGCTGAAGCATCAGAGAACGAGCATCCGGAGTGGCGTCTTTACCTGCGGCGAGAATGACGGCCTTGAGTGGCGTATGCGTCGGCGGATCCGTGGGTTCTGCTGTCTTTGGAATTGCTGTCTCTCCACCTTGTGCCAATGCCATATTCGCATCTCTCCAAATGAACAGCAACTCTCGGGCCTAAGCGATCCCTTTTCACAAGTACGAGGGCTGGCCAAATACCTGGCCGTACCTATGAGAACGAGAACTAAACCCCGGCCGCCCCAGGTTCTTCAACCGGCGTCTGCGCCGTTGCCCCGCCTCGAATCGGAATGAAGCGCGACATGACCAGGGCCGGCACCGCAGCGATAATGACCCAGATGAAGAAGTGCGTGTACCCCAGCTTAGATTGAATCCAGCCGCTCACGGCGCCCGGCAGGATGACTCCAAGATTCATTAGCGAGTTGCCGAAGGCATAGTGGGCTGTCTGATACTTTCCTGGTGCGATCTCTTGCATCATGAGCAGAATCACACCCACGAAGCCGAATCCGTAACCAAACATCTCGGCACTCATGGCCGCCGTAACCAGGACGGGGTTGGTGGGTCGGGCCACGCTCAGATACCAGTAGGCGATCATGGGGAGGTTCAAGGTCAAGATGAGCCAAGGCAGGGCGCGTTTGAGCGCCAGCCAGGAGGTGAAGTAGCCACCGATGACACTGCCGAGAATGAAGGCGCCGCTTCCGAAGGTGCCGTAGATGGCGCCCACTTCCTTGAAACTCAGGCCCAAACCGCCGGCGGCACGCGCTGCCTTGAGGAACAGCGGGCCCACTTTGATGACTTGGCCCTCGCCGGCGCGGTACAGAAAAATGAAAACGAGCAAATAAAGAACGTTGGGTTTCTTGAAGAAGGTAACCACGACGTCCCAGAATGTCGAAGCCATTTGATGAATGCTCTCCGAATGGCGCTCTTCACCGCCCCTGGGCAACAGACGCGAATGGTAGGCGCCCAATCCGACCAGGACCAAGCCCAGACCGCCGAAGACGCTCATCCAGGCGCGCAACGCCGGGGCAGCGACATTCTCCTTGGCGAACCTCTCGATGAGCATACCGATCAGCCACAGCAATCCGCCCATCGAAAAGATGCGGGCGAGGTTGTAGAATCCGCCCTGCCACCCCACGTAGGCAGATTGCTCCTTGGGTGTGAGGCTGGCGATGTAAATGCCGTCGGCGGCGATGTCGTGGGTGGCGGAACAGAAGCCAAGAACGGCGAAGGCGGCCACCGAGTATCGGAAATATCCCGGCAGGTTCAAGGACAGGGCAAGGAGTACGAGGCTGATTCCGCCGACGAATTCCATGAGGACGACGAAGAACTTCTTCGTCTTATACATCTCCAGCAGCGGGCTCCAAAGGGGCTTCAGCGTCCACGGCCACGCCAGCAAACTGATGACGAGCGTCGTGATGGTGTTTCTCACGCCCATACTCTGGTAGAAAAACAGGGCCATGTAGTTCACCGCGTAAAACGGAAGGCCCTCGGCAAAGTAGACGGTAGGCACCCATACCGCTGGGTGAGCGCGAGTGCCTTGGAGGTTCGGAGTCATCGGTTTTCGCTTTCGCTTCTCGATACTATCAGAAGGCTGAATGGCGTTGTTGTTAGGTCGAATACCTTCCCGATATATTTGAGGAGGGCAGAAGGCGATGCGGGTCAACGAGATTATGCGGGCAACCGGGGTGGCCGTGACCGAGCGCCTGATCGGGCGCGCGCGAATGAGGGTGTCAGGTGGGCCGGAAGGCTGGTAAGATGGCACCGTTTGCCCGGGCCGAATCCCGTTCGGCCGGTCCCGAGGCATAGTGAAAGGGGTCGCATGACTTTGATGAAACGCCGAGGGTGGTTGGCACGAATGAATGCAATTCTGCTCGCTAGCGGGGTTGCCGCGGATGACGCGGGCGCCGTGAGCGCCGGGCAGCATCAAGAAGCCTCGGACACGCATTGCCCGCTTGCACTCGCGGACTTTCAGCCGAAGAGTATGCTTCATGTCAGTCAAAGCCGGGTTGCGCGCTCCCGGTTCCCGGTGATCGATATACACACCCACCTTTCGTTTGCATCCTCGCATCAGAACGGCGTCCCTCTCGGCCAGGAGATGCGGTATCCGGCGGAGCCCGCGGCTTTGCTGCCCACCATGGACCGCAAGAACATTCGGATGATGGTGAACCTGACCGGAGGGGTGGGCGCCGGCCTCGAAGGAACAGTACGGAAATATTCGCAATTGCACCCCACCCGGTTCGTGGTCTTCACCGAGCCCTGGTGGGAGCGCTCGAACGAACCGGGTTATGCCCAGTTTCAAGCGGACCAAGTGATGCGGGCGCGACAGGCCGGAGCGCGCGGTCTCAAAGTCTTGAAGGTCCTGGGACTGTACCTGCGCGAAAACGTCACCGTCGGACCGCTGGTGAAGGTGGATGATCCGCGCTTCGATCCGATGTGGGAAGCCTGCGGGGCGACCAAGATGCCGGTCGCCATCCACACCTCCGACCCGGAGGCTTTCTTCCTGCCCATCGATCGATTCAACGAGCGTTATGAGGAATTGAACCATCACCCTGACTGGTCGTTTTATGGCAGGGACTTTCCGAGTAACGCGGAACTTCTCGAAGCACGCAACCGCGTGATCGCGCGGCATCCGGCGACCCAGTTCATTGTTCTGCACGTCGGGAATGACGCAGAGAACCTCGCCTATGTCGGCGAGTGCCTCGACCGTTTTCCCAACATGCACGTCGATATCGCCGCCCGCGTCGGCGAACTCGGGCGGCAGCCACGCACCGCGCGGAAGTTCTTCGAAAAATACCAGGATCGCATCCTGTTTGGCACGGACGCGGTTCCAGGTGGGGTCGAGACACCACAGCAGGTCTTCCTGGATCAACTGTACGAGATTTACTATCGCTTCCTCGAAACGGAAGACGAGTATTTTGACTATGCGCCGGCTCCGACGCCCCCGCAAGGTCGCTGGCAGGTCTACGGCCTGGGTTTACCGGAAGCCATCCTGCGAAAGGTCTACTACGCGAACGCCGCCCGGTTGCTGGGCCTTGAGATCTGAGAGCCTTGCGTCCAAGATCACTGACTGGGCCGGCGCAACCTGGGTTTGATCTGTTACGTTCCAATGACGAGACGATCGATTCGCTTGCTGACGTCACGCAGGTACGGCTCGTCGCCGCCGTCGATTTCCGTCGTGGCCGTACCGGAATAACCGATCTCGGCGAGCGCTTTGTGCACTTCGCCCCAGTCGATATCGCCATCGCCCAGGTTCACCCAACTGTAGCCGTCGTCGCGCCGCTTGAAGTCCTTGAGGTGCAACTCGACGATGCGGTTGCCAAGGGTCCTGATCCAGTCCTGCGGGTAACCGTAAAACACGATATTGCCTACGTCGAACCAGACCTTGACCCACGGGCTTGCGAACTCGTCCACGTACTTGGCAAACTCGATCGGGCTCAGCAGGAACTTGTTCCAGACCTCCTCCAGCGCGATGACGATTTTCAGCTCCTCGGCAAGCGGAATCAGTTTGCGGATCTGCTTTTGCGAGCGGGTCCAGGCATCGCGGTAACTCGTCTGCGGGTTCACGACCGCCGGTACCAGCAGCACCGAATAGCAACCCCAGAGCTTGGCGTTGTGAAGCGAGGTGCGCATGGCGTTCAGACTCTTCTCCACCACCGCCGGATCACTGCTGGAGAGCGGCCACTCCCAGTGTCCTTCGTTCATCACCGAATCGATCCTCATCCCTGCCGAGTCGGCAGCCTTCTTGATCTCCTCGGCCTCGGATTCCTTGGGCGTCGTGTAAGCCTGCACCGCTTCGAACCCCACGTCGCGCGCCAGCTTGAAGCGATCGGCATAGCTCAGGTCCTTGGGGAGCATTCCCAGCAGCACACCCTTTTTGATGGGCAAAGGCCCGGCCGCCGCCGCGGGCGGCGCAGCGGATGGCGGGCTCGTGACTCCCGGTTGCAGCCCCCAGCCGGCGAGCGGGGCGGCGGCGCCGGCCAGTCCGGCGCCGCAGGCCAGGGCGAGCGAGTCTTTCACGAATTTGCGGCGAGACGAATGGTTCTTCATCATCGACCTCCCTATCGGCCTGCATCATCTGCTAGGCCAGCTTGTTCAGATCAATTCCCGAGTCCCACTTCTCGTCGGACGCCACAAGGTCGTCCCAGGTGACCTCGTGGCCCTTGTAGGCTGCGGTCCGACCCAGCATGCCGGAGAGGGCAGACTCGACGCCCGCTGCCGCTTGGTTGTGAAACCGGCCGCTGGTGATACTCTCAATGAACGTCTTCTTCTTGTTAGGATCGGCGTCGGCCAGGTTGTCGTGGAAAACCCCGGCAGCGGAGAACTTCGAGGTGTCGGCCTGAGTCTCGGCCGACTGCGGCGCCTTCCAGGCCCACGGCTCTTCCCCGTAGATCGCGCAGGGGCCCGAGTAGTGCGATTCCGACACGCCCTTGCTGCCAAAGATACGCTCATTCACGTCCCACCAACCCTTGTCGAACTGGGTGGAGTTCAGGGTGACGTGTACGTCGTCCGGATAGTAGTACACGACGTTGTAGTGGCCGTAGGCATCGCCCGGATCGGTGCGCACGCCGCGGCCGCCCCCCGCCTGGGCCTTCACCGGGTGGGACTGCAGGAACCAGTTGCACACGTCGATCACGTGGATGTTTTGCTCGACGATGATGTCGCCCGAAAGGACCCGGTCGTACACCCAGTTACGGAGGCGACGTTCTACCGGCGAGGCATTAGGCCACGCCGGTCGGTCAATAAAGCTGCTGTAATAGTAAACCTCGCCGCAGGCGATCTTGCCCAGCGCTCCCCCGTGAATACGCTTCGCCAGTTCGACAAACGGGGTGGCATTGCGAATCTGGAACCCGACGTCAAGGCTGAGCCGTCCCTCGGCGCGCTTGCCGATTTCGATCACTGTCTTCGCGCCGGCAACGTCCACAGCGACCGGCTTTTCGCAGTACACGTGCTTGCCCGCGTCAACCACGGCTCCGAGGTGTTGCGGATGGAAGTAGGGCGGTGAAGTCACCACCACAGCGTCCACTTCCTTGGAATTGGCGATCTGCTCGAAAGCTGTGGGACCCACAAACATCTGCGACCGGTCGATGTTCGCGTACCCTTTTTCGGCATTGAGCTTGTCAAAGGTCGCCTTAGCCTTGTCCAGTTGGTCCTGGAAGAGGTCGGCCAGGGCCACCACGCGCGCCCCTCCGGTCTCGATCAGATCGGTCGCATCGGCGGTGCCGCGTCCGCCGCAGCCCAGCAGACCCACACGCACGGCGGAGTTAGCGCCGGCGCCACGCACCAGGCTGCTGTTGATGATCATGAACCCGGCCGCTCCCGCCGTGGCGGCCATAAACTCCCGGCGCCCTATCTTCCCGCTCGCGTCTTCGCTTTTCATATTATTCCTCCTTGTAAACTAACCGATGAGTTTCTCGAGATAGTCCTTTTCCCTGCGGATATCTTCCAACTGCTGGGGACCGCTGATCTCGCGCTCGATCGTCACCGCCCCCTGGTAGTTGAGGGCGCGAAGTTTCTCAATCATGCGCGGAAAATCGGCCTTTCCTTTACCGATCGCTACTTCTTCACCAAGTTTGTGAGGATCGGTCGGGTACAGACCGTCCTTGGCGTGCATGCCCTGCACGTGCTTCCCGATCACGTCCAGCGCGTCCACCGGGTTGGCCTTCCCATAGAGGATTAGGTTGCCGCAGTCGAAGTTGATGCCCTGGTTGTCCAAACCCACGTCCTCGATGGCACGCAACATCGTGATGGGCGTCTCCTGCCCGGTTTCGTAACGGAAATTCTGGCCGTTCTGCTTGGCGTAGCCCGCGACTTCGCGAAGCGCCTCTACCGTCTCTTTGTAAAGAGGATTGTTGGGATTCTCGGGAATGAAGCCGCAGTGTCCCTGGATGGCGGGAATGCCAAGCTGCTTGGCAAAGTCAGAAACTTTCTTCGTGAACTCGATCCGTGCCGCCCGATACTTGCGCGGAACAAAGCCGATCGTCTCCGGACCCTGGTAGAAGTCGTAGACTTCCGGCCCGGGAGCCCCGAAGACCGCCGAAGTGGCTTCAATCCCGTACTTGTCCAGAGCGGTTCGAAGCCGACTTACGATTTCGGGAGTCAACGACTCCGGACCCAAGCCTCCTACCTGGCAGGAAGGGACACCCAGATCATGGACCTTTTTGATGGCAGCTTCGGGGTTTTTGCCAATTCCGACAATCAGGCCCAGCCGCATCGGCTTCGGCGCGGGTACCGGACTCGCCATGCCAGCGTCGAGCCCCCTCAGCCGATTCATCGGAACGCTCGCCGCCACCGCCGCGGCGGCAGAAACTTGCAAGAAGTGTCTTCGACTGTTGATACCCATTGGACTCCTACCTCCTTTTGTCATGTATTTCCGGTCAGCTTGCGGCCCAGTTGATCGCGAGAACGGTAGTTTGTGCTCCAATCCCTCAGAAGATAGAAAATTGACGATTGCAGATTGACGATTGACGATTGAAAGAGGCGAGTCGGCAAGCTAGGCAGCCCTTTCAATACGCCATGCCTAATCGTCAATGAGCCTCCTCTTCTAATCGTCAATCGTCAATCTGCAATCGTCAATTCTTCTGAAGAGCCACAGTATGGTTACCGCTGACCATAACCGAGAATCAGGTGTTACAACACACGCGAGCCCCGCCTTTACGCGCTACTCGGACGTCTCCTCAATCTGGATGTCCTTCCACCGCATCTTCACGCCGCCTCCCATGTGCAATTGCAGCCCGATCACGCCCTCGGTGAATTTCGGGTTGGGGTCGGTATAGTCGATGGCCACGACGCCGTTCAACCGCGTGAGGATGTGGTTTCCGTGCTCGGAGATTTCGAGCTCATTCCACTCGCCCTGCTTGAGAGCCTTCTCGCCCTCGGCGGTCGGCTGCATCACCCAGCCGCGGCCGCCGCTCTCATAAAACCCGCCCGTATGCTTCCCCACGTGCGGATCAACCTCGATCTGGACCCCCTCAATATCCGGCCCGTGCTCAGGATCCATGCCGGTGATCCGCGAGCGAGTGAAGACGCCACTGTTACCCTCGGCCTCGGGCCGGAACCGAAGTCGAAGGTTGAAGTTCTTGTAGGTCTTTTCCGTAGTTAGGTACCCGTACTCCTTGGTGGTGCTTTCACCGAGTATAGTGCCATCTTCCACCACCCACTTATTGTGGCCGTTGTTCTTCCAACCGGTCAGGTCCTTCCCATTGAAGAGCGGGACCCACGCACCCGCGTCCTGCGCGTGCAATGCCGACGGAAATGGAATCATTATCACAGCCAGTAGAAAAAGCGTGAAGAATTGCACCATAGTGCCTCCTTTTATTTTATTCGTAGCTCACGCCGTTGGCGAGCGCAAGCCGGAGTCGGGATTGCCGGTTGGCGAGCGCCCATCGTTGTATTTTGACACCACGCCCGCCTTCGTGGGCGCCTGTCCCAGCCGAACCGGAACCGTCAGGGACTCGATCATAAAGCGAGGTGGCTTGAGGCTTGGAATCTGGAATCGTCTCTCCAGCAGCATCAATCCGGCTCCGAGAACCGCTGAGCAGCCATCAAGGTTGCCAAACCGGATCACCAAATCATCGGTGGCGTGAGTGAGGGCTTGGCGCCGGACCACCTTCACCACCTGGTCAAGCAGTCCATCCCCTGCCAGGCTCAGGCGTTGGTCCAGGACAACGATCGAAGGGTTGAATAGGTTGACCAAATTGGCCAATCCCAGCCCCAGGTATCTACCCACCTGCTCCACAATGGCGAGGCAGGTTTTGTCACCCATCCTGTTGGCGGCCTCCAGGACCATCCAGCCGGAAATTTTGCTCGCATCCCCATTGGCCAGCTTCAACGCCTGGGAATAACCACCTTCCGCCACCGCTTTTCGGATTTTCGCCTCGAGTGCCGCACACCCAACTATCGCCTCCAGGCACCCAAAGCTGCCGCATTTGCAGGCCGGACCTTCGTCCATCACATGGGTGTGGCCGAACTCACCCGCAGCATAGCCGGAGCCATAAAGCAGCTTCCCGCCGATCATGATGCCGGCTCCGATGCCGGCCCCATATTCGATGTAGATTACATCGTCGCGCTGATCTCCGCCACCGAGAACGCTCTCAGCGACGGTCTTGGCGCGAGTGATGTTCTCGACCAGGGTCGAAACGCCGAATTCCTCCTCGAAGGTCTTTTGCAAGGGGACATTCTTCAGGAAATCGAGGGTCGATGACATGATGAGGGTGCCGGTGCGAGTATTCACCAGGCCGCTGCCGGCTACGCCAATGCCCAGCACCGATCCGAGGTCAGCACCTGCTTTCACCATGACTTTCCGAACACAACCCAGGAGCTGATGCACCAGGCCTTCGGTTCCGTTGTGCAAGCAGGTCGGTTCTGTAACCGAAGCCCTGATCTCGGGGTGGAGATTCATTACCGCTGCCACCACATTCTCGGCGTTAAAGCCAACCCCCACCAGAAAGGCGTGCTCGTCATTGAGACGAAGGAGGACCTGCTTTCGGCCCGTGGGGTTCTCGGCGCGACCGCTTTCGACGAGCCATCCCTCCGAAAGAAGGCGGCGCGTAAGCCGGGAGATCGCGCTGGGTTGCAAATGCGTGAGCTTGTGAATATCGATCCGCGAGAGGGGCCCGTAGCGGCGGACAACTGCTTCTACTACTTGCTTGTCTCTCTCGGTCTTGCTGGCTACATGCTTCAGCTCGCTCATTTCGAGGTCTTCCTGCCTTCCCACGCAGCACTCTCGATAGAGTTAGATCATGGGCGAAGCAAGCTCCTTGAGCAATCTTGCCCATCGAGATTACCGCAATTAATCGAAACTTGCAATTGTGTCAGAAATATTCGGCCTGACCTTAGCCGGTAGCGCGGGCGTCCCGCTTTTGCCCCAACTTCAAATGGAGCCGCTACTGGAGCGGCCAGCCGGAAGGGAAGGCCGGAAAGAAAGAGGAGAGCGGGCGGGACGCCCGCGCTACCCCCACCCACGCCGTCTATCGTAGAATGTCCTTATGCGACGGTGGAACAGCGTGGTGATGCTCACGTTGAGCCTGACGGTTGGCACCTTGGCGAGCCAGACCACTCGCCTCCCCGATCTGCCGACGCTCGCGATAGCCAACTTTCTTCCCGAAGTTCGCAGTCAAGTTCAAGATGCCTACGACGCCGCCCGGCACCATCCCAAGGACGCTGAAGCCTCGGGCAAGTTGGGTATGCTACTGGATCTTTACGACCGGCCCGATCAAGCTTCAGTTTGCTATGAGCGAGCGCATCAACTTGATGCCACTTCCTTCAAGTGGCTGTACTATCTTGGATCCATCCTGGCCAAACAGGGGAAACATGCGGAGGCCGCGGTGACCTTGCGGGAGGTGCTGCGGCTGAACCCGGAATATTTGCCGGCGCGTTTGAAGCTGGCGGAGAACCTTCTTGTTGCCGGCGAGATCGACGCGAGCGACACCGTTTATTCCGAAATCGTTAAGAAATCGCCAGACGTCGCTGAGGCGTACTATGGTCTGGGACGGATCGCTGCGACCCGCGGTAACCCCACCGCCGCCGCCGAGTCCTTTCGCAAGGCGTGCGAGCTTTTCCCAGCCTACGGCGCCGCGCACTATGCGCTGGCCCAGGCCGAGGTGAAGCTGGGGAAGAGCGAAGAGTCACAGCAGCAACTCGCGCTATTTACGAAGAACAAAACTATTGTGCCTCCTGTGGACGATCCCCTCCGCGACGAAATGCGAAAGCTGGACATGGCAGGACGTTCGCACCTCGAACGGGGCTTTCAACTCGAGCAGGTGGGGCGCGTGGAGGATGCCATCGCGGAAACCGAAAAGGCGCTGCAGTTGGACCCGTCACTGGTACGGGCGCACATCAATTTGATCATCCTCTACGGGCGAACTGGAAACCTGGATAAGGCGGAGGAACACTACCAGGCGGTGGTGAGGCTGGACCCTAATCAGTTCCCCGATGCCCATTACAACCATGGCGTGCTGCTGACTCAGGAAGGCAAACTCGATGAGGCAGAGAAGGAGTTTCGTCGGGCACTGGAGATCGACCCTTCCTACGCCGACGCACACAACAATCTTGGATATCTGCTGGAACGTCAAGGTAGGCTTGCGGAAGCCGGCGATGAGTACAAGAAAGCAATTGAAGCGAAGCCCGACTTCAGGCAAGCGCATTTCAATCTCGGACGACTCCTGGTCAGCCAGCAACAGTATCAAGCGGCAATCGAACAGTTCCAGCAAACCCTGACACCGGTGGATGCGAATACTCCTTCCTATCTGTACGCGCTTGGCGCCGCCTATGGCCGCGCCGGTGACCGTGCCCAGGCTCTTCGCTACCTGCGAGAAGCTAGGGACCAAGCTTCCCGGCGCGGCCAGGCGCAGCTCGTCGGGGATATTGAAAGGGACCTTCAAACCCTCCGTGAGGCAAAGGAGTAGCCCCGTGAGAACTGAGAACTGCATAATCACAATTAATTGTCAAAATGAAAAAAAGTGCTTGAACTCCTGCGAAAGATGTGTTTAGTTATATGCGATCTCTATTTATTCCCGGTGAGTAACCGGATTGCGTGTTTTCGGGTGGTTTGGTCGACAATTAGGAGGTGTAGAAATGTATTCTAGATCGATTCGCTCTTGCCTGCTGTTTATGATCGGAGCCAGCATGCTGGTAACCGTGGTGGCCCGACGGGCTGACTCCCAGGTTCTTTACGGGTCCGTATCAGGGACGATTTCCGACCCCAGCGGCGCCGTCGTGCCCGGGGCTCAAGCCACTATTGTCAACGACACAACGGGTTTCACGCGCACTGCAACCAGCGATGCGCAAGGTCTGTACAGACTGCTCGATCTTACCGAGGGAACTTACACACTCACCGTGTCGGCCTCGGGCTTTCAGGCTACCAAAAGGACCGGCATTTCCGTGGTCATCGGCCAAGTGAACACGCTGGACATTCAAATGTCCGTTGGAGCAGTCTCGCAAGAGGTGACCGTGCAAGCCTCCGCGGCAGTGCTGCAAACGCAGAAGGCCGACGTTCACACGGAGATCAGCAGCTACGCCGTGCAGAACTTGCCTCTGAACACTTACCGCAATTTCCAGGCGGCGGAATTGCTTGCTCCGGGCGTGTTCTCGACCTCCGGGATCTCCAACAGTTACCCGAATTCCATCGCCGACACCCCGGAGCGGTCGTTCGAGATTTATTCCAACGGCCTGCCCGCCCATGACAACACCACGCGGGTGGACGGCGCCACCAACATCTTCATCTGGCTGCCCGACCACATGCTGGTGGTCCCGCCTCAGGAATCGGTCGAAGAAGTAAACGTCCAAACGGCGAACTACGATGTGGAAAAAGGCCTGACGGCCGGGGCCGCCATCGATGTCGTAACCAAGTCCGGCACCAACCTACTTCATGGCTCAGCTTATGGGTTCCATACCGACGATGCTTTGAATGCCAAAAACTGGTATAACCATGGCAGCAATACGGGTATCCTCAACAATGATGGGGTTGCCGTCGGCGGACCGATTAAGAAGGACAAACTCTTCTTCTTTGGGAATTGGGATGGGAGCTGGCAGCACCAAGCGGAAGGCTTCACCGACCTCATCCCGACGGATGACCTGAAGAACGGGGACTTCAGCAAGTACTTGGGAGCCACCGTTGCCGGTGTCAACGTCTGCACCACGGAAGGGGCTACGGTTCCATTACAGCAAGGGATGGTTTTTGATCCCACCACCGGCAAAGCAGATGGCACGGGGCGTTGCGTGTTTTCCTCTGGGGGTCAGATCAATGTGATACCCTCGAACCGCCTCAACTCAGGCGCCATGTCTTTCAATAAGCTGATCCCAGAACCCAACATCAATCTGGGTGTCATTACCACCGGCACCCCGTATAACATTATCGGTGCCAAGGCTGCCCGGCCACTGAGCCGCCAGATCTATACCGGCCGCATCGACTGGAACCAGAGCCAGAATCACACCATCTGGGGAAAATGGTCGGGCCAGGACGCCAATTTCTTTGAACCTTTCGATCTTGGCGCGGCGGGCGGGAACGGTAGCGGCACTGCCCACCAATTTGCCCAGGTCGCAACGATTGGCCACACCTGGACGCTTTCACCGACCCTGATTCTGACGGGCCACGTCGGCTGGGACCGGATGAGTGAGTATGGCCTCCCACCCGGTTACGGCAAGCCTCTTGGCCAATCGGTGCTCGGCATCGTGGGAAGCAACACTCCTGCCGGGGATATCCGCTATACCGGCCTTCCCGGAGTCAGCGTCCAAGGATTCAGCGGAATGGGGAGCTTGAACTCCTGGGAGCCTGATAACCGAAACGACTGGACCCTCACTACTTCTCATAACCTAACCTGGATCAAAAGCGCCCACGAACTGCGCATGGGCGTCGACATTTCCCATAATCACCTCAACGCATTTCAGCCGGAAATCTTCTGCTGCCCGCGCGGCAACGTGGTCGAGGATTACGGCGGGACCGCACTCAACACGACCGGCTTGACAAGCGGGGGGAACCCGGTCACTTTGACGCCGTTCGTACAGAACTCCTATGCAATGTGGGATCTGGGCTTGATCTCCGAAGCCCAGAACGATGCCCAGTTTATCAAGTCTACAGGAAAGGACACCCAGTTTGCTCTCTATTTCGGCGATCGCTGGAAGGTCTCCTCGAAGCTGACCGCTGACTTGGGCGTACGCTGGGAATACTTCCCCTTAATCACTCGTGACGGCGAGGATAAGGGCGAATTGTTTGACACGGCTACCGGCCTACTGCACTTCGGCGGGTTGGGCAACAATCCGATCCACAACGGAATAACCACGAGCAAGAAACTGTTTATGCCGCGTATCGGTTTGGCCTACCAGATCGATTCCAAGACCGTGGCTCGGGCGGGGTTCGGAATGTCGGACGATACGACTCCTCTAGAAAGACCGTTGAGAGGCTTCTACCCGCTAGCCATCGGAGCGGATGTCTTCGACACTTCCAGCGCGTCCGAGGCATCGGCGTGCAAGGGCCAGGCGTCGGGATCAACCTGCTATAACCCGTACTCTACGTTTGGCGCAGTCGCAGGCAACCCCTACGCCGTCGGCCTGCCCGTGATCCAGGTGCCCAATATCTCGAGCGGGACCATCGTCGTTCCCTCCGACAACACCATCGGGACGCTGGGGCCGGGACCCTACCATCGCGGGTATGTTGAATCCTGGAATCTGTTCGTTGAACGCAAGCTGCCCTCGGACTTCCTCTTCAGTGTCGGCTACGTGGGCAATCACTATGTTCACGAGTTCAATGGCCGGCCGATTGACGCGGCGCCTCTCTACGGGGTCGAGCCATCCTTCGGCGGGGTTCAGTATACGGGAGGGGTCTACCAGTTCCAAGGGTACTTGGACTCGCACTACAACTCCCTCCAGGTTTCGATAAACCATCGAAGCTCCCATGGACTCTTCGTTCAGGCTGCCTACACCTATTCGAAGGCCATGGGCTATGTGAACGACAACACATGGGAGAACGGTTTGGAGTTCAATTGCACGCCTTCGGCGGCCATGCCCCAAGGGTGCCAGCAACTTAACTACGGTCCATTGAGCTTCGATCACACCCAGAACTTCAAGCTGGCTTTTGTTTACGATCTACCCTTTGGAGAGGGCAAATCGCTTTCCAGCAACTCCAAAGCAGCGAACGCGATTCTGGGCGGTTGGAAGTTCAACGGCGTTTTCACTGCTTTCACGGGTGCGCCGTTGCAACTCGGCCAAGACGTGAGCAACATCAACACGTACGGTACCAGCGCAGTTCCGAATCACGTCGCGCCGGTCCAGTACTTGGGCGCCGCCAACAACTCCCAGGGCCACCCACAGTGGTTCAACTCTTCCGCCTTTGCTCCGAACCTCTCCGCCACCAGTATCGGCAACATTGGCCGGACGGAATCGTGGCTCAGGGGACCAGGCCTGTGGCAGTTTGACCCCAGCCTGGCTCGAATCTTCAAGCTCACCGAGCGGTTCAACCTGGAGGTGCGCGCTGAAGCGGAGAACGTCTTTAACACGCCTCACTTCCAAAGCATCAACACCGGGTGCACAACAACTGCTTCGACGACAGGTGGTGCACCCACTTGCGGTGTCTCCTTCGGTAGTATCGGCGGCTCCTACGGGCAACGCGTTGTGCAATTTGGCGCGTTCATACGGTTCTAGCTTCTTGGTCTGGGTCTTCTTTCGGACCAGGTGAATAGCCTGATCCGGAAGCAGTCGGCTCCGAGCAATGACTGGCTCAATGGCGGGCGCTGCGCGAGCGGCGCCCGCTCTTTTTGGTGATATTCCCATCGGGGTATGAAGTAATTGCGAAGTAGCTTCCAACACAGAGACACAGAGGCACAGAGAAGAACGGGAAGCGTTTGGAAACAAACGACATCTTCATGTGATTCTCTTTTCTCTTCTCTGTGTCTCCGTGCCGCTGTGTTTAATTCTTGACGCCTTCTGAGCGGAAGAACCAACGCCGAGGACCCCGCGGACCGCGATCCAGTGCGAGAGCGGATTGCGATGGCGCCATTCGACCCTTGAGATTTGGGAAAACGGCAGCGGGCAGAGCCACGGGGAGACAGGGAAGCGGACCAAGTTTAGACGATGCCGTTATCTTCCCACGATCCCTTTTTTTTCGGCGCCTCGGGGTCTCCGTGGCCAAGCCATTGAAAACGCGCAGCTTAAACGAAATGCAGTCGGGTATCCCCCGCCTTTTCTATGAGATGCGTCATTTTGGGGCAAACGAATCATTCTGCGATAGGTTTCTTATTATGTTGCAGTTAGTTCGTGGTTGGCGGGAAAAATTCGTTCGGGTCGATCCTACTATCACGAATTCGGTCACGGATTCGGGCTGGATGGCCGAAAAGGGCGTCCCGGGGAGTGGGAGAAATTCACGCTTAAGCCGGAAAGTCATTTAATTTCATTATGATGACTTGATCTGCAGCTCATCCGATTACGGATTTGGAGGGTGCGGTTGGCCGTTCCGAGGGTGCCAGCGGGGCGGGGCCGAAGCTACTCTGGCGACCACAACAGTCCCCTGCAACTGGACTGGCCAGGTAGGTAGAATGTTGAGGTAGAGGAAGGCGGATGAAGTTTCTTTTGTTCTTCGCATGCGCTGGCGCAATTCTCGCGAGCGCGAGCACCGGAGGCGGGCAATCGCCGGCTTTAGCGGAAAAGGCTCAGCACGCCAAAGAACTCATGGCTGCCGGGCGCGCTGGCGAGGCCGTCCCTATTTATACTGAATTGGTTAAGTCCATCCCCAACAACCCGGGTTTGATTCTCAACCTTGGCCTCGCTCTCGACCTGTCGGGAAGGAAGCGCGACGCTATCAGGCAGTACGAAGCCGTTCTCAAAATCGATGCCAACTCTTTCCCGGCGCTGTTGCTGGCTGGAACCGCCTATATGGACCTCGGCGAGCCGCCCAAAGCTCTGGCTCCCCTTGAAAAGGCAGTCAAGCTTCAACCTGGGAATTTCGATGCCCAAGCCATGCTGGCAGAGGCTGAGCTGGGGCTGGACCGCTTCGCGGAAGCCGTTCGGAGTTTCCAGGAACTCTCCGCGGAGGATCCATCCAATGCCAAGATGTGGTACGGATTGGGCTCCAGCTATGAAGGCCTGGCACAGCAGAGTTTCGACCAGCTCGCGACAGTTGCCCCCGGGTCGGCGTACTGGCTCGATCTGGTCGCCGAGTCCCGCCTCGAGACGAAACAGGATTACAGCGCCTTCTATTTCTATCATCAAGCCCTGGCCAAGATGGCTTCCATGCGCGGCGTTCATGCCGCCCTCGCTGACGTTTATCGAGACACCGGACACCCCGAGTGGGCGTCCGTGGAGGTAGAGAAGGAACGGCAGTTGCCGCCGCCCGATTGCGCTGCCCAGAGGCTCGAGTGCGATTTCCAGGCAGGAAACTTCGTCAACATCGTGCAGGCGACGGAAAGATCAAGCACACCGGAGGCGTACTATTGGCGGACACGCGCCTGTAATAAGCTCGCTCTGGATGCTTACTTTCGCCTGGGCCAGCTTCCGGCGTCTGTGGAAACACACGAATTGAAAGCCAAGATCGAATCCAAGCGAAGGCAGTACGCCGAAGCGGCGAAGGAGTGGCGCGCCGCCCTGGGGCTCTCACCCGGCAATCGGCACTTTCAGAAGGAGCTGGCCATAGCCCTCTATCGGTCGGGAGACTTGCAGGGCGCCGAGACACTATTTCAAGACCTTCTCCAGCGGGAACCTGAGGCCACGGATCTGAACTTCTTTCTTGGCGACACCATCTTGAACTCCCAGAAGCCGGCGGAGGCCGTTGCCTACTTGGAGAAGGCCGTCAAGAATGATCCCAAGCTGTTGCCCGCCCAAAGGTCCTTGGGCCTCGCCTACATGCAGATTGGGCGGGCCGGCGAGGCCATTCCTCACCTCAAAAACGCCTTGTCCGTTGATGAGGACGGGAGCGTGCATTACCAGTTGGGGCGTGCGTATCAAGCTCAGGGCGAGAGAGAACTCGCGCGGGTGATGCTTGAGCAGTATCAAGAGATGCACCGCGCGCAAGAAGCGGAGAACAAGGCAGTGGAAAGAGACGTTGCGATAACACCGCCAGATTAGAAATAGTTGCTAAGTGCTGCATTTCACAAATACGGTGACGACGCAAGCGGGGTTCGGGATTCGGGATTCGGGGTTCGCAGAGGGACCCGGATTCGCGGTTCGCATCTCCGGGCTCGGAGAACAAATCCCCGTACCCCCATCTTTATGTGCGAATCCCGAACCCCGAATCCCGAACCCCGAACCCCGCTTGCATCGCCACCCTAATCATAAAGCCCTGGGACTAAGTTTGACTTGGTGGCTCATGTTCTGGCTTGGGGGAATGGCTCACCCACTAATGGCCGGCGCGGCCAGTGTCGACCCACCCAATTCCGACGTCACACTCACCGTACCACGCGTCTCAGAGCCTCCTACGTTGGAAGACTTTCGTGATATGCGGCCCAGCCCCAAGTGGGAAGGCAAGCTGGCTAAGGTTGAGAATTTCATTCAGCGGTTACCCAGTGACGGTCAGCCTTCGACGCAAAGAACGGAAGCCTACCTGGGCTATGACGACCAGTATTTCTATTGTATTTTCGTTGCGTTTGACTCCGAACCGGCCAAGGTGCGAGGTCACAAGACTCCGCGCGACAACGTGACGGGGGACGACAAGCTGGATCTCTTCCTTGACACCTACCACGATCGCCGACGCGCCTACGTGTTCACGGTGAACGCCTATGGCCATCAAATGGATGGTTTGTGGACGGAGGGCCCCCGCAATCAATACGACAGCACGTGGGATGCCGTCTGGAAATCACGGGGCGACCGTACGGACCGGGGATTTGTGGCTTGGATTGCTGTGCCCTTCAAGAGCCTGCGCTTCCCTGTCGCCGAAGAGCAAACTTGGGGCATCGTCCTGGTACGCTGGATCGTCCGCAACAATGAATCTGCTACTTGGCCGCGGGTTTCCACGCGTATTGAGGGCCGCATGAGCCAGGAAGCCACGTTGAAGGGGTTGCGGGGTGTCTCTCCCGGGCACGGCGACATGCTGATTCCCTATGCCTATGCGCGCTCCTTTCGCGCCCTGGACCAGAGCATTGCTAACGAGCCTTTTTTCCAGAGCAAGGACCTGGATCCGCGCCTGGGCGTGGACACGAAACTGATTCTGAAGCAGTCCTTCTCGCTGGACGCGACAGTGAATCCGGATTTTTCGCAGGTCGAATCCGACCAGCCACAGATTACCGTGAACCGCCGCTTTGAAGCATACTTCCCGGAGAAGCGTCCTTTCTTCCTGGAAAACCCGAGCTTCTTCGAAACGCCCATGGATTTGGTCTTCACCCGCAACATCGCCGATCCGCAATTCGGCGCGCGACTGACCGGCAAACAGGGCCCGTACGCGATAGGAGCGCTTTTTTCCGATGACCGGTCGCCCGGAGAGTCCGTCGCGCCGGGGGATCCCCTGCACGGTAAGCGAGCCTTCTTCACGGTCCTGCGCGCGAACCGCGACATCTTAGGACAGTCCACGATCGGTATGATTTATACCGACCGTGAACTGGCGGGGACCTTCAACCGCGTGGGCGGGTTGGATACGCGCTTCAAGTTACGCAAGAACTGGTGGGTGACGGCGCAGGCCGTGGCCAGCTCCACCACCTTGCCGGACGGGACGAGGAGCGCCGGGCCGGCTTACAAGACACAGGCGCGCTTCGACGGCAGGCAGTTCTATAGCAATGCTGCCTACAACGATTTCAGCCCGGGCTTCAACACCTTGACCGGCTTCATTTCCACCGAAACCGTGGAACGGCCCATCAACGTCGGACGAACGATCACCAGCCCACCCCTGCGCACGGACATGCGCGGCCTGAGCGAGATTGCCATGTACCGATTCCGGCCGGAAGGCAAATACCTCATCTCCTGGGGACCTACCGTCTTTATCAATCCCATATGGGATCATCACGGCAACCGGCTAGACATGTATCAGGACTATACGATGAGCTGGGAGTTCACTGGACAGACCGCCTTCGAACTTTACTATCAAGCTGACCAGGAGATGCTGCGGCCGCAGGACTTCCAGGGCCTCACGACAAACCAAGTCTATTCCCATCACCGGCAAGGCGTCTATTTCGAAACCGCTCCGCTGAACCAGATCACGTTCAAGATGGATTACTCGCAAGGGGCCCAGATCAACGTGGTTCCACCCAGCGGCCAACTTCCGGTGCTCGCGAATCTGTCAGAAGCCAGCGTAAGTCTGGTCGCCCGGCCGGGGCGCCACCTGCGCATTGAGAATACTTATCTGCTAGACCGGCTGGTGGACCCCACCACCCAGGCGAGCGTGTTCAATAACGACATCATCCGCTCCGTCTGGACTTGGCAGTTCAACACCAAGCTGTCGCTTCGGGTCATCCCCCAGTACAACTCCGTCCTCGCCAATCCCGGTCACACTTCCTTGAGCACCAGCAAGAACTTCAATGCGGATTTCCTTTTGACTTACCTCGTGAATCCTTTCACGGCCCTTTACATCGGCTATAACCGGAACATGGACAATCTCGAACTTCTTCCCTACACGCCTTACAATCAACTCCTACGAACCCGAGGCCTGTTGACCGATGGCCATCAGGTTTTTGTAAAGTTCTCGCACTTGTTCAACTTTTGATCGGAGACTCCCTTGCTGAGTGGTACATTTCACAAATACGGTGACGATGCAGGCGGGGTTCGGGATTGGGGGTTCGGGGTTCGCAGAACAAATTCCCGAACCGCAATCTTCCTCCGCGAATCCCGAACCCCCAATCCCGAACCCCGCCTG
>DATFYM010000240.1:0-3066 GCA_035315065.1 Terriglobia bacterium
TCACCCGTATCTGGCGATCCTGCTCTCCGCCCCATTGGCGGCGACTCTCGCTTGCCAGAGTGCCCAGAAATCGTCTTCCTTTATGCCTCCCGCCCAAGCCCAGGCCCCAGCCCTGATTGCGGCCAGCAGCCCGCCTGATCCGCACCAGCAAAAGCCCGCCGCAGCCGCCACCGGGCCCCAATCGAAGCCGCAGGTGCCGCAGGCGCTCCAAGTCGATCCCGTTGGCGACCTGATCGCTCGCGTCGAAAAAGAATACCAGTCAGGACAGGACAACTATCGCGCCGGGCACCTCGAAGCCGCGAAACAAAATTTCGACTCCGCTTTCAACCAACTCCTCGGCAGCGGATTCGATCTCCGCTCCGACGACCGCCTCGAGCCCGAACTCGACCGCATTCTAGATGGCATCAACGGCCTCGAACTCGCCGCCTTGCAGCAGGGCGACGGCTTTGCCGAGCAAAAGTCGGAACCGGCTCCGATCGACGAGGCCAACGAGCTCACCCCCGCAGTCGACGAGAAAATCAAGGCCACAGCCGAAGCCGAGATCAAATCCACCCATTCCGACCTGCCCCTGGTCATGACCGACCAGGTCGCCGGCTACATCAATTACTTCTCCACTCGCGGCCGCGGCACCGTCGAGCGCGCCCTGGCCCGCTCCGGCCGTTACGAAGACATGATCCGCCGCACCCTGCAAGAAGAAGGCGTTCCCCAGGAACTGATCTATCTAGCCCAGGCCGAATCCGGATTCCATCCGCTAGCCGTTTCCCGCGCTGGCGCCCGCGGCATGTGGCAGTTCATGGGCACCCGCGCCAAAGGCTACGGACTCGAACGCAGCTGGTGGGTAGATGACCGCCAGGATCCCGAAAAAGCCACCCGCGCCGCCGCTCACCACCTAAAAGACCTCTTCAACCAGTTCGGAGACTGGTACCTCGCCATGGCCGCCTACAACTCCGGACCAGGCACGGTCCAGCACGCCGTCAAGCGCACCGGCTATGCCGATTTCTGGGAACTCTACCGCCGCAACGTGCTGCCCAAGGAAACCCGCAACTACGTTCCCATCATTCTGGCCGTCACCATCATGGCCAAGAATCCCGCGCAATACGGACTGGATTCGGTGGTGAAGGAAAAGCCCGTTCCCTACGACACCGTCAAGATCAACTATCCCATCGATCTCCGCCTGGCCGCCGAGTGCGTCGATGCCACCGCCGCCGACTTGTCGGACCTGAACCCCAGTCTGCTCCGCCTGACCACGCCGAAAGCTCAAGAATTCGAACTCCACCTGCCCGCCGGAACGGCCGGCAAGTTCCAGGTAGCGGTCGCCTCAATTCCCGCCGACAAGCGCGTCTGGTGGCGTTATCACAAGGTGCAAGCCGGAGAAACCCTGGCCTCGATCTCCCGCACCTACCACACCACTCCGAAAGCCATAGCCGAAGCGAACGACCTGGATGACGACGCGCTGGCGCCCGAAGCCCGCCTTATCATTCCAATCGCCCCCGGCAAGCAGAGTGATACCAGCACCTACGCGCGCGCCACCACGCGCTACAAAATCCGCCAAGGCGATACGGTCGAGTCGGTAGCCGAGAATTTCGGTGTCTCCGCCAAAATGCTGCGCGGATGGAATCACATCAAAGGCAGCAGCCTGGCCGGAAGAAAAGTTCTGTATCTCCACCTGCCCGTAACCCGCAGCGCCGGAGAAACCCAGGTAGCAACCAAGCACTCCGCCAAATCAAAACACCACGCCGGAACCCAAACCGCAACGTCAACGCCCAGTGGAAAGCCCAGCCGGTCGTCCAGCACCGTCGTCCATCCCGCCGTGAAGCATCACAAGGTGAAGCAAGGCGAAACCCTGTCTTCGATAGCAACCTCGTACAACACCACAGTGACCGCCCTGAAGCACGACAACCGCAATATCGCATCCCTGCGCCCAGGAATGATCCTGATCGTCCGCGACGCGCACTAGAAGCCATTTAACTCACCCCCGCACCAGCAACTGACGCGCTTTCAACTGCTTACCGAATCCAGCAACTATTCCGGCAGCGCCGGGTTTCTACTCCCAGGATGGTTATTGCGGCGACCGCATCTATCGGCCGCAAAATTGCCGTCCAATTACATACCCACTTCCTAATCCGTAGGAGATCCCCGGCTCTGCCGGGAAGTCAGCAGCAGTGTGACCAATCCGCGACTGGGCTTCTTTCCAGGAGCGAGACGCAATTCAGCAGGAGGAATCTTACTTTATGAAAACGTTTGTAGTGGCGATCTTACTGGCGGCAGCCCTGGCGCTCACCGGGTGTGGTTCGCACAATGACCCCCCCGGCAATATCAACGGGACCTGGACTGCGTCTCTCACCGATACGGGCAACAATCCAGTCTTTGGCTTCTCGACTTCACTGGTAGTGAACGGCGACGGGTCGCTCGTAGTCACCAACTTCCAATTCAAATCGAACTCACCGTGCTTCGTGTCGGGAGAAACCGAGACCGGTTCCTTCATCCTCACCGGAGACTTCAACGGCAACGTGACGGGCAAGTTCCAGTTTACGGTAACGTCGGGGAATCCCAGCGGTAACACGCTGACTCTGGTCGGAACGGTGAATGGCAATACGATCACTGGCACGTGGCAGCTGGTCGGAGGAACCAATTGCACCGGCAACGGCAATTTCACGATAACGAAGATGTAAGTGACGCAGATACTGCGCCACGACAACCGCGACGTCGCGACCTTGCGGCCAGGCATGATTCTGGTGGTCCACAGCCTCCGCTAGTGTGCTCGTGTGGGGACGGGCGCCCTCGCCCGTCCAAGCCGAGCGCAGCTCGGCAGCTGCCTATAGTCAGAGCGAATCTGGATTCGCTATAAGACTGCACTCTTGCGCAGGCGGTTACCCGACAGAATGTTTAACCAAGGCCGTATACTGTTCCCGTTTCTGAGGAGTCATACATGAATCAACTGCCGCAATTTGCAATTCTGCGTGCTGTTCTCATTTTGCTCACCACTTCCCTTCTGCAAGCGCAAGCCACGGCGCCAATCTCGGCCGCGCTGCGCGAGAAAGTGGACGCCATCGTCCGGCAGGCGCT
>DATFYM010000241.1:0-69283 GCA_035315065.1 Terriglobia bacterium
CGGGTCGGTGGGCAAGGAGAACACGTTTGGCACGGTGGTAGGCAAGCTGAAGAGCGGGCCGATTACCTTTTGCCGGGCTTCCACCGACGACCTGCACGGACAGATGCGGGCGTACGTGGGCGAGGGGGAGACCACCGACGATCGGCCGCAGAGCTTCGGCGGCTACGGGGTGGTGAAGATCGCGGGGTTGCAAAAGCTGCTGCAGTACGTGTGCAAGAACGGGTACGAGCACCACGTCGCCGTCAACCGCAGCCATTACGGAGCGGCGATTGCCGAAGCGCTGGCCAACTACAAGGGGTGGGAAGTCTATCATCACGGAGGGCGATAACCGCGCGGTCCCCTCGCCATTCCATTCGGTACGAGGGTCACCTGGGCAAGAAGCAGACCGCACGATCTACTCCTGTCCCTTCAGCCAATCCCGGAACGAAAGCAACCGCGGCAGCGATTCCTTGTCCCTCTGACGATTGGCCGCTTGTTTGCTCCGCACGATATCATCGATGTCGCAGACCGGAAATCCTTCCACCTCGACACGCCGTTTCCAGGCGTCTTCAAACCTCTCGATACCATCGGGGGCAAAGATCAAATCCCAATCGAAGGGGCCGTTCTTAAGCTGGACGAAATCCTTCCCTCGACGGATTTCTACAGCCTGCTGGTCCATCAACTGAAAGCCGAGATCGTGAAGCGCCTGCACCAGCCTCTCGCAGTTGGAAGTTTCCTTTTCCACGAAAACGTCCGCGTCCTGCGTGGTGTAAGGATAGCCTAGCATAATAGCTCAGGACTTCCCGATGAAGAGATACTTCACCTGATGACGTTGGAAGGTATCCCGTATCTCTTCCGCCTGCCGATATTCAAAGGCGGCCATACCCTAGCCAGTCCGGTAGATTCTTATTGCACCACTGGCGGTATTCCTCCATGGTGTCGAACGAACGATACTCTGCGTCGTCCAACACGGGCTTGTAGGTGTGGATGAAGGCGTACCGCATCCGCTGTTCCAGCGGTCTCTTCGCCGCCGCTTCAAACTCTTCCTACCATTGGCGCAGAACCTGGGGGTCAGGGCCAGTTTCCGTCGCTTGTTTCAGCATTTCTCCACCATACTTGACCCCGGCCCGAAGAGCAAGGGTCGTGCCCCCTCCAACCCCTTCCCGAGAAGCGCTTCTGGAAAGCCCGACGCGATAGCCGCTGCCCCATTTCCGAATTCCTGGTACAGAGGCCCCCAAATCGGGATTTCTCGAAAATAGGCCTAAAATCGCTGTAAGCAATTGATGGCACGCACGATAGCTACCTTGGCTTTGTTTTTTCCCATTCTTAAGCCTATCTCATTGACAATAATCGCGTTAAGTCGGTTGGCTTTGCTTGGCTTCGTACTCTCGAAACCCGACCCTCGGCAAGACCCCACCCAGCGCCGGGCCCAACTTGGCGAGGCTCGATCTCCGAAATTTGTAGTTTCGAATTTCGAGTTTCCAGGTTCCATTGTGTCCGGTTTGTTCCCGGGATCGTTTTTGGGGTCACTTCCGCTCTAAAGCACTTACTTGGTTTGATCTAGGTTTGTTCTTTGTGGTTCACCGATTCTAAAGGATTTACTAGGTCTGTTCTAGGTTTGTTCTAAGGGTCATGTTTATGATTCTAATAGACTTGTCAGGTTTGTTTGACCCATTTTTTCGATTTTTCTCATTCTTAGCCCCAACGCCGCCGGTTGAACATCGTTGCGTCCCCTTTGGACCATGCTGTAGAACACTTGTCTGCGTCTCGAGTCCCGCTTTTCTTAGCGAGTCCCAGACCCCGAGTCCCCAGTTCCGCCTATTGGCATCTCCCATGTGCAATTCCTGCGTTCTCGGCTCCAGCCGTTGGACCGTATTTGGCACGAGGCCCCCGGTTTTGGGGGACCGTCCTCACCCGTAGTGTTCCTTCTGCGAGTCCCCAGCGCCGAGTCCCGCTTCTCTTTTCTCAGCGAACCCCGAATCCCGAACCGCGGTTCTGAGCGAGCGTACAGAATTATACAGATACCACAGGATGGATGTCAAGAAGAATACTTTTCAAGTGACACCCTAGCGAGCTGGAGCTCCGTCCGTAGGTTACTCAACATAATCGGCAAGTCACCATAGATTGGCGACCTTTACGCTGGGGTTTCGGGATCACGGGATTCGCCTAGGGCTTTGGAAGTCGGTTTCGGCGATGATGGCGGATGAGGTAGCGCAAAAGATCGATGCTAACTTCTGGAGTTCGAATTGGATCGTATTTCCGCGTCTTATTCTTGCGGCATTTTCCGCCGCTGTGATAACTTGGAAAGTCTTCGTATCCGGCGATCTCTTTCACGGTGCGGACCAGCCTATGATCATGACTTACAAAGGCCGCGTGCCTCGGGTGGCGGCCTCGGCCTACGTTGCGCCATCTGCCGATGTGATCGGCGAGGTAGAAATCGGCGAGAACGCCAGCGTCTGGTTCACCTGCGTGCTGCGCGGCGACATCGAGCCCATTCGCGTCGGTGCGAGCAGCAATATCCAAGACGGCTCCATCGTCCACGCCATGCTCGGATCGCCGGTGGTGATCGGCGACTGGGTAACGGTGGGGCATCGGGCGGTGATCCACGGCTGCAAGATCGGCGACCATTGCCTGATTGGCATGGGAGCTATCGTGCTGAACAACGCCGTGGTAGGAGAGGGTTCCATCATCGCGGCCGGCGCGCTGGTGACGGAAGAGACGGTGATCCCGCCGCGGAGTTTATACATGGGCGTTCCGGCCAAGTTCAAGAAGCATCTTGGCGACCCCGACCGGGTCTTCATCGATATGCACGCCGCCCATTACCTGGATTACAAAGAGGTGTATCTGGCGGGAGGGGGGAGAATCAGTGATGAGTGACTGGCGAATTGTCGATTGACGATTGGACAGAAGTCGTCAGCGGTCAGTTTTCAGCAGGCGGACGAGGGGCAACTGACAACAGACCAACGACAACTGACGCCTCTCCAAATCGTCCAATCGTCAATCGGCAATTCCTCGTCGGGTCGGCGCTAAGAAAATGTCAAAGGAAGGCCAACTCATTCGTTCCGTCAAAGGAACACGCGACCTGCTGCCTTCGGAGACCTGGCTCTGGCAGCGGGTAGAGGACGAGGCCCGCGCGGTGCTCGGTGCCTACAACTTCCGCGAGATTCGCACGCCCATCCTCGAGCAGACGGCGCTCTTTGCCCGCAGCGTGGGCGAAGAAACGGACATCGTCACCAAGGAGATGTACACCTTCGCTGATCGCGACCACGAATCGCTGACCCTGCGGCCAGAAGCTACCGCTTCCGTAGTGCGCGCCTATATCGAGCACTCACTCTACAACGAGGGCGGCATCCAGAAACTCTACTACATTGGCCCCATGTTTCGGCGCGAGCGCCCGCAGAAGGGGCGCTACCGGCAGTTCTACCAGATCGGCGCCGAAGTGCTGGGATCGGACCATCCGACCATCGACGCCGAGGTGATCGAGCTGCTGATGCTGTTTCTCTCGCGCCTCGAATTGAAGAACACCGCGCTGCTGCTGAACTCCGTGGGCTGCCCGATTTGCCGCCCGGAATACCTGCGGGTTTTGCGGCAAGCCTTGGACGGCGTGAAGGCGAACCTTTGCGCCGATTGCCAGCGCCGCGCGGAGACGAATCCATTGCGCGTGCTCGATTGCAAGGTAGAGGCGGATCAGCCCATCATTGCCAAGCTGCCTTCCATCCTCGACCACCTCGGCCCCGAGTGCCGTCAGCATTTCGACCGAGTTACGGCGGAGCTAAACGAGCGCGGCATCGAATACACCATCACGCCACGCCTGGTGCGCGGGCTCGACTACTACACCAAGACCACGTTTGAGATCACCAGCGGCGCCTTGGGAGCACAGAACGCTTTGCTGGGCGGCGGCCGTTACGACGGCTTGGCGGAGATGATCGGCGGACCGCCTACGCCGGGCATCGGATTCTCCATCGGGGAGGACCGGCTCGTTCTGGCGGTCGGCGAAGCCGTGCAGGGGAAGGCCGACTCGGCTCACTGGGCCGCCGCGCCCGTGGCCGCTTACATTGTCTGGATGGGTGACCGGGCGCTGGCACCCGCCCGTCAGCTTGCCCGTGAACTGCGCCACCAAGGATTAAGCGTGGAAATCGGCTACGAGCCGACCAAGCTGAAGAAGTCGATGGGAATCGCCAATCGGATGGGCGCGCGTTTTGCCGTGATCATCGGCGAAGGTGAACTCGAAAGCGGTCGCTACCAAGTGAAAGACATGACCAGCGGCGAACAGCAGGAAGTAGAGCCGACGGAGCTCGCGGTCTATTTGCGCAATCGACTCGCGGCGCCGAACCACGCTATGGCATCCGCGATCATAAGCCCAGGCGAGGGATAAGGTCGAGGTGGAGACCAATAATCGCCCTTGAAGTAAGTTACCATGTCATTCTGAGCGCAGCGAAGAATCCCTCTTTGCTCTTCGCGACCGCTTGATCCTCACGGCTCTTTCAATCGGCAATCGACAATTGGAAATTTCAATATAACGGAGACACTTTGGAACTCGATCTTCTTGGTAATCGACAGCGAACGCATCTCTGCGGCGAACTGCGCAAAGAGAACGCGGGCCAGACCGTCTTTCTGGCTGGCTGGGTGGCGCGCCGGCGCGATCTCGGCAATCTCATATTCCTCGATCTGCGCGATCACACCGGCATCACGCAGGTAGTGTGCAACCCGGAGTTGAGCGTCGAGGCGCACGACAAGGCGGAGAGCGTCCGCGGCGAATACGTGGTGGGCGTCGAGGGCGAAGTGGTGCCGCGGGCGCCGGAGACGGTGAACCGGCAGCTTGCCACGGGCGAGATTGAAATCAAGGCGAGCAAACTGCTGCTGCTCAACGAAGCCAAGACGCCGCCTTTCCCCATTGAAGACGAAATCAAGATCAACGAGGAGACGCGGCTGCGCTATCGCTATCTCGACCTCCGCCGTGGCCGCATGCAGCACCATTTGCGCCTGCGGCACGCCGCCGCCCAAACGGTCCGCCAGCACCTGAGCGACAACGGTTTCATCGAGGTCGAGACGCCGTACATGACGCGCAGCACCCCCGAGGGCGCGCGCGACTACCTAGTGCCGAGCCGGCTCTACCACGGCCGCTTCTACGCGCTGCCCCAATCGCCGCAACTCTTCAAGCAACTCCTCATGATCGCGGGGTGCAACCGCTATTTCCAGATCGTGCGCTGCTTCCGCGACGAGGCCACGCGCGCCGACCGCCAGCCCGAATTCACTCAGGTGGATATCGAGATGGCGTTCCCCCACCACGATACGCTCTTCGACATCATGGAGCGGCTGATGGAAAAACTGTGGGCGCAGATCGGCGTGAAGGTGGAGCGGCCGTTCCCGCGCCTCGCTTACGACTTGGCCATGGAACGCTACGGGTCGGACAAGCCGCACACCGGCTTCAGGCTGGAATGGAAGCGCGTGGGCCTGCCGGACGGTGCCCGAGGGAAAGTGCACGTGGGCGAGCCGATTAAAGTGCTGCGCGTTCCCGGCCAGGAAGCGATGTCGCGCGGCCAGCTTGATAAGCTCCAGGACGTGGCAGAAGGCGCGGGCGGAGATTGGTTTTCGTACATCAAGATTGGAAACACGGAACTGCACTCACCCTTGGGCAAGGTGGTTGGCGAAGAGGCCCTGAGAGCACTCGCCATTGCGGCGGAAGGCGAGCCCGGCGACCTCGTCCTGCTGCTCGGGTCGAAAGCCGGCGGCGCATCCCCGGCGGCGTTGACGACGCTCGACAGCGCCTCAGGAGAAATCCGCCTGGAGTTGGGCCGGCGGCTTGGCCTCATCAAGTCGGGCGCATTGAGTTTCCTCTGGGTGGTCGATTTCCCTATGTTCGAATTCGATCCCGAAGGGAACCGCTGGTCGCCCATGCACCATCCGTTCACGTCGCCGCGCGAGGAGGACTACGAGAAACTCGAGTCCGACCCGGGCAGCGTGAAGGCGCGCGCCTACGACCTGGTGCTGAACGGCTGGGAGATCGGTGGCGGGTCCACCCGTATCCACCGTCACGACATCCAGGAGCGCGTATTCGGTCTGATCGGCCTCACGCCAGAGAAGGCACGAGAGCGCTTCGGCTTTTTCCTGGACGCCCTCGAGTGCGGCACGCCGCCCCATGGCGGCATCGCTCTCGGCTACGATCGGATCATTATGCTGATGTGCGGCGAGTCCAACATCCGCGAGGTGATTCCATTCCCCAAAACGGCTAGCGCCGTCGACCTGATGTGCGACGCGCCCGCCACGGTGGAACAAGAGCAACTTGACGAACTGGGACTGCGTATTGCGACGACACCGAGTGAAGAGCCAAGGGTAAAGGGTAAAGGGTAAAGGGTGAAGACAGACCTCAAACGTGGAGTCGGGTGGGTTGGCCGGCGTGGGAAGGCAGGCTTCTATGGGGTATGTACCCGAAGACGCAAAGTGGTACCTGGCCGAGATTGTGGAACAGATTACCGTAGCGGGTGATCCGAGAAATGTTGTGCATACTAATCTCGTACTCATCCGAGCAAACTCGCCGGACGAGGCTTACGACAAGTCGCTTTCCTTCGGGAAGCGGGGTGAAACATCGTACGAAAACCCTGCCGGCAAGCGCGTCGACATCGTCTTCCGAGGACTGCACGACCTGAATGTAATCCACGATGAACTAGAAGACGGCGCCGAACTCTGCTTTAACCGACAGATCGGGATGAGCGAAGACGACCTTCTTAGATGGACTAAACCAAAGGAGTCACTCGGCGTGTTCGCACCAATTGCGAGGTGGAGCGGTCCCGATTACGCCGCGGCCTATGTGATAAGAGAGTTGTATGAACGATTCCCGCATTTGCGCGGCACACGTCCGGCGTGGGGAGTCGATAAAGTTGAATGAGCGAGTCCGTGACTTCGCATGATTTGCGTAAGACTTCTTGATTCACCCTTTACCCTTTACCCTTTTCCCCCTTCGTGCCTCACAACTTCAGCGTATACTGATTTGACCGAGAAACCCGGGCAGGCTCGCGTTTCTCGATGCGGTCACCGGAGGCAAGCGGCCGACGAGGCTAAGAGTGTGAACAAGAATTGGGGATTCCACTATGTTTCGAGCGCAGACTTGGGATAACGCCATTCAGTTGATCGGGTGCAGCCTTCTGGCGGTCGCGGCGCTGCTGCCCGGTTCCTCGCTGCCTCTTATCGGGCAGCAACCCGGCCCGTCGGCCGGTTCCCCAGTTGGGAGTGAGGTTGAGACAGCGCGAAACGCAACCCATGTGCTGGGCCTCGAAAACGTCAAGCGCGGCGCCAAGGGCAAGTTGACCATTGTAGGCAGTACTTTGCGATTTGAGGTGGGCACGTCCACGGCAGACGTGAGCATTCCGTCGATTCAGGACGTTTTCACCGGCCAGGAAAGCAGACAATTGGTTGGCGGCAAGAAGAGTGTGGTGGCCGAGGTAGCCATGCCTTTCGAAAGCAACCGCCTCCTGAGTCTCGTCGGCAGCCAGAAAGTTGACGTCCTGACACTGGAGTATCAGGACTCGAATGGTGCGCTTCACGGAGTAG
Source organism: Terriglobia bacterium (assembly GCA_035315065.1). Classification (GTDB taxonomy): domain Bacteria; phylum Acidobacteriota; class Terriglobia; order UBA7540; family UBA7540; genus DATFYM01. Next base: position 7,528 of record DATFYM010000241.1, read on the forward strand.
TCTTCACGCTCCCCAAGGGGCAGTCCCCGGCAGTGAAGCGCAGGCTTGTCGAACTGGGTGCGCACGTCAGTGTGGCGCCCGAAGCACCGGCAAAACCATAGCCGCAGGCTGAAAGGGAGAACCCTTTTGCGACCGAAGACACCGAGCTTCAGCCCTGCGCAACGATGACAGTTTGCGGTTTTTTGGTGCGCCCTGACAGGAGAAGAAGCCATGAAACGGAAGCCGTTGTCTCAATCGTTGTGGCGTGCTGGGTTGCTGCTGGGCGCCGGCGCCTGTCTCGCAAGCGGGGCCCGTCTGCCGGCTCAAACCGCTTCCGGGCAAGCCACCGGCGGGAAGATCGCCGCCTCCGCCATTCAGATCGACTGGGTTCAGGCCGACGAAACGGCTTTGCCGCCGGAGTTTCGTGTGGCGATCTACGAAAACCTCGTTGCTGAAGTGGGCAAAACGCATAGGTTCCAGCACGTGTATCGCAGTGGGGACAGCACGGCGGCTGGTGTGCCGGATCTCTTGATCTTGCACACGCGCGTGATGGGTTTCAAACAGGGCAGCGAAAAAGAGCGTGAGGTGACAACGGTCGCCGGGTCGACCCACATCAAGACCAGCGTACAAGTGGTCACCCGCGACGGCCGCACGGTGCTCGACCGCGAGGTCGAAGGCAAAGTGCGGTTCATTGGTGAAAACCTCAACGCCACGAGGGACTTCGCCAAGAAGGTCGCCCAGATGATCAGGCTGACCCTCTAAGCCTGACAGTTTTCCGAGGCCGCGTCCCGCCAGTTGTCATCGACGTGATCGCGCCGGGCGCTTCTGCCTTCCGAGGCGGCAAGGACATGGCTTATTCCGGCAAAGTGAACAGCAGCTTGTTGCCGTCGCGATCGATGCGATCAAGGCATACCTTCACGCGCTCGCCCAGGTGATAAGCGCGTCGGGGATGCTGGCCGACGATGGCCCGCATTTTCTCGCGGTAGACATATCGATCGTCCGCGAGGCTCTCCATGGGTACGAAGCCTTCCACGAACAGGTCCGTCAGCTCAACGTAGAGTCCGTGCTTGGTAAGGCTGATGATGAGCGCGTCGAACTCGTCGCCCAGCCGCTGCGCCATGAACGAAACCTTTTTCCACTCCATCAACTCGCGCTCGGCATCGGCCGCGCGCCGCTCGGCTTCGGAAGTTTCGAAGCCCAGGGCCTGAAGCTCGCGAGGGTCCACGAAGGCCCCGCCCGGAAGGCCGGCGTCGAGTGCCCGGCCCCGGCCCAGCGCGGCCTTGAGAATCCGATGCACGATCAGGTCGGGGTAGCGGCGGATCGGCGATGTGAAGTGGGTGTAGGTGGGCGAAGCCAGGGCGAAGTGGCCAACGTTCTCCTCGCGGTAGCAGGCCTGCTTGAGCGAGCGCAGCATGAGGTAGGAGAGAATGCGCTCCTCGGGCTTGCCGGCGATGCGCTGGGTCAACCGCTGGTAGTTCCGCGAGGTTATCTTGAAATCTCCGGCGTTTGCGGACTCCTGAAACCGCGGGTAGCGCTCGCGCTCATCGCGCCGGTGGACGCGCACGCGATGGGCGGCGGGAAACTCGACGCCCAGCGAGTAGCCGAAGGTGGCAGCGATCTCTTCAAACTCGATCACCTTCTTCGGGTCCGGCCGCTCGTGGATGCGGTAGAGGGCCGGCACACCCTGACGCTCGAGATAGGTGGCCACCGCTTCGTTCGCCACCAGCATGAACTCCTCGATGATGCGGTGGGCGATGTTGCGCTCGGAGCGCGCGATGCCGATCATGCGCCCGAACTCGTCAAACTCGATCTCGGGCTCAGGCAGATCGAAATCGATGGAGCCCCGCGCGTCGCGCTGCTGGTTGAGCAGCCGTGCCAACTCTTCCATCAGCTTGAAATTCTCAACCAGAGCGCGGTAGCGCTGGCGCGCCGCCTCGTCGCCCTTCAGCACCGCGTTCACCGCCGTATAGGTCATGCGCTCGGCGCTGCGGATGATGCCAGGCACAAGCTCGGATTCGACCACCCGCCCGGCAGAATCGACCTCCATCAAGGCCGACATGGTGAGCCGCTCGACGTGCGGATTCAGACTACAGATGCCGTACGAAAGCTCCAGCGGCAGCATGGGCACGGCGCGGTCCGGGAAGTAAACGGATGTGCCGCGCAGCCGCGCTTCGCGATCGAGCGCCATCCCCGGACGGACGTAGTGCGCCACGTCGGCAATGTGGACTTGGAGCAGATAGTTGCCGCCGAGCAGCCGCTCCACGTAGACCGCATCGTCAAAGTCCTTGGCCGACTCACCGTCGATAGTGACGATGGGAAGGGCGCGAAAATCGCGGCGGCCTTCGCGCGCCGGCTCGGGGATGAACTGCGGCGTCTCCTCTGCCTCGGCCAGCACCTCGGGCGGAAAACGATGGGGCAGGTGAAACTTGCGAATCACGATCTCCACGTCGACGCCGAAGTCGTCGCGCCGGCCCAGAACTTCGGCGACGCGACCCAGCGGCGGCGCGCCAGGCCGCGGAAAGTCCGTGATCTCGACATCGACAATCATGCCGTCCAGTTCGCGGACGTCTCTGGCCTGGGAGCGCGGGCGTCCCGCCCGCTCTTCCGATTGACGATTGACGATTGACGATTGACGATTTGAAGAAACGCCCTCGCTTGCCGTCGGTCTTGCAATCGTCAATCGGCGATCAGCAGTCGGCAATGGAAGAGCGGGCGAGACGCCCGCGCTACTAGCGCTCTTGGACTCGCCACCGAACTGACGGTTACGATCCGCTGAAGCTTGGGCGGGCCACTCCTGGCCGCGCGGAATCACGATCGCGTGCGGAATCCGATGGTCGAAAGGCGCCACGGTGTTGGCACGTTCGCCGCAACGAAACTCGCCCACCAGCGTCTTCTGCGCCCGATCGATCACGCGAAGAATGTGGCCCTCGATCCGGCCATCGGCTTTCGCGCGCAGCACTCGCACTTCAACGCGGTCGCCATGCAGCGCCGAACCCATGCCGCCAGGAGGAATGAAAATATCCGGCATCGTTCCGGCGTCGCGATCCGGCACCACGAAGCCGTAGCCGTCGCGGTGGCCGATCAGCCTTCCGGTCACGGCATTTCGTGCCGGGTCGCGAGGCGGTTGAGCGCCGTGAGGCACGCGTGCCGGCCGCGCGGCATGGTCGCGCGTGTTCGCATGGAGGTCCCGCGAGGCCAGCGTGAAATGGCCTTTCTTCAAGGTGAGAATGCTGCGGTCGCGCGACAAGTCCTTCAGCGCGTGCTTCAACTCGCGGGCCTGACTGCTGCGCAGCCCCAGCTCCAGCACCAGTTCGCGGAGACGAAACGTTCGGGCGGGATCTTTCTCAAAGACCCGCAGAATCTCGGACGCAGATGGAAACTCGCGCATCTTCAGTTCTCAGAGGTGTGAAGAAATCGGAAGAACAAGAGAGTTTCTCGCCAAGGCGCAAAGGTTCGCAAAGCAAACAAAGAACTTCCTCTTTGCGACTCTTCGCTGCTCTGCGACTTTGCGAGAAACTTGTTATTTCTTCACAGCTTCTCAGTCTTCAGTTTTCAGTCTTCAGTATACGTCCTCAGCTTTCAGTGTTCCTGACTGAAAACTGAGAACTTGCCAGTGTGCTAGACTCGTCTGCTCGGGACCACCAGGGGGACGTTTGGCAGCGCGCATCCTCGACGGCAATAAAATTCGCGACGAGATCAAGGCCGAGTTGGCGCAGCGAATCGCCACGCTGAAAGCCGCTGGGATCACGCCCGGGCTCGCTGCCGTGTTGGTGGGCGATAACCCAGCGTCGGAGATCTACGTCCGCAACAAGGTGAAGACCTGCGAATCGTTGGGCCTCTACAGCGAGAAGATCGAACTGCCGAAGGAGACCACCACCGACCAACTCCTCAGCCTGGTGGCTGACCTCAACCGGCGCGACGAGATCGACGGCATCCTGATGCAGCTTCCGCTGCCGCCGCAAGTGGATGCGAAGCGCGTGGTGGAAGCCATCCGACCGGACAAGGACGTGGATGGATTCCACCCTATCAACATCGGCAAGCTGGTGAGCGGACGGCCGGGTCTGGCGCCGTGCACGCCGCTGGGCATCATTGAGATTTTGCACCGCAGCGGTATCGCCATCGAGGGTGCACGTGCCGTGGTGCTGGGGCGCAGCGGTACAGTAGGCAAGCCCGTGGCCATGATGCTGATCCATCGCCACGCCACCGTGACCATCTGCCATTCGAGGACACGCGACCTCGCAGCCGTGGCGCGTGAGGCGAATATTCTGGTTGCCGCCATGGGTCGCGCAGCCCTGGTCACCGCCGATTTCATCAAACCGGGTGCCACCGTCATCGACGTCGGCATCAACCGGCTGACCTCGCCCGACGAGATTCGCCGTATTTTTCACGATCCGACTGCACCACTCGCCCAGCTTGAATCCAAGGGATCGGCGCTGGTGGGCGACGTGCAGCCCGAGGACGTGCGCGAGAAAGCAGGAGCTTTCACGCCGGTGCCAGGCGGCGTCGGCCCGCTTACCATCGCCATGCTCATGTCGAATACGGTTGCGGCGGCGCAGATGCGAAGAACAGTGACAAGTGACGAGCAAGGACAGTGACGAGTGACAAGTGACGAGCAAGAAGAAATGAGGAACGCCGCTTTTCGATTCATCGCTACGATTCGATAGCCCTTCTTTCTTGCTAGTCACTCGTCACTGGTCACTCGTCACTGCTCTCCGCATCGCTCGTCATTTCTTTATGGCTTCTTACTTCGGCCTCACGGGCGGCGTGGCTTCCGGCAAGAGCACGGCGGCACGTATGTTCGAGGTGCTCGGCGCGAGGATTATCGACGCTGACCGCATGGGCCATGAGTGTCTCCATGCGACCGCGCCTACCTATCCTGACATTGTCAAGACTTTCGGCAACGCCATCCTCGATGCCTCCGGAGCCATCGACCGTCGCCAACTAGGCGCCATGGTCTTTGCCGACCCGGAGAAGTTGCGCCAGCTTAACGCCATCGTCCATCCGCACATCATCGCTCGCGTCGACGAATTGGCGAGCCGCTATCAGGCCGAGAGCCCTGGGGCCGTGATCGTGGTGGATGCTGCCCTCATCTTCGAGGCCGGCATCGGCGGGCACTTTGCCAAGATCGTGGTGGCGTGGTGCCGCCCGGAGCAGCAAGTGGAGCGGCTCATGGCCAAGACCGGACTCTCGCGAGCCGAGGCCGAGCAGCGTATCGCGTCGCAGTTGCCGGCGGATGAAAAGCGTCGCCGCGCCGATTACGTTATCAACTGCTCGGGCAGCCTGGAGCAGACGCGGGCGCAGGTGGAAGCGGTTTATGCGGAACTCAAGGGGCTGGTTGTCTAACGTGCAAAAGTCTCGCTCCGATTCATGCGGCGCAACGCCGAAAGTCGAGAGACTTCTCCTGCTCCTAGGCGGCGTAAGGCCTGGCCAGCAACTGCTCTTTGCTGACGCCATTCTCCGCTGCCATCTGTTCAAAACCGCTGGCGCCGAATTTGACGAACATCGTGCGCCAGACGGCGAAGGGCACCACCGGCATCGGGTTCCTCGCCATCATCGTCACTGCCGAGCCGGGCACCGAGTGTCCTTCGGCCAGGGCTGCGGCTGTCATATCCAAGGCCCGGATCACATGCGTGATGGGCGGACCCGATCGATGCGGATCGGTAAGGGGTCGACCACTGCTGATGGATTCTCCGCCCCCCAAAGCCAGACCGCCAGCCCATGAGATGCCGCTCCGAATAGCAAATTGATGGCAGATGGCCAAAGCGACCGCATTCTGGTACGCCTCGGGAAAGCCATTGTTCACTACCGCCACCAACCGCTGGGGGAGCAGGTGGGGGAGCCCACGGCGGCGGGTCGCGATCAGGTCAAGAGCCTTGGTCACGAGGAAAGGCAGCGCATCGACGTACAGAGGAAAGGCCAGGACGATCAAGTCCGCGCGGTCGGTTGCGGAAAGCAACTCGGCCTGCCCATCTTGCCGGAGAAGGCTGGCCCTGAGCGTCAGCGACTCCGTCTCCCACCCACTTCCCTTAAGGCGCTCCAAGAGGTAACTCCCCAAAACCCCTGATGTGCTGGGAGTCCCGCCCACCGGCATTGAGCCCATGGTGGGCCGGGTCTTCGGGCTGCCCACAATCAGCAAAGCCCGTCGCGTGCCTCCCCGGAGGTCAATGGGGGACGCGTCGGGCGCCGGCATCAGAGTCGTCACTGCTTCGCCAAAGGGCATGGCGTCCGACCGCGAAAGCAGCGCCTGGAAACGCTGGCCAAGGGTAGCGAGATCATCTTCGCTGTCGATGACTTCCACCGCATAGCTCGCCGGATGCATGTTGATCGCGTTGCGCCCGGCGAGGACTCGGAAGATGCGGGCCTCTTCCTCATTGGGGTGGCGCTGGACGCCAACCACCACGAGACGGGGAACGCGGGCATAGCGAGGCGGATGGTGAATCTCGCCGTGGATCACCTCGAAGTACGGAACCGTGAGCTGGATGAATCGGTCGACGGCCCTCTTCAGCTCCGGCGAATAACCCCCGAAGGTAACGGGAGTGAAGAAGACCGTCGTATCGCTTTGGGCGACTGCCTTGGCGATCTCACGACCGGCGTCGGCCTCTTTGCAAATGCCCGGCGTTTCCACCCAGCAGCCAAAACAACCGAGACAATGGGCGATCTTCATCTGTCGCAGCGTGAAGGTCTGGATCTCAGCGCCGCTGCCTTTGAGAACGTCGCTTAGCACGCCGAGAATCGCTGGCCTGTTCTCGTCACCAGCCTGCGTCCCATCCAGAATAACCACTTTTTTGTCGGCCATAGGATCTCCCTCTTAGAAGGTGTGAGGAATTAAGCACAGAGGCACGGAGACACAGAGGAGACACGAGGATCACATGAACAGTCTCTTGTTTCCTGACGCTTCGCATTTTTCTCTGTGCCTCTGTGTCTCTGCGCTGGAAGGCTCCTCGAAAACATTCCCGGAATCGCGACGGGTTACGCCACGCCGACGAGTTCGCGCTCGGAGGACGCCAGTGCGTCTTGCAGGGCCTCGAGTTCGGGTTTGCCTCGGTCAAGCGGCAGCCTCACCTTCCCGCGCTCGACAGCCGACCGGCAAATGGCCATCATGATCTCAAACCCCCTGTAAGCACTATCGCCGTTGCAAGGATGGGCCTTCTGGGGATCGTCCAGCCAGTCCGCTATCTCCTGGACATACGGCACCATGTCGTGGGCGTAGTCCATGCAGCCGGGGCCGGAGATCACGCCTCCGGAGTCGCGCGTGATGGCACGCCACCCGCCACCAGTAAGGACTTCGGCGAACCCTTCGGTCCCCTGGGCGCCGATTCGACACTTGCGCCACCAATAGTCCACCTCGGGAACATCCGGCGCACCCTCGCCGCATTCCACGATGCCACGGACTCCGTTGGCGTATTGGATCAGGCCCGCCACGTAGTCCGGCGAAGGGTGGTTGTCCTTGAATTTCTCGGTTCCCGACGCCTGCCCAACCACCCACTCCGCTTCCGCATTGTCATTGAACCATCGAGTGTACTCAATCAGGTGGGTGAGCATGTGCATCATCCAGCCGGTCGCGGTGCCATAAACAGTGTGGACGCGTCCAATCGCGCCGCTGGCGATGATCTCTTTTACCTTCTGGTAATGCGCCCCGTAGCGGTGCTGATGGCTGACGACGGTCTTCACTCCCGCCCCGCGCAACAGATCCATGATCTCGAGCGCCTCATTGGTGGACAGGGCTATTGGCTTCTCAAACGCGATGAGCTTCACTCCTACCTCCACGCCCAAGCGGACCAAGGGAAGTCGCACGCTCGGTGGGGTGCAGAAGCAGAAGACGTCCGGCCGGGCCTCGAAGAGTAAAGCTGATGTCTGCGTGCTGACGCGGGGACTGCCAACTTTCTTTGCAAGGGCCTCGGCACGAGAGAGATCCACGTCACACAGACCAACCAACTCGAATCTTGGGTTCTTGAAGAGTGCCTCGGCGTGGTGCTGGCCACGCTTACCACAGCCCGCGACGACAACCGTATATTTCCTGTTGATGCTCATAAAGTGTAGCTCCTTGGGTCTGGACTGCGGCAGCTTGCTGCCGCTTTCTCTCAGGCCAGCTTGCTGGCCGTGCCCGGCTCTGTCCCTCTGGTACTCGTTCGATTCGCCATCGAACAAGCTCGCCGGCAAATAGGAGCGGCAGCGCGCAGCGCACTCCAAAGCCTCACGCGGCGTGCGCCTTGCCGCTGCGTGTCAACTCCCAGGACTGGATGGCCTCGATCACGGTTTGCGCCTCCTCCTGGGTTAGTTCGGGATACATGGGCAATGACAGCACCTGAGCGGCGGAGCGCTCGCTGTGTTCGAGTGACCCGGAGATACGCGCCGGACGGCCCCAGGGATATCCTTCCTGCTGGTGGATCGCGATGGGGTAGTGGGTGAGCGCCGTGATGCCTCGTGAGTCGAGGAAGGCCTGCAAGGCGTCGCGCCCGTCGGTCTCGACCACGTAAAGATGGTACACGTGGCGGTAACCGGGTAGAGCGCCGGGCTGCGTGAGCGAAGTGGCGGCCAATCCCTCGTCATACAGTTTCGCAATCGCCCGGCGCCGGTCGCTCCATTGGTCGAGTTGCTTCAGCTTGATGCTCAAAATAGCGGCGTGGAGTTCGTCGAGGCGGCTGTTGTAGCCTATGCTGTGGCACGAGCGTTTGAGCGAGCCGTGATTCCGCAATCGGCGGATTTCGAGCGCGACCTTGGCGTTATTAGTCACCACCGCCCCGCCGTCTCCGAAGCAGCCCAGGTTCTTCTGGATGATGAAGCTGGTGCAGACGGCATCAGAGAGCTCGCCGATGGCGAAGGTGTCGCCGCGCGCGCCGAGCGCCTGGGCGCAATCTTCAACGACGTAGAGATTGTGTTCCTTGGCGATCTTCGCCACCTCGGGCATGTTGGCCGGCTGGCCATAGAGATGTACGGGGACAATGGCCTTGGTGCGGGGAGAGATGGCCGCTCCAATCAGGTTGACGTCGATGTTGCAAGTCTTGGGATCGCAATCGACAAACACCGGCGTGGCCCCCACCAGCCAGATCGCTTCGGCGGTGGCAAAGAAGGTATTCGAGGTGGTGATCACCTCGTCGCCCGGCCCGATCCCCAGCGCGAGAAACGCCAGCCAAAGGGCATCGGTGCCAGAATTCACCCCGACCGCTTCCTTCAGGTTGCAGTACGCGGCGAGTTCCTGCTCAAACTGCTTCACCTTGGGGCCAAGCACATAGGTGCCGCTTTCCATCACTTCGAAGAAAGCCGTGTCGATCTCCTGCTTCAAATTGTGGTACTGGCGGACATGTCCATAAAAGCCGATTTTCGCTCGTGCCATTCTGTTCCTCCGTAAGTTAAGATTTCCAGTGCAAAGAGGGCGTAGCGGCGGCTTTATGCCGCCACAACTTCAACAGTTGCAACAAGGCGTGGCGGCATAAAGCCGCCGCTACACCTTTCATCACGCTGCTAGCTAGTACGCAAACCCGTCCGGCTGGGGCTCGGCACCCACCCAAACCTCGCGATCGACGAAATCGCGGCCGGCTTCCAGCGCCTTCCGGTTGATTTCCAACAGAGCCACTTTCTTGACCTTATCCTCGATCGCGCCGAGGGCGGTGGCGGCCGACAGGCACTCCGTTTCTTCGAGCAGTGCGCCCATCAGTACCATGTTGGCAGCTTTGGCCGAACCCAGTTTGTCGGCGATCTCGGAGGCGGGAATGCAGATCACCCGCGCCTCAGGCGGCGTGAAATCGGAGGGCAGGCTGGCGTGGTTGTAAAGGATAATGCCCTCGGCCGGTACATGCGACGCAAACTTGCGCAGCGAGATCTCGTTCATGGCAATCAGCACGTCCGGATGCAAAGCCACGGGCGACCCGATACGTTCCTTGGAGAGACACACGGTGCAGTGCGCGCTGCCCGAGCGCATCTCCGGCCCGTAGGAGGGCAACCAGCTCACGGCGAGCCCTTCCCGCATGCCCATCTCGGCCAGCAACTGGCCCAGCAGCAGCACGCCCTGACCGCCGAACCCAGCTACGTTGATCGTCATCTGCTGAAAGTGATGAGAGTGCCTCAGCGGCCCGGGCGTGCCGGGCACTTTTTCTCTATTCCCTATTCCCTGTTCCCTGTTCCCTGCTTGCTGTTTCCTGTTCCCTACTTGCTGTTCCCTGTTCCCTGTTCTCTGCCCCCCGTCTTCGATCTCCAATACCTCCGGCACTGGACGCTGGGGCGGGGCGTTGTTACCCAAGGGTTCGGGCTTCTTGTCGCGGAAGGCGTTTAGCGGGAACACCGGAATCATTTTCTCGGCCACCCATTGGCGAGCCTCCACCGGTTCCATGCCCCAGATCGTCGGGCAGGGCGAAAGGATCTCGACAAACGAGAAGCCCAGGCCCTGGCGCTGATTGTCGAGCGCCTTGCGAATCGCCCGCCGCGCCTTCATGATGTTCTTGTTGTCGGAGACCGCCACGCGCTCGATGTATACCGGAGCTTGCAGGGTGGCGAGCAGTTCCGACATGTGCATGGGGAAGCCTTCATTCGCCGGCCGCCGACCCCAGGGCGAAGTGGTGCTCTTCTGGCCGATCAGCGTGGTGGGCGCCATCTGCCCGCCGGTCATGCCATAGATGGCATTGTTCACGAAAAAGACGGTAATCTTTTCTCCCCGGTTGGCGGCGTGGACGATCTCCGCCGTGCCGATGGCGGCCAAATCGCCGTCGCCCTGATAGGCTATAACAATCTTATCCGGGCAGGCCCGCTTGATTCCGGTGGCCACGGCCGAGGCGCGCCCGTGCGCAGCCTGGACGTTGCCCACGTCGAAGTAGTAGAAGGCGAACACGGAGCATCCCACCGGGGTCACCAGGATTGTCTGGTCTTTCAGGCCCAACTCCTCCACCGCCTCGGCGATAAACTTGTGCACCACGCCGTGCCCACAGCCGGGGCAGTAGTGCGTCTGGTGCTTCAGCTCCGCCTTGCGCTCGTAAACGCTATAAAACACCGGCGACTTGGAGTGGATCACTTCGTATCCGTCGTTGGCAGCTTTCGGCTCCTTTGCGCCAACGCTGCTTTCCTCTGTCATACTCATTCCCTCCAAGTAGCGCTAATAGGCTGTATTTTCATAGACATCGTCGCTCTCGGCGAATATCATCCTTTGTTTTCATGCACATCGTGGCTTCCCAAGTTACGCCCAAGACCCAACCCTTTATTTTCAGTAACATGGTGGCTTCGCTTCCCCGAATTTGAAGTGACCGGTCGGCGGCAACCCGGGCGATGAGGCCTCCCCGCGCAACACGAGCCTTTACGCTCCGGTTTGTTTTCGGTTTGTTTTTTAGGGCCGATCCTTTCTTTTCAATAAGTAGCCCGCTTTGTTCCGAAATATACCTAGGCGAAATTCGATCTCCTCTTCGCGTAGGATGCTCTCTGATTTCGAGTTCCCCTTCGGACCAAAATGCCGGGCTAAAGCCCGTCGCTACACGGTCACGGGCGAGCGGACGGCCAGTTCCGCGCGCAGTTCCTCCACCGACGGCACGTTGCCGCCGCCGCGCCCGTAGAATTCCACCGGCACTCTACCGTTGAGCGCCAGGCGCACGTCTTCCACCATCTGTCCGTTGCTCAGCTCCACCACCAAAACCTTCTCGACGCGCGAGGCCGCTTCCGCCAGCGCCCGGGAAGGAAAAGGCCACAAGGTGATGGGCCGGAACAGGCCCGCCCGGAGCCCGTCGCGGCGAAGCTCTTCCACCGCGGAGCGCAGAATGCGGGAAACGATCCCATAGCCCACCAGCAGCACGTCAGCGTCGCCCGTCTGGTAGGCTTCGTGGCGCGGTTCCTCTTGCTGCGCCCGAACGTACTTCGCTTCCATCTGGCGCTGGTGCGCTTCCAATTCATCCGGTTCCAGGAAAATGGAACTTACCAGGTTCTTGCGCGTCTCCGCCGTCCCCTTCACCGCCCAAGGTTTCTCCGGGGGCGTTGCCTTGCGATACTCGAGCTCCAGCGGCTCCATCATCTGCCCCACAAAACCGTCGCTCAGCACCACGGCCGGGTTGCGGTATTTGTCCGCCAGCTCGAAGGCCAGCGTGGTGAGGTCCGCCATCTCCTGCACGGAAGCCGGGGCCAGCACGAGGTTGCGGTAATTGCCATGCCCGCCGCCCTTGACCATGGCAAAGTAGTCGCTCTGCTCGGGCGCGATGTTGCCCAAGCCGGGCCCGCCGCGCACGATGTCCACGATCACGCAAGGCAGCTCGGCGCCGGCGATGTAGGAGATACCTTCCTGCATCAAGCTGATGCCAGGGCCGGAGGATGCGGTCATGACGCGGACCCCTGCCGCAGCCGCGCCGTACACCATGTTGATGGCGGCTACTTCGCTCTCCGCCTGCAAGAACGTCCCGCCCACCTGCGGCAGGTACAACGCCGCCGCTTCGGCGATCTCGCTGGCTGGAGTAATCGGATATCCATAGTAGGCGGTGCAGCCGGCAAGGATCGCCCCCTTCATTACTGCCACGTTGCCTTTACAAAGCTGCCGCATACTTGCCTCCTGGAAGAGCCATCAGCACTCAGGCGTCAGCTCTCAGCAAGAAAAGCCCGCGGCCTTTACTGATAGCTGATGGCTGATAGCTGATAGCTGCTCCTGGCTCTTGCATCACGCGCTGGCAGGGGCCATTGCACCGTGTTCCGTCCGCAGGCCCGCCTTGGTCAGCCGGTACACGACGATGGCTCCCGGCTCGGGACAGCAATAGAAGCAGATGCCGCATCCTGTGCAGCCTTCGCCGGTGTACTCAGCCGGATGCACGCCGTAAGCACTCAGGTTAGCCGCCAAGGCCAGGCATTTGGGCGGGCACGACTCCACGCATAACCCGCAGCCCTTGCACTCCTCGACGCTGATAATCACTCTTCCCCGCGGTTGACCGGCCATTGTCTACCTTCCTTGGAGGACGGAAAGCAGAAGGCAGTAGGCAGAAGGCGGAAGGCAGTAGGCAGAAAGCAGAAGGCAGTCGGCAGAAGGCAGTCGATGGTTGGCAGTCGCGGATTGACCGCTTTTGCCTGCATCTTATCGCCGATTCCCAACGACCTTCTGCTGCCCAATTTCTACCGCCTTCCGCTCCTAGCCTACCGCCAACCGCTGGCTACCTTCTGCGTAATGCCGACCGTCGACTGCTGTCTTCTGCCTACCGCCTTCTGCCTACTGCCTTCTGCCTTCTGCTTACTGTCTACTGCCTACCGCCTTCTGCCTACTGCTTTGCCATGCCTACCAGTTCAGTCCCCGGGTGCTGCAACCATTTGGTGCGCTCACAGTACTCGTAAAGCTCACCGCGGAATTTCGGGTGTGCGATTTCGATCAGAGCTTTCGCCCGCTCCCGGATGGACTTGCCGTGCAGGTACGCCACACCGTACTCGGTGACAACATAGCGGATGAGCCCACGCGACGTCACCACTCCCGCCCCTGGATTCAGCATGGCAACGATCCTGGAAATGGCGCCATCTTTGGCGGTGGAGGGCAGGGCGATGATCGGTTTGCCGCCCTTCGATCGCGACGAGCCCCGCAGAAAGTCCACCTGCCCGCCGATTCCGCTGTAGAACGTGGTGCCGATGGAGTCCGAACATACCTGCCCAGTGATGTCGACTTGCAGCGCCGAGTTGATGGCCACCATGCGATCGTTGTTGGCGATAAGCCGCGGGTCGTTGGTGTAGGCGTTTGGGTGAAACTCAAAGATCGGGTTGTTGTCGACGAAGTCGAACAGCTTCTTGGTCCCCAGCACGAAGGCGAGAATGATCTTGCGCGGATTGAAGTTCTTGCGCGCGCCGGTGATCACTCCCGCTTCCACCAATGGGATGGCGCTGTCGGAGATCGTCTCCGTGTGCACGCCCAGGTCCCGGCGGTCCATCAGGAAGGGCAGCACGGCGTTGGGAATGGCGCCAATCCCCGTTTGCAGCACCGCGCCGTCCTCGATCAGGTCGGCCACATGGCCCGCGATCGTGACGTGTAGATCGGTAATTTCCGGGTTGGGCAACTCGGATAGCGGCCGCGAAGACTCGACGAAGGCGTGGATCTGGCTGACGTGGATAAAGCTGTCGCCAAAGGTGCGCGGCATCTGGTCGTTCACCTGCGCCAGCACCGTCCGCGCACACTTGGCGGCGGTGAGGGTGGTGTCGACGCCCACGCCGAAGCTGCAGAAGCCGTGGGCGTCGGGCGGCGAAACCTGGATCAGCGCCACATCCAACGGCATGGCGCCGCTTTCGAACAAGTCTTCCACCTCGCTCAGGTACACCGGCGTGTAATCGGCGCGACCCTCGTTCACCGCCTCCCGCACGTTAGGGCCGATGAACATCGCATTGTGACGAAAGTGGCCTGCCATCTCCGGCGCCACATAGTCGGCACGCCCGGTGGTGAGCAGGTGGACCACTTCCACATCGTGCACGAACGGCCCCCGACGGATGAGAGCCTCCACCAGGGTCTCCGGTTCCGCGCAGCCCGGCTGGATATACACCCGCATTCCACATTTCACGGACTGCAACGCCTCCTCCGGCGTCCGCAGCTTCTTCCGGTATTCAGTCTCCCATAACATCCCGTCGCTCCGAACTGGCTCTCAGCTCTCAGCCATCAGCTCCTCAGCAAAAAGCCGCCCTCGTTGCTGTGTGCTGATAGCCGACGGCTGATGGCTTGGTTGAGCCGCTGCAACCGATCACTGAAAACTAATTGTGAGCCGCGCGGGCCGCAAAGCTGCCTGGAACGGCCTGCTTTCCTGCGCGCGCTTCTTCATAGCCTACCGCCACGTAATAGATGGCACGGTCGAAGAAATGGCCGAGCAGTTGCAGCACTTCCAGCTCACCAAAAAGCTCCACCGGACGGTCCTGAATTGATTCCCAGGTCAGGAACTCCCAGAGGTTCTCCTTGGTCATGGCAATCGACCAGATCACTTCCGTCAAAGGCACTTTCTGGTGATAGCGCCGGGCGCCGATTTCCCGGTAATGCCGCTCGACATCCACGTCCTTCTTCTCCAGCAGCCATTCCCCCAAATGTTGGTAAATCTCGTGCACGCGTAGTTTCAGTTCCTCGTGAGGCACGTTGCTGTAATTCCGTGTGCAATCCGACTCCTGGACCTTTCGGAGAAGACTGCTGGCCAAAGCGTCGGAGTGGGCCTCGATTAGGCGCACCAGTCGATATGCAAGCATCATCACCGCCTCCCTCTCCTTCCCCTTACTGAGCTTCCTCCTTCTTCTCGTCAAAGACTGTGATTGATGGCACTTCGGGCTGTGACGGTCATCACCAATCTTGGTGGCATTTTGCCACACTGAGAGGAGCTTGGAGTGCAGAGCCGCTGGCGGAACCGCTGGCCATTGTCAAAAATCGAGGGTTAGGCAGCACGCAGGTTGCTCTTTTGCGTGTTTGTGGCGATAATTCCATTTGATCCCGCTCGACGCCTTTCCGCTTCTCGACGCCGCGCTCAATCTGGCGAGCGCGATCTTGCTGGTACTCGGCTTTGTCTTCATCCGCCGCCGCGACATTGCCGCCCACAGGGTGTGCATGCTCTCTGCTGTCGGGACCTCAACGCTCTTCCTCGTCTGCTACCTCTGGTATCACGCACATCACGGGGTGACGCGATTCCCAGGCCAGGGCGGAGTCCGCGCCTTTTATTTTACTCTGCTGACGACGCACACCGTCCTGGCCGCCGCCATTGTCCCGCTGGTGATCGTCACCCTGATTCGGGCGCTCCGCCGCACTTTCGATCGTCACAAGCGGATCGCCCGCTGGGCGCTGCCGCTGTGGTTCTACGTCTCCGTCACCGGCGTGGTAGTGTACTGGATGCTGTACCAAGTGAGGTGGTAGGTCCCAGCCGTCAGCTATCAGCTCTCAGGTCTCAGCGATCAGCAAGTCATGCCGAAACCCGGATTCTTTGTGGCTGACGGCTGATAGCTATAGCCCAAGGAGATTGCATTGACCGGTTCCCGAAAGATGCCTCCCGTCTTCACGATGCTGCTGGCGACCCTGGCCTTCGTGCTGGTGCCCTTCCTGTTCTGGTATCTGACGTGGTTCGGCCGCAAGCTGAGCGACGCCGATCTGGGAAAGTACCTGACGGATACTTCGGCCCCCCACCAGACGCAGCACGCTATCGCCCAGTTGGCGGACATGATGGCGCGGCACGACCCGGCCGCCCAGCGCTGGCACCCGCCGCTGCTGGCCCTCGCTCGCAACCAGGAGAGCGAATTTCGCCTGATGGCCGCCTGGGCGATGGGGCAGGACGCGAAGTCGGACGACTTCCACCAGGCGCTGCTCGCCCTGCTGCGCGACCCTGAGCCCGTGGTGCGCTGGAACGCCGCCCTCGCCCTCATCCGCTTTGGCGACGCGAACGGCGAGCCGGAGCTGCACCTTATGCTGCGGCCTTACACGTTGCCGGCGCCGGCGACCGGCTCCATCGCCCTGCGGGTGAAGGCCCAGGACGCCTTCGAAAGCGGGACCGTCGTGGCCCGCATCAAGGATGAAAACGGGAACGATCAGGACGTGCGATCGCCGATGTCCGGGGCACTGGAGCGATGGATCGTTAGCGGCGGCGCCCACGTGGTGAGGGGCGACGCGATCGCGGTGCTGGCGCCCGGGGCCGATCAGGTGTGGGAGGCGCTGCGGGCGCTGGTGCTGGTGGGTCAGCCGGCCGACCTCGAGGACGTCGAGCGCTTCGCGCGTGGCGTCCCCGGCATGAACGAAAGAATCCGGCAGCAGGCGGAGTTGACGGCCAAGGCGATCCGAGGCAGGCAGGGTAGACGGTAGACAGTAGACGGGTAAGAGCCCCTTTTCCCTCATTCCGTATACCGTCTACTGAATCTTCCCCGTCTACCGTCTGCCGTCTACCGAGATTCACTGCACGTTCAGCGTCACTGCCGCCTGATGCGTTAAGCTGCCCGACGTGCCCGTCACGGTGATGCTGTACGTGCCCGCCGGCGTCCCGGTCGGAGGAGGAGGACCAGTGCTGCTGCTGCTGCCGCCGCCGCAACTCGCGAGGCCGAGAGCCAGCAGCAGGAGCATCCCGGCCAGCGCGATCCCTACCAGCACGCGCCGGCGACCGCGACTGGTCCAGGCGAACCCAACCCACGCCAGGAAAAGCACCGCCAGAGGCACGAGCAGGGGCGTGGGCATTGGGCGCTGCCTGTGATTGCCCGTCGGCGGCGCCAGCGACCGCGCCGCGGTGCTGGCCGTCAGCGTCGACGTCGCCCCTGTCTGGGTGCTGGGCGTTACCGGGCTCGTGACCGAACAGGTTGGCAGTGTACCGCTGAACCCGGAGGGCGTCGCCACCGTGCAGGTGAGGGTGACCGCGCTGTTGAAACCAAAAGCGCTGGTTATGGTGAGGGGATACATCGCCGAACTGCCGGCGACGACGGTGTTGGTGGTGGTCGTGGCGGTGAGGCCGAAGTCCGGGTTGGCGGTGATGGTCACGGTGTTAGAAACCGGACTGGCACTATAGTTGGTATCACCCATGTACTCGGCTGTAACCGTAGCCGAGGCGGTGAAGGCGGTGGTAAGCACCGCCGTCAACGAGGCGTTCGCGCCTGTGGCGAAATCGAAAGCAGTTCCGGTGTAAACCGGAGTGCCGCTGATCGGCGTGCCTCCATTAAGGAACTGCACCGTACCGGTCGGGGCCAAGCCGTTGCTGGTGGTGCTCACTGTTGCCTTCAAGGCAAAAGTACCGCCACTCTGCGGTGTGTCCGTCAGCGTGGTACTGGTGGCGGCTTGCGTGATAGTGACGGCGTAGGCGGCCGACGAGCTGGTGTTGTAGCTGGGGTCACCCTGATAGGCGGCGACCACGGAATGCGTACCCGCGATGAGTTGGATGTATTGATCCTCGGCGAAGCCTTCGCTGTTCAAACTGTAAGTGCCCGGGGTGTTGGAAGGCGGCGCGCCCTGGTCTTCCGAAGCCGGTAGCGGTTGTCCGTTATCGGTAACTTTCACCTGCCCGGTCGGGCAGGGAATCGCCGTGGTGGAGGTGGAGCATTGCGTGCCGCTGGCGTTGGTCACGTCCAGTCGCAACACGTAGGGGCTCCCATAAGTCAGAGGGCTAGCCAAGGTCCCATTGGCACCGGCCACCGTTACCAGCGTCTCGCTGCTCTCTTTGCCCACTGTCACTTGCACCGGGGGGTTCGAGTCGCTGGACCCATAGGTTCCGTCACCGGGATAATGCGCGGAGACGTAATACGTCCCACCGGGGAAAAAATCGGTAGACCAGGTTATAGTCCCGCTGCTCAGCGTGTTGAAGTCGATCCCCGCCAAGGGTATCAAAGAGCCCTTTGGGCACGGGACCGTTTGAACCTGACAGCCGATCAGGGAAACGTCCCCCGACACCGACGCGCTGCCGACGCCGCTTTGGGGGATAACCCTGACGGTGGCAGTGACATTTTGGCCGTGGGTGGGGTTCGTCGGGGATAGGGTCAGTGTGGTCGACGTAGGCTGGAAACCGGGGCCCTTAGTCCAATTGTTCACCAGGTTGGCGACGTTCACCGTGCCGAGGCCCGTGGCTGTGTCGTACCCCGTGCCGGCGAGCCAGGCGGGTGAGTTGGTTCCCTTCGCTTGCAGGGCGGGATTCACCACGATGCCGTACACGCCGTTGTTGAGAGCGTTGCTGCAGTTCGGCGAGCCCCCCGCGCACGCCACCGAGTTGTTGCCAGTGGTTACATCGTAGAAAATGCAGGAGGTATTCGTAACCGCGGACGAATTAGAAGTGCAGTAGGCGCCGTTCGTCGCGGCGTATTTGGCCAGCGGGTAGAGAACGAAATTCGCGTTGCCCTGTCGTTCGCCGTTCTGGGCTTGCAGCACCAGGGCCATGACGCCGGCGAACGCCTGCGCCGACGCTGAAGTCCCTCCCACCCCTTGGAAGTCCACGTAAGGAGAGTTGAGGTCGCAGGAGGTCGTGTTGCTCCCCCCATTGGCATCGGCCTCGCAGACGACAAAAAAGCTGCCATTCTGGCCGTTGCTGGCAAACAAAGACACGTCGGGGGTATCGCGCACGCCATCGGCGGGCACGCCGGTTCCGGTTTGCCAACTGGGCTTGGCATACCCTTGAGAGCAGGCGGCGTCGACGCAGTTACTGGGACCACCGCCGCCGCCGACAAGATCAGATCCCCCGGAATCCGGGTTGCAGACCGTGCTGTTGGTCAGGCCGTAGTCCAAGTTCTGCGCGCACGCGGAGTCGTTCCACGGGATCTCGGGAATATAAGACTTTACCGAAGCCTGGGTAGTCGAGTTATTGGTGGTGTTCCAGTAAGCAGACGGCACGGTGCCGTTGCTTAAGTCTGTCCCGCCCACGGCAACGTTAAAGGGCGTGGAGGCTTCCCCGCCGACGGCGAGGCCCATGGTCGCCACGATTTCCGTCCCGCCGTCACAGCCAGCCGAGCCGTTGTCGCCTGCCGCCACTACCACGGTGATGCCTTGGGCGGCCGCCTGCTCCCAGAGCGAGGAGTAGAAAGCGTTGCCGCTAGCGCCCAGGGATGCCTCGCAGGCACCGTAGCTATTGCCCAAGATCGGCGCGATGTTGTTATCAACGATGTAGACGGCGGAGAGATCGACGCCCGCGAAGAACGAGCTGTTCTCGACCGGCATCTCCGAAACCACCAAGTCAATGGTCGCGCCCGGCGCTACCGCGCTGGTCCACTCGGCGTCGAGAATGGCCTCGCCCTCATCACCGGTGGCGAATTGGATCCCAGGGTCGGGGCCGTCGAGGACAACGTTGAAGTTACTGGGGCACGGGGGGTTCGTGGTACTGGCCGTGTAGGGCAAACCGAACAGCGTATAAAAACTCGCCAGATCCTGACAATTGATATTCGACTGGGCGACGACGGCGATCGTCTGTCCGGTACCGTTGACTGGTGGGCTCTGGTTCCAAAGGGGGAGCACATTGTAGATGGTGGCGAAGTCGTACGGCCCGACGCCGTAGGAAGTCTCGCCATTCCCGCCGCAGGCTGGAGCGCCGGACGGGCACACATAGGTAAAGAGCGGTTTCACCTCGCCGGTGGCCTTAGTGCGCTCGAATGTGCCCAGACGGTGGTACTGCGGCTTCCTGGGAAAACTATTCAACGAGTTAATGCCGGCCACCACCGGCGCGAGGGCGGCGGGAATTTGGGGGTCGGTAGCGTTGGCCCAGTGAGCCTCGCCGTTGACTACGTACTGGTGGATCTCGGTGTGAAAGGCCTGTCGCACCAAGCCCGCCGTGCCGGAAAACTCGATCACGGTGCGGCCGTTGGCGACACGATTCACCGGGAGGCCCTGTGAGGTGAGCCAGTCGGTCACTACCTGAATGTCCGCGTCGGAGGGACCGAACTGCTGGCCAAACTGCCGGGGCGTGAGCCACTGGTGAAAGTTGGGCCGCGACTTCACCTGCTGGTCAACCAGGAGCTGCCGCAGAGCGGTTTCCTGATCCGCCGACCGTCGCAACACCAGCAGCATCCGCGGCATGGACAAGCTGTCGGGGGCCAAACCTTGGTCGTACTGGGATCGGGCCAGCGGATGGACGTTGCCATGCAGCGTGACTAACGTCTGCGGGTCCACGGCTTGGGTGACGCGCGCCGGTACGCGGGTCCCTTGAGCGCTCGCGCAGAAAGACGCGACGAGGATGAAAAATGATGCCAAGGTGCTGTGAGCGGCCAACCGATGCGAAAATTTCATGCTGCCTCCTAGATAAATGCTAGCCCGTAACTGCGAGGCACGTTTCCTGCCAACCCCTCCATCACCTCTAATCCATCATCGATCAGCGGCTTCCAGTCTATCGAAATGCCGATCGGCGTCCACCGGTTCTGGTTGAAATCCACCGCCATTGGTGGATTTGAACCATCGCCCGGCAGGAGGTCAGGGGATCGACCGTGGAGCTGGCTTTGCCTTTGGGGCAGTCGCGGTGCTGGCGCAGCCAGGGGAGTTCGTCAGTCATGCCGCACGGCCTCGCGTTGTCGTGTTGCGACTTGTTAGATGCTTCGGCGACCCTGCGCGCCAAACGCGGAAAGAATCAAGCGGAAGGCAGTGTCCGATGAAGGATAAGTGGAAGGCATAGAGCCTCCGCGCCGAAGGCGACAAGTAAACTAAGCCAGCGCCCGATCTTGCTCGCACCTAAAAACTCCAACCCCTCGCTGCCACCAGTCGTGCTACTCAAAACCCCGGCCTCTTCTCCAGGCCTTGCGGTGAGATTGTCCGACCCGCCGTTTTGGTTGCCTTGATTGGGTTTTCAGTTTCCAGTTCTCAGCGTCCCAATTAATGTTTCGGACTTCTTGCTGGTGAGTTCCATTTTCGGTGGGGAAGAGCGACAAATGATCCACGGATTACACAAATTTCAGAGATTGAAAACCCAAGGAGCCTGGAGATACTTTCAGACAACTTCTTTTGTCCCGTTCAATCCGCAAAATCTGTGGATCAATTCCTTCTCTTAGTGGCGCGATGAGTGAACCTACTCGAGAGCTTTGAGGACCTCCTGGATATGCCCGTCCACCTTCACCCGAGTGAAGACGTTCTTCACCTTGCCGTCGGTGCCGACGATGTAGGTGGTGCGGACGATTCCCTTCACCTTGCGGCCGTACATATTCTTTTCCTGCCACACGCCGTAGCCTTCCAGCGTCTTGTGGTCGGTGTCGCCGAGCAGAGGGAAGTTCAGTTTGTATTTGTCGCGAAACTTGGCCAGCGCCTCGACGCTGTCGCCGCTGATGCCGACCACCCGTGCCCCGAGCCTCTCCAGTTCTTTCTTGGCGTCGCGAAACTGGTTTGCCTCGCTCGTGCAGCCCGGCGTATCGGCGCGGGGATAGAAATAAAGAACCAGCGTCTGGCCGAGCAGATCCTTCAAGCTCACATGGTCACCGGAATCCGACGGCAGTGAAAAAGCCGGCGCCTTGTCGCCTACATTGAGCATGTTCAACTCCTTTCACTTGCTGGTAGCAGCCCGACACTTAGGAATTCGAGTCCATGCATTTTGCTGCCGCCTACTCTCGAGCAGTTTTGGGGGCGTCCTTCTCCCAAAAAGGAAAGATGAACGGATTCACAAACTGCACTCCCTCAATGCGGCGCTCGTGCGTGAAATCCTCGCTGAGAATCGTAGGAATCTGGTTCATTCTAGCAGTCGCCCAAAGCTGGGCATCCCAATACGGCAGTTGGTGAGCCATCGCTCCTCGAGCTGCTTCCCGCACAACGTCGGGCGTGATGCTTAGCGTGTTCCACGACGTGAGGTATGCTTCGAGACGCCCAGCCGCCTCCACTGCACTTAACGGCGCCGCGAGTCTCCGTGTGGCAACGCAGAAGAACTCAGCTAAGACCTGTGTGCTGAGGGCACCCGCGTGGTTCCATTCCAGCCAGCGCAAAAGCCCCTGGGCTTTGGCCAATTTCCCGGGTTCGCCGCGATCATACGCGTAAATCAGAATGTTCGTATCGACGAGATAGCCGCTCCTCATAGGCATCTTCACGCTTCCAAGTCCGGCCGCCCTTGACTGGACCCTTTCGAGCCCACTCCTCCATAAACCTCAGTTCCCGCTCCCATACTGCGTGGTCCAGAGGCAGCGAGACTGGCTCGCGGAGTACCCGCTCCACTCCTTGTCGAATCAACTCACTTTCCGTCACTCCTCGGCGGCGAGACAAGGCTCGCAGTCGGCGATTCTGATCAGCTTCCAGGTAAACCTGCTTGCGCTCCATGCGTTTCATCACCCACCCCCGAATATACATCGTAACATACATCATCGCGTCGAGTGGGTCTCTGCCTTCATCGCGAACCCGCAGGCGAATTGTAGGGAGCCATGTCCACTCTCCTCCAGTCCCCGTTGATGATTCCCTTTCGGATCTCCGCCGCGCTCTTTCCCTTCTGGGATTGCTCGTAGGCGTAGACGGCTTCCATCCGGCACGTGGAGCAGACCGCGGCATGGGTGCTGACGTAGCAA
Organism: Terriglobia bacterium; assembly: GCA_035315065.1. Taxonomy (GTDB): domain Bacteria; phylum Acidobacteriota; class Terriglobia; order UBA7540; family UBA7540; genus DATFYM01. Next base: position 30,370 of record DATFYM010000241.1, read on the forward strand.
TCGAGCAGACTCTGGTGACCGTATTCGTGGTCGCACATGCAGTAGCACGGCTGCTGGTACAAGACTTTCTTGATCTTGGCCGCCAGTGCGTAGACGTTCTGGTTCACGGCGTCCGGGAACTGCTTGGGGTCTTGCGTCTCCGGGAGAGCGCCCTTCGGAAGGTTCTTGTGGTAGGCGGGAACGCCGGCCGTGTGGCTGTGCGGAACATCCTCCTGTGGCTCCTGCGGCTGCTGCGCCTCCTGCGTCCCCGGCCGTCCCGGCGACACCGAGGTCACGGCCAGCCACACCGCCGCGAGAAGTATTGCCTCGCCTCCGAAGTGGTGTTTTCTCATCTGAGACTCCTTGAGAAAGTCAAAAGTCGAAAGTTGAAAGTCGAAAGTCAAGACTGGCCGATTCTGCTTTCGACTCTTAACTTTCGACTTTCGACTGCTCCTCCCCCAGTTCTCTCCTAAGAATCTGCTGGACGATTTGCGGATTGGCCTGCCCGCGGGTCACCTTCATCACTTGCCCTACGAACCAGCCCAAGGTGGCCGTCTTGCCTGCACGGTACTGCTCCGCCTGTTTGGGGCTAGTGGCGATCACTTCGTGCACGGCGGCGCGGATCTTTTCCGGATCGCTGACTTGCTCGAGGCCCTTCTCCGCCACGATCTCGCTCGCACGCTTGCCAATGGACGACATAGCCGCCATCTCCGCTAAGACCTCTTTCCCCATTTTCCCCGAGATGGAGCCCCTGCTGACCAGCGCCACCAACTCCCCAAAGTTCGATGCGGAGACCGGCGACTGGGACACTTCCTTCCCTGCCTCATTTAGCAAGTGGAGCAGTTCGGTCAGCACCCAGTTGGCGGTTGCCTTGGGTTCGCCGGACGCCTTCGCCGCTTTCTCGTAGTAATCGGCGAGGGCCTTGGACGCCACAATCTGCGAGGCATCGGCCTCCGGCAGCGCGTACTCGCGGATCAGGCGCTGCTGACGCGCCTCAGGCAGCTCCGGAAGCGAGCGCCGCACTTCCGCCTTCCACTCCTCGTCGATCACCAGCGGCAGCAGGTCGGGCTCCGGGAAATAGCGGTAGTCGTGCGCCATTTCCTTGGAGCGCATTCCGTAGGTGCGCTGCTCGCGGCTGTCCCAGAGGCGGGTCTCCTGCTCCACCGTTCCGCCACCCTCCACGATGGCAATCTGGCGGTCGATTTCGTACTCCAAGGCGCGTTGAAGAAACTTGAAGGAGTTGAGATTCTTCACTTCCGTCTTGGTCCCGAAGGGCTCTGCGCCCGCCGGCCGTACGCTGACGTTGGCATCGCAACGCAGGCTTCCTTCTTCCATGTTGCAGTCAGAGACTTCGAGGTAGAACATCAGCAGCTTCAGCCGCGTCAGGTAGTCGTACGCCTCCTCCGGCGAGCGCAGGTCCGGCTCGCTCACAATCTCGATCAGCGGCACGCCGGAGCGATTGAGATCGATATAGGAAGTGCGTTCCGAATCCGGAAAGCCCTCGTGCAAGCTCTTGCCGGCATCTTCCTCAAGGTGGACGCGCGTGATGCCAATTCGCTTCGGCTTGCCCTCCGCCTCAATGTCCACCCAACCGAATTCGGCCAGCGGCTCTTCGTACTGCGAAATCTGGTAGCCCTTGGGCAGGTCGGGATAGAAGTAGTTCTTGCGCGCGAAACGCGAACGGGGATTAATGGCACAGTTGAGCGCCAGCGCCGCCTTCATGGCCATGGTGACGGCCTCGCGGTTGAGCACCGGCAGGGCGCCGGGCAGCCCGAGGCACACCGGGCAAGTGTTGGAGTTGGGTGGATCACCGAAACGCGTCGAGCAGGCGCAAAAGATCTTCGACCGGGTGAGAAGCTGGACGTGGACCTCGAGCCCAATCACCGGTTCGTATTTCGTGCGAACTTCCGCCGCTGCCGACATCTCCGCAACCTCGCTCAAGAAGATTGACGATTGAAAGACCCCAGGCACACCCTTCTTTCAATTGGCAATCGTCTTGCCGCGTCCCTGCCTGCGCTTCCTTTCGCTTAGGAAGCACAGAGTTTCATTATAACGAACCGTCCGCCATACCACCCATAACAACTTGGCGCCTCTGACAGCCGTTGTCCGAAGCCAGTCAGTATTCTTCTATCGTCCCTGGGACGGCGGCATAAGCACCAGGGTATTGGTGCGATTGACCGGACCCAGGGCCGAGATGCGGACGTAGGTTCTCTGGGCTACCCAAGTGGTCGAAATGGAGAAGGTGGCGCTCCGCGCACCTTGAGGGACCCTGACGTTCTCCGGAAGAGCCGCACTCTTGGGGTCGGTGCTCCTGAGAGAAACAAGGGTTCCTCCCGCCGGCGCCGGTTTCGCTAGCGTAATCATTCCTAAACCGGGAGCGCCGCCGGGCATCACTTGATGCGCGAAGGCCAGGGATGACTCTGAGGCCAGCGAGCCGGAATTGAAAGGCGGCAGACCGTTGGGGAAGGGGCGATATAAGGGATCCCCAAGATTGAGGATCTTCCACTTCAACTGCCGGATGTTTCTCAGAAAAGCATCCCCGACGTTGGCCCCCTCAAAGAGGTTGCGGAATACGCCATCCGGGTGGGCCATGCCCTCAAGATACGGCTCGCCGACCGCTCCGCTGGTTACGGTGATCCCCTTGATGATGGCATTCGCTGACCAGTTTGTGCCGCCTCTGGGGTCTTTGGCCCCCGAACTGTCCAGGTGGAAGCCAATCGCCCCTGTTTTCCAAGTAAAGGCATCGTTGTAATGGTCCAAGCTGTACCAGCCGGAGTAGAGCGCTGCGTCGTGGCAGACCGGGGCGGGCGGGGTGCCAAATTCCTGCTCGTGGGAATCCTCGGTGACGGCAAACCCTGTTTCCCGGGCAAATTCGGCGGCCATGTGGAGGTCCCAGTCGCCGGAGCCGTATTCCCAATCGGGCACGCTGAGGATTTCGCCCCGGTTGCGATCAAAACAAGCCTGCCCGCGCAGGCCTGAGGTTTCTGCGGCGATGGCCTTGTCGACCAGGTCCTTGGCGAGCTGCGCGTTGGCGCCATCGAGCCGCCAGACGGAATAGACTGTGCGGGCCGATGGTGAAGCCCGGTAATCGGCAAAGGAGACAAACGGAGAATAAACGTTTCCCTGCGACTGCGCCCCAGCGAAGTAAGGGTGGGGTCTGCCGAACGCAGGATCCCCACGTGGAGGATAAGCCTCGTCCCAAATGTCGGCTATGAACTGGTCGATGGCATGCGGCCCATTCGGCAACCCGTCCAACCGCCAAGGGGTCTCGTAAGTGAAAATGATATAAAGGATCTTGTCCCGGCCAGCACGCTCCAGACACTTCTGAAGTGGGACTTTAACCGACCCTTCGAACGAGCCCCAATCCAGCGCACTCGCCTGTGGCGGTCGAATAGCACAGAGGTTCACATTCGGAATACCTCGCCGAGCTACGTAGTGTTCCGCCACATCGAGGGAATCGCGAACGTTCCTGTTATAGACGACCAAGACGCGGTCCGCCAGGCGTGCCGGCTCGGCAGCCGAAACGAGACACGGCGTAGCGATTGCCCATGCCGACAAGATACAAAGCCACAGTGGCAGTGAATGCGTGCGGCTTGGCTGCAACCGGCCGATGTCGCCGAATTTCGGGTAGAGACATTCGCACCATCGGGAGCACTTTGCCGAATATCGGGCCCAGAATCGCCGTAAGCCTCTGATAAAGTTGCCCTTGTTTGCCGTGGCTTCGTTTCTCCCATTCTCAGCCTATCTCGCTGACCCTAAATGACTTAGCCATGATGGCTTCGCTCGGCTTCGTTTTGTCCTCTGACCGCGAGGATCGCCCTATGCTATTGAATCGAAGCAAGATACTCGCCATGGCTTCGCTCTGAGCTCTACACTTATATGACTCACTCTAAACAAATTGGTATACAGGCGTCGGTTTTTGAATCTGCCCTTGCCTTCCCAGTTCCAGTCCGTAAGGCCCCATATTGGGAGTTTCCATTCTCTTTGGATCTTGAATCCCAAATCTCCAATCTTCCATTGGCCCTCGCGGGTGCCCGGGCATCGCCCTTCACCCTTCACCCTTCACGCTTCATGAGTCACTTTTTCTTTTCTAGCCCCGAATGCTGGCTGTTTCTAGCCTATCCTATCGGAGGGAAAAGTCAAGAAGAAAGTTGAAGCCGGGGAAGACTTTTCCGTGAGAAAATCAACATGCTGAGCGAAGCCTGCACGCCGACCAAGGCCCTAACTGGTTTTATTTGGACCGGGTTCCTATTCACAGAGTTTTGGCGCTTGGTTTGGCCTCTGGTCTGATGCCGGCTTCTGTAGAACAAAGCCTTAGCGCCGTCCGACCGCTGCTCAACGTCGACGCCCGACCCACATATAGCTTGGCTAGCACCTTCCCTCTGTAATCCCCTCCCATCGACGGTGCAATCATAGCCGACGGTGCGAGCCTCGCCCACTTCGAAGATTTCCACCGCTGGTGCTACTCTTCCGAACCGCGATAGCCGTTTTGGGCAGAGGGTCCGCATTCGTTGGAGGCTAGCGCCCGGACCGGTTTTGGCACTCCCATCCTCGTTTTCAGACGGGGGTACGAGTGTGGCAAAATGCCACACTTTTTGCATTTTTGGAAGTCGGAGCGCGTTTTTGGACCTTCAAGCAACTGATTTCAAAGTGGAAAAAAAAGTGTCTCATTTGTCTCATTTGTCTCCATTGTCTCATTTTGAGGTGTTACCGTTGAATGGTAATCGATTGCGGAGTGCGCCGAACTCGGAAGGGCGCGCCAGGGGCTTGGTTTGCCTCGAAATCGTGAGGCATGAGAATGGTCGCATGTCGTTGAAGGGACATGGATTATATCGAAGAGCAGACGGGGGGCGACCCGCCCAGTCCGGGCAACCGATGAGCGACCTGGTGGTTCTTGACGCAGGGGGGATTGGCGAGATAAGCCGCCTGTTTTATGCGAGTTCGAGTGGAAACACAGGATTCGACTGGAAACGCAGGATTTGAGGGGAGCGATACCGCACAGCGGGTATCGACTCCCCGATGACCCGATCGGAGCTTCGTTGTAGTGGCGGAGTCAACCGGTTGGGGAACCGGAAAGAAGAAGGAAGTAGTTGGAATCAGAGGTCTTAAGTTGAGGTCAGCGAGTCCATATTGGCGGTGGGCCGCAAACGGCGTGGAGAAAGTCCCGTCGCCGTTGTGACTCGGCAGGTACCTCGATAGGGCCCGGGCCAAGCGCCAGCGGAAAATAAAGCAAGGAGTGGCATAACCAGAATGAGCAATCCATATCCCGGTCAGATTACTTCGAAGCGTGTCGTGGTATTTCTGCGCTGCACGTGCGGTTTTAACGGATTGGCGCCGTTGAACGGGCCTTGCCCTAACTGCGGCACGACGACGCTGGTCACACCCCAGGACGGCGACAGCGATGTGACGCCGACAGGATCATAGCTATGAGGCGAAGCAGTCGGAACCATGTGACGCCCTCCTTGGGATGGGCCGCGGCGGCCGCAAACGGTCTTTTGGCCGCCTTCCGCCGCGCCAGGCACTGGCTTTCTGCTTTCCTCGTCCGCGGACTCGATCTGGAGCGGCTCTCCTTGACCGAGATTCGTGTGATTGGGGCACAGTTACGCCGGGAGCCCTTCTCGACGCCCGCCAAGGCGGACACCGGACCCCCGTCTGGAGTAGCACTGACGAGTGGGGCACGACAAGCCCTGAAACTAGGCTTGAAGGGCAGCGCCAAGCTTAAGAACGACGTGTGAAGCGCTTACAACGAGCGTTGCCGGGCGCAAGGTCCGTCGCCGCCCGGAGAAGAAGTTTGAAGCCAGAAGGAGAGGGAGCGCGGCCAGCGATCTCTCTCACGAAACGATCGAAAAAGGAGACGTTACGCTCAGGCATGCCGAAACGAGCACGCACTGTGAAACGAAGAACAAAATGAAGAACACCTTTTGCTTATTATTGTCTGCTCTGTGGCTAGTTCCGGTTGCGGCGCAGCCGCAGCAACCTCCGCAACAAACGGTGCGGATGAACGTCGGGTCAGTGCAAGGCGTAGCTCCAGGCTACAATGCCACTGCGGGCTCGGGACTGACGCTCAATCTCAGCCCCGGCACCGTATTTTGCGGCGGTGCCATCCAGAGTTATGCCGGCGGCACCTTGACCATGGCGCCGAGCGCCACCAATTACGTTTATCTTAATCCCTCCGCAAACTGCGCCCCGGCCACCAACACAAGTGGGTTCACGGCAGGCCTCATTCCGGTAGCCACCGTTGTGACCGGATCTGCGGCCATCACCGCCGTCACGGATAACCGAACGATGTTCACGAGTGGTGGTTCTGGCATCGGGACCTGCGCGGCGAACCAATTTGTGAGTGGCGTCAATTTAGGCTCCCCAACCTGCACCCAGCCCGCCTTTTCGAACCTCACCGGCGCTGCCGTGCCAGCTCAATTGCCCTCCGCCACCGGCAGCGCTCAAGGCGCGATTCAACTCGCCGGCGACCTCTCGAACACCGCCGCGGCGCCCAAAGTGGCGGGGATCCAAGGCGTTCCTGTTTCGTCCAATGCTCCCGCCAACGGCCAGGTCCACCAATTCAATTCCAGCCTGAACCAATGGGTTCCCACGACGCTACCTGCTCCGGCGACCGTTCAGGTCAATGGAACCAATACGGCGAGCCAGGCAACTCTCAACCTCCAGAGCGGCAGCAACATTACGGTCACCAACCCCAGCGCCGGCAATGTCAGCATCGCTTTGTCGGGCACGCTGCCCTCCGGGATGCTCCCGATGGCGACCTGGGGAGCTCCGGGCGCGATTCAGCTCACCGGCGACTTGGGTGGTACCGCGGGATCTCCCAAGGTGACATGGCTCCAAGGTTACGCGCTTTCGTCCACTGCGCCGTCCACCGGCCAATGTCTCGTTTACGGCGTATCCAGTTGGGCGCCTGGGCCGTGCGCAGGCCTGCCGTCGAGTTGGGCAACCAACAGCACCAACAACGCTGTGACTGCCCAGCCCATGTCCGGCCAGGATGCCGTACCATTGACTCTAGCCCCGAGCGTGGCGAGCCCGACAGCCGATATTCTTGACATTTGCTCGACCAGTCCATGCTCCGCGGGAACGAAATACGTTTGGGTCAGCGCCAACGGGAACCTGAACTTCCTCGGGAATAACACCACCTATGGCAGCCCAAGCCAGTCAACCCAGTCATTCTTAAGGCTATACGGAAGCACCGCTAGCTCCAACCTCGCCCCGCCATACTTCGACCTGGAAAAGACAGACGGCAGCGTCAAGTCGTACCTCGCCCCCTCAACGACGCTCAATGGCGTGGTCGGTGTAAGCTCGGCTATTCCTGGCAGCGACATTCAAGCTCCGGCCGGAGCCTTCGCAGGAACAATCTCTGGCGGAGCGGGTTCCGGTCCGGTGATTGTGGTCGCCAACTCCGCGGCGGGAACCACCAATGGGCTGCTGGCCAAGTTGACCGGCAGCGGCAACTCGCCCACCGCGACCACTGCCGGGATCAGCGACACTGCGGTTCCGGTTTACCCGGTCGTGACCGGAGGCGCGTCTTCTGGAAACGCAGCCTTGTCAGTCAACGGCATCGCGCAGTGCACGTTTGACGGCGCTACCACTATCAACCACTTCGTCCAGGCCAGCACCACCGTGGCCGGTGATTGCCACGACGCGGGGGCAGCTCCGACTTCCGGCTGGGTGATCGGTCAGGTGATGAGCACCAACGCTGCTGGGGGACTTTATAACGTCCAGGTGGGCCCGCCGGGCTACAGTGCAGCGAGCGGCGGCTCTGGTTCAGGAACCGTCACTGCGGACAATGGCAGTGCAGGAGCCCTCAGTTACTACGCTTCGGCGGGCGGAAGCACCAGCGTGGGCCCAGATGCCAACCTTACGGACGCTTCGAACACCCTCACCTACAGTGGATCGGGCGGCGTCTCGGCCAGCTCTTTCACCGCCACCGGAAGCGGGGCCGGCTACTTTGAGGCCAAGCAAGGCGCGGCTCCTTCCCTCGTCGCCAATCAGGTTCAGCTTGTGGCACCGGCTAGCGTTGCGAACTCGGGCGAGGCGTTTGTCTATCCGGGCACCCCGGCGACGGGATTGCAACTGTGGACCAATTCGTCGGGCACGCTGACCGGCAGCTTCTTGAGCGGCGCAGCCAACACCGTACTGGTGGGTCAGGGCGTGGGGTCGGCTCCGTCCTTTGGAAGCGTGCCTACCGCGGCGCTGGCGAACCCCGCCACAACAGTGAACGGTCAAGCCTGCGCGCTCGGCTCCCTCTGCAATGCGAATAATGGCGCCGCACAATACTCCGTAGCCGTCAACGGAGCGGCCAACGCGGCGATCGCCGGCGTGGCCCTCGGAGCCCATCAGACTTTGATAGGTGCATTGAGCGCAAACCCAAGCGCCAAGACGATTCCCGACTGCCAGGATTCGGGCGGCAACCATCTGAACTACACGCAGTCCACCGACGTTTTTTCGTGTGGGACCACTTCCAGCGGTGGCGGCGGCGCAAGCGTGACGGTGAACGCGCAGACGGGCAACTATACCGCTGCCTCAACCGACTGCGGCAACGCCATCGACTTCACGATCAGCAGCAATGCCACACTGACTCTGCCTCAGGCGGGAACGTCGAGCATGAACGCGGGCTGCGCGATCACGGTGTCCAATAAGAAATCCGGTGGAATCCTGACCGTCGCTACCACCGCCTCGACCATTGGCGGTGTGGTCCATAAGTTCATCGGTCTCGGCGGACAGGCGAAATTGATCAGCGATGGTGCCAACTGGTCATATTTTGGCAGTGAGAATCAGCTTCTCTGCGCACCACCCTACTCCTCGAATATCGGCGACCTTCTCTCTGCCGATGCATCCGGAGGCACTCATTACTTCGGGCAGGTGACCTCGACGCAGGCTACGAGTCTGACTGCCTTCACCAGTTCCTCTTGCGTTTTGCCAGCGAACATTCTTGGTGCGGGCACGCTGCTACAAGCAACCGGAGACTTTTGGGCAATCGGCCAGGGTGTTCCGAACCTTATCACGGGCCTGAAGTTGGGATCGACGGCGCTCACCAATGTCGCGGGCGGAAGTATCTTAAATACGGCGGCTAGGGCGGGCACCGAGACATTTCGCATCGATGGCACCGCCGCGCCAGGCGCGTCCGTTATGGTGGACGCCCAATGCATAGTAGGTATGAACGGCGGGGGAGCCACCGGACTGGATGGCCTCCACTGCTTCAACAGCACGATTCCCAACAACAATTTCGCTACCAACGGAGCCTTAACCTTAACGCTCAACGCCCTGTGGAGTTCGGCCACAGCAGGAGACGCGATCTGGCTCAAGCAGTGGCAAGTCGTGATGCTGAGCGGGCCGACGAATTAAGCGCCTGCCCCCTCACGCCGAGACCCTCTCCCCCAAGGAAAGCGTGAAGAGATTAAACACAGAGGCACAGAGACGCAGAGAAGAGAATGAGAAGAACATGAAGACGCCATTGGTTTCACAATCGTTTCTCATTTTTTCTCTGTGCCTCTGCGTCTCTGCGTTTGAAGCTCTTTCCCACTTATTTCACAGCTTCAGAGGGAGAGGGCCGGAATCGTTAGAAAAGATTCCCCTTGAAGGTGTACAGGAGTCAAGTGACTGGGAACCGGAAAGAACACGAACCCATCCCTTCAAAGCATCGCTCGCAGCGCCAACGCAGCGAAGTGGAATTTGGTCGGGTGGTTTGTGATTCGGGGATTGAGCACGCATGACAAAGGGACTAAATGCCGCATTTCACAAATACGGTGACGATGCAAGCGGGGTTCGGGATTCGGCGTTCGGGGTTCGCAGAACAAATCCCCGAACCCCAATCTTCCTCTGCGAATCCCGAGCCCCGAATCCCGAACCCCGTGAAATACGTCAGGGTAATTATGAAATACGAGGACTAAGCACTAGGGGCTGGGGACTGGCGAAGTGGTTTTTGTTCGGTGTGCTCTGTAGCCAAACGCCCCTGGCGCAGGCCCAGGACTCCGGGGCGCTCAAATTGCTGTACGCGGCCCCGGTAACGGCGGCAACGTGTACGAGCGGCACCATTCAATTAACCGTAAGTGGCGCGATGCCCAGCAACATCGTAACCGGCATCAACGTGGACGTGGGCGGGTCGAGCGCCGGAGCCTGGAACGGCAATGGCTTGGGACCCATCACGGTGAGTGGTCAGAATATCTCTTACTCCGAATCGTGCAGCGGATTCTCCGCTTACACCGGTGGTGGGTACGTTTCGGCCCAGATTCCCTACGTGGGAGCCTACTATGTGGTGGACGTGCCAGGCCACATTCGCCTCGCTCTGGGCGATCAGTCAGTGAACTGTGGCTCCAATAGTTGTGTTTACGGCATGGGTCTGAGCGACCTCTGGGACAACAAGAACGACACGGAGTTCGACATCGTCAACTGGACCGCTTCGGGTTCGTCGGTAACGCTTACCCTTTCCGGCTCGCCCTCATGGACTGTCGGCCAGCCGGTGTTTGTGTTCGACAGCAGCCTGTCATCGGGCACGCTCACCGGCAGCGGAGCCGCTCAGTCGATCAACGGCGGCTTTATCATCGGCTCGATCAGCGGCAATCAAATCACTTTCACACTCACGGGAGGGGTCAGTTGTACAGGCACCTGCTCTGGTGCGGGCGGATTCGTCTACCAGATCGACATCTCTTCGCCAAATGCAGGCTTCGCCCAGATGCAGTTTGGGTTGATTAACGCCCCTTACAACTTGGTCGCGACGACCGGCGGCGGGGCATCGGTCACCGGAACCAGCAGCGGCGGTGACGGGAAGACCGTTACTCTTTCATTGGCTAACAGTTCGATGGCACCCACGGTTCCGCCGTCATCGACCGTCAACGTGGCCGTTTCCGGCGTCACCGTGGATACCGGTACTTGCACCTTCAACACGGCTGGCACGGGTGTGACAACCACGGCCACCGGCCAAATTCAGTACCAGCTTCCCACCGTCCAGACCAACTCGTGTACCGGGCACGGTGGGACAGCCACAGCCGGGCGATGGGGCGAGTATAAGAACTCTTCCGGCGCGCAGATTGCCATTCTGGAAGCTAATAATGTGCGGGTGCGGTTTAAGGAGACCTGGGGCCTGCGGCAATATGGACAATGGGCTTCTTTCTTCAATATGCCCAACTACACGAACGGGCTCGATTGCTGCGTTACGGGCACCGAGTATTACACCATCTATCGCCCCGACAAGGTGTTTCACCGCTTTGACATGTCCTATACGAATGGTGACTCGCAAGGTCCGCTGACCTTCGGCAACGTGGCCGGCGGCGCGGGGTCTGATGCCACAACCCAAGTTACTATTCTGAAAACCGCGAACTTTGCCAACAATAAAGCCCAAGCGGATAACAGCGTCTGCCAAAGTGGAGGTTCGTATTACGCGCCTATTTCTCCTCCCTGGCAGGAGGTATGGCAGAGCTACTTGCGTTATTACACGAATAAGACATGGCAGATGGTAACTCCGAACCGTGCATCCTGGTATGGCACCACAACCCTGACCAACGGGAGCGCAACGGTCACTGCGGCAACGGGAGATAACTTCGCGGCGGGTGTGCCCTTGGCGTCGTGGGTGAACGCGTCCTTCTTCATCTGGTCAACGACGGGCAATGGCGCGGGAACCGCCGTGCAGCTTACCGTATCTTCCGTGACCGGCGGCGATTTTACGGGTGGTACCACGCTCACGCTGAGTTCGACGTTTAGCGGCGCTTCGGGGACATACAACTACTACGTGGGGGGCCTGCCAGCCTGGGACTTCGGCAACGTATCCAACTGCAGCCCCGCCCTGCCGGCGTTTGGAGTGCTTCAGCCGAGCGCTGGTGACGTTCAGACCTGTGCGGCCGGGGCGCCTTCCGGATCGGCGAGCGGATGTCAATCTCCTTACAACTATGGGACCAAGCTTTCCGGCGTGGTTCACGCGAACTTTCTGCGTATTCTGGGCGCTAGCCCTCTTGCTTCGCCTGCCCTCGGAAACTATATCGGCACCAGCCTTAGCGGCCCAACCTGGTTTGAAGGGATGCGGGACAGATTACAAGGAGCCTATCAAAACGTGACGCTGGCCGGCGACGGCAGCCCGCACACGATCCTCTACGATACCTTGCGCCTGGGTGACGACGGATTGTGGGCGGGATCGCGGCAGGCAACGCAAGCCTTGGCAGGAGACTATGCGGCGGAGTACGAAGCGCCGCCCGCCCCGAACTTCACCACCGGGAGTTGCACCAGCGGCTACGGAGCAAACTGCTTCGACCAGGACACCGGGGCCTATCAGATCACGGCGAGCGGCGGCTCAGTTAACTTCACGCTCTCGCTCCCAAGCTGGCAGAGCAACCACACGTACTCCTTGGGCCAGGCGATCTGGGATGGAACCAACGTCGAGGTGGCGACCTTCGTCAACGCCGCGAGCGGCCAAAGCGGAGGCTCGCAACCCAACTGGTCGTCTGCTTGTCCGAGCCAAGGCAACATCTGCACGGACAACAACGTGGTGTGGACGAACCCCGGTAGTCGGTATTTCCACTATCCGGCATTCGAGGTCGCCGGATGGAATCAGGTGCCATCAACGTTGACGGTCAATTCCGCCACTTACAATCTGAACGCCGATTACGTGGGCGCGGTGAATGCGGGCGGGGTCATCATCCAGTTGCTCACCGGCGACAGTGGTACGGCAGGATTCTATGCCAGTGGATTGACGGTGCAAGGATCGCAGGGATCGCAAGGATCGCAGGCGGTTCCCAATGCGACGGTCGGCGGCATGGTCACGGTGGGAGGAAAAACTATTGTGCAGTAGGCCTTCAGCTATCAGCCATCAGCTTTCAGCCCTTTTCTTGCTGACTGCCGATACCTGATCGCTGAGAAGCGTGAAGTAATTGCCAGGGACCTTCCAACACAGAGACACGGAGGCACAGAGAAAAATGGGAAACGTCGGAAAGCAAACGACATCATCATGTGATTCTCTTCCTCTTCTCTGTGTCTCTGTGCCTCTGTGTTTAATTCTTCACACGTTCTGATGGCTAGTTTAACCTGGGAGATAAATCGAGTGAGCAAGAGAATAGAGCTGATTGCAAAGTGGCTGTTGTTGGTTTGCTGGATCCTTCCCGTCTCGGTCTTCGGTCAATCCAAGACGGGTGGCACCGGCGCTTCGATGATAGGAGTATGCGGCCCGCCCGCCTACTGCGCCCGCGCCGATCTGAGCGTTCAGCAGGAATCTCCGCTACCATTTCCTATCGGGCCGCAAGGTTATACGAACTTTCCCTACAACACGGTCTTCATCGACCCTGATTTCGGCGAACGCATCCTTCGCGTAACGGATAACACGACCCTCACCGGCGCGAGTTGCTTTAATCTGTCGGCGCCAAATAACTCTCAGTTGAGCGATGGCGGAAACTCCGACGACAACGGTTTTAGCTCGGACTCCAAGTGGCTTCGTGTCGCCGACAGCAACGGAAATTTCTGGCTGTTTTCCTTTAATCCTGCCACCATGCAGGTCGGATGTGTAAAGGCAACCGGGACCGCAGAAGGCCAACTTCCTTTCGGCAACGCCCAATTCGGCCGATCGCTGGCTGATGCGGGAATCTACTTCGGTGTCCCTGGGGGAGGAAGTTGGGCGCCGGAAGTCCAGACGTACAATGTGAGCACTGGAGGCTATGCGACGATTGTCGATTTCCGCACATGCTCCGGCCTCTCATGGCTCTCTTCGTTGTCGCACGGCAGCCTGAGCTGGAACACGACGCCTAACCTCAGTCTGAACGACGACGTCATTTCCGAGTCGATGGGACCCACCCAGAATGAAGGCTGGATCACGATGGTATACCAGCAATCGACCGGGAAGTGTGGGTGGTTGGATACGCGCACGGGACAGATCGGCGGTAATCTGTGGCCGGGCGTGACCCAGGTTGCGGGAGCGTTTCCGCTAAACTTCGGTGTCAATGGGGGTCCCTCCGTTCCCACGGCTGTGGCAACCACAGGCGGCTCCCTCATCACAGGCCACCAATACGCCATCCAGTACTCCTTGGTCTATGAAACCACGGCGAACGGGAAAGGCGAGAGCGCCGGATCGACGGTCCAGTACGTGACCCTGGGCGGCAGCAACACGGCCATCTCGCTTCCTTCTCCTGCCGCCAGTGCCAACGATTCGGTGCCGTGGAGCCATTACAACATCTATGCCTGCGACAACACGGCGAGCCCCGGTTGCACGCCAACCCTCCAGCCGGCCGGGAACCTTGGCTGCTCGATGGGTAAACCAACCTTGGGCGTGTCGGTGAACACCACCGGCTCGACAACCTACACTTACATCGAAGAAGCTGACGGCCCAACCTGCAACACCTGGGACACGGAGACCATTTCGAATGGGGCTGCTGCGCCCAACAACACGCTGACCCCCGGCGCGGTCTCGGGAGCCTATTTCTATAGGGTCATTAAGGGCGCCTGGAGCGCGGGGACAGCGACCGTCGACCAAGGTGTCTATCCCGGACAACTCTCGTACGCAGGGTCGACAGGTGGCGCCAGCGTTACGGATACCGGTCAGACCATTCTACTCTCTGCCGTGGGGACGATGTCCTGCAACGCTTCCTACACTTGGATGCCGACCCCGGGTCCGCCCTATAACTGCAACAATAATGCTACGCTTATGGCGATCTCCGCCGGCGGGCCTGCCGCCCCCACCACCAGCACTCTCGGCATCTTTCTCCATGAAATAACGCTGTCTTTTGACGGCAGCCAAGTATTGCTGAGCACCGAGGCGCTTTCAGGGTCCCCGGTGCTTTGGAAGATAGGCACGTCGACCGCCGTGTGGTGCAACATGAACAGCGGTTTTGAGAATCCACCCAACTCCTACGCACCCTGTGGAGGCCACGTTTCGATGGCCTATAACGGGCTCCTGGATGTATACTCAGCCCGTGTCCACGATGATCCCGGCCAAAACTTCTCGGTGACTTGGAGGCCGTGGGCGGCAATCTCGTCTAATGTTACCGGCACCTGCGCGTCGGGCGCGATCACGGTGACCTGCGAAACCGTCACCACATTTCCTGCCGTTGACCCCAACGGCACCGACAATTATGATTCTCATCCCAGTTGGAACAATACGCGGGCCGGCAGCGAGCCGTATACTCCCTATCTCGTGTCAACCGATGCCGCCGACTCCAACCCATTTATGACGCCAACCTACATCGGGCGGGCGTGGGCCAGGGAGGTATACGCAGTGAACCCTCTAACTGGCATCGGCTACCGGTTTGCGCACCACCGAGCGACCAGCGTGGCCTATAATTATGGCGGCACTTGCAGTGTCCTGCCGCACTGCGAAAGTGCATTCGGCCATGCAAGCATTGCGCAAAATTCCGATGACGGGAAGTGGGCGGTGTTTAATAGCGACATGGACTGGCTGCTTGGCTGTAAGCCAAATACAACCTGTACTTACAATAGTGCCGGGCAAGTGATCTCTGGAGAATCGCGAGTGGATGTGTTTATTGTGGAGTTGAAGTGACACTGGGGAAAAAATAACCACAGAGGCACCGAGACACAGAGAAGAGAAAAAGGAACCACGCGAAGACGACGTTCGTTTCGTTAAGATTATCCATTTTTCTCTGTGCCTCTGCGCCTCTGTGGTAGATTTTATTTTCGATTACTTCACAGCCATATACGGCGTTAGGGCAGCCTTCGAACGGCGGGGCTAAAGCCCCGCCCTTCCAACTCCCGGTGAGAAATACAGATTAGTTTCCGTGATTGAGTCATTGAGTATTGGTTAGTGGGTGGACCCAGGTACGATACGAACGCCGGCTCCCTGCGAGACTAGTTCATACTACCGTCCATTATCCGATTGGTGACGGTAGAAGAGCTGAGGATAGCACGACGGTGACGGGCTGAATGCAAACGCCGATGACCGATGAGAGAAGGATCTCCCTTCTGCCGGGTGTAGGTCTTACCCACTGACTTGGTAATTCTTTCACCCTTGTCTCACTTGATGGACTGGCTGGATATAGCTGAATCTTTCGGCTTCGATCCCGAGTTCGTCACGTCACCTTTGTTTGCTTTGGATTGGCGACGCCGGCGCTGATCAGCACGAACTTCCCTCGACATTGGCAGCGTTCTTGCGGCGAACCCTCCGTCAACTTGCCCACGTCACCAGCATGAAGGGCGGCGCACAGGGGGGTGCAGTCCGATTCTGGCTCTCACATTGGCATCTTAGCTCCGCGTACCGTCCGCGGTTGCGTCACTCCCTCATCTTCAGCCCAAGTCACCGGCACCTGATTCCGGCTGAGGGCCGCCGAAGATAGAGTTGTCGAAGCAAAGCGCTGGGCGAGGTCATCGCCGCCCAACCAATCGGGCAGGGTGATTCCAGGAGCCAGCACCCAGCCAGCGCGGGATGTGCTACTCACCGGTATGTCAATTATGAAGATGGTGATTTTGAGTTTCGTCAGCCCTAGCAGGCTGAGATTTGCCACAAAGAGTCAGCGATGTGCAATCGCTGCAAAAGGAGAGATTGAGATGAAAAAGATGATCGCAATGATCGACAAGAGGAGTCAGGGAATGAGTCGCAGGGCAGCAATGGGGGCGGTCATGCTGGCGATGTTCATGGCCCTGCCAAGTTGGGGGCCAGGGAGTCGCAACGGTACTGGAATGGCCCAGGACGTCGTGCCTGACCTCGCGAGCTGTTCAGGATCCCTGCCATATCCTTGCGCTCGCACCGATGTGAATATCCAGCAGGAATCTCCGCTGCCCTTCAATGTGGGGCCGGAGGGCTACACAAACTTTCCCGCCAACACGGTCTTTACCGACCCTGACTTTGGCGAACGCATTCTTCGCGTGACGGACAACAATACGCTGATCAGCGATGGCTGTTTCAACCAGCCATCGGTGAGCAACTCCAACCTCAGCAATGGGGGGGCCGCCCTCGACAACGTCTTTAGTTCGGACTCGAAGTGGTTTCGCGTCGCCGATAATAATGGAAACCGCTGGCTGTTTTCCTTCAATCCGGCCACCATGCAGGCGTCCTGCGTGCAAGTGCCGAGTACGGCTAGCAATGCGCTTCCCTTCGGCAACGGACAATTCGGCAGGTCGATTACTGATCCCGGAATCTACTTTGGGATACCGATGGGGTCGAATTGGGCACCGGAAGTCCAGTCCTACAATGTCGCCACCGGTCAGTACGCAACCGTGGTGGACTTCCGCCAGTGCGCCGGGCTTTCCTGGCTCTCTTCCTTGCCTCATTCGGCGCTGGCGTGGACACCGACTCCCCAACTGTCGTGGAACGACAATCGCGTCGCCGTATCCTTCGGACCAACCCAAAACGAAGGCTGGCTTACGGCCGTCTACCAGCGGTCAACCGGCCAGTGCGGTTGGGTCGATACCCGAACCGGGCAGATCGGCGGCAATTTCTGGCCCAACCAGACACAAATGTCGGGAGCATTTCCGCTCAACTTCAATGTGAATGGTGGGCCGGCGGTGCCTCTCGCTACGGCAACTACGGGAGGATCTCTGACCCCTGGGGACCAGTACGCCATCCAGTATTCGCTGGTCTACGAGACGGTGGCCAACGGCAAAGGCGAGACCGCTGCGTCGCCCATCCAGTACATTACCTTGAGCGCCGCTCAAAATGCTGTCGCTCTTCCTTCGCCTGCCGCCAGTGCCAACGATGCCGTGCCGTGGAGTCACTACAACATTTATGCCTGCGACAATACCGCGAGCCCCGGTTGCACGCCAACCCTCCAACCGGCGGCGAACCTTGGCTGCTCGATGGCAAACCCAACCTTGGAAGTTCAGCCCGTTGTCGTCGGTTCGACCTCCTACACCTACATCGAAGAGGCTGAGGGCCAAACTTGCAACACTTGGGACATTGAGACCATTAACAATGGAACTGCCCCGGCTAACAACACGTTAACACCGGGATCGGTGGCCGGCGCTTACTTCTACCGAGTCATTAGGGGCCCTTGGACTGCGGGAACTGCAACCGCTGTCCACGGCATTTACCCTGGGGACCTATGGTATGGTTCGTCGGCCGCCGGGGCCAGCGTTACGGATACCGGTATAGGTGATTCGTCGGCTGGGGGGGCCAACGTCACGGATTCCGGTCAGACCATTCTGCTCTCTGCAGTGGGAACGATGTCCTGCAACGCTTCTTACACCTGGATGCCGACCCCCGGTCCGCCCTACACGTGTAACAACAACTCCCAGTTGATCGCGATTTCAGCCGGTGGACCTCCCGCCCCCACCGTCAGCACCCTGGGCATCTTCCAGCACGAAATGCTTCTCTCCCTCAGCGGCAGTTGGGCGCAATTCAGTCAGGAAGCTCTTCTGGGCTCGAATGTTTTCTGGAACGTTGGCCGCTCGACGAGCCTCTGGTGCAATGTTAGCGGCAATTTGGAGAATCCGCCCAATTCCTATGCAACGTGCGACGGGCATAGCTCATGGGGGTCCGCAGGTCCTATTTTTAGTGGCGGGACCAATACTGATCCGGGCGACAACTATGACAATAGCTGGCGTCCTTCCCCCGGCGTCCGGAGCGAGCCAGCCAATCATGCTACTTGCAGTACCGGTCCCACGAATGTCATTTGCGCGTCGATTGCCAAATTTCCGGCGGTCGATCCCAACGGCTTCGAAGGCATCGATCAGCACACGTCCTGGAACAACAATCATGGACTTGATCTCTTTACCCCTTATCTCGTCTCGACCGAGATGAGCGGTGGTCAGAGTTTTACGACGCCCACTTACATCGGACGGGGATGGGCTCGGGAGATTTTCGCCGTGAACCCCGCCACCGCCGTTGTCTACCGATTTGCTCACCATCGGGCCACGGGCACAGCGTACTACAACGAGACGGCATGCAACGTAGCTCCTACGTGTGCAAGCGCCCTCGGACACCAGGGAATTGCCATTATGTCCGTCGACGGAAAGTGGGGCATGTTCACCAGTGATATGGATTGGCTCCTCGGCTGCAGGCCCTTAGTGAGCTGCACGTACAATAGCAACGGGCAGGTGACCTCCGGGGAATCCCGGGCGGACGTGTTCATTGTAGAATTGAAATGACCGCCGTGTAAGTTTTTCACCTTGCGGCTCACTCGATGAGCGGAGCCGATATAGCTGCGCTTTTCGGCTTCGCTCCCGAGTTGGTCAGCTCGACCTTTATTTGCTTTGGATTGGTCATGCCGGCGCTGATCAGCGCCAACGCCCCTCGATATTGGCAGCGTTCTTGCGGCACCCCCCCCTTTGACTTGCCCGAGTCACCGGCAAAAAGGGGCAGCGCAGAGGGGGGGTTCAATCCCATTAGTTCTCTCTCCCGCATTGGCACATTAGCCCCGCGTACCGTCCGTGGTTGCGGCCAATCACACTCCCTCATCTTAAGCCGAAATCACCGGCACCGGTAGTGTCCTAATTTGGCTTTGGAGTGCGGCAGCTTGCTGCCGCTTTTCTACCGCAGCAGCGCTGCGCCGAGCAGCGAGAACAAAGCGGCAGCAAGCTGCCGTACTCCAAAGCGTCACCGCCGCCCAACCAACAGGGTAGGGTGATTCCAAGGGTCAGTACTCAGCCAGCGCGGCATGTACTATTCACCGATATATCAATTATGACGATGATGAAATTGAGTTTCGACGGCCTTAGCAGGCTGAGATTTGCCACAAAAGTCAGCGATGCGCAATCGCTGCGAAAGGAGAGAAGGAGATGAAAAACGTGGCTGTCGGTCGCAACAGGAGGAGTCAGGGAATGAGTCGTAGGGCAGCAACCGGGGCGGTCGTGCTGGCGATTGCCCTGGCCCTGCCAAGTTGGGGGCCGGGGCGCAACGGTGCCGGAATGGCCCAGGAGCGGGCAGAGCGCGTTCCTGCCCTCGCGAATTGTTCAGGAACCTTGCCATATCCTTGTGCTCGCACCGATCTGAATACCCAGCAGGAATCTCGGTTGCCCTTCAACGTCGGGCCCGAGGGCTACACGAACTTTCCCGCCAACACGGTCTTTGTCGACCCTGACTTTGGCGAACGCATTCTTCGCGTGACGGACAACAATACTCTGACCAGCGCTGGCTGTTTCGGCCAGCCAGCGGGGAACAACTCCAACATCAGCAATGGGGGGGCCGCCCTCGACAATGTTTTTAGTTCGGACTCCAAGTGGCTTCGCGCCAGCGATAATAATGGAAATCACTGGCTGTTTTCCTTCAATCCGGCCACCATGCAGGCGTCCTGCGTGAAAGTTCCGAGTACGGCTAGCAAGGCGCTTCCCTTCGGCAACGGACAATTCGGCAGGTCGGTTGCCGATGCCGGAGTCTACTTTGGGATACCCATGGGGGCGGGTTGGGCGCCGGAAGTCCAGAGCTACAATGTCGCCAAGAGCCAGTACGCAATCGTGGTGGACTTCCGCCAGTGCGCCGGGCTCTCCTGGCTCTCTTCCTTGCCTCACTCGGCGCTGGTGTGGACGCCGACTCCCCAACTCTCGTCGGACGACAATCACGTTGCCGTATCCTTCGGACCAACACAAAATGAAGGCTGGATTACGGCAGTCTACGAGCGGTCAACCGGCAAGTGCGGTTGGGTAGATACGCGAACCGGGCAGATCGGCGGCAACCTCTGGCCCAACGAGACGCAGATGTCGGGGGCATTTCCACTCGACTTCGATTTGAATGGCGGGCCGGCAGTGCCTTTCGCTACGGCAACTACAGGAGGGTCTCTCACTCCTAAGCATCAGTACGCCATCCAGTACTCCCTGGTCTACGAGACGGTCGCCAACGGCAAAGGCGAGACCGCTGCGTCGCCCATTCAGTACCTCACCTTGGGCGCCGCTCAAAACGCTATCACCCTTCCTTCGCCTGCCGCCAGTGAGAACGATGCCCTGCCGTGGAGTCACTACAACATTTATGCCTGCGATAATACGGCGCATCCCCAGTGCACGCCGACCCTTCAACCGGCCGCGAACCTTGGCTGCTCGATGGCAAAACCAACCTTGGGAGTTAAGGCCAAAGTCGCCGGTTCGACCTCCTACACCTACATCGAAGAGGCTGAGGGCCGAACCTGCAACACCTGGGACATCGAAACCATCAAGAATGGATCTGCCACGCCCAACAACACGTTAACACCGGGGCCGGTGGCCGGCGCCTACTTCTACAAGGTCATCAAAGGCGTTTGGACTGCGGGAACGGCAACCGCTGTCCACGGCATCAACCCTGGGGACTTATGGTATGGTTCGTCGGTTGCCGGAGCCAACGTTACGGATACCAGTCAGACCGCCCTGCTCTCTGCAGTGGGAACGATGTCCTGCAACGCTTCTTACACCTGGATGCCGACCCCCGGTCCGCCGTACACGTGCAACAACAACTCCAAATTGATCGCGACTTCAGCCGGTGGACCTCCCGCCCCTACCACCAGCACGCTGGGGATCTTCCAGCACGAAATGCTTCTCTCCCTCAGCGGCAGTTGGGTGCAATTCAGTCAGGAGGCCCTTGGGGGCTCGAATGTATTCTGGAACCTTGGCACCTCGACGAGCCTCTGGTGCAATGTTAGCAGCAATCTGGAGAATCCACCCAATTCCTATGCAACGTGCGGGGGGCATAACGCATGGGGGTCCACAGGTGTTACTTTTAGTGGGGGGACCAATACTGATCCGGGGGGAAACTTCGACAATAGCTGGCGCTCTTCCGGCGACATCCGGACCGATCCAGTCCGTCACACCACTTGCAGTACCGGTCCCACGAATGTCATTTGCGCGTTGATTGCTGCGTTTCCGCCGGTCGATCCCAACGGCTTCGAAGGCATCGATCAGCACACATCCTGGAACAACAATTATGGAAGTGATCTCTCTACCCCTTATCTCGTCTCGACCGAGATGAGCGGTGGTCAGAGGTTTACGACGCCCACTTACATCGGACGGGGATGGGCTCGCGAAATTTTCGCCGTGAACCCCGCCCACGGCACTGTCTACCGATTTGCTCACCATCGGGCCACGGGCACCGCGTACTACAACGAGACGGCATGCAACGTAGCTCCTACGTGTGCAAGCGCCTTCTCACACCAGAGCATTGCCATTATGTCCGACGACGGAAAGTGGGCCATGTTCACCAGTGATATGGACTGGCTCCTCGGCTGTAGGCCGTTGGTGACCTGCACGTACAATGGCAACGGGCAGGTGAGCTCCGGGGAATCCCGGGCGGACGTGTTCATTGTAGAATTGAAATGAACTGCACTCGGGAAACGGCTGCAAAATAAGGTATGATGGGTGTGAAGGACACCCATCATACCTTGTTGACCGAGAGGGGAAGGACAGTCCTGATCACAGTTCTTAATGTCGCCCGATGCGAATGGAAACCTCTAGACCCAATCAAACGCCGCTCGTCAGTATCGTAATCCCCGCGTATAACACCGCTCACCTCATCGCGGATTGCCTGGAGTCAGCCTTTTCCCAAACTTACCAGGATTTCGAAGCCGTGGTAGTGAACGACGGCTCGCCGGACACGCCCGAACTCGAAAGAGTACTGGAGCCTTACCTTGACAGGATCGTCTACCTCAACCAGGAGAACAAGGGAGCGGCCGGCGCCAGGAACACGGCCATCCGTAAGGCGCGTGGAGAATTCCTGGCTTTTCTGGACAGCGATGATACTTGGCTCCCGGAGCACTTGGCTTCCTCGATGGAGCTTTTCGCGGAAGACCCCAAGCTGGATCTGGTGTATGCCAATGGCTGGGTGATTGCTCCTGACGGACAGGAGCCGTGGGAATACATGAAGCAGTGCCCGTCACATGGCGAGGCCACCTTTGAAGCTCTCGTCTATGAACGGTGCCAGGTTTCCATCTCGACCGTCGTCGCGCGGAAGGGTGCCATCGTCAGGGCCGGGCTGTTCGACGAAGGACTCCGCCGTTGCGATGATTATGACATGTGGCTGCGCACCGCCTTCCATGGCGGGAAGATTGGATACACACGTCGGTTGCAGGCTCGCTTTAATATCGTACGGCCCGGGTCGCTCGGCGCGTCGGACTTGCTGATGAGTCAGGCCAACCGGACAATCCTGGAGCGGCTGCTCCGCACGCTCCCGCTTGACCAAGCCACGCGTGATCTGGTTCGCCAACGATGGCTGTGGGTGAACGCGATGTGCCTGCTTCGCGAGGGCAGATTGCAGCTTTCGGAGCGGCAATTCGACAAGGCGGCGAAGTCGCTGGCGGAAGCGAACGAGCAGCTTCGCAGCCCCAAAATAAGGGTCGCCCTCGCCGGAATCAGGGTCGCCCCTAACGCGACAAGAAAGGTCGCCTCGCTTTGGCAGAAACTCACTGAGCGCTGAGAAGCTGTGAAAGAATTAAACACAGAGGCGCAGAGACACAGAGAAGGAGTGAGAAGATTACATGAGATGTCATTTTATTTCCAGATGCTTGTCATTTTTCTCTGTGCCTCTGTGTCTCTGTGTTGGAAGCTCCCTCCGCAATTATTTCACACCTTCTGACGGGGAGGCTTCCATCGCGACTGCGCGCTCGAATTCCGGCCAGCCGGATGGCTATCAGACCCGGCTGAGAGTCAGACGCCTCCTTCTCGGGAGCGTCGCAGCCCCTTGGCCATGCTGAGAAAGGTGCGCGCCCGGCCGCCGTGAAGCAGCAGCATAGTGGCAATGTACGCGGTGGCCCCCACCGCGATTTCGAGTAACAGCCTCAGGAGCAGGGGGCCGCTGGAAGGCAGTATCCATTTGAGGCCTGTTACACTCAAAGCCATCACCACAGTGGCGTCCACGGCGGGACGCAGGGCGCGAAAGTACTCGGCAAACCTCATGTCGATGGTCCGAAACACCTTCCGATAAAGGGGAAGGGCCACCAGCGGATACGCCGCCACCCAGCCCAAGGCGATTCCCGTGATGCCCCAGTGGCTGCCGACATAGAAGGCGCAGGGCAGGATCGCCAGCGCCCACAATTGGGTCCACATCACAAACCGGGGGTTGCCCACGGCGGTGAGCACCCGGTCGAGAAGCGCGACAAGGGAGCGAAAGGAAACGTAAACGCAGAGCACTTCCAGCGCCGGGACCATTCCGAGCCACTTCCGGCCCAGCGCGAAAGGCACGAGTTCGCGGGCCACCAGCGCGAGCCCAATGGTGGCCGGGAAAGTCGCCAGGGCCAGGGCTTCGCTGAGACCACGAAGGTAGCGGCGCAACGCCGCTGGGTCGTTCTGGACGGCGGCGAAGTAAGAGGGAATCACGCCGACCACCAGCGAGGTAACCTTCTCCAGCGGGATGTTGGCCAGGTTCCAGGCCATGCCATAGAGTCCGAGGGCTGCCTGGCCCAGGGTACGGCCGGCCGTGACGTTATCCAGTTTCTCATAAGACGCCCAGGCAAAGGTGGCCACCAGAGTGTGCCAGCCGAAAAGGAGTTCCTTTCGTATCGATTCGAGGCGAGGTAGCGCGAAGCCGTGGGGCCGGGCTTTGACCACGAGCGCGGTGCGAACCAGCACGTACAGCAAGTTCCCCAGAACCAGGGCCCAGTAGGCAAAGCCCAAAAGAGCCAGCACCAGGGTGGCGGCAGCCGCCAAAAGTCGACAGCCGGCTTCAACGAGCGAAAGCCAGCGAAAGCGCAGGTCCTTGTTGAGCAACCCTTCGGGAACGGCTCGCAAGCCCAGGGCGACGAGCGCCACGCAAGTAACCACCACCACCGGGACCACGCGTGGCGTCTTGAAGAAGAGTGCCACTGGGTAGGCTAGGGCACAACTAAGACCGAAACACGCCACTCCCAGCGACGCGGCAATGCTGTTCAACTGTGCCAGTTGGTGGTCGGTAAGATGGCGGAGGGTAACGACTGTCTGGGTGATCCCGAACTCGCCCAGATAGCGGAGGTAAACAAAGAGGATTACCGCCATGGACACAACGCCGAAGTCAGCCGGCGAGAGCAATCGAGCTACGATGAGGAACGAAGCCCAACTGAAAACCTGGCTGGACCAATTGCCCACCACACTCCAGGCCAGACTTCCGGCCAAGGAGTGGTCCAGCTTGCTCACCCGCACCGCCTCACCGACTGTCGTCTCTGCCTTGGCCTCCACCCCCGGCGCGATCGGTTGTTGTGAATCCAGGACGATTCCTCTCGACGCCACCAACGAGAATAGTCTTACTAAGTGGAACTCGGCGCCCTTTTGGTAAAGTTGGCGGTGATCGCTCGTTTGAATTTGGTGACGCCTGCAATTCCACGCCGGCACCACTGGCGATCCAGATCGCACTCGGGAAGGCTTGAGACCGGGCCTTACCTGAGCGGATCCCTTACGAACCTCGTAGTGAGGCCGCTTTGCGTACTCATCACTTCCTGCTCCGCCTTTAGGTAACCAGAATGCCATAAACGGACGGCTTTTGGAAGCTCAACTCGGGTACTAGTACGTTGGTCGGTTGACATGAGTTACTCGAATCAGCTACTCTCAGGCTTGAAGGAATCCCCCTCTTACTCGGGTACGGCCATGCTCCAAATGGAATCGCCAGATTCCAGGAATCCCTCTATGCCTGGCGACCCCGGTTCGGCTACAAGCAGAGGGTGGTTGTGGATCTTTCTCCTCGCGCTCGCGGTGCGCTTGCTGTTCGTCTTCGTTGCTGCGAATAATGGCACCGATGCGGTTTCGCGCCTTGATTACGCGTCGCAATGGCTGCAACATCCGGCTCGGCTTCCGGACGCCTCGGCCAAAGACGCTTGGCTTCCGCTTCACTTCTGGTTGCTGGGCGCCTTCCTCTGGTTCTGGAGATCTGAACTGGGTGCACGCCTATTCACGGTTCTTTTCGGCGCGCTGACCATCCTGCCTTATTGGGGGACCGTACGGCGGGCCTTCAACCGCCGCGTAGCGCTGGCTTCGACGTTCCTGTTTGCTCTTTTTGGCTTTCATGTCGCTTACAGCGTCACCACCAGTGTCGAAGCCCCCACGGTATTCTTCCTGGTCTCGGGCGTTTACTGCTGGGTTCGCTTCTATTTGGAGGCTAGATGGAAGTGGTGTATTTTCGCCGCCGTGGCGATCAGCGCCGCCTGCCTTTGCCGCTTCGATCCCTGGGTAACCATCCCGGTCCTCGCTGTTTTGCTCCTTGATTTCTCAAGGGGCGGGGCTTCGGTCTGGTCTGACCGGCGCGTTTGGTGGCGGATGGTGTGCTTCAGCCTCGCGGCATCCGCCGGAGCAGTCGGCTGGATGACTTTCAGCTATGTCCGATGGGGCGACCCGATGGAGCTTCCCCATCGGACGATGCGCCTGATACAGTCATCTCTGCCCGTGCTACGGCACTCCTTGCCTTTCCGGCTGGCCGTGGTTCCGCTTTCGCTGCTCACTTCTTTGAGTCCCCTCATCATTGTGTTAGCAGTCGTGGGGGTCCTCTGGGTTCTTAGGCAAGGCGAACCGGTGACGCGCCGCATCGCGGTTCTGGCCTTGGTCCTGTTCGCCACCAACTACTTCAACGCCGCCAAGAATGAAACCACCCAGGCCCGCTATACACTAGTCTACAGTTGGTCGCTGATCCCCTTCGCTTTCGAGGGGCTGCGCCGGCTCGCTCGGCAATGGCCTTGGTCGGACAGCCGGAACGCCTATGCCGTTACTATCGTCTTCTTTCTGCTCTGGCAGGCAGGGATTATCATCGGCGGCCGCTACGCTCCAGCGACGGTGGCGGACAGGCTGGGCCCCATGTCTCCAACCTTGTTGCCTCATGTGGAGATTCGTCAACTGAGCCGGTGGCTGAGAGATCACGCGAGCAATTCGGGTGCGCTCGTCTTCGACGACTTCAACTTCGAAGCAGGTGGGATTATTCAGTTTGCAGCCATTGACCCGTCGCGAGTTTTTCAGGTCCGCGCCCCTGCCGATTCGGACCGCGGGCTGCTCAGTCAGGAAGTCCAGAGCTTCATGCGCTCGCGCCATCCTCGCTTTGTGATTTGCTCCCCTTACGGACCTATCGGGACCATGTGGTCCCTCGATGACCATGAGAATCTCGAGCTTCCCGCGGCAGGGCTATCGATGAGCTTGCAGTGGCGAGGCCCCCATTGGAGGGTGTATCAAATCAATTACCCGCCGGATGGCGGTGCTGAAGAAACCCACCCTGTCCGCGTAGCTCATCGGCCCGTCTCGACCCCCTTTGTCGCCCGAAGAATGGCCTCGATATCCGCCCCCAGGTCCTTGCCGTCTGTGCCAACATTCCGGTAGCGACTTTTGGGCGCAAGGTGATAGTCGCCGTGGGTGAAGTCAACGAACCCCACCGAGTCCCAGGAAGGGAGAAAGAAGGTGGCGCGCGGATAGAGCCCCCGGTTTGCGATCCCGGGCGTGTGCTCCACCAACACGTTGTTCGTTATCACTGCGCCGGGGCCAATTGCCTGTCCGTTTTCGTTCGCTAATCCCCATTGCCCGTAGGGGAAGATATTGTTTCGCACGGCGAGGTTCGTGTGAGCCGGGGAACCGCCCACGGCCAGGAAGTTCTGGCCGTCGCCGATCACCGTGTTGTGATCGATCACGAGACCGTCCGTTCCGTGGAGGATCTGAAAAAACTTGGCGCCATACTGGGGGCCTGATCCCCAGCGCTTGCTGATATCGTCCAGGAGATTGTCCTTGATCACGATGTTTCTGCCGTGGCCTTGGCCGTTGTCGTCCTGGCCGGTGATATTGAACCCCGAAGCGGCGTGGCGGATGATGTTGTGCGTGAAGGTGACATCCTCAATCACGCCCCAGGGCGAAGCCCCGTCGTTGGTCCGTACGGTAAACAGGATTGCAACACCACCTTGAGAATGCGGCCAGTTGTTTTCAAAGAGGTTTCCGTCCACTACAACCCGGCGTGCCATCTTCAACTCAAAGAGATTCTTCACCGACCAGGGCGTTCCCGCATAACTGGGGTCGCCAATCCTCCAGGACAGGGGCTTGTGAAAATAATTGTGCCGGATCTCGATATCGGACGGCACGAGGTTCGTGATGGTGGGAGCAGCGCCGCCGAACATGATGTTCTCCCCCGACGCTTCCAGGTAGTTGTTGATAATGTGAAACGGCCCGGGACCGTTGTAACCGCCGAGCGTCTGGGTGTCCTGGCCTGTGCTCATGATGTCAGAGATATAACAATTCTCAACTGTAACCGCGCCTCCGTTGAGGCCGATGCCGCGTTTGGTGCCGACGGACGGGTCGCCGTGGATATAGTCACGGTCAAACACGAAGTCGTGGGGAAGATCAGCCAGGGACGTCTCCTCGCCCAGGCCGACGGCGATGACTTGCCACATGTAGACACGAGGCGCGGCGTGAAACTCGATGCCGATGAAGCGATAGTGGTGTGCACCATGGGTCGCGGTAATCACGGATTCGACGTCGGGCGATACCAGCTTCGGCATCTGGGGCGCATCGGCAGGGCTGACGCGCGAGCCCTCCGGCGGCAAAGAGTCCAGAGCTGAACTGCGAATCGTGATGTAGTCGTCGCCAACCTTGTTGGGGAGCGTAAAGTGCCCCTTATAGGTTGCGCCGCTCTGTAGGACAATCGTGTCGCCGGGCTTGGCTTCATCGAGGGCAGCTTGGAGATTCTTGTTCGGCGGCACGGAAATGGTCCGGGGGCCGCCCTCGCTCCCTCCGGCCAAGATTACCGCTTGGGTGGAGTTTGTCCGGCAAGCCGGGGACAAAACAAGCAGGAGGCCGCAAGCCGCCGGCAGCAAAAGAGCAGCCCAGCGCGGGTTGCGCATGCTGGCGATAAACGGAATGGTTTGCATAGTCTCCTCGGTCACATGTGACTTCGAGATGACGGATCGGCCTGCGCGGTCAGAGCCTGCCCTGGCGAGCGAAGGGATGCCCGTCCCTCAAGGAACGTGTGAAGTAATTGCGAAGGCGCTTCCAACACAGAGGCACAGAGAAAAATGGGAAGCGTCTGGAAACAAACGACATCTCATGCACTCTTCTCACTCTTTCTCTGTGTCTCTGCGCCTCTGTGTTTAATTTTTCACAGTTTGAAGGCGGGAGGCGGGACGCCCGCGCTACCTCCAACTAGGCCCCGGAAACACTCGAGGCCCGGCCCAGCCGGAAGAGGTCCCTGCTCACCCTTGGGGCCGGCTTCTCGGGAACCGGCTCGGGGCCGGGGCCTTCCGGGGACGAAACCACGCCGCGCAAGATGCTGGTGTACATCATCAAGAAGTACGGGAAAAACAGGTAGGCGACGCTGGAGAAAAAGGATCCCACCATGAAGCCAAGCAGGCTGGCTTTGAGCGCGCTTGCCCACAGATCCTCTTCGCTTCCCTTACCGGCAAGTTGCCTGGTCTCCCGCAAGTTGACAAAGGAACGCCAGAGAATCATTAGAAAAAGAATGAGCGCCGGAATTCCCCCCTCCGCGCTCAACTGGGTATAATTGTTATGAGTCTCCCGCCAGTGGCTAGTGGTGGAAGTGAAATTGTTAGGGCCTATCCCGAAGAGTGGATGTTCCAGGGTGAGCTCGATGCTTTTCCTCAGCATTTCCCGGCGCTCCAGCGCTGACCCGTACGCAGTCCGGGCGCCTGCGGACATCAGATCTTCGCCAAAGGTACCGGCAAAGCGCGCCTTTATGCCACCTCCGCCCGCGATCCCCGCACCCAGCGCCACCACGGCGGCGATAACCACCAGGTAGCGCCGGCCGCCTCGGACGCCAAACTCCCAGATGGATGTTCCCGCCGACACCACCAAGGCCAGCAGTCCGCCCCGCGACTCGGTCAGGAACACCGCATAGGCCATTATCAGGATGCTCGGGATCCAAGGCCACTTGCGCCAAACGGGAGATTTCCTCAGCGCGAAGGCCAGACAGAACGGCAGGGCGATGCTCAGGGCCGTGGCAAGATCATTGGGGTTACTATAACTACCACCCGCTGCACCATGCATCCGCCCAGAAGTATCAGAACTATGTTGCAGGATCGAAAACAGGGCGACCAGCGCGGCGGAGGCGGCCTGCACGAAAATCAACCCCCGCAGCCGCCGCAACGTCGCCGCGGTGATCAGCATCACGGGCAGGATGAGGAGCAGTTTCGAGAAGTCCGCGGCCGACCAAAAGGCCCCGCCTCTCCAAACAGGGGAAAAGGGGACTGTAAACCATAACTGCATGACTAGGAGGACAAAATAGAACATCTCCCGAGGCAGGCTGCGCTTCCCCGAGCCTAGAGCCATCACCAGGCCCACCACGGCGAGAGCGCCCGTAATCTTGGCCAAAGGAAACCCGTACAAGGCGTAGGTCCAATCCTCGGGGCGCGCGCAGTACACGAAGAAAAAAATCACGATCGCTGCATAGGCGCCCGCCGAAACCGCAGCCTGGCGCGCCGCCGGCTTTGCTGCAACTGAAACCCCTGCCGTACCCATACTTTCCTTACGCCCTTTCCCTTAGCTCCGAGCACGCTCCAGACAAAGCCGGCCAATCCTCCGCTCCGACAACAGAATGCCATAAACAGAGGCGTTTGTGAAGCCGTACTCAGGTACTGTTACTCAAGACGACACTCCCAAGGCGCCCGCGGGGCCCCGAAGGAGTGCGGACTGCATCCGCTTGGCCCATTCAAGAAAATCCGTTTTCGTGGACCAGTCGCGAGCTTGTGCCTATACTTGTATTTGACTCATGTGCGCTCTTTCCACCCAGATTGATCTGGATCTGCCTAGCGCCAAGCGTCGATCCCCGCTCCGGCGTTACCGGTCGGCGCTTGCGTTCCTCATCGTATTGGCCGGTGGATCTGCCAGCCTGCTCCGCTGGGGTGGCGACCTCCTGGTGGCTCCGGAATCCATGCCGCCCCACGCCCAGGCGGCGGTGATGCTGAACGGTTCGTTGGCGGGAGTGACGGCTCGCCGGGAAGAGGCGATACGCCTTCTTGACCAAGGCAAGGTCGATCACGTCCTGCTGAGCATGCCACAGGACTACATCTGGGGCTCCTACCTGCCTGAACTCGCCCGCGGCTATCTGGAAAAGCGGTACGGAGCAGGGTTGGCCGAGCGCATCACGTTCTGCTCCTATGGCGGCGGCGTCGTCCACTCGACAGCCACGGAGGCGGAGCTTTTGCGGTCCTGCCTGGAGCAGCGAGGCTGGCGTTCGATCATTGTCGTGACCTCGAACTATCACACCCGGCGGGCGGGCATTATCTGGAGGAAAGCCCTGGCTAAAGCCGATCCCGCGTTTACGCTCACCGTCCATGGCGTGTTTGATGGAGAGTTCCAACCGCGAGGTTGGTGGCGACAACGCATCTACGCCAAGACTTGGCTTCTGGAAGTCACCAAGCTGGCCTGGATTTCCCTCTTCGGTGAGCGCGTTTGGAAATAGCCGTCGGCTACACTCGGCCGGAAAAGGGGGGCCCGGCTACGGAAATCTGATTCGTGGGGGTATGATACTTGCGTCGGATTGAATCATACATGACTGTCAGAAGTCAGTTCGCATGTCATTCTGAGCGCAGCGAAGAATCTCTCTTTGTCTTCGGCCCTCGGAGGAGTTGAAGAGGGATTCTTCGCTGCGCTCAGAATGACATGTTTGAGAGTTTTCGGCACCTACTTATGACGTTCAGTATAAACACCCTTTCTCTCGTCTTCAGCGCCCGTCTCCCGGACTGCCGGCCGGGCCGCAGGAACGGCGTTTGCCCCGGGCTGGCCCGAAGCCTGGGGGAGCGTTCTGAAGGTTGCTAGCCTACCCAATGGCGTATTGGACTTCAGCCATCGTTTCAGACTGAAGAAAACCGGGTAGACTGGGTGCATCAGGCGGACGAGCGGGCCCGGCCTCCGTTCCTCGCCCGATGTGCTCGGCGGATAACCGAATTCCTGGAGGCAGCCGCCGATCAGCGCCTCGAGGTCGGCCACTTGCACGCGAGTTAACGCGGATTTCCACCGATTTACGGGATTGAAGTAGGGCCCCTTGGATTCATCTTTGAACGACGAGTTGGGGTCGGCGACGCGGCCCAGACCCGCGTTTTGGATACGCTCATAGTCGAGATCATGGCCGATAAACTCACTCAGTCGCGCCAGGGTCCGGTGCGGATCGCCAATCAGATCCTCGTAGTGCACTTCCAGATAAGCGGGCTTTATCCTCTCCCCGTCCGCTCTTCCCTTGCGGACCGTCCACTCCCAATAGAGAGCCGTCGCCAGTTCACTTCGCTTCTTATCCCAAGGCAAAGGCCGAAGCCCACCCATCTTGGTCAAGGAAACCGCAATATCCCTGCCATCGCGTATGATGTGAACGAACAAAGCGTCTGGCAGTTCTCTCTTGATCTGAGGCATAAAGAGGACATTGTCAGGGTTATAGGCCGCCCAGCGATCGACGCCCTGGCGGCGAGCGACTTCATCCATCACCAGGCGGATGAAGTCCGAGCCGGTGCGGCACTCGGAAAGCACCCTTTCGCGGATCATCTCGGCTTCCAGCCCGGACCGCGGGAACGCACCGCTCTGCATCCAGAGATCCAGCAACCGCCGGCGATTCTTCAACACTCGAGGGTCTCCGGCGAGCGGGATGAGCGTGTCATGCACAACCCAGGAGGCGCGAAAGATGGCAAAGCCGCCTGACGAGAGGAGGGTGTCGTAGAGGAGATTGGTCCCCGAGCGGTGGCAGCCGACGACGAACACCGGCGATTTCTTTCGTTCCATATGAGGCCTTTTCACGGCGAGCTCTGGAGCACCATAACACATTTATTTTCATCAACATCGTGGGATTACAAGAGTAAGTGCCTTTGTTTTCATTAACATCGTGGGACTTTCCTACATCCCATTTTCCATAGCCTTTATTTTCATCAACATCGTGGGATCTTCCTTCATATTTGAGGATACGTCGTCGCCTTTCTCGCGGCAAGATACCCGATTTTACGGAGGTGTGAAAAAAATGCCCTAGCCCCGAAGGGGCGAGTTGATTTTGGATTTTGGATTGGAGAGCTCGCTGTGGTCGCGCTTCTTTTCAATCCAAAATCGAAATCCAAAATAGACGCCTCACACCACGATTTTCATCGTCCTGTATAACTATATCATAGCTAATGCCTGTGTCAACATAATCTTTTATCGCGGCACCCAATCTTCCCCCAAGGACTTTCCCAAGGGGCGGGAAGGTGTGAAATAATTGCGAAGGAGCTTCCAACACAGAGACACCGAGGCACAGAGAAAAATGACAGACGTCTGGAAATAAATGACATCTCATGTAATCCTCTCACTCTTTCTCTGTGTCTCTGCGCCTCTGTGTTCTTCCACAGCTCCCGGCGCTACGGGGTAGCGCATAGCCCCATTCCCTAGTCCCCAGTCCCTAGCCCCTGAAGGAAGGCGCAGAGCGGCCCGATCAGATGCGGGCCGCCTGCCACCAGTCCGGGTAGAAGGGCTGACCGATGGTTGAAGGTCAGCGGGGAATTCGCCAGGCTTCGCACGCCGCCGCCGGCGGCTGTCACCAAAGCTACGCCGGCGGCGACATCCCACTCGTGCTTGGGAGTCAAGGTCCAGGTGGCATCGGCCTTTCCCGCTGCCACCAGGGCCAGCTTGTACGCCACCGAGCCCATGGGCTGAACCACCAGGGAGCCCCCCTGGAAGCGGTCCCACTCGCCGCGCTTCACTTCACTGCGGCTGGCCAGCACGCGGGCTCCCTCGAGGCTGGTTCTCTGACTAGGACGGGCGGGCTGGCCGTTGCAGGTAACGCCCTGCCCGCGGCCTCCCAGGATGATCTCGCCGGTGGCGGGATTGGAAATGCCGCCCGCCACCGCTTCGCCTTTTTCCACCAGCGCCACGGAGACGCACCACTCGGGGATTCCTGCCACGAACTCGCGCGTCCCGTCCAGCGGATCCACGACCCACACCCTGTCTCTACCAAGCCGGCCCAAGTCGTCCTCGCTCTCCTCAGAGAGCCAACCCTCTCCGTCCCTCAGTAGGACCTCTCGCAACACCCGATTGGCGGCTCGGTCCGCCTCGGTGACCGGATCGTCGCCGGACTTGAAGTCGGCCTTCACCTTGCCGGGAACGAAAGGGGACAGAGCGCTCGCAGCCACCTCGAGCGCTTCTCGAATCCGGTTCACAATCTCAACCACCGACCCGTCACCCACCATCTGATGAATCCTCCCACATAACGACGTAAGCGGCGACGCATCCGAGTTCATTTTGGATTTTGGATTTTGGATTTTGGATTGAAGAACCCGCTGTGGCCGCCCTTCTCTTCAATCCAAAATCGAAAATCCAAAATCCAAAATAGTCACCTCACGCCGCGACTTTGGTCGCCCTGAATAATTTGCCAGCCAGCTCCGTTAAAGGGGCTAATCGTCCTTCCGACCTCGC
Source organism: Terriglobia bacterium (assembly GCA_035315065.1). Classification (GTDB taxonomy): domain Bacteria; phylum Acidobacteriota; class Terriglobia; order UBA7540; family UBA7540; genus DATFYM01. Next base: position 64,471 of record DATFYM010000241.1, read on the forward strand.
AAGAATTCCAGGATCGACGGAAAGGAGACGAGCTGTTCCAGTTGTTCCGGCTCGAACTGCAGACCAAACTCCTCTTCGATCACGGTCATCAAAGTGATGGTCGCCACCGAATCCCACTCTTTCACCGAAGTCAGACTGGCAGCCGGAATCTGGCTCCGGGGCAGCTCCGGGAACACCGCGGTGAAACATTTGGCCAAGCGAGCCTGTACATCATCCATGGGCAGAGTCCTCGATCGTCTGGAAAAGTGGCGGACATTTCTCAAAGAATGTCTTCTTTGAGATACACAACCCCGGTTGGGGCGGCCCGCCGACGAATTGCACGAAAAAGTCCTGGAGGGGCCCGTTCCTGGGAGTGGCCACGAAGTCGAAAGCGAGCTCTTCCGCGTCGAACCTTTCAAACAACTGCGCCAGGCAATGGTGTTCGATCCGGCGTGAAAAGGCCCGGCAGCTCATGACCCAGACATCCACCCACAGTACCCGTCCATCCCGGCGACCGCTCAGCACGGCGATCTTCCCCAGTGGACCATACTTGTCCTGGTAGGCGGCCAGAAGCAGGAAAGCATCCGGCTTTGCCAAATGGGCACGCCAAGCCGCCTCGGTATAGCCCTTCCCGTTCAAATTGAACTGGTTGGTCTTGTTGACGAGTTCCAGAGCTCGGGGGTCCGGCGGGTCTTTGGCGAAGGCCAGCGTCAGCTCTCCGTTTGCTTGTTCCAGGAACCGGTCGGAGGAGCGGGCATCCGCGGGAGCACCTTCGGCGACGGCATGAGCGCTGCGGATGCTTTCCAGGCGGATCGCGTCTTCCTGTGAAACTGAGTCTTTTCCGAAAAGATCGCGGAGCCGCTCCAGGAGTTCGTAGGCCGCTTGGTCGTCGTTCTTGGGAAAGAGAAGACACTCCACGTCGGGGTGAGCCGCCTTGACTTCGGCCAGGTCCATGGGGCTGTCATCCACAAAGACCACACTGTCGGCGCCCACATTCCACGCCGAGAGGATTCGAGCCACGGACTCCGACTTGGGGCCCCAGTGGGCCTCTACCGGGAACACGCGCGACAGGGGCAGGATGGGGTTCGCCGTGCGGAAAGCCTCCTCGACCAAGCCGGGATCGTTCTTACTGGCGATGGCGATGAGCACCCCCTCTTCCGCGAGCGCACGCAGCAATTGCTGGTAAAGGCCGTGTTTCTGGCTTCGGTGATCCAGGTCCCAGGAAACTCGGTCGACGCCTACTTCCCCGAGTATGCCGCTCCACAGCGTGTCGTCCAGATCGGTGATCAGGCCTTTCTTGGGCGTGGGATTGCGGATCAAACGGGCCAGCATCCAGGCGACTGCGTCCGCATGAGAGACGGTATAAGGAAAGCCCGCCAGCAACTCCGACTTCACGTCGAACCTGTCGCCCGGCGGCGAAAGAAGCGACAAACGCTGCGAATTGACCATCTTCAAGCCGAGGTGAGGGGCGACCGAGATTTCCAGGCTGGCAATGCTCTCCCGGAGCGCCAAATCGAACGCGCTGGCCCGCCAACCCGGCATGAAAGAGAGAGGAGGCAAGGGCAACGTAGGTGTAGAAAACGCCAGGGGAATACCTTGCGAGATCCTTTCCAGCAAGCCACGGAAGCGGGCGGCCTGCGCCCGCACGTTCTCCACAATGTCGCCAAGGTCGCCGGGGCCCCACCCCCCGAGCCGCCGGATACCCAGTCGGGGATCGAGATCGGACCACTCCATCACCACGGCTCCCGCATCCACAGTCGCCGTCTCCAGGCGCTCCAGATTGCCCGCCAAGTCGCCATAGAGGCCCGTCTGGACATCAACCTGTCGGTCGGGAAACAGCAAGCGCAGGTTGGCCGCCAAAAAAGTCTGGAGATGGAGCGGGCTGAACCCGCACACCAGAGCCACCGCCAAAGGAGTTGCTCCGGGAGCAGGCTCCCGCCGCGCAATCTGAAGGGCATCGATCAGTTTCATCATTCACAAGACCAGGGAATAGGGAACAGGGAACAGCGAAAAACCCGCAATTCTAGTGTCCTGTAACACCCGATTCTTGACGCCCCCGCAATCGGCAATCTCTATTCCCTATTCCCTGTTCCCTATTCCCTATTCCCTGTTCCCTGTTCCCTACATCGTACCACTCCTCAGCCCAAGCCGAGGCGGCCGGCCCCGTCGCCACGGGTGATGTGAACGCGGTTCTCGCCGTTCGGCTGCGCTAGAACCGCCTGGGTCAAGGTCTTCGACGTGGCCAGCAGGAAATTAGAGGGTCCGGGGAGGAAGCCCGCCAACCGGAAGTTCCGAATCCACAATCCGTGGCATTGGTTGCTCACCACCAGGTCCACCCCCCGCCGCCCCAACTCGCTGTCGGTGAGCACGGCGGTGGCTCGCATCTCCTCCGGGGCCGCGGCACAGTCCAGAATCGAACCCACTCGCAGCCGCCCAAAGTGCGGACGAAGGTGGGCGTGGTCGGCGGCCCGCGTGTCGAAGCACACGGTCCATCCCACCGGATGGCCGCCTCGCTCGACCAGAAAGATGTTAAGGCGCGGGTCGCTCTGGGGATAAAGTTCGTCGAGCATCCGGCGATCGCGCTGGACGGCAAAGGAGCAGTGACGGCGGACCCTCTCCCAGATGTCGTCCGCCCAATCGCCCCAGCCTTTCACCCGCCTGATAGAAACACCGGAAGCACCGGGGGAGCGGCGTCGCCAGTGCAAGAGCCGAAACCCGAGCAGACCAATTCCCGTGAAGGCAGCGGCGCGGGCTACCATGCTGCGGACGGGCGATGAATTCAGGACGCGCAACTCCCGCAGCACTGCGCCGGCGCGGTGGACACGGAAGAGGAAGGGCACCTCCCGGACCGACCACCCTCCGGCTTTCAGCAATCGCGGCAGCGGCCTTGACTCCGAGCCCATTCCCTCGATGAACGCCAGTTTGCCGCCCTGCTCGAAGAACTTCACCATCTGCGCGGCCACCATCGCATACTTACGGTTGACGATGCCCTCCGAGAGTGGAGACTGGTAGTTGAAGACTCGAACCGGGCGATCTCCCAACCACCCGGGCTGATCCATCTCGATGACGCCGCCCCGAACCTGATTGCCGTCCCAAGCGACGTACTGGGTCCAATGGATTCGGGCGTCCGGATGGGGAGCAGCACCGCGACTCTCCGGCAGCAGGAAATCGGTTGGGGCGGCCGCTTCGCGCAGGCGTTGGTTGAAGGCGCGCGCCGCGTCCAGATGGGACTCGGTGAGCGGAACGAATTCGAGCGGCATAGCCCTTGGTCCTCTTCACGAAGTTCCGCGCAAGAACTTTTCCCGGAGCCAACGGCTTTCCAGTTGGTTTCTTTCCTTCTCACGCAAGACCTTTGGATTCCGCTCCCGCACCAGGAAATCGAGAATGGTGGTGGCCGGCACGAACCAGCCGCTCGCGCGCGCCAAACGCTCCATCAAGCGGCGAAACTCCGGATGGAGGCGGCCGCCCTCAACAAAGCCATGGCCAAAGTGCGTATACATAATCGAGGCGCCGCCTTGTTCTTCCAGGCGATCCTGGTTGCGATCGCCCAAGGCTCGCATGAAGGCCTGGCCTTGCGCGCCCTCGGAGGCGCTGAACCAGGCGCGGACGTAGGGCCGCTCGGGGTCCGCGTAGGGCATCCAAGGGCAACTCCGCAGGGTGTTGATGTCGCGGTATACGAAGTTGCGGCAGTAGCGGATCCTTTCGCGGCAGATGTCGCCCCAGAAAGCGGGATGCCCCTCGATGTGACCGAAAAACTTCCCCTCGTTGCGGCCGAACGTGAGGAGATTGTAAAGGGAGCGGTGTCGCCCGCTCAGTCGCGAGGCTCCCCAGTATAGGGCTTCCTCGTTGTAATGGTTGGCCATGGCCGCGGGAGAGCTCCCGAAGTATTGCTCAAACAGATCGAGAGCCTCGATGGTCTCGACCCGCGTACTGGAGTGGGGGGCGGCATGGTGGAAAGCGATCTCGAATCCCCTCGACTGTAGGGATTGGAGAAGACCACGATAGGCCGAGTTGGCACAAGTCTCTCCGCCGGAATTGGGTCTCCGCCGCACGTCCAACGGCCAGACCGCGATGGTGGTTCGGAAACCGAGGTCGCCCAAAAAAGAGTAGACCAGTTCCGTGGTCTCGCGTGTCTGGCCATCGGGATCATCAAAAACGGTGAAAGCGAAGCGGCGTCCTTCCGGCCACTTGATTTGTGGTTGCTCCGGAGCGATGGCTACCTCCCGTCCTCAGTCGTCGTTCATGGCAACCGAGGGCGAGTCGGTCGAGCCGTTGGAGCCGATGAAACCCTGCCGCTCGAGGTGGAGGAAGATCTCCTGGGCTGCTTCCTCCGGACTGAGTTCGCTGGTATCGATCACGACTTCGGCGTCTGTGGGGGATTCGTAGGGATCAGAGATGCCGGTGAACTCCTTCACCAGACCCGCCCGCGCCTTGGCGTACAGGCCCTTGCGATCCCGCGCCTCGCAGGTCTCGAGCGAGGTTGAGAGGTGGACCAGAATGAAGCCGCCGAGCGGCTGAATCATGGCTCTCACTTCCTTGCGGATGGAATCGTAGGGAGCGATGGGCGCGCAAATGGCGATTCCCCCGTTCTTGGTGATCTCCGAGGCCACAAAACCGATGCGCCGGATATTGATGTCGCGGTGTTCCTTGGAGAACCCCAACTCGGAAGAGAGGTGTTTGCGCACGATATCGCCGTCCAGCAAGGTCACCGGCCGCCCGCCCATCTCCAGGAACTTGGTCCGCAGCACGTTGGCGATGGTCGATTTTCCGGAACCCGAGAGTCCGGTAAAAAACACCGTAAATCCTTGGCGGTGCCGCGGCGGGTAGCTGCGCT
>DATFYM010000242.1:0-38238 GCA_035315065.1 Terriglobia bacterium
GCTCTGTCGCTGCCGGGATTTGGACAGGAGACTTCTCAAACATGCAAGCAGACCTCAACCTAAAAATGCTAATCTTCAGTGTGCAAGCCCCACGTTATCAATGGGGGCTGTTACAACCCTGTCCTGTTTTGGACAGCAGTGATTCATAATTCATAATTCATAATTCATCCTTCTCTTTAGTTCTTGCACCCGTTCTGCCACCGACTCGCAGTTTTGGAAGATCGAGATTCCGGCTATGCCGCTAGCTCCGGCGGAGAGGCATTCCGGCACGCGCCCGACGGTGACCCCGCCCAGTGCCAGCACGGGGATCTTCACTTGCGCTGCGGCTTCCCGCAGTTCCTCCAACCCCAGGGGCGGTCCGTAGCGGAGCTTAGAGAGCGTTTCGAAGACCGGTCCAAGAACGACATAGTCGGCCCCGTCGGCTTCTGCCGCGAGGGCATCCTGCAAGGAGTGGCAGGAGACGCCCACCAGAAAGCCGGGCGGGACGTGCTCGCGAACTGCCCGCGCCGGCATGGATTGCGTACCCAGATGCACGCCGGCAGCGCCCCCAGCCAGTGCCACATCCAGTCGGTCGTTGACGATCACCTGCGTGCGGCGGTCGCGCGCGGCCTCCACCGCTGCTTGAACCAGAGCGAGCAGAGGGCGCGTGGCCAAGTCTTTCTCGCGGACCTGCACCAGATCGATGCCGGCGCCGATCGCTTCCAGAACCCGGCTCAGCAGAGGTAGTGGTTCCAGGGCGTGCCGGTCCGTGATGTAGCACAGTTTCATTGACCAACGAGAAGAGGGACTGGCGACCCGCAGACGAACTCGGACCCCGTCCTATTCCCCACCCCTGGTCCCAGGGCCATGTCCCACTTCCACAATCGCCTCCGGCTTCTGACGCCGCCGGCGGAGACGTACCGCTTCATAAACTGCCAGCCAGATGTCGGCGAGGCCAATGCCGGAAACGGCTCCGCGCACAAAGTAGTTGCGCGCCAGTGCCAAGACCCAGGGATAATGGCCGGCAAAGAAATTCTTCTCCCACAGCCCCATCCAAGGGAACACGAAGAGGAAGCATCCGATCTCGAAGCTGAAAAAGACGTAGAGGATGGTGAGGGCTCGGTTCATGGGGTGGCCTGGCAAGCGGCGCCAACTCCCCCTCCAGCGCTATTAAAGCGAACAAGAGGCCACTTACCGCCGAAACCGCAAAAAACATTCTGCATGACCAGCATTGTACAGCGAGTTCGTCGGTTTGTCAGCGGAAACCGTCAGAACGCTGCGCCAGTCAACCGGGCGATACCTCCCGGCATCAGTTTCGAGCCTGTGTCCCGTTGTCGTGTGCGGTATCACTAGCCTATCAAGATAGCTATTTGTCGCCGGATTGGACACTCGCGGGCGGCGCCACCGGACCTCCCGTAACGCGCGCCGGCGCCCAGGCTTGGATGGAAACTCCGCCGCTGGTAAGGGTCTGGATGGGCGGTCCGAAGAAGACATAGGGATGAACCGGCTCGATCGCGCTCACGTCGTCGAGGCTCGCTCGTAGACCGGCGGGAATAGTGAAATCGAGGGCCGCCAGATTGTCGTCGAGTTGCGCCAGCTTGGTGGCGCCGAGGATGGTGGAAGTAACGCCGGGCTGCGTCGCCACCCAGTTCAGGGCCACTTGCGCGGCCGTCCGGTCGATCTGCGCGGCCACGTCGACCAGGGTATCGTGGATGTGCCAGGTGCGCTCGTTGAGGGGCTTCAAAAACGGGCTCCCCTTGGTCTTCTCGATGCGGCCTTCCCCGATGGGTCCGCTGGCGTCGCCGGCGGCGCGCCGGTACTTGCCGGTCAGGAGGCCGCCCGCCAAGGGGCTCCACGGGCAAATCCCAATCCCCAATTCCTGCGCGGCGGGAATATGTTCGCGCTCGATGTTGCGCTCGAGAAGCGAATACTCCAACTGGAGCGCGATCATGCGTTCCTTGCTTTCTTTCTCGGCCAGCGTCTGGGCGCGTGCCAGGTACCAGGCGGGCGTATCGGAGAAGCCGTAATACCGGATCTTGCCTTCGCACACCAGATCGTTCAGCGTGGAGACGACTTCCTCCACTGGGGTGACGGTATCCCACGCGTGCAGCCAGTAAAGGTCAATGTAGTCGGTGTTAAGCCGCCGCAGCGAACCTTCGAGGGCGCGATAGGTGTTCTTGCGGCCGTTGCCGCCCGCGTTGGGATGGCCCGGGTCGGTGTTCATGGTGAACTTGGTGGCGATCACCAGGCGGTCGCGACGGCCGTGCTCGCCGAGAAACCTCCCCAACATTTCCTCGCTTTTTCCGTTGGTATAGCCGTCGGCAGTGTCAATGAAATTGCCGCCCGCCTCGATATAGCGATCGAAGATGGCGCGCGCGCCTCCCTCGTCCGAGCCCCATCCCCATTCCGTGCCGAAGGTCATGGTGCCCAGGCAGAGAGGACTCACGCGCAGCCCCGAGCGTCCCAGCGTCACATAGTCTTTCAGGGTCATGTTTTCCCTTCCGCGATCAGCCTCCGCTTGGGTTTTGGCTTCCGGGCGTCGCCGGATTGGGCGCCGCGGGGTTGGCCGCCGGCGTGGGGGCTGCGACTCCGAGTAACGTCCGGTAGTAGGCCACGAGCGTGGCGTCCTCCGGCTTGGCGCCGGTTTCGACATTGTTCGCCTTCACGGTCGTACCCTCAGTCCATCCCTCCGCGAGCTTGAAGCCCGCCGCGAGCCTATTCCACTTCTTGTCGTCGTTCACCCAGGCCGCGGGGGGATCCTCCAGTTTCAAGTCCGGCACCCGCGTCTTGATGTTCTTGTAATAGGTAGGGCGGTCGTCGCCGGGGCCGAGGTGTCCTTTGTCGATATACTCGCCGACGGTGTTATACTTGTCCATATTGTCGCGGATGTCCGCCACGGAGTCTTCCTCACGGAGGTAGATCGCGCGGAAGTCAGTAGGTCCCCACCGGAAGGAAGCGATGGCCCGTTTCGATACTCCCCTATTGTAACCAAAATTCCCGACGTTCTTGCCGAGCCACTGCGAAGAACGCGCCTTCTTTTCGACTGAGCTTTTCCAGTAAGTGCGAATGCCCTCCTCATGCATGACCCAAGTGTTATCGGCTGCATCCTCGCCCCAATCGCCGGGGCGAGCGGGCTTGTCGGCCTTCGATAGGTCGCGGGCGCCGGCGTGAGTGGGTTTCGTGCCCAGGTCTTTCCCCACAGGGTTGCGCTGTTTGTGTACGCGCGCGGCATCGAAGGCGGCTTTGAGGCGAGAAACGTCCACGTTCTTGGTTGCCTCTTTCGTTTCCGCAGTCGGCGGCGTCAGAAAAAGATCGCTATTGAGCAAGCCCCAGGCGTGGCACCCGGGCGCCCCCGCCGCCCAGTTGTCGAAGAGCTTGTCGACGACGTTGAGAAGATCGCGAGTGTCCAGGTTATCGAGCTTTTCCAACGCCCCCTGCTCGTCCTTCGAGACGCACGCTTGCGCCTCCACCTCGATCGCCCTCTGCTCGGCGTCGACGGGCGGTTTAGTCTCACGCTGAATTGCCGGGATCCCCGATTCCTGCTGAACGACGTGGGTGAGCTCGTGGGCCAGCAACCGTTGTCCACTGGGCGTCGCGGGTGCGTACTGTCCAGAGTCGAAAACGATATTCTGGCCCACCGCGTAGGCCAGGGCGTTCACGGAGCGCGCCGATTCCGCGGCCCGCGAGTCCGCATGGACCCTGACGCGACTGAAATCCCGGCCGAAGCGCGGCTCCATGAAGTCCAGCGTGGGGGTGCCAAGGGGCCGCCCGGGATCCCGCAGAACCTCATGGACGATCGGCGGCGCGGCTGCCACCCGGGCCGGCCCGACAGGCGAACGTTGCAGTCCACCTTCCCTCTTCTCTTCTTTTTTTTCTTCTTTAGCGGGCCCGCATTCGCCGCCCTCGCCGCCGCAGGGGCAACGGCGTTGCACGGAGCGCGACGCATCGCTCAACGAAGGTCCACTAATGGCTGCGGGAGCCGTCATGCGCATTACGCGGTCGGCCACACGGTCGGCTTCCTGCTCAAAGAGATCGCCGGGGGCATTCACGCTCTTGGTTTGAAGGGGAGGCCCAAAGGCGTTAATCAGGCGCAGAACGGCCTGGTTTCCGTAAACGTGGTGAAGACGCGCAAAGTCCTGCGGCCCTGGCCCCCCTTGAGGCAACCCGCCCGGGCCGGCGCTGGACCGCAGGGTGGCCATAGTACTGGTTAGGCGCGGATGAAGTTCCTCGCCACGCTCGACTGCGGGCTGCGTGTGGCCGGAATCAGCGGTTTGTTTGATTACTTGGGCGGGCGCATGCAGCATGGTGTTTGCCCCTCCTCAATTCACGACGACCACCGAGTGGGGAATCGCCGATTGTAGAATGACGATTGGAAGAGACGACGCAAGCCAGTCTCTTTTTCAATTGTCTCTCGGAAATCGTCAATCGTTAATTCTCCGTCGGTGGTCGTCGCTCGGTCGCACAGTGCAAATAATCAGGCGTGACGGGGCACGAACTCCCCGCCTACGCGCCTCGGCGTCCATTGTCACCAACCCTTCACTGCCCGGCGGCGGCGGCTTTCGCCATCCACGCTTTGGCGCGCCGGTCCATATCCTCCGGAGTGACATCTTCGGTGTGGGTGGCGACTCCCCACTGATAACCAAATGGATCGGTCAGCTTGCCGTAGCGGTCGCCCCAGAACATGTCCTGGACCGGCATTGTGGAGCGCGCGCCGGCGGCGATGGCCCGATTGAAGACGGTATCGACGTCTTCGACATAGAGGTACAGATAAAAGCCCCCCATGGCGGTGGGTGCCACCGATCCCCACTGGGGCATTTCGTCCGATAGAAAAATCATGCTGTCGCCGATCATCAGCTCGGCGTGACCGATTTTGCCGTCAGGCGTGGACATCCGCGATCGCTCCACGGCGCCAAAAGCGCTCTTGTAGAACTCAATCGCGCTGTCGGCGCCCCGGCAGATCAAGGTCGGGCTAATGGAATGATATCCTTCTGGAAGAGGCTTCGCATTCGCCATTTTAGAGAGTCTCCTTTCGTCGTGAGTTTTGGCCACCACGATTCTGCACTGAGCTCCCGAGTCTTGTCAACGGGCTGGTCGGACTGGCTTGGGCTCTACTCCCGAGGCGGCGGAATGGAGTATGCGCCGGTGGTGATTGATGGTGTCCATTGTCGCGGCAGTTTTTCGACCACCAACGGGCGGAACCTCAGGCGGTGACCTGTTCAGCGTGCTGTTCCCGGGTGTGCTCCTTGAATGCCGCCAGGAGTTCCGCGGCCCCGTCCTTTGGATCTCGGTCCTCGGGCAGGATAAACCGCTGCCGGCAGAGCGAGCACTCATAGAAAAAGTGCACACCATCCTGGGCCGGGCTGGCAACGACAAGTTGTGGCTTCTCGCTCATGACAACGCACCCCTCCATGATGAGTGGCTAGCTAGGGACTAGGGGCTGACAGGGAAGACCTAGTCCCTAGTCCCTGGATTAGAAAAGCTGGCCCCTATTCCCTAGGCCCTCAATTAAGTTAGTGTCCGTCTAACCAGTGAATGGCCTCGTCTTGGTTTGCCGCCACCAGCACGCGCACGCCTCGGTTTCGTGCGACATCTTCGAAGAACTTGTTGATTCCCCCAGCGCGGGAGATGATGGCGATTCTGAACGCCGCTTTCCAAACTTCGGCACAGTGGACACCCAGTTCGAACATGTCCAGGTGTGGAATGGGTCCGGCAAGCCCGGTTGTGTCCAGTAGCACATTCTGGTAGCCCGAGTTCTTGCTTTCTTCTTTCACCCGGTGGATCAGGTCGCAGGAGTCCATGCGGCCGTATTCGCCAACGACTCCAACGAACAAGTATCCTTTCTCCTGTTTGATCTGTACGTCCACACCCATAGAAACGCTTTCTCCATCTTGTCGCCTTGCCGTTCGGCGCGGCGACCTGCTTCGAAGCCGCAGGCGGCCTGCGTCGGCAAACGTCAGAGGGTTGAGAAACATCCTGATTTTCCCAGGGTCGCGAGAGCTGCCTTGAGTCTTTCCACCTCTTGTTCCAGTTGCACGCCCGCTTCTCGAGCGGTTTCCAGTTGTCCGGCGTGCGCAGCGGCCTCGAGGCGCAATGCCGATTCATAAGCCCTTGCGGCGGAGACATTCCGTGCCGCGGCTTTGGCCAGACGCGTAGTCCTCTCCACCGCGCAGAGGTCTCCGGCGGCGAGAGCCTGACCGATGTCGCTCAACAAGGCCGGCCATGCCGCTTGAACGAGACCGGCAACCTCCGAGAGAAACTCTCGGTCACCGCCGACACTGGCCAGGGCCAGAGTGCAGTCAATAACTTCCGAATTCTCTTCTACTCCCATGGTCTCCTCTTTCTTGTCCGTACAGTTTTCGATCGACTCCCTCAGTTGTGCCGCGGACAAGCCCTTCAACCGGTCGGTCGCGCCCTCCCGGGCGGCGCGTCTCCGGCTAGGCCAAGCTCGACTGTCTCCTTCCGGTCACCGAGCCACCAGCAAGCTGCGCAGAACTTCGCTCACTTTCTCGAATTCATTCGACTTGTCCAAGAAGAATCGCGCTCCGCTCTCCAGGTACTTCTTCCGGTATTGCGGAAACCCGTAGTTGGCGAGGACGATCACGATGGGAGTCACTCGATCGCTCTTGATGCTTTCCAATACATCAATCCCGCTTCCTCCCGGCATGCGGGTGTCGAGGATCACCACGTCGGGCTTCAGGTCGCGGACGGCCCGCGAGGCGTCCTCCACGGTACCCGCTTGACCGACGATCTCGATCCCGCTGATCTCCGCCAGCGCCGCGACCAGCCGTTGAACGAGGGCCTCTGAATCGTCTGCGATCAGCACTCTCATCTCTTCACCACCGCGGGCCGAACATCCACCCTCAACACGTTTGTCGCTAACAGTAGTAAGGATCGCCCAGTACAGGCCGGGGCGGTATCGCCGTGAACCGTATTTCTCTGTAGAACTTCGGACGCGGTTGCGTCATTGTTTGCGCTACAAAGTTGTTAATTTAGCGAGGAGTCATTCTGTTTTCAGTCTGCAACAGCTCGAACCTCGGCAGTTGGGCATGAAGGTCGGCCCTGAACCTACTGAGTTCGCCCTCTGAAAGACCGGGAAAGAAAGCGCGCAAAGCGAGCAGCGTCTCTTTGGTGAGTAGATCAAGGTCATGAAAGTAAAGATCCAGACGCCCCCACAACTCCAGCGCGCGAACCTCCGGGCGTTCGGCGGTCTGATGCAGATGCCGGAACTCGGCCGTGAGCGTCTCCACAGCTCGGCGCAGCACGCGCAGATGGACTTGAAACCGGAGTTTGGAATGCAAGACGAACTGGGTAAGGATCTCCTGCAAACGCACGTAGTCAATCATGCTCTTCGACTTGAAGCGCTCCGGCAACATGCAACGCGCCGGCGAATCCAGGCGGGCAACCGGCAGGTACTTCGACATCTGGCTCAGGAGCGTCACCGCGGCGCCTGCCAGCCGATCCCATTCCGACGCGGCAAGCCGCACCAGCCGCCAAGCTACTTCGTTGTTTCCCGCTTTCCGTTCTTCGATGGCCTCGTTCAAAGCAACACCCAGAATGGCGGCTTCGATCTCCAGATCCCGCACGACCAGATCGTAGATTCGCGCCTGCTCGCGATTAAGTGGCGTTAGCCCGTTATAGGATTTCAGTCTGGACGCACCCATGTGAAGTACGCGCCGAAGCAGCACACCAACCGCGACGAGAATTGCCCCTTGCCAGAGCCAGCTCATAATTCCGCACGTCTTGTCTCCACGCACATCAAGTGAATCTTGGCTTTGATCGCCATCTTCGAACGCCCTCTCGTCATGGTTGATTCTCGGTCGCTGACTTCTCCTCTGACGGAGGTCGGGCGCCGCCCACACCATTAACACGTTCGTCGTCAACAGTAGTCAGTATCGCCCAGTACGGGCCGGAGACGGTATCGCCGTAAACCTGATTTATCTGTAGAACTACGGACGAGGTTGCGTCATTGTGTGCACTACAGGTATTGCTGCATTGACAGAATCAGAGGGGCAAAAGGAGTCATGCCCGGAGCAAATGACAGAAGCGGTCATGATCAAGATGTTCTGAATCAGCAAGGCTGTCGCTCGCTAGGGAGTTGGGTGCCATCATCAAGGAGAGCAGCCCTTTCCCGCCGGGAGAGGGAGACGCGCGCGTGAGGGTCGGTCGAGAATCAGGCGTCGCAGAAGACAGCAGTAGCCTAGTCGACAAGATGATTCCGCAAGGCGTAATGCATCAGCTCGGCCGTGGTGGTCATATTCATTTTTTCCAGAATGCGCCCCCGATACGTGCTGATGGTGGTCACGCTCAAATGGAGGTCCTCAGCCACCTGGCTCACCGTTTTCCCGGAAGCCATCATGCGCAGGACCTCAAACTCCCGGTCCGAGAGGGTCTCGTGCACCGGCCGGCCCGCGTTTTCATTCAGGTCCAGCGCCAGCTTCTCTGCCAGGGCCGGGCTCACATAGCGGCCGCCGGCCAGCAGCTTGCGGATGGCCTTGATCAGTTCCTGCGCCGCGCTCTCTTTGTTCATGTAACCGGACGCTCCCGCTTTGAGCACCCGCTTGCCGTACTGGTCTTCAGGATGCATGCTCAAAACCAGCACCGGAAGCTTCGGCCGCACCCTCTTCAGGTCCGCGAGGACATCGACTCCGCTACGTCCGGGCATGGTGACGTCTAGAATCACCACGTCCCAGCCGTGGCCCTGGACTTGGGCAAGGGCCTGCTGTGCATTCTCCGCCTCGCCACAAACTGCGTCCTTAAACTCGCGCGTAAGGATCTCGATTAACCCTCGGCGCAGGATGGCGTGATCATCAGCGATCAGGACCCTGATCATGGCACTACCCCCGTTTTGCCCGATCCATCTGTGGGAATCCGGACCCTCACTGTCGTACCCTTCCCCGGAGCGCCAGAGATGGCAAGGTCTCCTCCGAGCAGCAAGGCTCGCTCCCGCATTCCGAGGATCCCCAGTGACCGGCCGCTGGAGAGTTGTTCCTCCGCCACGCCCTTTCCGTTATCGCGCACCTCCAGGGTCAAGTCGCCGTCTTCCCTGGCCATCCGCACGTCGACCTCGCTCGCGTCCGCGTGCCGCGCCACATTGGTCAGGGTCTCCTGGAAGATGCGGAAAATCGCCGTGGCGCGCTCCGGGTCGATGGCGATATCCTCCCGGGGAAGGTCTAACCGGCATTTGGTGCCGGTTCGCGCCTCGAATTCTTCCCCTGCCCATTCGATGGTCGCCACCAGGCCCAGGTCGTCCAGGATTCCCGGCCGCAGCTCGGTAGAGATCCGGCGCACGGATTGAATGGTCTCATCCAGCAGTTTGAAGATGGACGAAGTCCTTTTCGACGGTTGCTCGCGCTCGGCCGGCAACTCGCGGACCAGGGAGCTCAAATCGATCTTAATCGCGGTGAGGGCCTGGCCTAGTTGATCGTGGATTTCGCGCGCTACTCTCTTCCTTTCCTCTTCCCGGACAATCTCTAGCCGCGCGGCGAGCGCCCGCAACTGTTCGAGAGAACGTTGCCGCTCCTCTTCCGCCCGCTTGCGCTCGGTGATGTCTTCTACCATGCCAACCGCGTACACCGGCCGTCCGTACCTGCCCTTAACCAACGAGACGGTCAACAGCCCCCACAGCACACCGCCACCCTTCTTGACATAGCGCTTTTCGATCTCGTACTTATCGCGTTTCCCTGCTGCCAGCTCGCTGAACAGATCCCGGTCCAACTCCCGATCGTCAGGGTGGGTAAGCGCGGTGAAGGCCGTGCGGCTCAATTCCTCCTCGCTATAGCCGAGCATCTGCCGGAGCGCCGGGTTTGACTTGATGGGATGCCCTTGCATATTTACCAAAGCCATGCCGACCCCGGCATTCTCGAAGGTGGCGCGGAAGCGCTCCTCGCTTTCGCGGAGAGCCGTCTCTGCCCGCCTTCGCTCGCTGATGTCCAAGGCGATGCCCGCCGTTCCCGTGATCTCTCCCTCGGCATTGAGCAGGGGCTCCACATGAACCGTGTAAGCGCGGCCCTCGATCACCAGTTCGTAGCTGAGCGACTCTCCCGCCAGAGCCAGTCGGTGGTCGGGGCGGTCCGGCTGGGGCCCGAGGCTTAACACATACGCGTCTACCGACTTCCCCACGAGCTGGTTCGATTTGACGCCCAGCGCGCGCAGACCGGCGCCCAAGTGCGACGTGAATCGCAATTCTCTGTCCGTGGACCAGACGACGGCAGGGAGTTGGGAGACCGCCAAGCGCAGCCGCGCCTCGCTTTCCCGCAGGGCTTCTTCGGCATGCTTGCGCTCGGTGATGTCCTCAACGATGGCTAGAGAAAACCGGGGAACACTCTCCGTGCCGGGAACCAGGGAAACGTGCAGGTTTACCCAAAGCAGGCTGTCATCCTTGCGCCGGTAACGCTTCTCCAGCGCGAAGGACTGCCGCCTTCCCTCCAGAAGCTCCGACAGAAGCTGCCGGTTGGTTTCACGATCGTCTTCGTACGTAAGACCCATAAACGTCAACGCTCGGAGTTCTTCTTCCGGGTAACCCACCATTTTCTGAAAAGCTACGTTCGCGGCCTGGAATCGGGTACTGATGCAGTCCGTCAGAGCTATGCCCACAGCGGAATTCTCGAAAACCGCCCGCCAGCGCTGCTCGCTCCTGCGCAACTCCTCTTCCGCCCGCTTGAGTTCGGTGAGGTCTCGCGTCATGCCCCAGACGCGCACTAGCATTCCGTTCTCGACAATCGGGACCTCCGTCCTGAGCAGATGCTTGAAGTTGCCCGTCTTGTCGCGACCCCGAAGCTCGACGGTCCGGCTTTGCCATCCGCCGCGCGCCGCCGCTCGAAACGTCGCCATCCTTTCCTCATCCGAAGCGGGAACCAGCTCACCAAGCCGTCTGCCTACCAAGTCTTTTGCGGCGGAGAAGCCCATGTCGCGCGCCAGGACTTCGTTGCACTCCGCAAAGTTGCCGTATTGCAAAAGCCTCCTCACCGCCTCTTCGATTGGCAGGTTGATGGGAATGGGCTGTTCCAACTCCACGCGCCACACGCCTTCATTGCTGTGCTCAATGAAATCCCGGTAGCGTTGCTCGCTATCCCTTAGGGCCTGCTCGGTGCGCTTGCGTTCGGTAATGTCCTGGACCATGCCCAGACCGTAGAGCGGGCTTCCATCGGCGGCTCGAACCATCGCGGCCGCAAGGTCCGTCCAGATCACCTCCCCGTCCTTGCGGATCACCCGCTTCTCGAGCCGGAAGCCTGGAATGTCTCCTCTTAAGGCTCGCTCGGTAAGTTCCAGGTGTCGCGCCACGTCGTCGGGGTGGGTGAAGTCCGAAACCTTGAGCAGACGCAACTCTTCTTCCGTGTAGCCGTACATGGCGCAAAGCGTGGCGTTAGCTCGGAGCAGGCTCCCGTCCGGCCCGACGATGGTCATTCCGAGCGGCCCTTCCTCAAAGACCTTGCGGAAACGTTCCTCGCGGTCTCGCAGAGCGAACTCGGCCGTCATGCGCTCGGTGATGTCGCTGACCACACCGTCGATGCGGGTGCTTCCGCCCTCGCGTCGCACCCGCACGCTGTCGCGGACCCAGCGAACGGTTCCGTCCGGAAGGATAATGCGGTATTCCTGGGCCGGCGGCGGTGGTTGGCCGGCTCGGACTACCTCGAACGCTGTCTGGAGCCGAGGCCGATCGTCCGGATGGATCGTGCTGAGCCACCGTTCCGGACCCGGCAGGTAAAACTCGGGTGGCCGGCCGGTGATCTTTTCCACCACCGGCGAGTAGTAGCGGTAGGTGGAATGGCCTTGGCCGTCGATCTCCGCGCTCCATAAGTAGTCGGGGATGGAAGCCAGCACACTCTCCAGTTCCTCTTGGCTGCGTTTCAACTCTTCCTGGGTCCGCTTGCGTTCGGTAACGTCGCGTGCGGCCGCGTAGACTAGGTTGCCGGCGGGCGCCGAGCGCCATTCCAGCCAGCGGTACTCGCCGTCTTTGCGGCGATACCGGTTGATGAAATCGACCACGTTCCGCTGGCCGGCCAGCACGGCCGTGGCTTGCCGGGTAGCCTCCACGTCGTCGGGGTGGACGAAGTCAAAGAAGCGCTTGGCCCTGAGTTCGTCGCGGCTGTAACCGAGGGTTGATTCCCAGGCCGGATTCAAGCGCAAGAAGTAGCCGTCGGTGGTGGCGATACACAGCAGATCGAGGGAAACGTTGAAGAAACTGTCCAGTTCCTCCGACTTTTGCCGCAGTGCCGCCTCCGCCTCGCGGCGTTCGCTCACCACGGCGCCCACGCAAAGGCCGGTCAAAGCCAGGGCCAGCCCCATCAGTTGCCGTCGCGTCCAGCCCTCCGGATCGGGATGAGCGGTATGGGCCGCGACGATCACGATCAGGTTGATCGCCAATACCCCCAAAACCGCCGAGCGGAGTCCATGGCGGACGGCCATCCAGATGAACGGGAAGAAGAGCAAGTAAAAAGGCTGGTAGGGGACTGTCGCCTTGAAGCCGAACACCAACCACAAGGCGATCACGATGCTTGCCAACTCGGCGATTCGCTCCAGTGCTTCCGACCGCGTCAGCCGGCGGCCTGTGCCGGTGCCGGAGGGCTTGATGGACCTTTCGCCCCGGAGGAATTCGCCCACCCGAGGAGCGACAAACAGCAACAGAAACGGCGTCAAGGAGGTGATCGAAATCGAATCGCCCACCCACCAATTGAACGTCGCTTTCCAGAAGTCCTGGCGCGACACCAGGCCGTCGGCCCAATAGGTTAGGACGCTGAAAAGGGCCTGCGGAAAATTGACGGCCACCAGAAACAGGGCTAGCCCGCCGACATCCCGCAAGCGCCGCAAGCCCAAATCGAGATGCCACACGCGACGCAGCCAGACCGCCCCCGCCGCGTAGTACACCGACACAGCAATGTCCCGCGGCAGGCCGGCCAAGGAGAGCATGGGCCGGTGGCTGAGCGCGGCAACCGTTACGCCGGAGACGATGACGATGGGCAGATACCGCATGCCCCCGCAGAGAAGAATGGCCACGCTCAGACCCGCGGGCAAATACCAAGCCGGAGCGCCCGTCCACAGTCTGATCTCGATTGAGGCCCGATCCAGCAGGATGTAGACGGCCAAGAAAACCAGTTGAACCGCGAGCTCCCGATAAAAGGATCCGCGGCACCAGAAGGATGGACCCTCCAAGCCGGCTTTAGGCACCGCATCCGGTCCCGCAGATTCCTTGGTCTTGGAATCGTCCATAACCGTGTCGGTCTCCACAGCCGGATCGGGCGCGAACGGAGTGCCACTCATGCTCGCCCTTCCCATTCCGACTTTTCACCGACCACCAGGTCTCGACTCGCGACACCCTGGTTGCTGTACCTGGTTAACTAATTCGATGTTACACCAGACTAATGTAGTGCGTCCAACACTTCTTTACATTTGACGGCCTCCGTCGGGAGGTCGTGGCCAATGAGATACGCACTAAACGCGCGGGTTTTGTTCAATACGAGACAATCCTCGACCGCCAAAAATATGTAAACCTAAGTGTGGCGCACTACACTAGAGCCAGGGGATAGAATTTAGGGTACAGAGGACAGAATGAAGATTGAGACATCGGGTTATTGACCGATTGAGCCGTAAATCCATTGAAACAACCTCCGCTACGCCCAACACTGATTCAGGGGACAGGAAACAGGGGACAGGGTACAGGATCAAGACGCCCGCCTTCTGCGTTCCAGTCTCTCTCACCGCACTGACTCCTCGCTCCTGACTCCTGATTTCGAGTCATCCAGGCTGCTCGGAAGATGGGTCGCCCTGTCGACTGCAGAGCGCTTTCTCTTCCCTATTCCCTATTCCCTCTTCCCTGTAACCTGTACCCCTCCCCTTACAACCGGATCACCGCCCGGATCACGTGGGGACCGCCCGCGTATTTCTCCCGAATTCTCGCTCCCACCGCCGCCGCCCGGAACAACACGGGCGGCTCGTATTTCGGGTCGGGCTTCACCGGAGTGAACCCGCGGCGCTGTTGGTAGTGCCAGACCAGGAAATTGTAGAGCACCCGCTTCAGCCTCTCGATGAAAGCACCCGCCTTGGTCAGGGGGATGATGTCGCCCGCGAACACCGCCAGCAGCAACGCCACCAGCGCCCGCCACTGCCAGTGCGGGGCGCGGTCCTCCGGCCCGGGCTCCCACCACGGCGAGGGCGGAGGGCCCGGCGGTTGCTTGGGGTCCCACGTCTCCACTCCTTGCGGCCCGCTCGCCCGCTCCAGAGTCGCGTCCAGTTCCTGAGCCTCGCTGTCTCGCCAGTTGCGGAACAGCACCAGTCGCTCCCACAGCGTGGCAGCCACGCTGGGAATTGTCGATTGTCGATTGCCAATTGTCGATTGAAAAGCATCCGCCCCTGGCTCGCCGGTGGGCTTTGCCGGCGCAGGTGTCGAACTGGGCGGTGAAGGTTCGGTTGTGTCGGTCTTACAATCGACAATCGGCAATCGGCAATCGGTAATTCCGAAGGCTCGCGCCAGCAGCCGCTCGAGACCCTCCTGGTCCAGCGTATCGTCGTACCCCATCGCCCGCAGCAGTTGATGGCGGAGAAACTTCTCCTCGTCGCTCATTTGCCTCGCCGGGTCGCCGAACCCCGTCACCTTGGCTCGCCACTCCCTCGCCGGCTTCAGCTCCTTCGCTCCTGCCGCCTCCCGCGCGGCCGCCTTCCGCGCCTTGCCCGGCTCCAGAAACGGGTTGCCCAGGGCGAAGTCCGGGAGATGCTCGAAATCCGGCAGACTCGCATCCTCGGCGGTGAAATAATGGAACGACGATGGCGCTCCCATGCGGTGCGAGAGAAAGGCCCGGAACAACTGCTCCAACCGCTCCCGCAGCCGCCTCCGCTCCTCAAAGAGCCCGGCGAAGTCGGCGAGGTCTACCAACAACCGCTGCGCCATCCGGACGGCCTCCTCCGGCTCCGGCTTCTGGCCCGCCTGGCGGCGGGCGATGGCCAGCAGCAGGCGATACTGCACCGCCCGCATCTCCCAGCGGCTGCGCACCCCAAAGGACCGCAGCAGCCGCCAGGCGGCGTCCGCCATGCCGCGCACGAACCGCGATTCCTCCCGATCGCGCGGGGGAAGGCGCGTTGGAAGCGCTCGCGGTGTGCCTCCAATTTCGCCTTGTCCTCGCCCGCCAGCGCCAGGCTGTGCTCCAGGTGACGGCAGTGGAGTCCGTTGTAAAGGTGGCTCGGGGAACGCTGGCCCGGCGCTCCTAGTTTCAAATGCGCCAGGCAGAGGTTGGCGTACCAGGCCAGTTGCCGCCTCGGAGTGAACCGGTTGCGCTTCTCGGGAGGAGCGGCGTTGGCCTTTTCGAGCGCCTTCATTGAGGCTGCGCGGCGGGCCGGGGTGAAGACGTAGGCCTTGCGGGCCTGCTTCAGGTTGGCAGGGGACGCAGCGCGGACTTTGTCGCTGGTGCGGTACTTGCGCTTCGGCTTCTTGGGGCTTGTTGACGGTTCCGTGGCCCCCGCGTCGGCCTGGTCGCCGCCGTCGTGTGGCTCCTTCGCTGTGGTCAGGACCGGGCCTTGGTCGTCTCGCGACGGCGGGGCGGCCTGGGGTTCTTGCGTCTCAGGATTCAATATTTCGGATTCCGGATTCAAGCCCATAGCCGAACTAGCCTTCATGCTCACTAACCTACGCTCGTGATGCAGGTGTACTAATCGAACCGACACATCTACGACAGATCTGCGCCCTACGCTATCATAATATATGTGTAGCTGTCAAGATCAGAGCTATACATTAGGGTATCGGCGAAAGGGGTAGCGACAGAGAGCAGGGAGCGCCCCGCTCCCGCGAAGGAGGTTCCAAGCGCAAGCGGAACGTGAGGAGCCCGCGCTACACCCGTGGACTGGCCGGGCCTTACTGAGGACTGAAAACTGACGACCGAAGACTCTACTCATACCGCAGCGCCACCATAGGGTCGACTTTGGTCGCCCCGCGGGCCGGAATATAGCTCGCGATCACGGCGACAGTGGTCAGGATGACCGACACCACCGCGAGGGTGACCAAGTCGTTCGATGGAACCCGGAAGAGCAAGCTCGACATCACGCGAGTGACTCCGAACGACGCCACCAGTCCCACTGCCAACTCCGCCGCAACCACCAGCATGGCCTCCGTGAGCATGATCCGTAGCACGTCGCGCCGCCCCGCTCCGAGCGCCATGCGGATGCCAATCTCGTGGGTGCGCTGGGTCACCGTGTAAGACACAATGGCGTACGGACCCACGCAAGCCGTCAGCAGCGCGGTGCCGGCAAAGATCCCCAGAAGCAGAAGGCAGAGCCGCGCCGGACCCAAGGTCACCTCTGCCAGCCCTTGGAGGGTCTCGACATCAGCCCTGTGGCATGTCAACAGGAAACTTTGGCCTGCCCCTGATCGTATCCTTACCTCCGCGCCCGGACAACCTTTCCTCCCTCAATACCATCTGGCTTGTCAGTTCCCGAGCCAGGGGTTATGGTTAGACGCGGGTCTCCTGATGGCGAGGCGGTGAAGCGTCGGAGGTGTATCGATGAGAATGTCAGCCTATGGTGCCGGAATACTGTTTGCTCTTTCCTGTCTCTACGGGGGTATAGTCTGCGCGCAGGACCAAGCCGGCCAAGCCGCCAGGCCCACCGTGGTCCCGTCTGCGGTCGAGTCGCCGACGCCGGACCATGCTGGGGCACAAGTGGTCACGCTCACCGTCGGGACAGGAGTTCCGCTTCATGTGGTGCTCGAAAAGCGGCTCCCGATCAAG
This sequence comes from Terriglobia bacterium, assembly GCA_035315065.1. Lineage (GTDB taxonomy): Bacteria > Acidobacteriota > Terriglobia > UBA7540 > UBA7540 > DATFYM01. The sequence goes on from DATFYM010000242.1 coordinate 16,689, forward strand.
AACGCGGGTGTGCCCGTCGAGGGACACACGGTTGAGCCCGTTTACGTGTTCGACCATCTCGTGATTCCCGCCGGGACCCGGGTTGCGGGCCATGTGTCGAAGGTGGAAGGCCTATCCCGCAAGCAGCGAGCCCTGACCATGGCCAACGGCGACTTCACGCCGTACCGCAAGGCGTATTTTGATTTCGACACCTTGGTGCTAAAAGATGGAAGCCGGCTCCCCATCCAAACGACAGTGTTCCAAGGCGCGCCCAATATGGTGCACCTCTCGGCGGACGACCAGGCCAAAAAGAAAGGGCGGGTGAGCCAAGCGGTACAGGGGGCTCGCGCCGAGGCTAAGGCCCGCGAGCAAGCGACGGTGCAACAAATAACGGCTCCCGGAAAACTGGAGCGCGTGAAGTCGGTGCTCCTCGCCGAACTCCCCTATCACAAGCAAGCTCTGCCGGCCGGTACATCTTTCACGGCCGAACTCAAATCGCCATTGCAACTGGGCAAGGAAGAGCGCTCGCCCAACCAATTGCAGAAGCTGGGGAGCGAGATCCCACGGGGAAGCATTGTGCATGTGCGCCTGGCGACGCCCTTGAGTTCCGCTACCGACCACAAAGGGTCCGTGGTGAAAGCCGTGGTGTCCGAACCTGTGTTTTCCACCGACCATCAACTGGTCCTGCCCGAGGGCGCCCGATTGGAAGGCGTCGTCACGCAAGCGATCCCTGCCCGCCGGCTGGGCAGGAACGGGCAACTACGTTTCATGTTCCGACAGATTGTTTTTGGACCCGGCGCGCCCCGGAATGTTGAGGCTAGCCTTCAAGGCGTCGATGCCGCTTCCGGTGCGCACCTGACGCTCGACTCAGAGGGCGGCGCTCATGCCGTGACACCCAAGACGCATTACGTGCTTCCTGCCATCGACGTCTTTTTGGCGGCCACGTCGCTTGACCTCGACGCAGGCCACCGCCACCTGCACCCGGGATATCAGCACGGCCCGGATGTGGGGGGCGGCGCGGTGAGGGGCGCTGCTGGGTTTGCGTTCATCGGCAGCGTCATCGGTGTGCTGGCGCACTCGCGGCCGGTCAGTGCCGGCTTGGCTTTCTATGGCGCCGGCTGGTCGGTTTACACCCACATCGTAGCGAGGGGAAATGAAGTTACCTTCTCCAAGAACACTCCCATGGAGATCCGGTTTGGAACCCATGAAGGCGCGGCACCGCCGGCCGCAAAGGGAAACCCGTTCGTGGCAGGGAGGTCGATTTAGTCGTTCAGATCAGACAAGGCATCCTGACGGGCTTCAAAAGCCCGCTGCCGTTTCCAAGCCAGAAGCCTGGCGCTTGATGGACTTTCCTTCCTCAGGCACCGGGTCAACTGCCGCGAGTCACCCCCCCCAATTGAACACTGATCTTTTTGCTTGACAATTGCGACTCCTACGTGTCACGATACTACGTGAGACGTAATACTTATGTCCGATCCCACTTTGCTGGTGCTCGCAAGCTTGGCTGATGGCGACAAGCATGGCTACGCCATGATGGAGGATATTCAAGCCTTCGCTGGTGTCCGCCTCGGGCCTGGGACCCTCTACGGCGCGATCACGCGCCTTGAGGAGCGCGGGTGGATTCGCGCCCTGAACTCGACTGACCGCCGTCGACCCTATCGGCTGACGGCGGAGGGCCGACGCCACCTACAAGAAGAGCTGGCCGGCCTCGATCAAGTTGTGAAAGCGGGGCAGCGGCGGCTGAAGGACGCATGAGGAAGATGATTCATTTCACGCCCAGACTGTACCCCGCGTGGTGGCGGGCGAGGTATGGACCCGAATTCGAGGCGCTCCTGGAAGACATGAACGCGGGTTTCGGGGATCTTCTCGACACTGTGAAGGGAGCTCTGCTTATGCAATTCAACCGTTCGAACGTGCCCCTCATGGCGGCCGCCTGCGGCCTTCTCGGCATTATGGTGGCCGCACTGGTGTCCCATGTGACTCCCACGCGATACGCGTCCACCGCCATAGTCAGCATTGAAAACGGGGAACCCGGCTTGCCCCAAAGGGTGGCGGTGGTGGCCTCGCGCGCGTTCGGCGACGCCGCGTTAACCAGCCTCATCGAGAAGAACGAGCTTTACCCGAGCGAGCGCCAAAGCCAATCCGTGGGAGAGGTGTTGCACCGATTCCGTGAAGACATCACCTGTCGACTTAATCTCGGAGTTTTGCAGGTGTCCTTCACTTACCCTGACAGTCAGAAATCGCAGCAAGTGGCGGGGGAGTTAATGGATCGTCTAATGGAAGAGAACCTCGCGGTCAGGGAACAAGAGGCCGAAGACGAGAGAGTGAACCAGCAGGCCCCACCGCCCGACCAAACTCGGTCCGGTGAACGCTTCCGTGTGACAGACCCGCCGCACCCGGTCCCGGTCAGTGCAAACCTAATCGAGGTGCTCAGCCTCGGACTCGGCGGAGGAGCACTAGCCGGAATCGCCATCGCCATACTGCGTCGTCGAGTTCAACCATCACACTGACGGCGCGGGGGCATGTCGAGGGAACGTTTCGACTGCCGAGGCATCGGTGCGCCGTTCAAGGTGCGGCCTCTCGTGATCTGTAATCTTCCGGACTCACTGCTATTGACGAAACGCGGCCCGCCGATGTATGTTTCGCCCTTCGGCTCAGGCGAGCTTGGAGGTAACGCCACGCTTGCCGCCGAGCCCTAGACCGAGGCCCTAAATGACCACCCAAAATGTCGCCACGCCGCCGGTCTCCGGCAAGATCCTCGAAGCCGAGGTGAAGATTTCCGGTGACCCCGCGCAGCCCTTGCCCCTGGCTTGCGGCCTTTACGCAATCGAGACACCCGAAGGCGTATGGCTCTGCGCCTATTACGGCTCCAACCGAAGCGTTTTCGATTACCTGCCCCAGAAGGGCGGGGAGTTGAACGAGGCCACCGCGGGCATCGCCTTCCACAAAAAAGAATTTGTGCCCAAGGAAGAGTATCAAGCCAGCCGATGGGAACATTTCAAGCACGCCAACCTGATGACCTACGGCTCGCACGGCGGATGACGACCGGGGACGGGGGATTGCCGATTGCCGATTGCTGATTGCCGATCGTAAGAAGACGAAAGGCCCTCCGTTTTTCCAATCGTCAATCGAAAACCCTTCGCTTCGCTCAGGACCAATCGGCAATTCTTGGGAATCCGATTGTCCTTCGCCCCGCGTTCACCTACGCTGACAGAAAGTCGTGCGAGTGAAAGTGTGCGACGGCTTCGGTGTTGACATTCAGGGAACGTAGTGAGATAACTACGAGGGCGGAGCAGGTCACGTGATAGATCTCTTGAGAGTCTCTGGCCCTCAGGTGGAAGCATCAGAGCTCCCCGGCCAGTAAGAAAGTGGAGGTAAGCGTCTATGGGTAATGCGAAACGGGCCGTGATGATGGTCATGGTGGCGTTGGCGGTGACTGTGGGGTTGCGGGCGCAACGCCCCGGGCGCGGTGGCATGGGGGGAATGTTTGGCAACATGCCGTCCATGCCCGGCTTGCAAAATCCCACGGTGGGCTCGGGCTCGGAATACCTGGTGACCACTAAGGGCAAGGAAATGGACGTCGCTACCGTCGCCTTGGGCAAAGAAGATGTCGATGGTAGCACGGGTTATTGGATGGAACAGCGGGTGATCAATGCCGAACTCGGTGGTGAGATGGTCATGAAGCAACTGGTCGTGGCCACGCCCACGGAATCAGGGATCAAACGCATGATCATGCAGCAACCTGGCAAGCCTCCCATGGAATTCAGCGGCATGATGCTGTCGATGTTTCAACAACACCAACCCCCGCCCACAACGCCCCCCGCGGGTGGTAGCGGCAAGGGCGGCATGGGCGAACTGGTGGGCACCGAAGACGTCACTGTCCCCGCCGGCACTTTTTCGTGCCAGCACTATCGCAAGCAGGGAAACAACGGCACGGTCGATTTGTGGGTTTCCATGCAGGCTACACCCTATGGCTTGGTGAAGATGACCAGCGCGGACTCGTCGATGGTGTTAAAGAAAGTCCTGACCAACGAAACCTCTCATATTAAGGGCGAACCACAGAAGATGCAGATGCCCGAAATGCCTCCCCACTAGCCCGGAAACGATGAACGATGAAAGAAGCTGTCAGCAATCAGCGATCAGCAATCAGCAATCAGCAAAGAGACCTGATTGATGGTGGGGGCCTTTGCTGAGCGCTGATAGCTGACGGCTGATAGCTTCTTTTCGTTCATCATTCATCGGTTCCGCTTTCATCGTTTTCTTGCCTTTGCCTTGTCGCGTCTCCCGGGGTGTGGTATATTTATAAGTTGTCTGTATAATCTTGCATGGACAAAGTCTACCGGCGGACGCAGATCCTGGAAATTGTTGGGACCGGGAGCATCGCGACCCAGGCGGAACTGAGCGCGAAGCTCGGCCGGCGCGGTATCCACGTGACCCAAGCCACGTTGTCGCGCGACATCGAGGAGTTAGGCCTGGTGAAGACCCGCGAGGGATATCGCCTTCCCAGCGCGGCAGTTGCTTCGGAACCACCCCAACCGCCCTTGGAAGTGGTGCTGAAGGAATTCGTCCGCGAGGTGCGGCAGGCCGCGAACCTGGTGGTGATTCGTACTCATCCCGGAAACGCGCAGACGGTGGCGTATGCCCTCGATGCGTCCCCCTGGCCGGAGGTGGTCGGGACGGTCGCCGGCGACGACACCATCTTCCTGGCCACAGGCGGGCCGCGCGACGCCGCCCACCTGCGCAGAAAAATCATGACGCAACTGGGGCAAGGCTAGTCGCTAGTCCCTGAGAGAGAAACTATGCCATCGTCTCCTGCTGACGCGCCTAAGATCAAACGTGCGGTCCTTGCCTATTCGGGCGGCCTCGACACTTCTATCATCATTCCCTGGTTGCGGGAAAACTACGGCTGCGAAGTCATCGCCATGGTCGGCGACGTGGGCCAAGGCGACAACTTCGAAGCGGTCCGCAAAAAGGCGCTCGCCACCGGCGCGGCGAAGGTCTTCGTCGAGGACCTGCGGGAGGAGTTCATCACCGGTTACCTCTGGAAGGCCATCAAAGCAGGCGCGGTCTACGAGGGCAAGTATCTCCTCGGGACCTCGCTGGCTCGCCCGGTTCTGGCGAAGGCGCAGGTGGAAGTCGCGCTGCAATGCGGCGCCGACACCCTGGCCCACGGCTGCACGGGAAAAGGTAACGACCAGGTGCGGTTCGAGTTGACCTACAAGGCTCTCGCCCCCCATCTCCGCGTCATCGCGCCCTGGCGCGAGTGGTCGATCAAATCGCGCGAGGACGCCATCGACTACGCGCATCGCCACCACGTTCCGGTGCCGGTCACCAAGAAGGAACCGTACAGCCGCGACCAGAACATCTGGCACTTGAGTCACGAAGGCGGGCCGCTGGAAACCAAGCTCGGCGAACCCCCACAAGGCGCCTGGAAACTCACCCGATCGCCTTTCGAAGCTCCCGACCGCGAGACGGAAGTCACGATCGGCTTCGAAGCCGGCCTTCCCCTGTCGGTCAACGGCGAGAAACTCGGCTCCCTCGGCCTGTTGGAAGCACTGAACGCCGTAGCGGGCGAGAACGGGGTGGGTCGCACCGATTTGGTGGAAAATCGACTCGTCGGTATGAAATCCCACGGTGCCTACGAAACCCCGGCGGGCACCTTGCTCTACGCCGCGCATCACGAACTGGAGGCGCTCTGTCTGGACCGTGAGACGTTCCACTACAAGCAACATCTCGCGCTGAAGTATGCGGAACTGGTCTACTACGGGCAGTGGTTCACCCCTTTGCGCAAGGCCTTGGATGCTTTCATCGAATCCACGCAAAGGCATGTCACCGGCGAGGTGACGCTAGGGCTCTACAAAGGCTCAGTGCGCGTGCTCGACCGCCGCTCCCCCTACTCTCTCTATGACGCGAGCATCGGCAGCTTCACGATGGGCGAGCGGTACGACCAGAAGGACGCTGAGGGCTTCATCAACATCTTTGGCCTGCCGATGATGATCGCCTCGGTGAAGAGCGGCGATCCCGCATGGCGGGACGCCGATAGAGAGGGTGAACTCGTGGGGGCGCGGGGCGAACAGGCCCGCCCGGCTGGCCCGGCCGCCGGCGATGTGAAACCCTGGCCCGACCCGTTCCCGGCCTCGCGTGACGACGCTAAACCGTCGCGGAGGAAACGATGAAGCTTTGGGGCGGACGCTTCGCCGGCGACCGGCAGGCCCCGGCGTCGGACCCCCAATTTGAGAAGTTTTCCGAGTCTTTCTCCTTTGACCAGCGGCTGATTCTTTACGATCTGCGCGTCAACCGGGCCTACCTGGAGGCGCTGGGCGAAGCACAGGTCTTGACCACGGCAGAAGTTCACGATCTCACCCAGGGGTTGGTTGCGATCGGCCGCTACATCGACTCCCATCCCGACTGGGCGCGCGGGGAGTCAGCCGAGGACATCCACACCTGGGTCGAAGCGCGGCTGGAGCAAGAAGTGGGGGCCGTAGCGCGCAAACTGCGCACGGGACGCAGCCGCAACGATCTGGTGGCTACGGAAACCCGCCTGTACGTGAAAACAGAGACCCTCAGGCTCCAATCCGCTACGCTTGGCGTGCTGAAGGCGCTTCTTGACCAAGCGGTGGCGCATCGTGACATGGTCATGCCCGGCTACACGCACCTCCAACCGGCGCAGCCGATGCTCTACTCCCATTACCTGCTGGCGTTCTTCGAAATGCTCCAGCGCGATTTCACGCGCTTTGCCGCGGTGCACGACGTCGCCGATGAAATGCCCATGGGCGCCGGGGCCCTTGCCGGGACCACCTTCGCCATCGATCGCCAGCGCCTGGCGCGGCGGCTGGGCTTTTCCCGCGTGGCGCGCAACAGCATCGATGCCACGTGCTCCCGCGACTTTGTCAGTGAAGCGCTCTTTGCCTGTTCGGTGACCATGACCGACTTGAGCCGCCTCGCCGAGGACTTGATCATCTTTTCCAGTCCGGGCTTCGGCTACGTCGAGCTCGACGACGCGTACGCTACGGGCAGCAGCATCATGCCGCAGAAGAAGAATCCCGACTCCCTCGAACTTATTCGCGGGAAGACGGCGCGTGTGCTGGGAAGGCTCATGGAGGTGCTCACGCTGATCAAGGGACTGCCGCTCGCGTACGATCGCGACCTCCAGGAGGATAAACCCGCTCTCTTCGATGCCGTCGACACCACGCGGGAGGCGCTGGAAGTGGCCGGCCGCGTCGTCGCCACGCTGCGCCTCCGTCCCGAGCGAATGCAAGCCGCCATGGCCGAAGGCTTTCTCACCGCCACCGACGTCGCCGACGAACTGGTGCGGCGAGGGGTGCCCTTTGCGCAAGCCCACGAGCAGGTAGGTAAGCTGGTTCGCTACGCCGCCGATGGGCGCAAGACCCTGTTCCAGGTCCCGGAAGCGGAAGCGCGCCGATTCATTCCTTTGTGGGACGCCGCACTCGCCACCGTCGCCTCCTCGCCCGAGCAATCGGTCCGTCGCCGCAACGTCACCGGCGGCACCGCGCCCGCCCAGGTGGCACTCCAACTCCGCACCGCCCAGCGCAGGTTGGTCACGCTGAAGACTGCGGTCACTCGACATCAGCGGTCGAGGAAGGGGCACGGTATAGTTCGCTAGCTACAGCGGTCAGCTATCAGGGCTGAAACAAGAATGCAGCTTCTTGCGTGTTAGCTGCTGAAAGCTGAGAGGATTGCGCGGTGGCGCCCCATCGTGTCAAGATGGACCTGAGAGGGTGATCGCAGCTTTGGTAACCAGTACGATTGCCCGGAGAGGCGTGGTCATGGCGGTGGTAAAACAACTCTCAGTCTTGACGGAGAACACACGGGGGGCTCTGGCTGAGTTGTGCTCCGAACTGGCGAAGGCGGCGGTAAACATTCGGGCCCTGATGGTGCCGGAGGAAGGCCGCGTCGCGCCGATCCGCCTGGTAGTGGGCGATCTCGCTGCCGCGGTGAAGGTCTTCGGGAGGCTGGGACTGAAGTTCAACGAGGAGGAAGTCGTCGCCGCTCGTCTCTCGGATCGCCCCGGTGCCCTGGGCAAGATCACGCGCAAGCTCTCGAACCACAACATCGACGTGAAGTATGCCTATGGCAGCATCCTTCCAGGCGCGGACAAGGCAACGGTGATCCTGGCCGTCTCCGACGTCAAGGCGGCCACCAAGATCATCGGTTAAGTTGAGAAGCTAAGTGGTACATTTCACAAATACGGTCACGATGCACGCGGGGTTCGGGATTGGGGGTTCGGGGTTCGCAGAACAAACTCCCGAACCGCAATCTTCCTTCGCGAATCCCGAACCCCGAATCCCGAACCCCGGAGTACGTCACCGTAATTATGAAATACCAGGACTAAGTGATTCGGCGCGCCCGAGTCGCCGCGGAGGTCCCGGGCGTAAAGAACGGCACTGAACGGGTGCGGCAAGGTCCTGCCATTTCACTCCGGGGTCGCGTACCTCACGCCGTAGTGATTGTTCTCTGTACCCTTGACAGGTTGACAGCGGACGATCTGCGCCTGTACCTCAATGTTCCGGTCGGTTCCGCTGTAGGGGCACGCCACCATCAGTCCTTCGCCGATGTGGTAGTCCTTCTCGCTCGTGAACTTAAAGCCGCCCTTGGAGACGTCGTCCGTTTGCGTGATCTCGACCCCGCCGGAATATCGACGGATCAGGACAGGAAGTCTCAAAGCGACGCGATGGTGTCGGCGGGACTTGATCATCTGCGCGGCGCCCGGCTCGGGCAGGACATCGGTCGCTTCCGGCGCCACCGATGCCTTCTTCGCGTAGCCCCAAGGAGTGAGGCGATGGCAGACATCGCAGGGAAGCGAGAGCATCCCTGCCGTCTCGAGCACGTCGGCCTCGACCACCGAGAGGTTGACCTCTGCCAGGGTGTGGCAACCACGACACTCGATCGTGGCCACGGCTGCCGCGGCTTCTTCCGGCTCCAGCGGCGGGAAGTGGATGCCCCAAAATTCTTCGCCGCCCGAGATGAGCTCCGCGGTTTCTGCACCCTTTTGCCACCACCTGTTCGCCATGGGGCCGGCCAAGCCGTAGACGGCACCCTCCCCCGTCAGCGGGGCTACCAGTCCCACCACCTGGAAATCCGCCTCGCGGTTGCTCGCGGTGTTGAGCATCCGCACCGTTGCCCCGTCCGGCAGAGAGCGCGGGACCTGGACCCTGGCCCCGTGCCGGTTGACCAAAGTTGTATGCCCAAGACACTTGACCTGCACCGTCCCGTCCACCCAGGACACACGGACGGGCACACGCAACATCAACCGGTCCGATCGTCGTCGTTCAGTATTCATTTAGACCGTCTCACCGCAAGCGGCTCCGCCGGTACCGGAAATAACTGCTCCGAACCTCTTCCGCATTACTAGTTAGTCTACACTCGCCGGGCCTGCTTGGCAACTCGGTTTTGTTCGCCGTATCCGCGACGACGTAGCGCGGGCGTCCCGCCCGCTGTGTCGCGGGCATCCTGCCCGCGCTTGGAGCAAGTACATTTTCGGGCGCAGGCCCTTCCTTTGCGCGGAAGCGGGACGCTCCCGCCACAGCGGGCGAGACGCCCGCAACTACAAATCTTTGCCGCCGTTCTCCCTGCCTAGCAAAATGAGGCTAACGCCGTAAAGATGATACGGGGAAATAGGTCCCCGCCGGTTCACGCCGCCACCAGTGGCCGGTGGCGCGCCGCCCGGCGAAGTCGGTGAATTGATAGTCATACCCAACGGCCCGCACGTAGAGAGGAGGCCCGTCAGGGAAGGGGTTCTTCGCCAGAAGACGGAGCACGTCCGGCGATCCCTGCAACAGCCGGACCATGAGATTCACAAACCATCGGTTGTTGGAGTAGGTGCCAAGGGCCGCAAACCACATTTGCCAGTCGAGGCGCGGCTGGAAAGGCGCCACCCAGCGAGGCCGCTGCCTGGGATCGCCGGGCTTGTCCTTGAATTCATAATCCTGCCACCTTTGCCCGTCGTTCGACCCCTGGACGATGATCTCGATCCGCGACGTGGTCATGACCGCGAAAAGCCCGTAGCCATTCACCAGATGCAACGGTTCGGTGCCGTACACGATTTCGAGCGCCTGGCGCGGCAGCCAGCGCTGGAGTCCTTCGGTCCCGGGAATGTGCAGCAGTCCGCCGACGATCAGAAAAACGGCGAGGGCGGCCGTAAGGACTCGCGCTGCTAGAGGACGTCGCACCGGGATCCCGCCAGGGCTCTCGCTTTTGCTATTGAGCGAAGCGAACGAACGCGCCGCCAGCCGACGAGGGACGAACCGCCGCAGGAGGGCATCGTCCAGCAAAGTAACGCACAGAGCGGCGGTGAGCAGATTGAAGAAATTGTAGTTCCCGGTCAGCGCAATCAGGACCTGAAGAAAAACCATCAGGCTCGCGCCCAGGTGCCGAAGCCGGCGCGGCGCGAGAATCAGGAACGGAACACCAAGCTCGATACCGAACATCACGGCGCAGGAACACTTTTGAAACCATTCGGGCAACTGCGCCGCGTACCACGCCACCGGCGTCGGCAGCGGCTGCGTGAAGTAGTGGTAATCGAGCGCCGTGAAGTTGCGCCAAGTCGGGTCCCCGCTCACGAGTTTCGCCAGGCCCGACGAAAGCATCAAGCGGAAAAGCAGCCAGCGAAGCAGCCACAGGAAAGCCGTTGGCGATGGACGACAGACGACGGACGAGTTCAGGCCCCGCGCTTCTGAGTCTCTATTCTCCGATTTCAGATCCAGGGTCCTTTCGGACCGCGCTTCTCGCTGCGGTCCGGGGAACCTCCAGGGCGGCGAGACCATCTCCCTTCCGGCAAAGAAGATCGCAAGGAATCCGGCCTCGAGCAGCAGGACGTCCCACTGAAAGCTCATGAAGTCGCCGCCGATCGCCACCAGAGAGAGATAGAACACCCAGAGGAGAGCGAGCGTCGGCCCGGTGAGAATGCCCCCTACCACCAGAAGGGAAAGCGCGGCGCCGCCGCCCGCCAGGAACTTCAGAAAGCCGTCGCTCGAGCTGAACCAGGCGAGCGTGGGAAAGTACCAGTAACGCGTCGGGCCCACCTGCTGGCGCACGATTTCCAGTAAACGAGAGGCAGGCAGCAGGCCTTGTTGCCCGATGAGTCCGGTAATCTGGGTGGCAAGCGAAAAAAAAGCGAGGAGGTAAATGACGCCCACCAAGCGCAGAAACGCCCACCACGCCAGCGTGTAGGATTGCCGCTCGTAACGCTTGCCCCATAGGAGCCGGGTGGCCCAATAGAAGAGATCGCGGTGCGAGGCGATGAAACGATAAGAGCCTTCGGTGAGGGGCCGAACCCCAAGAACGTTCCGGTACGTCCACAGCGTGAGGCGATGGAGCCATCGGCCCCGCGGTGCGAAAACAAGGGTTCGGAACACCGCCTCAGCGCCGCGATAGACGTTGCCGTCCGGCAGCACGAGCTGTACCGACTGGCCGAAACTTTGCGGGGGAATTTCGGGAAACCGGCTCGCGACTTCCCGCGAGGCGGCGTACTCAACCGCGTCGCCGGTCTTGTCTTTCCAAGAGTCCACCCAGTAGCGACAGAAACTGCAATCGCCGTCGAAAATCAGCAAAGGCGAACGAGGCGGATTGGCTACCATTGATGGACGAGTGAACTCAAAACAGTGACGAGTGACGAGTGACAAGTGGCAAGTGACGAGCAAGAGCTTGTTGCCCCTTGCCACGCGTCACTGCTGTTGCGCGTCAACTTTGGCTTGCTCGTCAGAAGCCGTGAGGAACTTGCGAAAGAGCTTCAAACGCAGAAGCAGGGAGAAAAATGGGAAACGTTCGTGAAACGACATCTTCATGTTCTTCTCATTTCCTTCTCCGCGTCTCTGTGCCTCTGTGTTTTAATTTCTTCACGCCCTCTCACTCGTTACTTGTTACTCTTCACTTGCTATTGACTGGGCTCAGTCCGGTGGTGGGCCAGGCGAAGTCCCTGACCTCGCCCCGGTAATCAAAACTGCCCAGTGGAATGGGTTTTTCCGCTGCCACCGGGATCGCCGCCGAGCGGATCGTGTTGAGCACTTCGGCTTCGTGAATGCGCGAGGCGTCGTACTCCACCACCAACTCATGGCCCTCAAACGAAAGGCCGCGAATGCCGTACACGGTGGCGACGTTGCTGAGTCGCCGCAACTCCGCCGGCATCAACTCCCGCAGCAGCTTGTAACGCGTATTCAGAAAAGTCATGGCTTGGCACCCCAAGACTTGAGATCATACCATAAGGACGAAGCAGCGGTTCGGCACCAGGAATTTACGATTGACGTAAGTAACGTTTCTTCTTTTATCCTCAATATCGCGATCTATAGCTTTATACTTGGCAACTAAAGGTCATTATGATAGCGTAGATGGTGTTGGTTTGGACACCTACATCACGAGCGTAGCTCCGCGAACATGAAGGCTAGTTCGCCTATGGGCTTGAATCCGGAATCTTGAATCCTGAGACGCAAGGACCCCAGGCGGCCACGCCGTCGCCAGGCGATTAAGGCCCTGTCCTGACCGCAGCGAGGAAGCCGAACGCCGGCAGGAGACTCAAATTCGGGAGTCAGGAACGAGGATTGACCAGAATAATGGAGGTCGAGAGGTGGAGGACGGCGGTCTTCATTCGGTCTCCTGACTCCTGTCTCCTGATTTCGAACAAATCAGTATTAGGCGTTGCGGAGGTTCTTTCAATGACTCAATGGTTTAATAACCCGATGGCTCAGTCCTTGTTCTATCCCGTGACTCCTGAATTCGAGTCTTATGCCGCGGCTCGGGAGAAGCACCCGGACTGCTTTCTGCTGACTGCTTTCTGCCGACTGCCTACTGCCTTCTTTCCCCTGTCCCCTGTTCTCTTTCCCCTACCCCCTAGTGAGGCCCGCAACCGTCGAGAAACTAAGCGCATCTATGGGGTGTAGGGTTTATCGTCGCCACTGAGTACATACAAATAACGGAGGAAACAGAACCCTTATGCCAGAACCCCAAGAACCACACGAGGCTTGCGGTCCTTCCCAACCGGTTCGGTTGGACGTCAATGTTCACGATCTGCTCACGAAGCCGGCGTCCCGTCCCATGGTACCCCCAGCCCTGCAACGCGATACGCAGCTTCAGACGCTACCGGAGCCCGTTTTCCCTCAATGCCCCCTCCCGGAGGGGCAGGAGATGTCGGAAAAGGACTATCACCGGCTGGGAACGAAACGGGCCTTTAAGTGCTGGGCGCTTCCTTTTGTCAAGTCGAGGTTCAAAGGTGAAGAGCTGCGACCCATCATCGCCTATCTATTTACGGAGTTCAAATGTAACGTCGATTGCCACTACTGCTGGTCGTTTAATAACAACGTCAAGGGCATGACGGAGGACACCGCGCGGCGCTCGATTGACTGGCTACACTCCATGGGTTGCCGCGTGCTGGCCCTGATGGGAGGCGAGCCCCTGTTGCGGCCTCAATTTGTCCACAAAGTGGTCTACTACGCAGCCAAAAAGGATTTCTACGTTTACCTGCCCACCAACGGCCGTTTGATGCGGCCCGACGTCATCGATCGCCTGGGCGACGCGCAGGTGGGGATCGTGAACTTGGCGATCGACTGCGTGGACGAAAAGCCCGGGCTCCCTAAGGCGCTCAAACCCATACGGTCCTATTTCGAGCACTTGGCCAAGAGGCAGCGGCATTACGGATATACGGTGATGATCAACATCAATGTCACGCACATTAACATGGACGACGTCAAGGAACTCACCGAAATCGCCCACGATCATAACATCGCCACCGATTATCACCTCAACGAGGCGCCGTTGCTCGAGCAGGAGCACTTCAAGCACCTCGACGGCAACACCACCTACCTTCTTCCCGAGGACTACCCTAAGGTGGATGCGCTGCTCGACTACCTGATCGAGAAGCAGCGCCACGGATACAAGATGGCCAACCCGATCCAGCACATGATCGATATGAAGACGCTGCTGCGCGGGAAAGTTCCACCGTGGCCTTGCCGCGCCGGGCAAAACAACCTGATCATCCGTCCGGAAGGCACGCTCGCCCCGTGCTTCCCCATGTACTCGGCCAGCTATGACTGGGGCACAGTCGGAAAACACAAGTTCGACGTCCGGCAGCTCGACGAGATGAAGAAAGAGTGCTCGACGCACTGCCTCTCCACTTGTAACTATATCCTCTCGCACTGCTACAGCAGCACGAGGGTGATCAAGTGGGGTTTGCAGCAGGCGATACGCGGTTTCAAAGGAGTGACCGGGAGCTTCCAGAATTAGTGTCACGCCTAATCATCAGTGCGGGGAATTGCCCATTGCAGATTGACGATTGCCGATTGCAAGAGAAGACGCATGCCATTTCGGTTTTTCAATCGTCAATCGAAAATCGTCAATCGGCAATTCTTCGCGGGGCACAGACGGTGCGAAGAATCAAGTGGGACAGGCGGGTCTGCGATATGGGGGTAGCGGGCGCGATGGTGGCAATCCTTGCCGGCTTGGCGGGCCCTGCTGGCTATGCGCAGGCGTCGGACGCGAGGGGTGGGAGCGTTTCGGCTGCGCCGCCGAATCCGGCGGAACCGGCGGGCCCGTTGGAGACGCTCAGCAGTGACGCCCTATTCCAGGAGTTGCTGAGCCACAATCAGTGGCGACAAGACCACTTGAAGGGGTACTCGGTCAAGCGCGTTTACCGCGTGACGAACGGCAAGGGTGCGCTGAAGGCCGAAGAACAGGTGTCGCTCGAGTTCGAGGCACCCGGCACCAAGAGATACACCGTCACTTCTGAGAAGGGGTCATCCGTCGTCCGCCGCCTGGTCTTCAAGGGATTGCTCGATAGCGAAGTCGAAACCGCCGGCGGCCGATCGCGTACCGACAGCTCGATCAGCCCCTCCAACTATCAATTTCAACTCGTGGGCGAGGAGCAACTCGACGGTCGCCCCTGTTACGTGGTCGACGCAACCCCGACGCGGGACGCCAAATACTTATTCCGAGGCAAGGTCTGGATCGACTCGCAGGATTTCGCGGTAGCCCAGATCGACGGCGAGCCCGCCGCCAATCCTTCCTGGTGGACCAAGAAAATCCACTTTGTGCGCCGCTACCAGAAGATTGGCGACTTTTGGCTGCCGCGCTCCGACCAGTCGGTGAACCAGGTGAGAATCTTCGGCACCCACATCCTGACCATCGAGCATCAGGATTACACGGTGACCCCGGCGGCGAGCATTCCCGGAGGACAAGAGTTCCATCCACAGATTACGCAGACTGGAAGACAGGAGACAGAAGTCAGAAGACAGGAGTCGGAATGAAGACAATCATCCACAAGCCACCCGCTTCTCTTCCTTCTGACTCCTGTCTTCTGACTTCTGTCTCCTGTCTTCGTGTCAGCTCGCGCCGCGGCCCAGCAGCACCACCGGGATGGTCTTGAGCATGATTTTCCAGTCGAGCGCGAGGGACCAGTTATCGATGTATTGGAGGTCGAGCTCCATCCAGCGTCGGAAGTTGAGCCGGCTGCGGCCTTCGAGCGCCCACAGGCAGGTGAGGCCGGGCGGCATGCGCAGGCGGCGCCGTTGCCAGCGCTCGTATTTCTCCACTTCTTCGGGCAGGGGCGGGCGCGGTCCGACGAACGACATATCGCCCCGGAGGATGTTGAACAACTGGGGCAGTTCGTCGAGGCTGAACTTGCGCATGAAGCGGCCGACGGTGGTGCAGCGTGGGTCGTTGCCGATCTTAAACACGGGACCATCCATCTCGTTCAGTGCTTCCAACTCTTCGCGCCGGAGGTCCGCATCGGGTTGCATGGAGCGGAACTTGTAAACGGTGAATCTCCTGCCTCCCAGACCACAGCGCGTCTGGCGGTAGAAGACGGGTCCCTTCGAAGTCAGCTTGATCAACAGCGCCAGGATGAGAAACAGGGGCGAGAGTACCAGGAGCAGCACCACGGCCATCAAGAAGTCGAGCAGCCGTTTGGCGAGCAACAGGGCCTCGTTTTCCGGCGCGGCGGAGAAGGTGAGCAGCGGCATGTCGCGCAGCCGCTCGAGCGTCACCTTGGAAATCAGGTGAGGGAAAAAACTCACCAGCACACGCGTCCTGACTCCTTCCTCTTCGCACACCAAGAAAGGGTCTCTCAGTTGGTCCATCTCGCCGCGGGTCACCGCAAAGATCACCTCGTCGATCACGTGGCGGCGCAGCAGGCCGGCGAGTTCGCTGAGGGGGTAAACGGGATAGGCGCGGCGGAGGCTTCTCTGGTCCACTTGCGATTGAAGCTGCGCGGGAGGATCGTCCCGCCGGGCATTGACCACGATAAAGCCTTGGAAGGCCATGCCGCGCGTCTCGTTGGACTCGATGGTGCGCGCGATTTCGATCGCCTCCGGTGTGTTCCCCACCAGCAGGAAGTGGCGGAATCCGCCCAGCGAGCGGCGCAGCGGACCGCCCAGACGGCGGGCGATGAGGCGCAGGAGAATCATCGCCAGAAGGTCTGTCACCACGTAAAGGCCCAACAGCAAACGGCTGATGTAGGCGAACTGGAAAGCAAAGGTGATGGCAAACAGAATCGTCGCGGAGACTGCCGCCACTTGGAGCAGGTCGGTAAAGGCGCGCCGCAGATCTTCCTCGCGGATGTCGCGATAGATCCCGGTAACGGTTCCCACGGTGATCCAGATCGCTACGGCTACGGGCACGATCCACAGGTAGTCGTAGGCTGGATAAAGGGGCCGCAGGCCGGGGAGCCGCGCGCGGACAGCGTGGGCCACCCAGAAACTGGCGAGCGACAACAAGGCGTCAGCCAGCATGTAAAGCACACCGATCATCCGGTTGTGGCGCGAAAACATCCTACTGCCTCGGTTCGACGTCGCTTGGTAGCGCGGGCGTCCCGCCCGCTCAGCGCATGGCTAGCGTCGACTGGTCAGCGGCTAGGACCGCTAGCCACTTCCTAAGAGCGGGCGGGCCGCCCGCGCTCCCAGGTCGAATTAGGACAATACCTGGGTCGACGCTCTATGTTATCAGGAAGAGTCTGGAAGCGTAGAATGATGAATGATGAAATGAACACAAAACGGACCATCTTAGATTTGAGGGTGTTTCGCTGGCGATAAGAGTCTTTGAGGTTCTGGCGATCCTGCTGCTGATTCAGAGCCTGGTCTCGCTGCGCAGCGGGTTCAGCTACGTGCGCTACTTGCGGGCCAGCTTGCGGCGCGACCCGGGCGACTACCGGCCACGCGCGGCGGTGATCATTCCGGTGAAAGGTATCGACGCCGGCTTCAACCTCCACGTCGCTGCTTTCCTCGCGCAGGATTACCCGACCTATCAATTGATCTTTGTCGTAGCGTCGCGTGAGGATCCCGCCCACGAACTCCTGATCCAGCTCATCGCGGCGCGGCCCCCCAGCAGTCAAACTAAGAGTCTCACCCCACAGGGCTCAGGGGACCCAGAACTAAGGGCGACCGTGGTGGTGGCCGGCTATTCGGACTCGCGCGGGGAGAAAGTGCAGAACCTTCTGCGAGGGCTTGCCGAGGTCAGTCGTGAAATCGAAGTGTTGGTGTTCGCGGATATCGATGCGCGGCCCAAAGTCGACTGGCTGCGCTCGCTGGTGGCTCCGCTCGCTGACCCCGCCGTGATGGTCAGCACCGGCTTTCGCTGGTACCTGCCGGGCCGCGGTTTCACCGTGCGCCTGCGCGCCGCCTGGGACACCACCGTGGCAACCATGCTCGGCGATCACGGCCAGAACTTCGCCTGGGGTGGATCGATGGCGATCCGCACCGCGGACTTCCAGCGCCTTCGGATCGCCCAGGACTATTGGGCCCGTACGGTGAGCGACGATTACGCGCTCACGCGCGCGGTGCGCGATGCGCAGGGCAAGATCCGCTTCGAGCCGCGCTGCCTGGTGGCGTCGTGCGAAGATTCGAGCTTTGGCGATTTTTTCCGTTGGGCCACGCGCCAAGTCGTTTTGACGCGAGTCTACAACGTGCGGCTGTGGCGGATGGGCTTTGCTTCCTACGTGCTCTACGCGGCCCCGTTTCTGCTCGGCTTGGCGCTGATCGTTTGGCCCTCGTTCCTTTCTCCCGCATCTTCCCCCACAACCGTCCGTGCCGGCGTGCTGGCGACGCTGACCCTGATCCTCGCGTTCGGCATGGCGAAGGCGGCAACCCGCACCGTCGTGGCGCGGGAGTTGTTTCCCGAAGAGCGCGAAACGCTGGCGCGATACGGTTCCTGTTACTGGCGGTTGTCGATCCTGGTTCCGTGGATCATGCTGGCCAACTTTCTGGTGTCGGCATTCTCCCGGCGCATCGAATGGCGCGGCGTGGCTTACGATTTGCGGTCGAGCGGGCAGGTCAGGATCGTGAGGCGCAGCGGGTAGCGAAAGAGGCGCAACGAGATGGCTGGGTGAACCCTTCTCGACAGTAGCTCAGACTCCCGAATCGGGTGGGCGATCCGGAGTTTTCGTCTTCCAGCTCAGCCACAGGACCACGGCAATCATGCCGAGCCAGCCCAGCAGCCGGACGACGGTGGCAATCTTCGTGTCGTATTCCAGCACGCCCATTTGCGAAAACATGCTGAACCAATCGTGCTCCGCCAAATCCGGGTCGCCCACCGTAACGTATTGCAGTTCCATCCGGCGCGAATCCGCCATGTAGGTGGCGACATTCAGGAAGTTCTCAAAAAAGAAGAAGGAGCAAAACGCTACGCCGGTGGGCTGGCGCTGAAATGCGAAATAGATGGCCAAGAGCAGTGGCACACCCAATTGAAGGATTGTCCCACCCGCCACCATCAGGGTATGGCCGAAGTAGCTGAAGAGCAGGTGCCCGCCCTCGTGGATGGGCAGGAAAACGTAATCAATGAGCAGAGTCCCGGTCCTATTATTTAGGGCATAGAGAAGAAAGATGGCGTAAAAAACCAGCCAGCCGATGCGCGCGGGCTTCGAGACCGGCGACCAATCCTCGCGCAGCGGCTCAAGAAACTCCCAGTCCATCGGACCATCCACCCGTTCAATTGGAGCGACGATTCCGCGTCGTGCCTAAACAGTAAGAGACTGGCATGGTATTAGATCGCGGGCATCGTGGGTTATACTGATAAGTGAATTATGCCTTCCTCTCCCGACTCGGATGTAAAACGGTTCGACCGGTGGGCAGCAACCTACGATCAATCGGTCCTGCAACGATGGTTTTTTGGGCCCATTCACTCCAGAATGCTCGACCTCCTTGTGCAAGAACTAAAGGACCCGCCGCGTTGTATTATTGATGTCGGTTGCGGAACGGGCCGCTTGCTGCGAGCCGCATCGGCCCGTTGGCCAGAGGCCCAGTTATTTGGCGTCGATCCAGCCGAACAAATGGTCTTACAGGCCCGCCGGCTGAATCCCAACGCTACCTTTAAGATTGGATCGGCTGAGCTGCTTCCTTTTTCTGACCAAACGGCCGACTTGGTTTTGACCAGCTTAGCGTTTCACCATTGGGCCAGCCAAAACCAGGGCCTGCAAGAAATTGCCAGAGTGCTTCGCCCCGGAGGATGGTTCTGTCTCGCCGACCACACAATACTACCTACGAAACTGCTGGGTGAGAGGGTCAAGAGCCGTAATCAGATTCGAGCGTTAACAAGCGGTGCCGGCCTCGTCGTTCGGCAGCATCAAGGGTTAGCAATGCGATTCGTTCTTATCACCCTGGCACAGAAATGACTGTCGCGCCCTTGGCGGGAGGGCACAGACTGCCGATTTGTGCCGCCTGTCAGTCCAGGAACTCGCAACCGCATTGATCCGGTGGGATTCAGGGACGCCAGATTGCCGGGATTGCGCCAGCGATCACTGACGGACGAGCCATTCAGTTTACGCAAGAGGGTTGTGGGAATCACTGATCAATTCGTTCGCGAGAACCCTGCTCACCTGCTGCCTTGCGCACCCCCTTCTCCTCAAGGGGGATGGAAGAAGAATCCTTAGTTACAGCGACTTTTGGCAACAAGAATGGCAGGGCAATGGTGACGGGTTCAGCCGGAAAGAAAGACGACAGTGTGCCGCGCGTGCCCAGGCAACTCACGCGTGCACCTTGCGAAAGGCCGCGAGGCAGCGCTCGGCGGTTTCCAGTTCGGGATAGTCGCTGCCTTCCTGCTCGATCAGGTAAAACTCAACTCCTCCGGTGCTTTCGGCGGCGGCAAGCAACTTCTTCCATGGTGCCACCCCTTCTCCGAATAGCACCTTGTATCCCTTTTCGGGCGACCACTCCTTGAGGTGCAGGGAGCGGATGCGGCCGGGGTTACTCTCGATCCACGCGACCGGATCGCTGCCGGCTTCGAGACAAGTGCCGACGTCGAGTTGCAGCATGATGCTCTTCGCCGTGTTGGCGGCAATCACCTCGAGGGGCTTCTGTCCTTCCACCGGTCTCCACTCCACATCGTGGTTGTGATAGCCGGCGTGCAAGCCTTGGCCAGCCATCGTCTCGTCGGCCTTGTTCAGCGTCTCCGCCACCCGCTTCCAGGCATCGATGCTGCTGAGGTCGCCCGCGGAAGCCAGTACGATGTACCTTGCACCCAGGATATGGTTCAGATCGATGGCCTTGCCGATTCCAGTAGGGCTGAACGATTCGAGGTCGTTGTGGGTGGAGTAGCAGTGGATTCCCAAATCGTCCAACTCGCGGCGGACTTGTTTGGCCTCATCTTGTGTCCACCGATAGTAGGGCGAAAAAAACTCGACACAGTCATAGCCCATCTTGGCCACAGCCCGCACCGTCCCGCTCAGGTCCTTCTGCAAGGCGCCACGGACCGAATAAAGTTCGAGGCCTATGGGGATGTGATCCGCGGCCGGTGTCGTCGTCGCGACTCCAAGCGGCGCTACGGCAATAAGGGAGAGAAACGAACGGCGAGAAAGAGCAAATTGTTCATTCATATTTGACACGATATACCTGCGTGGCGTCGGGCGCGACCAAAAGAGACTCGAAAGTTCGGCTCTCAGCAGTCAGCTATCAGCTTTCAGCAAGAACAGAACCTTCTTGCTGATGGCTGAAAGCTGAGAGCTGATGGCGGTTCTCCATTACGCACTCCCCCGCGGAGGGCGCGTTTGGTGGCGTGTGATGTAGCGAGCAGCTTTCGCGGAACGCTTCTTTTTGGGAGCGGGCGGCGCCTCCGCTTTGGCTTCAACGACGGGCTCGGCGACTGGAGGGGATGGCGCCGATTTGGCGAGTACCTGATCAAACAGGTGGGCGCGCGTGCCGGCTTTCTTCTTCTTCTCCGGCACTTCGCTGTTGCGGTAGGGGTGCTCGTTATGACACGTCTCACACACCACTTTGACCACTTTGCCGTTCACCATGCTGGCTACTGCATGGTTAAGTAAAAGGCGGCACCGCGTGCAGTAGTCGTCGATCAGGTCGCCGAGGCGGTATACTGGCTCGCTCATGTTGAGTCCCTCAACCCAAGTCACTTGCAGGGGATCTGACAGGCTCGGCGATTATAACCGACATGGGGGTAAAATGGAACGGGTCGGATGAAGAAACGATGAATTATGAATGATGAACACTGCTGTCCAAAACAGGACAGGGTTGTAACAGCCCCCATTGATAACGTGGGGCTTGCACACTGAAGATTAGCATTTTTAGGTTGAGGTCTGCTTGCATGTTTGAGAAGTCTCCTGTCCAAATCCCGGCAGCGACAGAGC
>DATFYM010000243.1:0-12768 GCA_035315065.1 Terriglobia bacterium
CGGGTCGGTGGGCAAGGAGAACACGTTTGGCACGGTGGTAGGCAAGCTGAAGAGCGGGCCGATTACCTTTTGCCGGGCTTCCACCGACGACCTGCACGGACAGATGCGGGCGTACGTGGGCGAGGGGGAGACCACCGACGACCGGCCGCAGAGCTTCGGCGGCTACGGCGTGGTGAAGATCGGCGGGCTGCAGAAGCTGTTGCAATACGTGTGCAAGAACGGGTACGAGCACCACGTGGCCGTGAACCGCAGCCATTACGGGCCTGCGATTGTCGAGGCGCTGGGTAACTACAAGGGGTGGGAAGTCTACCACCATCACGAAGGGCGGTAGCCGCGCGGGCTGTGTGTGTGTCCCCAAGCCGACCGCGCCAAGTATTATTCGGACAAGGGCGCCGGCCATTGGGCGGGATCTTCACGCGCTGGCCCGGCAGAAGGAGTGCCAGATTATCGAAGGGCGCCTGATGCCAGAGCATGTGCATATGTGCATCGCGGTTCCCCCCTAAGCACCCCGTGGCTTCGGTCATCGGGTTTTTGAAAGGAAAGAACGCCATTGCCGTTGCCCGACTGGGTGGTAAAAGGAACGGAACTTTACCGGCGAGCATCTGTGGGGCTCGTGGGCGCCGTATCCACGGTCGGGTTTGAGCTCGACGAAGCTCGCCACTACATCCGCAAGCAAGAGGAAACGGATGGAGCAGCGTGGAAATTCTGAATCCCGAATCGACGGCGCGCTTCGGCGCGACGCCTTAATCAACGACTCGACCGCCTTTGAGGCGGCCCTACTCATCAAGCCACCCGCTTTGGGGGGGGCGTCTGACTTGTAAAGGAGGCCGGCACATGAAGGCATGATTCTGAGAGCTTCTGGAGTCCTCACGGACTGTTCGTTGGTCTGCAACCACGGGTCGAGGCTTGCGGTTGCGGCCGTTGCATTGTTGGGGCTCACCCTGCTTGGTCCTGCGGTGCCCAGAGCGTGGGCGCAGGCTCAGGCTTTCAATGCGTCGCTAAGTGGCGTCGTTTACGACAAGACAGGTGGCGTCGTTCCGTCAGCCACGGTTACTTTGTCCAACCCTGATAGAGGAATCACCCAAACGTTCACCACGCAACCGGACGGCAGGTATGGGTTCACCTTGTTACCTCCGGGCACGTACAGCCTAAAGGTCGAAAAGGCCGGATTCCGACCGTACCTCCAGTCGGGGATCGTCTTGGAGGTGGGCCAAGCATCTACGCAAGATGTGAGCGTGGAACTCGGATCTGTCACGCAAGAAGTCACGGTGACGGCCGGCGCCGCTATACTCAACACCCAGAGCGCCGACGTGGGGACCACCGTCACGCAGCAACAAATTCTTGACCTTCCCCTCGATGTGCGGAATGTGTTCGGGCTGGTCTACCTGAATGCCAGCGTCAACAACAGCTCGCAGTATCAAGTAGTCAACGGTCCTGGACAAGCCGACACAGCCGACCAGGACTATTACTTCATGAACTTTGGAGGTGGACGCTTCGGGACCACTGGCGTGCTCCTGGATGGCGCCTGGGACGTGGGCGGAGACTGGGGCGGATACATGTACATCCCCTCCGTGGATGACACCCAGGAGTTCTCAGTCCAAACCAATACTTTCAGCGCCCAGTACGGTCATCGGCGTGTTGGTCGGTACGATGTTCGTCTTTTCCGGCGTCGAACTGAGTCCTCAGCAGGTTGACTCCCTGAAGGCTACTGGTAGCTTTGACCAGTACCTGCAGGCGGAAACCATGAGAGTCGTCAGCCCGTATCTCGTGCTGGGGGTGATTGTCTTTGCTTGGGCGCTGCTGATACTCGGGACCAGATTCCCCAGAATCGCTGAAGAGGTGGAATCCGGAGGCAGCCGTCAGCGCAGCCACTTGCGAAACTTGTTTCGCTACCCGCACTTTGTTCAGGGCGTGGTGGCTCAGTTCTTTTATGTCGGAGCCCAGGTGGGCACATGGAGCTACTACATTGCGTACATTCAGGATTACATCCAGGAACCGGAAAAGATTGCGGGCTACTTCCTGACCGGGACGCTGGTGGCATTTGGGGTCGGGAGGTTCACGGCTACCTATCTCATGAAGTTTGTCCAGCCAAGCAGGCTCATGGGGATTTATGGCTGTATCAACATGGCACTGGCGGCCGTGGCGATTCTGTTCCCCGGCTGGCCCGGTGTCCTTGCGGTATTCCTCGCCAGTTTCTTCATGTCCCTCATGTTCCCGACCATCTTTGCGTTGGGAATCAAGGAATTGGGGCCCAACACCAAACTGGGCGGATCCATCATCATCATGGCAATTATTGGCGGGGCGGTCCTCACCCCCATCATGGGGCTAATATTCCAGGTTAGCCATAGCATGGCACTGGCCATGTTCGTTCCGCTGGTCTGCTACGCATTCATCACCTATTACAGCTTCATTGGCTCGAAGGTGCTCCTTCCGGAGGTGCCGGACCTTGTCGCGCGATAGGAACCCCGAGCAAGATGCGGTCGTTTGAGCGGTGCCGGTCTTGTCGGATTTATTACTGTCTTGAAATCAGGTGAAACTCGCGCCGAGATGTTCGGATACGCCGAAGGGCAGACATTGTTTCTTGGCGGTTTTTTTTCCAGTCACCCACCACGTCGCGGTGCGCCTCGTAGGTCACGGCTTCCATTCTATGCAGTTGGGGAATTTCACCGGAAGGAGTCATCGTGATGCGTGCCCCGTGTTCACGAAGATCTCGCACCGGCTTTCTTACGCCGCGCGTAGCGGGGAGTCGGCGTGGCCGCCTACCTCACCTCACCAAACCCGTGGGCGAGTCGGAGTTGTTTGACGCCATTGCCCGGGTTCTGGGGACCGGGCGATGCACACTCAGTGCCAGCCAACCTGGTCACGTGCCATTCTTGGCGAAGGAAAGGCGAAACTCCACGTCCTCTGGCGGAGGACAACGCCGTCAACCAGAAGCTGGCCGCGCGGCTGCTGGAGAAGCACGGTCACCTCGGTCACGGTGACGGCCAACGGACGCGAAGCCCTCGCCGCCCTCGACCACGAGAACTTCGACGCGGTGTTGATGGACGTGCAGATGCCGGAGATGGATGGATTCGAGGCCACGGCCGTCATCCGGGAACGGGAAAAGCGCACCTGCCGACACCTGCCGATCATCGACATGACGGCCCACGCCATGCAAGGCGACCAGGAGCGCTGCCTGGCGGGCGGGCATGGACGGCTATATCGCCAAGCCCATCAAAGTCCAGGAAATGACCCAACTGCTGGAATGCCTTCTAGCGGCAGCCGCGAGCGTCGAAGTAGTGCCGACTTGAGAATCCGCGTCGCCAGCTACTCCACTCAAGGATCTGCGCCGATGGGCCG
Source organism: Terriglobia bacterium (assembly GCA_035315065.1). Taxonomy (GTDB): domain Bacteria; phylum Acidobacteriota; class Terriglobia; order UBA7540; family UBA7540; genus DATFYM01. Next base: position 3,340 of record DATFYM010000243.1, read on the forward strand.
ATAACAGACTGGAAGTAATAGGCCGCGGTGTACGGTATGAGATCAGAAATCGAGGACAGCAAGAAGAAATCGAGACGGCCACCAAGCTTGTGGCGCTCGCTCTACGCTGCAGCTCTCGTGATGCTTTTAGCCGGCATAGCCAACGTCGCCGGCCTGAAGGCGCAGGTTCAGCAGAATAGGTTGCGGACCCTGACCACGGCGCGAGAGGCCCACGGCCTCACGGCGGAGGAAGCGGCACGGGCCTACCCTGTTCACCTGCGGGGCGTCGTTACCTACTACGATCCCGACACTGATCCCCGAGTTGGCGCCTTCTTTCTCTGTGATCCAACCGGCTGCATATGTGTCTTAGTTCCGCCACGGCCCATCCTCCCACTTCGGGCGGGCACCCTTATCGATATGAATGGCGTGAGCGAGCCGGGGAATTACGCACCCGTAGTCCTTGGGTCTGAGGTCCACGTGGCAGGGCAGTCTCACCTCCCAGCCAACCCTCCGCGCAGAAGCATGGCGCAATTATTGACTGGCGCGGACGACGGGCAGTGGGTTGAAGTCGAGGGTGTCGTTCATTCGGTGGCGCAGTCGGACCCCCACCACGTCACCGTAACCCTCGCTTTGAAAGACGGCATGATCCGCGGCCTCACGCTGCTGGAGGCCGGAGCCGACTACGCTCGCTTGGTCGATTCAACCATACTGGTTCACGCCAATGCCGCCCCTCTCTTCAACAAGAACCGCCAAATGGTTGGGTCTCGCTTGCTCTTCCCGTCCCTGGCCCAAGTGAACGTAGAGGAACCGGCCGTGGCCGATCCTTTCTCATTGCCGGCCCGTCCCATCAACAACCTGTTGCGGTTCGCGCCGGGCGTCACTCTTTTCCATCGCGTTCGAGTGAGCGGGCGAGTCACTTTGCAGTGGCCCGGACAGTGGCTCTATATTCAGGATGGCACCCAGGGACTCTTCATCCCGACCGTTCAGAAAGCCCCTCTGAAGCTCGGCGATGCGGTGGATGCGGTGGGCTTCCCCGCCATGGGCGAGTACACGGTGATGCTTGAGGACGCTGTCTTCAAGCCCGAGGGCAGCGGCCGAGCGATCGCTGCCACGTCCGTCACCGCGCAAGACGCCATGAAGGGCGATTATGACGCTAAACTCGTTCAAATTCGGGGCCGGCTGGTGAACCAGGATCTCGCCTCGGAGTATCCCACGCTGGTGATGTCGTCCGGAGGACTGCTTTTCTTGGCGGTCCTCCCAAGTGGAACGAGAGCCGAAGAAGTAGTGTCTTGGCGGGTCGGCAGCGAGCTTCGGCTCACGGGCGTTTGCTCGGTGCAAGTGAACAAATACCTGTCGTCTCAGCGGGAAGGCGCCGCGCAGCCCAAGTCGTTTCGAGTCCTGCTGCGCTCGCCGCAGGATGTCGTGGTACTCCAAAGGCCCTCGTGGTGGACGGCTAGCCGAGTCCTTGCGTTGCTGGCAATTTGCATGTTGACGATTCTCTTCGGAACCCTTTGGGTGGTGGCCTTGAAGAGGCGCGTTCAGGAGCGGACGGAAACCATCCGGGCCACGCTGGAATCAACCGCCGACGGAATATTGGTGGTCAACTCCGCCGGCAGAGTTCTGGCGCACAATCAGAAATTCGCAACCATGTGGGCAATTCCGGAGCCCATCCTAAAGCTGCGTGATGACGGTGCTCTGCTGGACTTCGTCCGCTCCCAACTGAAAGACACCGAGGCATTCACCAGCAAGGTCCGGGCTACGTATGCCGACGCTAAAGCCAAGACCGACGACGTGATTGAGTTGAAAGATGGACGAGTCTTCGAGCGCCATTCCGAACCCCAAACTGTAAAGGGGAAGAATGAGGGGCATGTGTGGGGATTTCGAGACGTCACCGAGCGCAAGCGTGCCGAGCAAGAGCTGAAGATGGCTAAAGAAGCCGCCGAGGCCGCCAACCGCGCTAAGAGCGAGTTCCTGGCCAATATGAGCCATGAGATTCGCACCCCCATGAACGGCGTCATCGGCATGACCGATCTGCTTATGGACGCTGGACTCAACCCCGAACAGCTCGACTATGCCAGAATGGCGAAGTCGTCCGCCGAGTCACTGCTCACCATCATCAACGACATCCTCGACTTCTCCAAAATCGAGGCGGGCAAGCTCGAACTCGAGTCCATCGAATTTAAACTGCGAGACAGCATGGTGCCTACCATCAAGACGCTGGCCTTGCGCGCCCACCAGAAGGGCCTGGAACTGACCTGCGATATTCGCCCGGAAGTGCCGGAAGAACTTGTGGCCGACCCAACCCGGTTGCGGCAGATTATCATCAATCTTGTCGGGAACGCCATCAAGTTCACCGATCGGGGTGAAGTAGGTCTCAAGGTTGCGTTGGAGTCCAGGACGCAAGACCAGGTCCGGCTGCATTTCGTGGTCCAGGACACGGGCATCGGCGTCTCGCCGCAAAAACAGAAACTCATCTTTGAGGCTTTCTCGCAGGCCGACGGCTCCACGGCGCGCCGCTTCGGCGGCACTGGCCTGGGACTCACGATTTCGAAACGCCTGGTGGAGAGGATGGACGGGAGGATCTGGGTGGAAAGCGTCGAAGGACAAGGTAGCGCCTTCCACTTCACCGCCAGCCTCGGCGTGGGCAAGGTGGCGGAACCGCCGCCGGCCGTGCCCACGATCGACCTCGCGGGACTGGCCGTGCTGGTGGTGGACGATAACACCACCAACCGTCGCATCCTCCGGGAGATGCTGAGCAACTGGGGAATGAGACTCTCCCTGGCGGAGAGCGGCGCCGCCGCCCTAGAGTGCCTGAAGCAGGCCCCGTATCCCTTCGGTTTGATCCTGACCGACGTCAATATGCCCGACATGGATGGCTTCGCCCTGGTGGAGCAACTCCGGCAAGGTCCCGACCTGGCCGCCACGGCCAAAGTCATCATGCTCACCTCGGCCGGACAGCGAGGCGACGCTGCACGTTGCCGGGAGTTGGGCGTGGCCGCCTACCTCACCAAACCCGTTGGCCAGGCAGAGTTATTTGACTGTATCGCCCGCGTTCTGGGACCGGCCGGGGCCGGGCCGGTCGTATTGATCACGCATCACACCTTACGAGAGGAGAAGAGGACGCTCCACGTTCTCCTGGCGGAGGACAATGCCGTCAACCAGAAGCTCGCCGCGCGCTTGCTGGAGAAACACGGCCACCACGTGACCGTGACGTCTAACGGGCACGAAGCTCTCGCCGCTCTGGACCGGGACAACTTCGATGTAGTATTGATGGACGTGCAAATGCCGGAGATGGATGGGTTCGAGGCCACTGCCGTCATCCGCGTCCGAGAGCAGAGCACCGGCCGACACTTGCCGATCATCGCCATGACGGCCCACGCGATGCAGGGCGACCGGGAGCGCTGCCTGGCGGCGGGCATGGACGGATATATCGCCAAGCCCATCAAAGCCCAAGAGCTGCTCGATCTGCTGGAACACTTCTGTGTGGCGGGCGCTGACGTCGAAGTCATGCCGGCTTGAGATCCGCACGGCAAGCCGCGCAAATGGATACCAACACTGCCCGCCAACTTCAACGGGTCAGCGCGTTCCCGATGCTTCGTTGACCCGGATCTTTGCTGATCATCTAACGTACAGACTTTTACACAGCATATCGTACCCCTAACGTAACGCGCGCGCAGAAGGCCACCCGGACTCGGCAGCAACCGCCCCTTGCACGTTGGACCGTTGACGAACAGTCGTCCGCACGCAAATCACTCTCCGGTTGTTCGCTCAGGAGTTTATTGCGCTCGTCGCACTGCAAGTCGCAGCCGCTCGAATAGTCCGGCGCTGTAAGGGATCTGGCCTGAAAAGTCGCCTACCAGGAGAATTGGCGCCCAGGCAGGACGGCGAAAGGGCGATCTATCCGCGCCGCTCCATCCGGGTCGATCGGCGGTCACCAGCCACATGGCGACTAGCCCAGACCTAATTCCCAAAACGTCGCCTCGCGACCCAAAACATCTCCGATGCGGTGAATTCCTAACCAGTGGCAGCTTGCCAGCGTCGTCTCGAAGATGTCTGATACTCACTGCTGGCGAATACTAAACCCAATAAGGACTTGATCTGTCGTTTCATCGAGCAGTTGATCAACCGGAACAACTTGGCAGCTCTCGATGAACTAGTCGGGTCCAGGAGTCCCTGGTACCGGTTCTGATTGGAATGAGCATCGGGCTAGCTGCGCCCTCGTGCTGACTCGCCTTGTCGCCAGACTGCTCTACCGGATCGCCCCGGGCGATCCAGGTTCGATAGTGCTTGCCGCTGCGGTGTCTCTTCTTGCTGCGGGCCTCCCCGCGCGACGGGCGGCCAACGTGGAACCGATGACTGGGCTCCGCTATGAGCGACCCATGGGCCTATCGGGCCCGGTCCATGTTGCCCCCCCAGCGCGTGGAAAATCCCTGGGCCGCCCCCCCAGCGGTCAGCGCTGCTTGAGGACCACCGCCTGCGGCGTCATTTACATCTCGCGCCTAGAAACCCTCCGCCGATCACGGAGGTCGTGCTCCCAACCGGTGGGCGTTTAGATTACTCCCCGTCTGGGCACCCTGGCGACTCCATCTCTCGACGACGTTCAACGAGAGGTGGAGCGCGCCCGCCAGGTCTTTTCAAACTTGAACGCCGCTGGTCAGCTGCAACTTGTCGTCAGCACTGAAGGACAGGGTCTGCCAGGGTCTGAGAAGGCTTTGACTGCGTTCCTCCGGTCGCTGGGAGTTAAACGACCCTTACAGCGGTCTGAAGAACAGCTCCGTGACCTGCGTGGAACTTACGATCCCCGGCCCCGGTTGCGTCGCCAGTTCCAACAGATGGTCGCTTCCACCCAATGCCTGATCCGTCTCTCGCTTCGGCGCCGGGCGGACTTCTGGGCCGGCGCCGACACCTCTTCAATCGAGCGCTGGAAGGAAACGACGAAGCGGCAGCGCGAGTATATCTGAGAGGAAGTCATCGGTCGCAAGCCGTCAGCCACGCTGCCACCCAACCTACGCAGACGGCTGCTTTACGAGATGCCGGATCTTACGGGACATGAGGTCGTGCTCGATGTGTGGCCCGACGTGGTCTCCTACGGCATCCTGGTTTTGCCCAAAAACATCAGGCCGGGAGAGCAACGGCCTGTGGTAGTGTGCCAACACGGGCTCGAAGGGCGTCCTTCCGAGGCGGCCGACCCCAGGACTGCCGATGGATACATGCATCACTTTGCTGTGAATCTTGCGCAAGAGGGCTTTATCACCTTTGCGCCGCAGAACCCCTACATCGGCGGAGACACCTTCCGCATAATCCAGCGGCTGGCTCACCCGTTCAAGCTGGCGCTGTTCTCGTTTATCATCGGGCAGCACGAAAGTAATGTTGGAATGGCTTTCTGGGCAGCCCTATGTTGACGCCCGGCGAATCGCCTTCTACGGCATCTCCTACGGCGGGAAGACAGCCGTCCGCGTGCCGCCCTTTGTGGACCGCTATGAGGCGTCGATTTGTACCGCGGACTTTAATGAGTGGGTCTGGAAGACCACCAGCGTCGAATCCCCATACAGCCACCTTCTTCTGCCCGAATATGACATGTATGAATTCGACTTTGCCAACGTCGTCAACTACGCCGAACTGGCCATGCTCATCGCGCCTCGCCCGTTCATGGTGGAGCGGGGGCATGACGATGGCGTGGCGCCGGACGAGTGGGTTGCCTAAGAGTACGCACGGGTGCGACGGTTCTATGCCGAAATGGGCATCCCCCAGAACGCGGCCATAGGGTGGTGGAACGGCCCCCATGCCATCCACGAGGTCGGGACCTTCGAGTTTCTTCGCCGCCACTTGCATTGGCCTGGTCAGAGCACTCAGGAAGGTTAGATTGACCGGCGGTAAGCGAGCCGCGATCATTGCCAAACGGGTTCGTAAGCGGGCAGAGGCCATTCGGGAATTCGCCGCTGAGAGCGACGCGTTTCGAGAGGGACTCCACAAAGAGGGACCGGCTCGCCGGAGGTTCGCGTAAAAGCGCGTGTTGTCCATGAATGCTGCGTCACGCTGAACTGCTTCAGCCACTTGATCACCGACCATGACTTGCTTGAAGGTCCTGCCGAGATTGCCGAAGAGGAACTCGCCAAGCGACCCCGCGAATAGGAACTGACAAATAAATGTCAACACGCGACTTGAAGGTCCCGACAAGTTCACGTGATTGCAGTTCCTATGTGAACTCGATAAAATACCTCTCTGGGGATGAAGCTACACTTTCGCCAAGCTGCTACGCCGAGGCTAATACACTCTGGAAGGTGGTTGCTGCCAGATCGACGTCCGATCAACGATAGGTCGTTGCAAGTATGATCGCAAAATGTGTTTCGTTCTTGGCGATTCTGCTCGCCTTGGGTGTAGCGTCCATAGCTGCGGAAAAGAACCAGGCGGAACCTGCGCCTTTGGGAAGCCCTTTCACCGCTGCGCGAAATCTCCTCGCCCAGGGAGACTTGGCCCGCGCCCGCGAGGCTACATTGGCTGGACTCAAATCGGCGCCCAAGAGCGTGGAGGGCTATGACCTGCTGGGGATCATCTCCATGCAGCAGAGAGAGTACGATCAAGCGTTAGAAGCCTTCCAACATGCCCTGAGTCTTAATCCCCGTTCTGCCGCAACGCACAACAACCTCGCCAATTGTTACGTCCAACAAGAGAAAATGGACCTGGCGGAGAAAGAATACAGGACCACGCTCGAAATCGAACCCAGCAACCCCGGTGCCAATTACAACCTGGGATTAGTTCTACTAGCTCGAAGTCAACCCGAAGCAGCCATCGCCTACTTGCGCAAGGTTGTTCCTCCTGACTTGCCTACGGAGATGAATCTTCTTCGAGCCTACCTCCGTGCCCAACACATTCAGTCAGGGTTGGAATATGGCCGCCAGATATCGCAAAGGGGACGCGATGACGCGAGCTTGCATTTCTCCCTGGGTGTGGTGTTAGCCGAGGAGAACCAGTTTGAGGCCGCCGAGCATGAGCTGGAGATCGCCGACGGCCTCAGACCGAGAGACTATGCGATTCTCCTCAACCAGGGGCAGGCATCTTTGCACTGTAAGCACTATGAGAAGGCAGAGAGTGCTTTGAATCGCGCGCTGCTGATCAAGCCTGACTCTGTGGAAGCCATGAAAACGCTGGGGCGGGTTTACATCGATCAGCGGAGGACCGTTGACGCACTCCAGGTGCTGGTCAAGGCGCGCAAGCTGGCGCCTCAGGACACTGACGTCATCTTCCTCCTGGCGCGCGTGAGCATGTTGGAGTCCTATGATGAGGACGCCATCCCTCTCCTGGAGGAGGGCATCAAGCTTGCACCGCAGAAGCCCGACCTCCACGCGGCGCTGGGGGAATGCTATTTCCAGGTCGGAAAAACCGATAAAGGGTTGGCGGAATTCGAAGCTTTGCGGCAGATTGATCCCACCGCCAGGCCTTACGCATTTCTGAGTTTCTGCTACCGCTACCTGGGAAGGTTCGATGAAGCAAGAAAGGCTTCCCTCGAAGGTCTGAAGATCGATCCCCACAATTTGGCTTGTCTGTTTAGCCTCGGCGCTATTCTGAACAAGCAGGGAAACCAGGCCGAAGCCGAGAACTACCTCACCCAGGCTCTGAAAACCGACGCGGACTTCGACCAGGCTCTGTTGGAGCTTGCCAGCGTGAAGATAACGATGAAGAAGTATGAAGAAGCTCTTCCACTACTCAGGCACGCCATGGAAGTGAGTCGTGACCCTGCACCAGCCTATTACAAGCTCGCTACGGTCGAGCGGATTCTCCATAGGACCGAGGATTCCCAGAGGGATTTCAAGATCTTTCAGACCCTATCCAAAGCGATGACCCCCACGGCTCTTCCGTATCGAGGTTTCTTTGAGTCGGCTAGCAAGAGAGAGACCCTTCCGCCCAAGACCCGTCTTGAACTCGACCTGAAAGTCCTGCAGGCGGATCTCAAACAGCACCCCTCGGACCCGCAAGATCTATACATGCTGGCGGAAACGCAGATGAAGCTTGGTCATCGTGACGAGGCAATGGCCGCCCTCAGCCAACTTGAGCAGGTCAGTGGACAGGACCTGCGGACCGAACTTGGAATCGGGGTGTTCCTGGCGAAGTATCGGGTGTATCGGGAGGCGATGCCACATTTTGAGCGGGCGCTCGCGGCCGATCCCACCTCCGACGAAGCGCGCTACGATTTGGCAGACGCCTACTTTCATGTGCGGGATTATGGCCGTGCCTTTGACGTCCTACAGCAGGTTTCGGCCGGCGCCCGCGATGACAGTTACCTCTTCTTGCTTGGCGATGTTGAGGCCCGCATTGGCCGGATGGGCGAGGCCCTGGAGATTTTCCGGCGTGCCGTCGAGATGAATCCGGACAACGACCAGTACTATCTCGAATTGGCCATGACCTATCTGCGCGAGAGGAATACTGATGAAGCAGAGCGCGCGCTCGAACAGGGATTGGCTCGCGTGCCGAATTCTGCCAGGATCCATTGGGGGTTGGGTGTTGTCTCCGCGCTCGAGGGTGACAACCGGAAAGCGGAAGATAATCTGGTAAAGGCTACAGACCTCATGCCGGAATGGGTGAGTGGCTTTTCGGCGCTGGGGTTCTTCTATTCGCAAACCGGCCAGATTTCCAAGGCCCGCGAAACCCTGGAAAGGTTCAAGGCTGTGAACGGTTCCGGGGACCTTGATGCCTCCAAGATCGAGCACATGCTTGACCAGGAATCGGCCCAGGCTAGTCCCCCCGGAGGCCCTCAACCGCTCTCGCCAGAGGCTCGCCTGCAGTTCCTTCAGGTTGCGCTGACTCTGGCAGATCGTGGGCTGTAGACAAGAGCCGATCGTGTCTGAGAAGCATTAGTGACCCGTCGCGGCCCACTCGACGCCTTGGACGAACAGCTTCCGGAACACCGGATCCTGCAAGTTCGGATTTGGCTCGTTCTGCCAGGTGTGACCCAGCATGGTGGTGTAGACCCTTCCCTTGCCGTAGGTTCTGACCCAATCCATGGGCTCGTTCTGATGCGAGATTTCGGACCTCGCATAGGTCAGGATGGTCAGGCCTTCCGCCGGTCCGTGCTGGCCGTGCGTGAGTTGCTCGGAGGGATGCATCCAGCTCGGCGGTAAACCTCGAGTGACCGGGTGGTTTGGGTTCAGGACGTGGATTTCGAAGTCATGGCGAGGCCCGTGCCCAGGATCGAGTCCTGTACCTTTCGGAATCCTGATAATCCGCCCGTCATCGCCGACCGCTAGCCCCGGCCCGAAATTGCGGTCACGCCAGCCGAGTCCGATCATATCGTTATAGGCGGCCCAGTGGAGAAACGCGTTGTTGGCCGCATGGAAGATGACCACGCCGCCGCCCTGCCGGACATATTCCTCAAAGCGCCGCTCGACCTCCGGCGGCCAGCGAATGGCGTCATCCAAGCGTCCACCGTTGAAGTTGTTGATGACCACTTGGTAG
>DATFYM010000244.1:0-3923 GCA_035315065.1 Terriglobia bacterium
AGTGCTTATTCAACGCCAGTGCAAGCGGTGGTCCCGTAGGAACCCGGCAGCTTTCCTTGCCGACGAGGAACTGCCGATTCTTGGGGGCTCTCGCGCCCGTATCTTGTCATCGTTTGCTGGAGCTCCGCCTGCTTCGGCCTCCAATCTCATCTCCAATGTGGGCGCTGGGTGTGGTTGAAAAGACCGCGGCGAGACCTGCAAGAGAATGCACCTTGGGTCTTTCGCCAGTCCGTCAACTTATCGTATCCAATTCATTCGACAAGGCTTAGCAGAATAGCCCAATCCTCCAGCTTGGTGGCCAAATTGCCCTTTAATGGGGCGTTCATTGGATGGCAACCAAGCCCATGTCTTTTTACGTTTTCTCGACGATATCCAGGCTGAGTTTAAGCGCGTTTCTCATATGCGCGGCCCTTTGTGGGAGCGCTCTGGGCCAGGAGCTTGCTCTGGCAAGCCCCTCTGTGAAGCCCGATCCAGCGCCGTCGGCACCGGTGGTCAAGATTGCTGTGCCCCTGGTGCCGAGCGAGCATAAGTTCTGGGACACGAAGAACCGGGCTCTGTTCGCGACGGTCGCGGCCCTGGATGCTACGGACTTCGCCGTGACGCGGGCGAATCTGCAAAGTGGTGGGCGGGAACTGAATCCCATCACCCGGGTCTTCGGCAGTTCGACCACAGGGCTTGCGGTCAACTTCGCGGGCGAAACCGCCGGCGTGATCGGTCTCAGCTACTTCTTTCACAAGACCGGCCATCACAAGCTGGAACGGATCGTCTCCCTGGTGAACATCGGCGGTTCGGCGGGAGCTGTGACCTGCGGGCTGACTCATCGCTGAGTCTGTCGCGGGAACACCAGCGAAGCGTCGTCTTCAAAAACAAGAAGGGGCCCATCCCCCAAGGTGCGCTCTTTTTGCCTTACAGCCGAGACTGCGGGCTTCTCGCGTTCCCCGAATGCCGCCGTCCAACGAAGCTGAAACGGAAGTAACCATCTGACGTGCCCCCGGCCCGGGGGTCAAGATTCAATCCCTCGTGGCTGACCTCCTGCCACGCCAGGGATGTCCTTCTGGAACCTTACGCGGTGGCCGTATTGGGCGCACACTAGTCTTTCAATTCGCACGTCGCAGGCGAACATGAGGACAGTTGGTTATTTCCCTATGAATCGTATAAAAAGCCGTTGGAATGCGATGCTTGTCGTTGTTGGTCTAGCCGGCCTTTTGGGCTGCCAGGGATTTAGCAAGTCTTCGCAAAGCCCTGCGCCAGGCCAGCTTACTCCCGCACCGACCAGCATCAGCTTCGGCAACGTGCAGATTGGAACTAGTCAGACCCAAGGTGGCGCTCTTACCAATACGGGCGGATCGAGCATTACGGTCACACAGGTAACGGCTAGTGGGACGGGTTACAGCGTTAGTGGCGTAACCCCGCCCTTGACTTTGGCGGTTGGGCAAAGCGCCAACTTCAGCGTCCTCTTTGCGCCCACGAATGCAGGTGGCGCAAGTGGCAATATAGCCGTCAGCACTGGCAACGGTACTGCGAATATCACGCTTTCGGGGACGGGAGTTGCGGCGGGAGACTTGACCACAAGCCCAACTAGCATCAGTTTCGGCAACGTGCTGCTGGGCAGCACGTCGCCCCAAACGGAAACGTTGAAAAACACCGGCGGCGCAGATCTGACGGTCACCGCGGCGACGGTCGCTGGTACGGGTTTCAGCTATGCCGGGTTGAGCCTGCCGCTGATTCTGGCGCCAAATCAGGCCTCGACCTTTGGCGTTAGTTTCGCGCCGACGACTGCGGGCGCCAGCAGCGGCAAGCTATCGCTGACCGTCAGCGGATCGACGACGTCGGTTGACATTGCATTGTCGGGAACCGGAGTGACCCCTGCAACCTTGACGGCAAACCCCACGAGCCTCACGTTCACGAACGTGCAGGTGGGCCAGAGTTCGACGCAAACGGAAACCGTGACGAACACGGGTGGCTCGAACGCGCAGATTTCTCAGGTTGCAGCAAGCGGAACAGGGTTCAGCGTTTCGGGAATTACGACGCCGGTGACGCTGACACCGGGGCTGAGCACGTCGTTCAGTGTCACGTTTACGCCGCAGTCGGCCGGCAACTTCAGTGGCAGCGTGTCCGTCACATCGAATGCTTCGAACTCGAATTTGAATGTGCCGCTGACCGGATCGGCAGTTGCCGCGACAAGCACATTGAGTGTGACTAGCCCAATCAGCGTGGGCAACGTGGTCGATGGGCTGAGTGGCACTCAAACCGGAACCTTGACGGCCACCGGTGGGAACGTCTTGGTCTCTTCGGTCAGCTTGGGCGGCACGAACCCTACGGAGTTTTCTATCAGCGGTCTCTCGTTTCCTGTGACCGTCACCACGAGCCAGCCTGTATCCTTCACCGTGACGTTCACACCTGGCGCTACGGGCGCTGCCTCGGCGACGGCTTCGTTCGCCAGCAATGCCTCCAACTCGCCAGCGGTGGCCACTGTGACCGGCACTGGCACTCCGGCGCCCGTCCATAGTGTCAGCTTGTCATGGACGGCCAGCGTGAGCGTGGACGTCACTAGCTACAACGTCTATCGCGCCGTCTTTGGGTCAGCTTCTTGCGGTTCCTACTCGAACATTGGTTCCACATCGAATACCATCACGACGTATACCGACAATGTGGTGACCGATGGCACGACTTACTGCTACGCGGCCACGGCGGTAGATCCGAGTGGTGAAAGCGCATACTCCAATATTGCCCAGGCCGCGATTCCGCCTCCCTAGGATCGTGGCTGGGGCAATGAGAGTTTAGTAACGAGGTCAGTCAACGACGGTACATAAGCTCCAAAAGAGCGCGGGTAGCATCCCGCGAGAGGATGCAAAGGTCGCTCGATTGACATGCGAAGCGCTATCGAGCGGAGGCGCGCATCTTCGGTTGTCCGCCGGTCTGTGCCTCATCGCCGACGGCGAAACCAGACTGTTTCCTGGTGTTTCTCAACCACGCGGCAGCTCTGCCTTCGGCCTCGGCGAGCTGTTGAGGAGACATTGTCAGGCGGATGTTTTTCTTGCCTTCCTCGATTTGTTCGAGCATCGGGGCCGCCTTCTTTTCTGCGAGCAGGTACCACATGTATGCGGAAACGGAGGCGGGTTGGAAGCCCGCGATTTGTCTATCTTCGTTGTTCTGAACATCTTTGATCTGACAAAAATGCTCGGCCAAGCGAAGTTGTGCACAGGGGTCGCCGGCCTCGGCGGCTTCGATGACCGCAGAGAATGCGTTGCTCTTTCCGTTGCCGTTGCGTGCTGGCTGGGCTTGCGAGTTGTTCATGGTCAGGTAGAGCAACTCGGTGCGGTTGGAGACGCCCAGCTTGTCAAAAATACGGAAAAGGTAATTCTTGACCGTATGAGGGCTGAGGCCGAGAGCCTGAGCAATTTCGCGGTTTGACATGCCCCCGGCCAGGTGCTGGATGACCTGGCGTTCGCGCTCGGAAAGCAGTCCAATTCCCTTGTGATTGGTGGCGCCGACGAGCGGCAACTTGGCGAGCGCTTCGAGCGCCTGATGCAGATCGACGCTCCGCGCCCATATTTGTCCTTCATGGACGCTGCGAATGCACCTGCAGAGGGTCTCCAGCCGATCTTGCTTGGAAAAGATTCCCCTTGCGCCAGCGCGAAAGCACTCCAGGACTTCCTGGGGCTTGGAGGAGTCCATCAAGATGACGCCCTTGATCTGGGGCCGGAGCGCACGCATCTCCCGCAACACCTGGGTGCCGTGGCCAGGTTGGTCGTCCAAATTGTGACTGATGACCGCGACATCGATGGGCACGCGAGTGATGGCGGCCAACAACTCCTCGGAATTCGAGGCCGCAGCTACGACCTGCAGACCGCGATCGTGGCGCAGAGCGTCGGCTAGGAGTTGGGTGTGTATTCGCGTGCTGTCGGCAACTACGATACTGA
>DATFYM010000245.1:0-15440 GCA_035315065.1 Terriglobia bacterium
CGTCTTCTTCAAGTCGGACCAGTCGAAGAAAACGGCCGAAGAGATGGTGAAGCTCTACGCCAACTGGGTGGGCCAGTATCCGATCATTTCCATCGAGGACGGCCTGGCGCAGGACGATTGGGAGGGCTGGAAGATCCTGACCGACGAACTGGGCAGCAAGATCCAACTGGTGGGCGACGACCTCTTCGTTACCAACACCGACCGGCTCCAGCGCGGCATCGACGAGGGCGTGGCTAATTCGATTTTGATCAAGTTGAATCAGATCGGCACCGTCACCGAAACCATCAACGCTATCGAGTTGGCGCGCTCGCACGGCTACACCTCGGTGGTGTCCCATCGGTCGGGCGAGACCGAAGACACGTTCATCGCTGACTTCGCCGTCGGACTCTCGACCGGCCAGATCAAGACCGGCTCCGCCAGCCGCACCGATCGGGTCGCCAAATACAACCAGTTGCTGCGCATCGAGGACGAGTTGGGCGAGGCGGCAGAGTTCCTGGGCCGGGCAGCGGTCAAGTGCGCGCAGGAGAATAGGGAGTAGGGAGTCATCCGTACCAGACCGATTTTGCAGCCAGTCCGTCTCGCCGGGCTGGGTCTCCTCGGGGTGTTGTTGATGCTGACGCCAGCCCCCGCCACCGCGCAGGCGCCCGATCCGCAGCGGTTGTTCCAAGAGGCGGCCGAGGCCCAAGAGCGTGGCGACCTGGCTGGTGCGGTGCGCAAGTACCAGCAGCTCATCAGGCTTCGTCCGGAGATGATCGCGGCGCGTGCCAACCTGGGCATCGCCCTCGTCGCGCTGGGCCGTTTCGACGAAGCGATCGCCCAGTATCGAACCGCCCTTACACAAGCACCCGACGATCCCGTCCTCCAGCTCGACCTGGCGCTGGCCTGGTACAAACAGGCTGAGTTCGGGAAGGCAGCCTCCGAGCTGGAGGCTCTGCGCCGCCAGCGACCCGATCACCAACAGGCGCTCTATCTTCTTGCCGACTGCTACCTGCGGCTGGGGAGAAACGCCGACGCCGTGAAGCTCCTGGAGCCCGCTTACCAAGCCCATCCTGACGACCGCGTGGTGGACTACGCCCTCGGGACAGCACTCATTCGAGACGGGCAGACGCAGAAGGGAGAGAGCGTCATCGACCGCATTTTGAAAGATGGAAACACGGCCGAGGCGAACCTGTTGATGGGCGCGGCGCAGCTCGCGGCAGGTGACAGCAAGAGCGCAGCAACTACGATCCATCAAGCTCTCGATCGGGGACCCCAAACTGCCGGAGGGTTGGTCGTTGTACGGACGGGTGCTGATGAAGGCCGGGGACGATGAAGGCGCACGAGCGGCCTTCGTGCGCGCGATCCAAGCGGACCCCAGCGATTTCGAGGCTAATTTTCATTTAGGACGTTTGCTCCGTCTCAGCGGCAACAACGCCGAAGCCGCTCCTTACCTCGAGCGCGCATTACGGCTTCGACCCGATTCTCTCAGTGCGCGCTTTCAGGTCGGCGCGGTGAACTTCTCGCTGGGACATCTGGACGAGGCCCAAAAGGACCTCGAACGCGTGGCGCGCGAATCCCCCGACTTTCAAGAGGTTCACGTGCAGCTTGCTGCGCTCTACTACCGGCTGAATCGCAAGCAGGACGGGGAGCGTGAGCGGCAAATCGTACTGCGCCTCAACCAGAAGGCTCGCCAGCAGGGTCCCCAGCCCGAACCGTGAACGCCTGCCGTAGTTAACTAGCGTACTAGCGTAGTATCCTACGCGCTAGCGGGGCAGCTCCTTGACCCGCAGCACCTGATCCGCCGGCACATTCTTGAGCACCTGCGTCGTTCCCGATGGCCACCGGATCTCGATCTCGTCCACGATCTTCGCCGGACCGAGGCCAAAGTGAACCGGGCCGGCGCTGGAGGAGGCGTAGCCCGAGGCGGTGCTCACGTGATTGAACTGAGCGTGCCCACCCGCCGAAATTCGGATTCGCGCCCCGATGGCGTCACGGTTGCTTTTCGTGCCTTCCAGCTTGAGTTCCAGCCAGTGATTGCCACCCGGGCTGTCATTCATCCAGATTTCCGCCGGCGCGCTCAGTGCCGTCACCACCACGTCGAGCTTGCCGTCGTGATTGAAGTCGCCGATCGCCGAGCCGCGATGGCGCCGCGGCGGTTGGGAGGCAAAGCCTGCCTCCTCCGTCAGCGCGGACCATCGGCCATGGCCGGTGTTGCGGAAGACGGTGTTGGGCTGGTCGATGTGAGCGCGATCGGCCATGGCCGGTGATTGCACGTCGCCTCGGCTGACGAAGAGGTCCTTCCAGCCGTCGTTATCGAAGTCGGCGATGTTCGGGCTGTAGCCGGACATGGAACTGCAAAGCCAGGTCATGCCGCTTTCCGCCGTAATTTCCGCAAACCCGCCTTTGCCGGTGTTCTGGTACAACGGGAAAGTCTCGCCGGCCAGCGCGACCATGGCCAGGTCGGGGAAGCCATCGTTGTTGAAGTCGCGAAAATCGACTCCCATGTTGGAGATCAGGTTGCCGTGTTCGGGCAGAGCGACGCCCGCCTCGAATGCGACCTCTTCAAACCGGGCGTTTCCCTTGTTATGAAACAAAAAGTTAAAAAGCTTGTCGTTGGCGACGAAGATGTCGGGCCAACCGTCGCCATCGTAGTCGGCGACGCCCACGCCCATTCCTTTCCCGGGGTGCGACCGGATACCCGATTCCGCTGAAATGTCAGCGAAGGTGCCGTCTCCCTTGTTCAGGAACAACTGGTTGGGAAGCTCCTTGTAAAACTTCGGGTGGCAGTATTCCGGCTTGCCGTTGTAACGGCAGTCCGGCTCCTTGGCGCCGTCCCAGCTCAGGTAGTTCACCACGAACAGGTCCAGCAGACCGTTGTTGTTCACGTCCACCCACGCCCCGCCCACTGACCAGAGCGGCCCATACTCTCTATCGAGAAGTGCCAACCCGGCCTTTTCCGTGACGTCGGTAAAGGTCCCGTCGCCGTTGTTGTGGTACAGCGTGTTGCGATGAACGCCACCCACAAAGATGTCCTCGTAGCCGTCGTTATCGTAGTCGCCGATGGCCACCCCGGTGTCATAGCCGGTTCCAGCGAGCCCGGCTTTTTCAGTGACGTCAGTGAAGGTCCCGTCCCCGTTGTTGTGGAACAGCCGGTTCCGGTATCGGGGCGAAGACTTCTTGAGGGTGGTGATATCGGCGCCGTTGGTGAAGAAAATGTCCAGGTTTCCGTCGTTGTCGTAGTCGAAGACCGCCACCCCGCCCTCCATGGTTTCGGGAGCGTGCCTCTGCGGGGTCTCACAACTGTCTAAGGTGAAGTCGATGGGCTGAAAAACGAAGTGAATCGGGGCGAGGTTCGGCTCGGCCGCGGCAGGGCCCATCCAAAGGAGGGCAATTCCCGCCGCGCCGAGCAAGACGAAAGGCAGCACCTGCGCCCGCAGTCGGAGCGCTCCGGAGCCGTCTGAGGGAGCGGGGCTCATTGTTGGGACCTCGGCTGGGCGAGTTTCTCAATGGCGTCTTTTTCCTTGCCGGCCTCCGCGCTCCGACCCATGGCGGTGTAGGCTCTAAACAGAGCCCAGCGAATCCCGAGGTCCTCGGGCTCCTGGTCCCGCGCCGTCTCCAATTCGCGAATGGCGGACGGAAGGTCGCTCTTGGCGACGAAAGCTTGTCCCCACGCCAAGTGCGCCGAGGCCCCTTGCGGATCGAGCTTTGCGGCCTCGGCAGCGAGCGCCAAGGCCTGGTCCACCTGCCCCTCCTTCACATACTCTTCCGCCAATCGGACCCGCGCCGGCACGTGAAACGGCGAGATCTCCAGCTCTCGCTTCATCTCTTGAATTCCGTCTTCGGGGCGCGCGTTCATCAGGAAGGCTCCGAAGAGAAAGTGGACGCCCGGCTCATGAGGGTAGGCGGCTGTCATCTGACGGAAGAGTTTCTCAGCCTGGTCCTGGTGCTGATCGTTGACCGCGAGAGCCCCCTCGCCGGCCAGACGGATCATCTCGTGGCGGTCCGACGGTATTTCCTCGGGAAGGAGCGGCATCCGCAGCGCCGCCAAGCCGAGCGGTTCCACCAGAAAGGATTCCTCCTGTCCCGAGCGCGCCATTTCGAAAAGCAGGCGTTGGCTCTGGTCGTACATTTCGAATCGCGTCAACAACACGGCGGCGTAATAGAAAACGGACCGCGCCATGCCCTTACTGCCGCCCGTGCCGAGGGTCATGCCTTGCCGAAGGTGGTCCAGCGCGCGCGCGTACTCGCGGGTCCGGAACTCGCTTAGGCCCAGCAGCGCCCAGCCCATGCCCGCCTTCGGCTGGTCGGCGACGAAGCGGCGCAGCCAGTCGCGGGCCTCGGCGTACCTCTCCTTCTCGTAGAGCAGGCTGCTCAGGTTCCACAGGCCCTCGTCCCACTCCGGCTGCAATTTGAGCGCGCGCTGGTAGAGTGCGATCGCGTCATCGTCGTGGTTTTGGTTCCGCTCGTGTTCGGCCGCACGCGACAACTGCTCGAAGCTGGAGGCTCGCGGCGCGGCGGATCCAGCTTGCGCTGGAGC
The DNA here is from genome assembly GCA_035315065.1 of Terriglobia bacterium. GTDB lineage: Bacteria > Acidobacteriota > Terriglobia > UBA7540 > UBA7540 > DATFYM01. The sequence continues at coordinate 4,517 of DATFYM010000245.1, forward strand.
CGCAGCGGCTGGCAGTGGCCAGAGCACTGCGAGTGCGAGACAGATGGGTGCGTGGCGCGTCCTCATCTTGCCTGCCCCGGCTGATCGTGCGCCAGTTCTTGCAATTCTTCCGGCGGCAGCAGCACCCCCTCCTTTGCCTTGAGCGTCTGGAATACAGCCATTTCGCGCTCGGCGTCCCTAGTCCGGCCCAACTTGCGGTAAACCGTCGCCAGACGGAATCGAATCGAAGCGCTATCCGGCGCCAGTTGCCTGGCAGTCTCCAGTTGCCCGGCGCTTTCCTGGACTTGCCCGCTGGCGAGCAAAGCCTGACCCAGGACGTGGTGCCGGGTTCTTCGGTTCGAGATCGGCGGCGCGCCGGGCCAGGGACACCGCCTCATCCAGTTGACCGTCTTGGAGGGCGAAGCGCGCGAGTTCCATCATGGCGGGAGCGTGCTGGGGAGAAATTCGCAGCTCCTGCCGGTACTCCTCTTTCGCCGCCTCCGGCTTCTTCTGGAAACCGAACTGGGTGGCCCGAAAATAGTGCACGTTCGGCGCTTGGTCATAATGCAGCAACAACCTGTCTTCGTAATCCTGCGCCCGGTCGAATTGCTGCGGGTTCAGGGAGGCGTAAAACGTTGCCTTGCCAGCCAGCCAGACCATCTCCCGCCATTCGAGCGGGTAATTCTCGGGAAGGTATGCCATGCGGAGGGAGGCCAGGCCCATGGCTTCCGTCAACGCCGCACTACTACCGCGCCTATGGCCCTTGGCGGCGAGCAGGAAGAGAGCTTGCACAAAGCGCCCCTCCCGGGTCAGCAGCAACGCCCAGTGGAAGCTCGCCACATCGATGAGCTCGTTGGTACCGGGCGACCCCTCGAGCGCCCACTTCCGGAAGTGCTCAAGAGCGCGTGGGTAGTCGTGCGTCTCGTACTCGCAGAGACCCAGAAAGGCATAAGCCGGCCCGGGCTTAGGGGCCATGGCCACAAAGCGCAGCAGCGACGCCTGTGCTTCGTGAAATCGATCTTGCTCGTAATAGAGGCTTCCCAGCCACCACCAACCATCTTGCCAGGTGGGGCGCAGATCCACGCCCTGGCGGTAGAGCCGAATCGCGTCCTCGATCCGATCCGCCGTGCGTGCCGCGTCGGCGTCGCGCGCAATCTCATCGAAACCTTTTTGTGCGGCGGGAGCCAAACCGGGCAGGATGGCCGTAAGCACGATAGCGAGCAGGAAGGACGGGGCGATCATACCCGGTATCATATCAGGACGCGGCCCCGTGCGAGCCACCGCTCTGCAGGGTTGAGTAACTGCTTCTCTGCATCTCTGCCTCCGTGGGTTCGAGGCTCTGAACCGGTCAACGATGAATAAAGAGGCCATTCGAGCCTAACTCCCTTACGTTTCAATCGGATGATGGCTTTCAGGAAAACATCCCACTTGTTTTCATCAACATGACGGCTTTTTGGGTTCGTACCGAAAAACCTAACCCAAGATCTCCATTATTATCAATACAATTTGGGTTCGGTCCGAAAAAAAACAACGATTCGTCCCGCGTCAATTGTCCTGGGCTTTTGGATTTTGGACTGGAGAACGCCAGTTGTAACGGTTGCCTTGGCAAGTAATAATGCATGTCAATTCGGGAACTCAGGCTTTGGAACCGGTCAACGATGAACAAAGAAGCCATTCGAGCCCAACTCCCTTATCTTTCAATCGGGTGGTGGCTTTCAGAAAAATATCCCACTTGTTTTCATCAACATGACGGCTTTTTGGGTTCGCACCGAAAAACCTAACCCAAGATCTCCATTATTATCAATACAATTTTGGTTCGGTCCGAAAAAAATCAAACGATTCGTCCCGCGTCAATTGTCCTGGGTCTCTGGGTTTTAGACTGGAGAACGCCAGGTGTAACGGTTGCCTGTCAAGTAAAGTCCATGAAAACTCCGGAGATCGGAAGGGTGCGAAGAAAACTGGAAAGACAAAAGAGTTTCTCGCCAAGACGCGAAGGTAGCAAAACAAGCAAAGGGCTTCTTCTTTGCGACTCTGCGCGCGTTTGCGCCTTTGCGACAAACTTCCTATCTTTCACGGCTTCTCAGGACTGCTCCGTTTTTCAGCCTTGTCGTCGCCAGCGGTCAGAATCCGAGTTGAGAGCGTTCGCTCCGTTATCTTAACGGACGAAAGCTTTCTCCATTTCCAGTTGAGGCACGACAATTCTCACATTGACCAGCCACACGAACGGGCGGGGGTCGCCCAGTATTCTCCGGCAGTCTATCCGCAATCAGCCCGGTTCAGGACAATCGGAGATCCGTCAATAGAAGATTAGCTCCCCGGCGTGCCTTCCCATGGGCCGAACTGATCCATACAAGTTGAGTCTATCATATAGTCATCTTGGAGTCAAGTCCTGTTTTGGTATCGAAAAGATCACCGATATCAAAGGCGATTCCGCCAAAACCGGCCTTGACCGCCAAACTCTATATATGTAGACTATAGCCCGAGGTGAGAAATGAGAAAAGCTAAGGTCGCGATGTGGGCGTGGATTTTGTTGGTGGTCTGCGCGGCCCTCGGGCAGGCGCAGACCACCAACAAGCCCGGCAAGTATTGCTGTGAGGGCTATGCCTTCATTGGGCGAAGGAATTCGAACCTGGGCACGAACGTAGGCGGTGTCGGTGGAGATATAGTCCTATACAAAGGGCTCGCCGTAGGCGGCGACGTGGGAACGACGGTCGGCGACCCGGACAACAGAATAACGATCTGGTCAGTCGGTTCGTCCTATCACTTCCTCTGCTGCCGCGCCGACCGGAAAGTTGAACCCTTTATAGGAGCCGGGTTCAGCTATTTGGCGGGCGATATCAACACTCACGGCTACATCTACCCCTTCGACCCGGGGCAGGATAGAGCTGGCCCCAACTTCAGCCAGGGATTGATAGCCTGGCCCGCAAAGCGCCTTGGAGTGCGGTTCGAAGTTCGGGAGTACAGGATGTTCGTCAGCTACGGAGCCCTTGAAAATGTTATCCCCGGCGGCAAATTCGTCGAGTTCCGCATTGCTGTGACCCTGAGGTAGCACTCGGTGCGGATTTGGGGGAGCAGTTAGCCACGACACTCCTTTAGCGTCGTGGGTTCATTAGTTGAGGTGGGGGTGCTAAGATGGAGGCGTCTCGGACCCCAATCGGCCGCGTGACTCGGCTGGACAAGGAAAAAATCAAGCATTGTCCAATGGCACTCGATTATTTCCATCTGCCAGAGTCGCATTGCGGATGACCGAAAGGCCCACGACACAAAAACCGTGTCGTGGCTACCCGCTCTACGCTGTTGAGGTACTGCATGAGAAATACAAGTTTGGACGCCATTCGTTGGGCATCACAAACCGGCGGGGAGGTGTGACTTGAAAAATTTGTTGCTAGTGGTCGCGCTGCTCCTGGCTTGGCCGACCGTGGGGTTGAGTCAAGCCGGGCAAGTGATTCCAAGGGTTGCGCTGTTCGGGGGCTTCACAAGGGTCTTCGACAAGGCCGACCCCAACAGCTTTTCCGTCGGCAGCTTCCATTTTGACGGCGGGGAGGCTTCAGCCGAAGTAAGCGTTTCGCGGTGTGTGGGCATCGTCGGCGGTTATGGCTGGCAGATGAGTAATCGGGACGGCCAAGTCGTTGCGCCGGCGTCTCTCTTCCCGATCGACGCACACTCGCAAAGCGTTCCGATCGTTGGGAAGTACACGGTGTTTGGCGGGTTCACGACCGTGCGCAATCGGTTCGACTACGGCTCATCCGGGGTTCCCGGGTTTCCAGCGGTCCCCGGTCCGGTTTTCTACCTCAATGGTTGGGAGGCTTCCATCGAGCGTAAGTTCGCCCCGCGGATAGGCATCGTCGCTGACGTTAGCCAGCAGTTGGGAACTCGCTCCGGAGGCCAATTGGGCCCGGAGCAGGAGAACCAAGTTTTCGTGCTGTTCGGGCCGCAGTTCTCGCTGCGCGTGGCTCACTGGCTCATCCCCTTTGCTCACGTCCTTATCGGCCCGAGTTACGGGTTGGCCGACTATCTGTCTCAAAACACGGCGGGCACGGTGTCTAGCTTCGCTACTGCCATCGGAGGCGGCGTTGACGTCAAAATCTTCGGCCCCGTCTGGCTTCGAGCAGCTCAGGTGGATTATCTCCACACCTCGAACGATTTCGGCGAAGACCACAGCACGCAGGTGCGGATCTCTGTAGGTATCGCTTTTCGGTTTTGAGTTGCCTTTCGAGGCAGCATGCGCCGCAGCATTGGTCTCGCGGTATTCAAGCCGACTGGCTACATGCAGACCTGAGGCCGGATCACCACACCACTGCGAGAATCTCCGCTGGCATCGTGCTCCGCCACTAACCAGCAGGCCGATTGGGTTCGTCGGGGGTGGCCAAAAACCCTTCGCGATTGCACCCTGCCGGGAACGTGTTTTTCGGCCATCTCCGAGTGACGCTCCGGCCTGGCTGAAGCGGGTAGCCACGACACGGTTTATGTGTCGTGGGCTTCTCCGTGATCCGCGTCACCGTTCCGGCAAACGCGCGGCAACCGGTTTCGGTTCGAGGCATGCAGTCCATCACCGTCCGGCACGCCCCATCTTAGCACCCGCCGCTCCCAAGAACCCACGACACACAGGGCGTGTCGCGGCTACCCGCATTATGGGCACGACGATGGACAGTGGGAATTCTTCTGATTAACCGCCTACGTCAATTCATCAGAGAGATCTCGTCGCCCGGACGGATCGTACCCTCGACTAGAACCGCGCCATAAACACCGGCATTGGTTTCGTGGGCGCGAGCCAAGTGCTTCATGATCCCGGCATTCTGCTCTCCGGTATCCGGATCCAGCGTGATCATCTTGCAGCGTAGGTCGCGGTCCGTTACCGCGATGGTGACTTTAGCGCCGACGCGCAGTGTCCGGCCCACTAACAGATCCTCGCCGAAACCCTTCCCGGATTTGAGATTGAGATAGATGTTGGCGCGGAAGCGGCGGTTGTCCAAGCTGGTTCCCAACTCCTCTCCAATTTGCCGAATCGTCTGGATCGCAATCAGCGAGACCGGCCGGCAATCCGTCATCGCCCGGTGCGATTGCACCAATGTCAGTTCGTTCTCCTCGCCAATCTCGGCGCGTAGAAGGTCGATCAGTTTAGGGTCCCCGATCGCCAGCCGGTCCCCCGGCGGCGTGTCCACATCCAGCGCCAGGTCCGCCGCGTCGGCGTAAACGGGAGTGAGTCCAAGTGCAATCGCTTCCGCCTCGGCAAGGTTGGCGGGCTTTGTCATACGCTCCGGATTTCGGTACAGAGGTTGATACAGCAACATCGTTTCCAGTTTCGTACTGGTCAGATAGGGGCACCCGCGCGGCGCCGCGGAATTCCGAAGGGCGTAGACCCGGTCCCCATATACCCCAGGGAACCCTACAAAGACCTCCGGCAACGCTTCTCCGCGCATGCTCTTAACCGGGTAGCGCCACAAGCTTTCCACCGTGCCGATGAGTTCCATCCCGCCAGTCCCTCTTTCTGAAAGTTCGACCATTATACGCTCTCCGAGGAAGAGCCGCCGACCGCAGACACGGCGGTCAGCGCTACTTGCTTTAAATACCTTGACACGTATATGCCCTGTGGAGTATACCAAGAGAGTGGAATCTGTGTTCGAAATCATTGCGGAGCCGAACCGCCGCGCGATATTGAGCCTGCTGGTCTCCTCGCAACAGTCGGTGGGAGAGATCGAGCGTCAACTTCGTATGACGCAGCCGACCGTGTCAAAGCACCTGCGAGTGCTGCGCGAGGCCGGTTTCGTGGAATCCAGGGTGGACGCACAGCGCCGCCTCTACCGGTTGAAGCCAGAACCGCTTCAGGAGGTGGAAGCGTGGCTGGCTCCGTTCCGCCGGTTCTGGTCCGCTCACGTGGATGCTCTCGAACGCCACCTCGACCGCATGGACCAGTCAACGCCAACGAAAAGGAAGACCAGGAGAAGACGACGCGGCCCAAACCGCGAACTTGACAAAGGAGAAACGAAATGAAAATAAAAGTGACCAGCCTATACGTGGACGACCAGGACAAGGCCCTGCGCTTCTATACGGAGGTACTGGGCTTTGCCAAGAAGACCGATTTCAGTCAGGGCCCCTATCGCTGGCTGACCGTGGCCTCGCCCGAGGAGCCGGACGGCACTGAGCTGCAACTGGCGCTGAACAACAACCCCGCGGCCAAAGCGTATCAGCAGGCGATCTTTCAACAGGGCCAGCCCGCGGCCATGTTCTTCACCGACGACGTCAAGTGCGACTACGAGCGGATCAAGGCCCGCGGCGCCGAGTTCACAATGGCGCCTACCGACGTGACCGGCTCGACCATTGCGATGCTGAACGATACCTGCGGCAACCTCGTTCAGCTCACCCAACTGGCACGCTATTCACGGTAAGGAGAAGAAGATGGCCGATCGCGAGCAATACGCACCGGGTCCGGCCAGGGGGGCGCAGGTACGAAAGGACGGCGAGAAGTGGACGCTCATTCTCGTGAGAGAACTGCGCCACTCGCCGGAAAAAGTCTGGCAGGCGCTTACCGACCCGGCGCATCTGCGCGAGTGGGCTCCCTTTGAAGCCGATGGGAGCCTGGGTACGGTTGGAACCACGGTGAAGCTCTCGTTGGTCGGGACGCCGACGCCGAAGGTCTCCGAGACCACCGTGAAGCGGGCCGAGGCGCCGAGCCTGCTCGAGTACAACTGGGGTGGCAGCGACCTCCGGTGGGAGCTCGAGCCGCTCGGCAGCGGCACGCGCCTCACGCTCTGGCACAATATCGATCGCCGCTTCATCTCCATGGGTGCTGCCGGGTGGCACATTTGTTTCGATGTTATGGATCGCCTTCTCAGCGGAACTCCCATCGGCCGCATCGTTGCTGGTGAGGCGATGAAGTTCGATTGGCCTCGGCTCAACTCTGAGTACGCCAAGCAGTTCGGCATTGAAACGCCAACTGTCCGTCTTCGCAAACAGGCTCAGGAGTATGAGGAGGCCAGGGAAATCCAGCAGGCGCTCATGCCCAAGGAAATTCCGCAGATGCCCGGTCTGGAGATTTCGGGCAGTTGGCGGCCGGCGCGCATCGTCGGAGGCGACTATTTTGATGTCTTCAAATTCGGCGCCAGCCGGCTGGGGCTCTGCATCGCCGACGTGTCCGGCAAGGGAATGCCAGCCGCTCTGCTGATGTCCAACCTCCAGGCAGTCGTCAAGGCGCTGGCGGCCGAGAACACGTCGCCCAAGGAACTGGTGGAGAAGGTCAACCGCATGATGTCGCGTAACACCACGGAGGCCAAGTTCATCAGCCTGTTTTATGGCCTGCTGGATGTCGACCTCAAAACCCTGCAGTACGCCAACGCCGGACACAACGCACCCGTTCTGACCCGGGAAGACGGGGTTCAGGTACGCCTGGTGCAAGGCGGCCTGATCGTGGGCGCTTTCCCGGAGAGTGTTTACGATCAGGGCGAGATCGACCTGCGGCCCGGAGACCGCCTGGTGATGTTTACCGATGGCTTGAGCGAGGTGGTGGACGGAAACGGCGAGGAGTTTGGCGAAGAGCGCTTGGCCGAGGCCGCGCGCTCGAACCGTCAACTGTCGGCGGAGGCGCTTCACCGTTGCTTGCTGGACCGCGTCACCGGTTTCTGCGGCGGCGAGTTTGAGGACGACGCCACGGTCCTGGTCGTGGCTGTTTCCTTGTAGGTGTGCCGATCGTCCTCGGGCTCGTCTTTAGAGGAGGTCCCATTGAACTGGAACAAATGGGTTCGGCAGACCCACCGCTGGCTGTCCATTGCCTTTACGGTGGCCGTCATCGTCAACATCGTCGCCGTAGTACAGGGAAAGTATACCTCTAGAGTGGGCCTCTTGGCGGTATTCCCGCTCGCCTTGCTCCTGTTCAGCGGTCTGTACTTGTTCGTGCTGCCGTATGCCACCAAGTGGGGCAGCGGGCGACGCACCGACTGAACGGGCGGCCGGTCGCACGACGATGGCCCGGAGGCGTGGGGCCCGGAGGCGTGGGGTTGAGCGGCGGCCACCGGCGCGCTCTGGGGGCTCTCGTACTTCTTCTGGCGCCGCCTGCAGGCCACGCTGGCGAGAGCCTGACCGCGCACCGCCGGAGGGAATCATTCAGAAAGACCGGCCGCGGCGCTCGGCGTCCGGCCGAAATCGCAGCCATCGCTGACATCCACCACCGTTGGTGCCGTTCCTTCGCCCCCACATGATGTGTCTCAGAGAGGCAGAAAGCGAATTTGGTTGACCCATTCTTCGGCTTCGGAAGCAAGCCAGATCAATAACAGTTGGTCGATAGCCGTGCTCAGGGGCAACTTTTGCGGGATCAAGAAGACGCCCGGGCTGGCTTGCCGGGTGATGAAGTGCCGGAAATGTCGCGGCAATGTTCTGACATCATGTGACACCAGGGTGCGGTTTTGTTCCGCGGCGATCTGGAGCACGGTGGGATCGTCTTTTCCCCGCGCACGGGCCTCATACGCCTGCACAAAACTTACCGACGGCTCACGCCGTCGAAGGCCAAGGACAATGGCGCGTCGCAGATTTTCATCTGCCAGGAATTTGATTTTCATGCGCGGGAAGTGAGCTCTCGGCGAGCGCGTTCCAGCCGTTCCCGCAGAGGAGCGGGAAGGGGAGACTGATTCTTGCGGGCCTCTTCCCAAAGTCCTTCGGACTCGGTGAGGTAGGCGTCGATCTTAGCCCGATCGGCAAGGTAGAAGGTGATGGCTCCATACACTTGCTCGAGCGACAAAGTCGGAAATTCATCGACGATGGTCTCTGGCGAGGCTCCATCTAGGAAGAGAAAAATGATCGATTCCAGGGATACCCGCGAACCCATGACGTAGTACCCACCGTCTCGATTCTCAACATATTCCCTTGCCATGTACCCTCTCCCTTCTTGACGCATGATGATAGCATGCTGCCAGCCGACCGAACCAATTGTCTTTCTCCTGGCCGGTTGGCGCCCAGTGAAAGTGTGCGTCACGGCCGATCGCAGAGCTTTACTCTGCGCCAGCCGGCGTTCGCAGCGGCGATTCGGGAAGACCACTCCACTGTGGTTGTCCCATTTTGTGCGGGATGCTGAGCTTCGCGAATTCGGCGTATTGGGTGTCGGAAAGCCGCAGCGTGGCTTCCTCCTCGTGTGAGACGACCTGCAAAAGAATCGCATCGCCATTATCATTCTCCCGTTCTTATGCCGCCCTTATATGTCCAGAGCGATTCTTAATGCGTGTCGACAGGCGCGAGAGCTTCTCGGGGGAGAGGCTACCGACGAAGTCGGTAAGCCGACTCTTGGGGATGCTGACCAGGCCGTCGCAGCCAATCCAGCTCGGATGTTTCAATCCATCTTGCGGCCCTACGGAGACCTCCGTTTCGAGTCCGTGACCACGGGTGAACACCGGAGCGCAGACGACCGTGGGGAAACGGGAATCGACGAGGGTCTGGCGGCTGACCACGGTCATCACCCGTTGTTTCCTGGGGTCTCCGCCTCCGGGATGGCGCAGCCGATACAGATCTCCGCGCTTCATCGCTCCTCCCAGAGGTGGTCGAGCGACTGGTAGGCGAGCACATCTTGCATCTCGGCGTTCAGCTCGTCGGCAAAGCGGTTGATTTTCTCCGCGTCGCGAGCGTTGGCCTCGGCGCGTTCGCGGTAGGAGAGATACCCGCGCAGCACATCGTCAACCACCGCCGACCGAGAACGCTTTTTTCCCGCCACGCGGTCGATGCCTCGAACGACTTCGCGGGATAGGGTGAGTGAGATTTTCATTATTGCCGTTTAGAAACGATGGCGGGCGGTAGCAACATTGGGGCCGCAAGGGCCGCATGGATGAGCACGTTATGCATTAAGGCCTTCACCTGCAGTGAAAAAAATCATGTCAATAACCTTTGCGCGGCTGTACAAGCGCCTTGTTTTCCGTCCGCTGTTGAAATCAATTGTGTACATCTCGCCGCGACGCCTCTCAACGACCTGTGCATTTTGTATATAGAAGCGACCAACGGCCTCAAGGGATCGTTCCCCTAATGTACAGCAACCATACCCCCTGAAACCCCTCCTGAAATTCGTATCAAATGCGGGGACATTGCCGAAAATACCTAGCATGATTTTCGTGACGAGCGTGTCTGACGCAGTTCTGTGGTCCGGGTCCGGAAGGGCGCCAAATTTTCCCCTGAAATCTAGGAGGCAGCGGATGTTCTCACGTGTATAGGTATCAGCATCAATCTCCCAGAACCGGGGAGGCTGGGCAGCGATTAGATGAATGATCTGCTCGTGAATCTTTACGCTGTTACGGAACAAGAAAGAAGATGGTCGGAACATGCCCCAACTGGCGAGGTAGAACCCAAGCTGAAGGCAGCTTTCTTGAAGATGCTCCACCTTTGCTAGATCGCTGATCCGGTTTTCTTCCCGAAAGCGTTGGAAGTAGTTGAAGCAGTAATCAAAGGAGGCATCGCGCCCTAGCGGCTTTACATCCTCAAGGAACTTATCAATGGTATCTTCAATATCCACAGCAGCCCGTAAGCTTGTCATCATCCCTCCTGGCCAAATTATACGCCAGTCGTCCCTTAATGCATGGCCGCACGTTGGCAGCGTTTGTCCATGTGCACTAGTATAGTACACTCTGAGTCCGTAGCGCGGACCGCCGCCTTTGCGGTCCGCGCTACGAACTTGACGTTCACAGCCTTGCTGTATATCATGGTATATATCGCCGGAGAGGAGGGATTGATCGTGCGACAGAAAGCTAAAGTTTTTACCAATGGCCGCAGCCAGGCGGTGCGCCTGCCGGCCGCGTTTCGCTTCGACAGCAAGGAAGTTTTCATCGACCGTAACCCGCGCACCGGAGACGTGATTCTGTCCCGCAAGCCGGCGAACTGGAGCGAAGTGTTCGCCGCGCTCGACCGTGCCGGCGTGCCCGAGGACCTTCTCGCCGACCGCGACCGGAGCCTGCCCCAGGAGCGAGAGACGGTATGATTT
>DATFYM010000246.1:0-13043 GCA_035315065.1 Terriglobia bacterium
ACTCCGACGATGACATCCTGGAATTTCTTGATCGTCTGGGCGCAGAGTTGGGGATCCATCTGCTCGATGGTCTGCTCGAGGCCGCCGTTCATACCATTAGCGACGATATTAAGGAAAGCCAGCACCCGCACCTTGGCGTGGTCGATCACTTCCTCCTTTTCTTGCAGGAAGGTATCGGCCCCGGCGGTTCCAGCGTCCACGACCGTTGTCACTCCTGCCGTAAGCGCAACATCCGGCGGGATACCCAAGGGAGCGGTGCGTGAGCGTGCTTCCGGCGCAAACCAGTTCAGGGGAGCTCCCCCGTGGCCTACATGGAAGTGAATATCGATAAGCCCGGGAGTGACATACAGGCCGGATACATCGACCACTTTCTCCGCCTCGCTCGCGGGAATGCCCTCGGCAACTGCCGCTATCTTCCCCCCTGAAATCGCCACATCGGCGATTTTATCGACGTCGTTGGCGGGGTCGGTTACATGGCCGCCTTTCAAGAGAAGGTCGTAGTGCGGCGCCTGTGCCTGCGCGGCAAGTCGCGACCCGAGCACAATTATGAATGCCAAGCTAAGCATGAAGAATCCCACTTTTCCCATTGTCGATATCATGCGGCCCCTTTTCCGGCCCATAGCTTATCCCTCCGCATGCGCTATTTCAAGCCCGCGGTCGGGGCCAAGTGCGCGTCATGAAAGTGAGCCCGATCGGCTGTAGCGCGGGCGTCTCGCCCGCTGTGTCGCGGGCATCCTGCCCGCGTGAACTGGGTTCTTCCGCCCGGCTTACATCTACCTTCTCTTTCAAGCCCTTGAACCTTTCTTCGCGCGGGAGCGGGACGCTCCCGCCCGCTACAACCCTCTCGGGTCCTCCCCAGAGGACGGGAAATTTCACTTTTGTGTCGCACACCCTAGGCAAAGGACCGGCCTGAAGCTCGCGTAGCGGCCGATAGACCCTAGCCCAGGGGGCCAGCCCTGGGTCCAGAAGCCCTGGTACGCGGGATCCCCAGCGGGGCGAAAGAAAAGACTTCGGCGCGGGAATCTGCATGATTCGGCCGCCCCTACCGGGGCTTGGGCTGTTGGGGGGCCGGGGCTCCCAGGGCTTGCGCCCTGGGCTACTCTCTATCGGCCCTCCGGGGCCTGAATATACCGGCCCACCGTGTTATCAGAATTCACAGTTTGCCATTTGCCATCCCAACGCCGACCCTACTTGCAGATTTTGGTTGACTTTTCGCAATGATATGATAGCCTAGGAATAGCCAGTCTTCGGGGCTAGGACAAGAATGGTGAATGATGAATCGTGAATTGTGACAAGGAGTCGATTCCACTGAGTAAGTCCCAAAGAGGCAAGGACGAAGCCATGCGAAGCCATGGGGATCAACCGCTTTATGTTCAATGGGATACGCTTAGAAGGGCAAAAACCAAGCCATGGCGACCATCTTCCGTTGCTTCAATCGTTTACGGCCATTTTAGCCCGGTTTTCTCGCAAGTCGCTACAGATGACGCGATGCTCTATATTGCCGAATTGGGACTGTTGGGATGGGGAGGCAAGCCGAACTGAGCCTCGAAGGGTGGTGGATCCGCACGGTTACCGATATGGTAAAACTGAGAAAATTAACCATGGGACTTCATCGCCATTTCCCCCCACCCTAGTGCCGCTCTAGCGAGGAGCTATTGCTGCAGACAAAGTGGTTATTGGAGAGAGTGTCCGTTTTCGGGCGTTTTTGGGGCTACCAAATCGTGCCAAATTTTACCAATTTTTACCAAAAGCGTGCAGCGAACGGGCACGAAGGTGGCAGATAAGGGAAGATAATGGGGGTTCTTTGCGACCGATTTATTTAAACCGTGTCAAGTCCGGCGGATCGTGTCAAGCCATAACGAGCTGTGCCTGGTTCCAAAACCGTCGGGAACAGTACCGCGGTGTCCGGGCTGCCCGCATTGAGCGGGGTCGAGGGCACGGCTCGTGCCTTGAACTTTTTCGGGCGCAGCCCGTTTTGCAGTGCGGCAGCCTTTGGCTCGGTTACCGATTGGCCGTGAAGGGCGCCGAGCCGCCGTTTCGGGGTTCGTCAGGCGCGACGAAAGTCTACGAGGCCAATGTGTTGATTCGACGATGGTTGTTCGCCAACTTGCTCGGTCGAAGGAGCCACGGCATACTGAATCTAAAGGACTTGCTAGCCACGCTTTTCTTCCCCCGGGGCGAGCATAGGACTTGCCTTTTCGGGCTTTGTCGGGCGACCGAAATGTGGCGAGGAGAACCTGTTGATTCCGCGATGGTTGGCGGCGAATCCGCTGAGGAGAAGAGGCGAAGGCTTGCTCAATCTAAAGGGCTTGCTAACCGTGTTTTCGTCGAGCGGCGGGGCGATCCTTTCGGGTTTTGTCGGCCGACTGAAACGTAACGTGGCCGATCTGTTGATTCCGCGAGGGTTGCTGGCCAGCTTGCTGAGCAGAACGGCCGAAAGCCTGCTCAATCTAAAGGACTTGCTAACCGTGTTTCCACCGAGCCCTAAGCGCTTATTTGAAAACCGGCCCGTTTTGAGCCCCCTTTTTTGTGCAGAATCGCACCAAATTCCGCGGTTTTCCAGCAAAAACGTGCAAGTAATGCCAGAAAATGATGGCTTTTCGCGACCGATTTTTATCAGAGCCTGTGTTCCAATCGCCTGGGATGCGTCGGAGGCCTGATCTTGGAGGTTCAAGGTACAAGGGGACAGGTTACAGCGTGAAGGGTGTAACGGGTCAAGAGTGAAGGGTAAAGGATGAAGAAGCCATCTTCAGAGTTTCAATTTTCGATCTTCGAGTTTCGAATGAGCGGCGTGCTAGAATGCTTCTGCAAACGGTAGACAGGCTCAACCTTACTTAATATGACCATCGACGAACAACTCGCTTATCTCACTAAAGGCGCGGAGGAAACGATTCGCGTGGAGGAGCTGCGCGCCAAGCTGGAGCGCGCTGCGAAGATGGGCCGACCCTTGCGGGTGAAGGCAGGCTTTGATCCCACGGCACCCGACATTCACCTCGGGCACACCGTCCTGATTCGCAAGCTGAAACACTTTCAGGACCTCGGCCACACGGTGATCTTCCTCATCGGCGATTTCACCGGCCTCATCGGCGATCCGTCGGGACGCAACGTGACCCGCCCTCTCATGACGCGGGAAGAGATCGCGGCCAACGCCGAGACTTACAAGACCCAGGTCTTCAAGATCCTCGATACGCAGAAGACGGTGGTGGACTTCAACAGCCGCTGGCTGGGCAAGCTCACTAGCTTCGACTGGATCAAGCTGTGCTCACACTACACGCTTGCGCGCGTCCTCGAGCGCGATGACTTTGCAAAACGCATGAAGGAACAGCACCCAATCTCGATCCACGAGCTGCTCTATTGCCTGGCGATGGGTTACGACTCGGTGGCGCTGGAGGCCGACGTTGAGCTTGGCGGCACGGACCAGAAATTCAACCTGCTCGTGGGCCGGACGCTCCAGCAGGAGTATGGGCAGGAGCCGCAAGTGATCATGACGATGCCCCTCCTCGAAGGCCTGGACGGCGTGCAGAAGATGTCGAAATCACTCGGCAATTACGTGGGCATCAACGAGCCGCCGTCGGAGATGTTCGGCAAAATCATGTCGATCTCCGACGACTTGATGTGGCGCTACTACCTGTTGGTCACCGATCTCGCGCCGCCGCAAATCGAGGAGATGAAGCAGGCCGTCGCCGCCGGCGAACGGCATCCGCTGGAAGTGAAAAAGTCGCTGGCCAGCCGCATCGTGGCCGATTTCCACGGCGAGCAGGCGGCGATCGAGGCTCGGAAGCATTTCGAGATCAAGTATGAAGGCAAGGGGATTGACCCCACTGCGAGAAGGGTATCGTTTACGCCCGGCGGGAAGCTGGGTTTACAGTTTGGAAGGAGGCTTGACGACTGGCTCGTGGGTCTGGACCTATGCAAATCCAAGAGCGAGGCCCAACGCCTGATCAAGGCGGGCGCGGTATACCTGGCGAGCGGAGATTTGGACCAACCCAATTGGGTCCGCGTCAATGACCCTGCGCACCCATTCGACCCTGAGAGCTATCGCGATCACACCGAGATTGCATTCAAGGTTGGGCGAAAACAGTGCATAGTTCGACTGAATTTCGCCGGCAATTAGGGGCTTCTCGCCGCGGTGCATCGCCCAATTGGAGAGTCAAAACCGGATATCCGTCATCTAAACTCCTGAGTCATGATGTGCGTGCCTTAGGAGGACGACCATGGCTGACATGACGACAACCTTCCTTCACGACCAGCTTCTGAGTCGCCGACAGCGGCTGCAATCCGTGATCGCCACTACAAGGGCGGGCGACGGTCTGGTGGAATTGCTCGACGAAGTGGATTCCGCCCTCGAACGCATGGAGAACGGTACCTACGGGATCTGCGAGGTCTGCCACGACCCGGTTGAAACCGAGCGCCTGATCGCTGATCCCTTGATGCGCTACTGCCTGGACCATCTCACCCGAGAGCAGCAGCGCGAGCTGGAGCAGGATCTGCAGCTTGCGGCCGAGATGCAGCGGGACTTGCTGCCCCGGCAGGGCCTGAAGCACCACGGCTGGGAGATAGCCTACCATTACCAGCCGCTGGGCCCGGTGAGCGGAGACTATTGCGACGTCATCACCCGCAACTCGGACGGTGATGGCCTGTTCTTCGTCCTCGGCGACGCGTCGGGCAAGGGCGTTGCCGCCTCCATGCTGATGGCGCACCTCCACGCCATTTTCCGCACCCTGGTGGCTACCGGCCTGCCGGTCCACGAACTGGTGCAGCAGGCCGGACGGGTTTTCTGTGAGACCACCATGTCCCCTTACTTTGCGACCCTGGTATGCGGCCGGGCCGCGGCCTCCGGTGAGGTCGAGATTTGCAATGCCGGGCATTGTCCGCCGTTGCTCGTTCGCGGCAACGAGGTGACAAGCCTCGAGGCTACCGGACTGCCGCTGGGGATGTTCTGCGACGGCGGTTACGTCGCCCGTCGGCTGACGCTGGCGCCGGGCGACACGCTATTCCTTTACACCGATGGCGTCTCGGAATCCCGGTCGGCAAGTCACGAGGAATATGGCGAGGAGCGACTGGCACGCGTAGTGGCAGAGGGGCAGCCGCTCCCGCTGGAAGCGCTGGTCCGTACCACGATGAAGGATCTGGCGGACTTCCGCGCCGGCGCCCCGGCGCTGGACGACCTGACGGTGATGGCGGTCCGTCGGAGCGTCTGACGTTGCTGCTGCCGCGTCGATCGCGGGGCCAAGATGTGAAAGATGAAATTATAGGCGACGTCAGAGTCAGTTCGCATGTCATTCTGAGCGCGGCGAAGAATGACATGCTTGGTGGTTTTCATCATTCATCATTCGGCATATTCGGCATTCATCATTTTTTTGTTCATGAGGGTCATCGTTCTTCTCAACCCGGCGGCGGGGCGCGGCAAGGCGAGGGGACGCCTCGCCAAGGCTCTGGACGTGTTGCGCCGCGGCGGGGTCGCCCCGGAGATCCGCGAGAGCTCGAGCGCCGATCACTTGGTCGAACTCGCCCAGCGCGCGCGCGACGAGAAGCCGGACATGGTGGTTTCGGCGGGAGGCGACGGCACCCATCACTACGTCCTGAACGGCCTTTGGGGGAGCGACGTGCCGCTGGGCGTGCTGTCGCTCGGGACCGGGAACGACTTCGCGAACGGCCTGGGCATTCCGGTGGATGCCCCCGGCGCCGGCGCTACCCTTCTGGGTGGACATTCCGTTTGGATCGATCTGGCGCGGGTGGGGTCGAAGGTTTACGGGTGCATCGCGGGTGCGGGGTTCGATTCCATCGTGAACCGCTTCGCCAACGATCGCGTGCGCCACGTGCACGGTTCGCTCGCCTACGCGTGGTCGATCCTTCGCTGCATCGGGCCCTTTCGCCCCCAGCCGCTTGAACTGCGCTCGGACGGCGAGAGCTTTTCCGGGGAAGTGATGTTCGCGGTGGTCGGCAACAGCATCTCCTACGGGGGCGGGCTGAAGCTGACGCCGCACGCGCGCGTGGACGATGGCCTGCTCGACGTGTGCATCGTGCCCCGTATGACCAAGCCCGAGTTGCTCTGGTGGGTGCCGCGCGCCTATCACGGCCGGCATTTGGCGCACCCCCGCATCCGCTACTTTCAGGCGCGCACCATCACCTTGCAATCCTCATCACCCATGGAACTTTTCGGCGACGGGGAGTTCATCCAGGAACTGCCGGCAACGATCGAGGTGGCGCCACGCGCGTTGCGTGTGATTGTGCCCCGCGGCGCCTCCGGCGGCGGAGCGTAGAGGGACGGCGCTAGTGGCGCATCCGAGTGAGCATAACACTCGCGGGGCTAGTTGCCTGCTTTGCTGATGGATCGGGAATTTCAAGCTATTCGGACTTGGGCGGTGGAATGTGAAGGTTGATCACCACCTTCATCTCTCGGATGAGGCTGGTCACTTTGCGGACCTCGGAGGGCTGGTCCTTGTAGCTCGCTTGGATCTGGTAGTCATCCTCGGGCTTCAGGTCGGCGAAGGCGTAACGACCCCCTTGCTCGCTGTAGATCGCGACCTTCTTACCCGTCCGCAGGTCGGTCAACTCTACGCTGGCGCCGGCAATTCCGTTCTCCGCTTGATCGAGTACGGAGCCCGTGATCGTCCGGGTCACCGGTTTTTTCTCTTTCGCGCCGGCCGGTCGGGCGACCAGCAAGACCACGGAAACCAGGGCCGCCAGCATCAGCCGGCACAGCCTGATCCGCGCTCCGGCACTCGATCGCCTGGAAGGACGCGAAGCCGAACGTTGCATCCGTATCGCCATGCGGGCCTGCTCGCTACCACTCCTCGTCTTCCTCTTCTTCAGAAGAGATCTTATCCAACTCGAGAGGATTCGTGCTGACCACCTCCAGCGCTGCGCCGCATTCCGGGCAATCGACCGTCTGGCCTTCCTTAACCTCATCCTCATCGATGTCGATCTCGGTCTCGCAGTCTGGGCAATGCGCCATAAACACCCCCCGCCGAATTTGGAGATCCCAACAAGAAGAGTCTAGTCATTTCGACTGCCGATGTCCAGCACCAGGACCAGGCGATGGGCTCGGCGAGCCTGATCCATTATCTTCACCGAGTTACATAGCGGACCACGAGCAGCGTGATGTCATCGGCCTGTTCCGCTCCAGCGGTGAACGCTTCCACAGACTTAACCACTGCAGTTTGCAGTTCTTTGATGCCGTCAGAGGCATGGCGCGCGACCGCTTCACGCAGCCGCTCGGGGCCGAAGAACTCATCGTCGGAGCTTCGGGCCTCCGTGACCCCGTCCGTATACAGCACCAAAGTATCGCCCGACCGCAGTGTCGCATGAGAAGTCTGGAACTGCGCTTGGGGAAGCAGGCCCACGGGAAAGCACTCGCCCGCTTCGGTCTCTTCAACGCCGCCGGCGTGGATAAGGAGTGGCGGCGGGTGGCCGGCATTGACGAATTCGAGGCGGCCCGCAGTGTCGAGCAGTCCGAAATAAAGTGTGGCGTAGCGATCGATCTCCGGGTGCGTGCAGATGAAGCGATTCACGTGGGCAAACACGCTGGCTCGCGGCTGCTCCAGGCTGATCGTCGAGAAGGTACCCTGGAGCAAGGTCGTAACCAACGCCGCACCCAGGCCCTTGCCGGAAACGTCCGCAATGAGAAACGCCAAGTGGTCCGGATCGAGCTGCATCAGGTCAAAATAGTCGCCGCCGACGGCAAGGCACGGCAGGTTGATGCCCGTCACCTGGAAATGGCCGAACCCCTCAAAGTCGCGCGGCAGGAGTCCCTGCTGAATGG
This sequence comes from Terriglobia bacterium, assembly GCA_035315065.1. GTDB lineage: Bacteria > Acidobacteriota > Terriglobia > UBA7540 > UBA7540 > DATFYM01. The sequence goes on from DATFYM010000246.1 coordinate 7,766, forward strand.
TGCGGGCTACATCCAGTTCCTGCCGCATTTTCTCACGCTCGCGCAGGCCGGCGGTCATCGCATTCACAGCCACCGCGATCTGGCCGAACTCGCTGATGGAGCGGAGCGGCGCCTCGGCAGTGAGGTCGCCCGAGGCGATGCGTTCGAGGGCACCGGTAATGGCGCGGGTCTGCTCTCCCACCTCCCGCGAGACGAGCGCCACCAGCAACAGCCAGAGCAGCGCCAGCGCGCCTCCCACGACGACGAGTTGGAAGAAGAAATCCCACGGCAGGCGAAGGCCCGCGGCTTGCGTTCGCTGGTAGGCGATGAAACCGCCGATTACCGGCGGGGCCAGGCCGAGCAGGGTGGAAAAGAGAAAGATGCGCGACGCCAGCGGCAGGCGGACCAACCCCGCCGATTCGAGCGGCACGCCTCCGCGCGCCAGCAGGTCCTCCAGCGGCCCTTGCACCAGCCGTTCCGTGGCATGGTACTCGAGCACAACGTGTCCAACGGGAACCACCGTGAGGTTCAGCAGCCAGTACAGCGGGAACTGGCTCTCGGGGATTCCCAGCCCATAGGCGCGATTGCTCCAGCGGACCAACAAGGTCATGATGAGCGATGCCATGATGGCATGTGGACCGAACACGCGGGGCAGGGTAAGGACGGGCAGCGACAACAAGCGCTCGACGCCGCGCTTCACCGCGCCAGGTGCAGCCCCCGGGTCGAGCGCACGCCTGACCGGGAGAAGAGTCCCTGCGAGCACCGCGAGATCGCTAGCCAGGAGCAGCGAGACTGCGGGAACCGCCAGCCTCAGCAAGATGCCGAGTTGGCGCGGCGTGTAGTCGAAGGCCAGCGAATAGAAGGCGAAGGCGGGCACGATCGCGATCAGGGTGCCGAGCAGAAAGTTCCACACGGAACGCCACCAGAAATCACGAAACCTCAAGCTACCCTCCGACCTCCGGGCGTCACCGCTGCCCTGCCTTTCTGGCAACTCGGCGAGCCCTGCTGCGTCGACTCAGGCACCACACTTTATCACGCCTAGAGAAGAGAGCAATTGAGCAATTGCGGTCTCCGGTTTGAAGGACTGCTAAAATGGTGTGATGCAGCTTCGCGAAGCGCTTCATCGCGGTTTGGAGATGCTGTCGGCGAGCCAGGTGCCGTCTCACGAACTTGCGGCCGAGTTGCTGTTGATGCACGTGCTCGGGTGCGATCGCGCCTACCTCTACACGTATCCCGAAGCTCGACTCTCGGAAGCGGCTACGCGTCGCTATCTGGAGTTGATCGACGAGCGCTCCGCCGGCAAGCCGACTCAGTACATCACCGGGCATCAGGAGTTTTGGGGCTTGGACTTCGAGGTGACGCCGGACGTCCTGATTCCGCGGCCGGAGACTGAGCACGTGGTAGAGAGCGTCTTGGAACTCGCTGGCAGCACGGGCGTCCCATTCGCTTCGTTCAGGACAGGCCGGCCCAGCCTTGGACGTTCGCCGCAAAGCGCGTCGCTGCGCATCGTCGACGTGGGCACTGGCTCGGGATGCATCGCCCTGGCCCTCGCCTCCGAGGTTCCTGGCGCCGAACTCTTCGCCATCGACGTCTCGCCGGCCGCGCTCGGGGTCGCGTGTGGCAATGCGGCGCGCCTGGGTTACGCCGACCGCGTCACCTTTATCGAGGGCGACCTCTTGACTCCGGTGCTTGGCCATGAACTCGCCCGCACGTTCGACTTCGTAGTCTCGAATCCGCCCTACGTTGGTCTCGACGAGCTTGATTCGGTGCAGCGGGAAGTCCGCGAGTTTGAGCCGCGACTCGCCTGGGGCGGGATCGAGGACAGTGGCGCGATCTATCACCGGCTGTTTTCGCAGGCACTCGAAGTGTTGAAGCCGAACGGGCACGTCGTGGTGGAAATTGGGTACACGATGCGCGACAAGGTTCTCGCGCTGCTGGGAGACGGCTGGACTGACTGCGAGGTGCGCCCGGACCTCTCCGGCATTCCGCGGGTAGTGACAGCGAAAAAATCTCCGTTGTCGGTCGTTCTTCCTCAGTCGGAAGAGGGGCACGCCGCGAACCCTCAGTAATCGGCGCTCCCGAAGAACGCAGCATTCGCACGCGTCGCGAGACGGATCGAAAGAGGCAGTGACATGCCAGACGCACTTGCAGAGCGAGCAGAGGCGGAGCCCATGCGCTTGTGACCCGGAACAAGAAGCGCGATGCAAGCTGCAGTAACGACGAGACTCCGGGTAGCTGCCCTTGCCGTAAATGAGTCGAGTTTCCAATGCCTTTGGCTCCCCGCAAGGGGGGCACCGCTCCGCGGTGGGGACATGCTCTGTCGGTCTGGGGTGAAGCCTCGTTAGCCTTTGCGAACCTCAAGGATCAAGCTACGTTCCGGATTCACCAGCAGCCAAGCCAGGCCTCCGAGCGAGCAAAGGGCGGCGGCGACGAGAAAGGACGCCGTCCAGCCGTATGCCGCCGCGATAGCCGGCGTCAGTGAGGCGGTGACGGCGCCGCCGATCTGCCCGCCCATGTTCATCAGACCGGAAACGGAGCCGGAGGAATTCCCGGAGATGTCCGCGGTGATCGACCAGTAAGCGCTCTGGCTGAGGTAAAGGGCTCCGGCGCCGCCCGCCAACACCACGCTGGCCAGCGCCGCGCTCTTGGCCTGGGATCCGGTGGCTAGAAACGCGGCCGCCAGCAGCATGGCGGCGAAGGCAAAGACGCAGCGGCCAAGTCGCTTGTTGAACCGGCGCGTGAGGCGGTCACTGATGAAGCCGCCCAGCGTGGAGCCGCCGGACATGGCCAGAAACGGCAGCATGGCGAACTCAGCGCTCGATTTCAAGTTCAAGCCCCGGACCTTCGCGAGGTAAGTGAAGAACCAGGCAAAGAAGATCCAGGCCACATAGCCGTAAGTAAAGTAGCTTAGAGTGGTAGCCAGCACCTCCTTGCTCCGCAGAATCCTTCCCCAAGGCAGTTGCTCGCTTTCGCTCCTGTCTTCCTGCTTGAACGTGATCCCGGCCTTGATCCGGACGAGTTCGGAGGCCGCCACCCGCGGATGCTCTTCGGGAGTGTCTCGCGCCACCATGAACCAGACGGCCCCCGCCGCCAGTCCTATCGCCGCGCTCATCCAGAAGGATGCTCGCCAGCCGTGGTGAATCATGATGTAGGTAACCAACGGCGGCGCCAGGCCCGCTCCCGCCCCCACGCCGGCAAAGATCAGCCCGTTGGCGAGCCCACGCTCGGTGGTGGGAATCCAGTTGGCCACGAAGTGGTTGGAGGCCGGGTAGATGATGGCCTCCCCCGCTCCCAGAAGAAAGCGGATGGGGATGAACAGCAGCAGCGGCCGGCCGATCTCGATCGGTACGCAGGCGGTGAGCACGGTGAAGATTCCCCACCAGACGACGGCCAGGGCGATGACGCGTCTGGGTCCGAAGCGGTCGGCCAGCCGGCCGCAGGGAGTCTGGAAGATCGCGTATCCGATCAGGAAGGAGCTGAACACGTAGCCTAGTTGAATGTTGCTCAGACCATATTCGGCAGCGATGGAGCTGCCCGCCACCGAGATATTCACCCGGTCGAGATACGCAACCGCGCCCAGGATGAAGACCCACGAAATCAGAACCCAGCGCATCAACTCACCAGTTGGTGATGGAGCCGTCCGGCCGTTCCAGCATCGGGACCGGCCGTTTCCGTTCCGCGATTTCAGAGACGAGTTCCAGGGGCTTGAGGTCCAGAGTTACGCCGAGTCCCGGACGGCGGTTCGGCCACATCTTTCCGTTCTTGAAGTCGTAGCATTCCGGCAGATGCGGGAAAGTAGCTTGACCCTCACCCAGCATCTCCATCAGCACTGGACCAGGAAAAACCGAGCAGACATGCACCAGAGCTGCTTCCGAGACCGGTCCCGTGAAGTGAGGGATCAGGCCTACATAATGGGTCTCACACAGGGCGAGCATCTTCAGATACTCGGTGATCCCTCCCACATTGGGCAGCGTCACGCGGGCATAATCGATCAGTTGCTGCTCGATCAGCCCGCTCACGTCCCATTTCGATCCGAACTGCTCCCCGACTGCGATAGGTACTTTGACGTGGGCTCGCAGTTCGCGATACGCGTCGGGATTCTCCGAGCGGATGAGGTCCTCCGCGAAATACGGCTCGAGCGGCTCGATCAGCGTGCTCAGCCGCACCGCATCGGGGAAGTCAAACCGGGTGTGGTAGTCCAGGGACCAATCGCCCTCGGGGCCCACGCCGTCGCGGATTTCCACGCAGTCTCGATAGGTCTGACGCACTGCCTGGTGCGAATCAAAGGGCTGACCCTTGGGCGGATCGGCGGTGGCGTAGCGGAAGGCGCGGAATCCCTGTTCGATGCAGGCTCGCGCGGTTTCCTTCAAGGTTCCGCGCCTCGGAAACCCGGTGGAATAGCACTCCACGTGGTCGCGCGAAAGGCCGCCCAGCAATTCGTACACGGGCACGCCCAGCGCCTTTCCCTTGATATCCCACAAGGCCAGGTCGATCGCGCCCAGCGCGTCCAACTTCTCGCGCCCGGCGGGATAGAAGTAGCCGCGAAACATCATCTGCCAGAGCCGGTCAGTCTGGAACGGGTTCTCCCCAATGATCATGGCCGCGCACTGCTCCACGGCTTCCTTCGAACCGCCCTCGCCCACGCCCGTAATGCCCTGATCGGTTTCAATCGTGACGATATGAAAACTCTGATTGAAGTGAGCAGGCGAGTTGGGATTGTGATAGAAGCGGACCCGCCTGATGGTCAAGGGAGGCGCTGGGGACGGCGCCGGGGCCGGCGTGGCAGCTTCGGAAGACGCCAGAGCAGCGCTCCCCAGCGCCAGCGATTTCAAAAGGTATCGGCGGTGCATGTTCCTCTCCTCTTCCCTGTCCCCTGTTCCCTATTCCCTATTCTCTGTTCCCTGCCCCATGGATGCTACCCCAATTCTCCCGCAGTGCCAATTGCAACATCGCCCGCGCGCCCGAGCCGACTTAGGAGACGTCGCGTTTCTTCGTTGCACCCTGACCCCCCGCCACTATGAAGGTGTGAAATAATTGCGAAGGAGCTTCCAACACAGAGACGTCGAGTGGAGAGGAAGCGCACCACATGCTGACCACGCCGGTCCAACCAAATTTGGGGACGCGCACGCAGGGCAAGTATGTTTCTTCCTCCCCCTCTAAATTCCGTACGGTGAGTTTTCCCCAGTACGGCTTCAAACGGGAATTCCGCCGCGACCTTCGTCTCCCCGGAGTGGTTGCAACCTTCACTCCGCCGAGGCTTATACGCAGCTAAAGTCCAGATCTCGGAGGAGAGCTTTGA
>DATFYM010000247.1:0-31100 GCA_035315065.1 Terriglobia bacterium
ATGTGCTTCTCTGTCTCTTCTTGGTGTCTCCGTGCCTTGGTGGTGAATTTTTCACAGCTTCCAAGGGAGAGGGCTGTTATCAGGCTTTTGGCCGCTTCCGAAACACAAAGGAGTATTCGAACGATGTACTAGACTATGAGGGCGCTGCATGGCTTCCCTGCAAGGAATCTGTGCCGCCTTGCAAAAGAGTCCTCAATCGGTGCATCTGCTCCCGTCGGCGGAATGCCACAAATTCGTGGGGAACTGGCCTCTCCACGCGGCGGACCAGCGCCCACACATAGCCCGCACCGAGGGTCACTCCCTTGAGGAGGAAAGGCCTGTTCGTCATCTGATAGACCACCCGCAGGGACTCCCAAATCGGGTGGGCCCCGAGAGTGTAGTCCTTGATGCCTATTTTGAAAGTCGCTGTCAATATGCCATCCTGCGCCGTGCCCATGGCACGATGGTGCACGCATACTTTGTCGGTGAAGGTCCTTGTGTTCCACCCCTTCATCCTGGCGCTGGTGGCCGCAATCAGGTCCACGCCGCCGCCCTTTACGGGGACGTAACCGCCGATCTCTTCAAAGCACGCTCGCCGAAACAACTGGCATGCGCCGGACACGTGCTCAATGCCGACGAAGCGGTAGTCGTACGGCTGGTAGGATCTGTCCTTGAACGGCGTTCCCACCAGTCCCAGTGTCGGATCCTCTGCCAGCTTCCCCAGCAGCAGAGAAAAGTAGTTTTCATCAAACGTGATGTCGCCGTCCACGTTGCCGATAACTTCGTATTCCAGATCTCTAACCCTGGCGTATCCGGCGTTGAAGGCGTGGACCTTCCCGGCGAAATGCCGTTCACTGCGCTCGGGCACGCGGAGCAATTCAATCCATGGGCACTGAGCCGCATACCTGCTCACGATGGCGTCCGTGCCGTCGGTGGAACCGTCGCTGACGATGATCCATTTGCGCGGTCGCACGGTCTGCGCCATGACAGACTTGATGGTCAGTTCGATAAAACCTGCCTCGTCCCGGGCCGGGGTAATAAGTACGTAGGTGGGCAGGCTCACAGGGGCGGTACCGACGTGCCGGGTTCTTCCAGAGGGAGGCTGCACGGCCCAGTTGCTCTCGCCGGTGAAAACCCTCCTGAGTCGTTGCCTGTCCTCGCGTCTGCGAAATGCCAGCATCTCAGGAGACACGGACCTTTCGGCGCCCCGGATGAGTGCCCACACATAGCCACACGCCAGCGCCATGCCCCCGATGACGAAAGGCCTCCGAGTCATCTGATAGGCCGTTCTGAGCAGTTCCCACACCGGATGGCTTCCGAGGGTATAGTCCTTGATACCGCCCCGAAATCGCGCCCCCGTCAGGTGACCCCGGCCCGCCCCCATTTCGCGATGAAGCTGAAAACAGGTGTGCGTAAAGGTCCTGGTGTGCCAACCCTTCATCCTCGCGGCGATGACGGCAATCACATCCACACCGCCGGTCTTCACCGGGACATATCCTCCAATTTCTTCGAAACATTCACGCCGAAATAGTTGACACGGACCGGACACGTGCTCGATGTTAACGAACCGGTAGTCGTAAACGTAACGTTTGCCCTGCTTGAACCACGTTCCAACCACCCCCAGCTTGGGATCCTCCGCTAGCTTCCCAAGCAGGGAAGAAAAGAACTTTGCATCATCAAACGAGACATCGCCGTCCAGGTTGCCGATGGCCTCGTATTCCAAATGCCTGACCTTGTTATATCCGGCGTTGAAGGCGTGGACCTTTCCAGCGAAATGCCTTTCGCGACGCTCAGGCATTCGCAGCAATTCAATCCATGGGTACTCCGCAGCATACTTGCTCACGATTTCATCTGTGCCATCAGTCGAGCCGTCGCTGACGATGACCCATTTGATCGGCCGGACCGTCTGCGCCAACACAGACTTTATGGTGAATTCGATGAACTGAGCCTCGTCGCGCACGGGGGTAATGAGCACGTAAGCAGGGAGAGTTAGCATGCCTGTCCCTCAACGCAAGGAGTGGAACGGCGAGAATCACCGGGATCGATCCAGATGTTCATATGGTCTCACACAGGCGGGATTGCCGAGGACATTCGCACATGACGACTGATTGCCTTCATAAGGAATCTGGCGGCCGTTCGATCCGCACCTCTAGTCCGGCAGCTTGATGGAAAACGGCATTTCGGCCTCGGAAGGGTGGGGCTTTAGCCCCGCCGAGCACGGACCTTAGGTCCGCGCCTTGGAGTGCGGCGGCTTGACGCCGCCTTGGAATCGGCCGAGGGCAGCCATCACTGCTGGATGAACGCTTCCCAGCAAGAGGCCGAAGCCAGGTGGAGCGACCCCAGGAAGGCTGCAAGGCGGCGTCAAGCCGCCGCACTCCAAGGCGGGCTACGCCCGCAAATTGTACAAACTCCAGGGCGGGGCTAAAGCCCCACCCTTCCGGACGCGCCGCAACACTTTTTCATCAGCCTGCTCCTCGAAGTGCCTATAGCAAGTTCAGGCTTTCAATGCGTTGCAACAACATTCTGCGGCTCTTCGCTTTCCAAGACAAAGCTCTCGATGGCCCCGACGACGCGATCTTGTTGGTTAGCCGTGAGCCCAGGGTACATGGGCAGGGAGAGTATTTGCGAGGCGGCCTTTTCGGATGCCGGGAAGTCTCCTTGCTTGTAGCCGAGGAATGCGTAGGCGTTCTGCAAGTGAAGGGGAATCGGATAATGAATTCCGGTACCGATGTTGGCCTCGGCCAAGCACCTCTGAAGTTGATCGCGGTTCTCAACGCGGACCACGTAGAGGTGGTAAACCGCTTTCGCCCAGGAAGGCTCGTAGGGGAGACCTATTTCCTCTGGTGCCGGGCCCAAAAGCTCCCGATAGCGACGGGCGCATTCCCGGCGCTTTTCATTCCATGCCGCAAGACGCCTGAGCTTGACTCGCAAGATGCCGGCTTGAATCGCGTCCAACCTGCCGTTATATCCTTCCATCTCGTGATAATACTTCTGGGCCTGGCCGTGATCGCGCAGCATTCTGATTTTCTGAGCAATCTCTGCGTCGTCGGTGGTGACCGCCCCGGCTTCTCCGCAAGCACCCAGGTTCTTGCCGGGGTAGAAGCTGAAAGCTGCCGCTCTTCCCATCGAGCCCGCTTTCTTCCACCGGTTGTTCCGGCGCGAAAAGTACTCGGCTCCGTGCGCCTGGCACGCATCCTCAACCACGGCGAAGTTGTACCGCTCTGCCAGTTCCATGATGGGATCCATATCCGCCATCTGGCCGTAGAGATGTACGGGGATGACAGCAGCGACAGGTCTCCCGGTTCTGTTGTGGACTGCCCGGCCGCTGGCACCATCGACCGTACACTGAACCTCCAGGTACTCGCGCAGTTTTTCCGAATCCATGTTATAGGTGCGCTCGTCGATATCCACAAAGTCCGGACGCGCTCCGGCTTGGGATATAGCCTCCGCAGTGGCGATGAAGGTGTTCGGAACGGTGACCACGATGTCACCTTGCTTGATCCCGGCAGCGATGAGAATGAACCTCAACGCGTCCGTGCCGCTGCCCACCCCGACGCAGTACCGGGTGTCACAGTAGTTGGCGAACGCCCGCTCAAACTGATCCACCATGGGACCGCCCACAAATCCTGCGGTCTCCAATGCGGTTCGGAAGACGGAGCACAGTTCTTCTTGCAATTCCTCGTGCGGGGTTACGAGATCCAGGAAAGGAATTCTATTGGTTGTAGTCACTTTAGCTCCTGCTCGGAGTAGCGCGGGCGTCCCGCCCGCCTGAGAGAATTAAACACAGAGGCGCAGAGACACAGAGAAAGAGTGAGAAGATTACATGAGAGGTCATTTATTTCCAGGCGTGTCATTTTCCCCCGTGTCTCTGTGTTGGAAGCTCCTTGGCAATTATTTCACATCTTCCCTGGAAAAAGACCCAAGACGAAGAGAAGGGCAGGCGGGACGCCCGCGCTACCCGAGACTCAAGACGAAGAGAAGGGCGGGCGGGACGCTTGCGCTAACCGAAAGACTCAAGACGAAGAGAAGGGCGGGCGGGACGCCCGCGCTACCGGTCAGGCATAGACAGCCTCACCCTTTTGCTTCAAGGACGCTTCCGCGGCTTCCAACATCCTGACCACCCTCAAGCCCGCCAAGCCGTCATTGAAGGGAGTTTGGTCATGCTGGACGCACTTGACAAAGTACTCCAGTTCAAGTCTCAGGGCCTCCGTCGGCTCGACCTTCGGCGCCCACATATCGCCAGTACGGTAGCTGACGAGCAACTCATACACTCCCTCGCGGCTGGTCATTTGAACGCCCTTGTCATAAATCTTGAGCTTCTCGTCGGCTTCCAGATCGTTCCAGACCAGCATCTTCTTCTCGCCGCCGATCAGAGTGGTCCTCACTTTGACTGGGGAAAGCCAGTTCACATTGATGTGGGCGATGACGTTGCCGGGAAAATACAGGGTGAGAAATGCCACGTCAGGCAGACCACTGAAGTGCGCCTGACCGGTGGCGACGATCGCGTCCGGCGTACCTCCGATGAGATGATCGACGATCGCCAAGTCGTGAGGAGCAAGGTCCCAGATGACGTCCACATCATGCTGGAAGAGCCCCAGATTCACCCTCATCGAGTCATAGTAATAGAGCTTACCTAACGCGTCCTCATCGAGGAGTTGACGTATCTTTCTGACCGCGCCCGTGAACAGGAAAGTGTGATCCACCATCATTTGGAGGTGGTTCTTCTCTGCCAACTCAATCAGTTCCTCAGCCTGGGCGGCAGTTGAGGTCAGCGGCTTCTCCACAAAGACGTGTTTGCCATTGCTGAGAGCGGCTTTGGCCAGTTCGAAATGCGTCCAGACAGGAGTGATCACCGCTACCGCATCAATGGCACTCGAGCCCAGCAGTTCATGAGGATCAGTGGTGACGGACACATCAGGATAGACCTGCTTTGCCCGTCGCAGGGCCCCAGAACTCCTGTCGCAGATTGACACCACCTGCGCCAGGTCGAGGCCGCGAAGGTTTCGCACTACGTTTGGGCCCCAGTATCCGTAGCCGATAACGCCAACTTTGATCATGTGTCACACCCTCCAGTCGAAATCAGCTTTCAGCCATCAGGTATCAGCCAGAAAAAGGCGTCAGCTCTCAGCTCTCAGCTATCAGCAAAACAAGACGGACTTTGGTAGGGTCCTATTCGGCCCTGGGAGCGCGGGCGTCCCGCCCGCTCTTCTCTTCCCTTGCGGCGCCACCCGCTCCACTGGCAGCCTCATTCGAGCTTGCGGGCAAGAGCGGGCGGGACGCCCGCGCTCCCGGGGCCGATTTCCCTACTGAGAACTGACGACTGACAACTTTCCTGCTGATGGCTGATAGCTGATGGCTGAAGCCTCTCTTAGTACGCCCCTTCGCCCATCACTACCGCCCGCGGCGTGTGTAAAAGGATCTTGACGTCCAGCCACAGCGACCACGACCGGGCATACTTAAGGTCGAGGCGAACCATCTCGTCAAACTTGATCCTGCTCCGTCCCTCAATCTGCCACAAGCCGGTGATCCCCGGTTTCACGTCCAGCAAGCGCCGCTTGTGCCAGATGTCATAGCGTTTCACTTCGTAGGTAATCGGAGGTCGCGGCCCGACGAGAGACATTTCCCCTTTCAAGACGTTAAAGAACTGGGGCAGCTCATCCAAGCTTGTTTTTCGTAGAAATGCTCCCACCCGCGTAACTCTCGGATCCGCTGTCAGCTTGTACACACTGGCTTGGCTTTCTTCCGGTCGTTGTGTGCCCACTGTGCCGGATATAAACCGCTTGATGTAATCCTCATGAATGCTCGGATCGCTCTTGAAATACATGGACCTGAATTTCAGGAAGGTGAACCGCTTGCCGTGGTGGCCGACCCTCTGCTGTCTAAAAAAGACTGGTCCTTTCGAAGTCAATTTGACCGCGATGGAGATCGCAGCGAATAGGGGTGATAATAGAACGAGGGCTGAGAAACTGCCCAGCACATCGATTGCCCTCTTGACCATGCGAGCGGAACTTTTCGGATCTGTGGTCCAGAATAGGTCGGGGTAGAAGGTGGAATCCGTGGGACCACCGGGGCCTTGTTTCTCCCAGTCCTCGGGAAATACGTGGAAGGATAGAGTAATCTCGTTGATCTGGTCGATACTCAAGGCATGACACAGCGCTCTGTTCACCTTGGCCAGGATGGCGCCCGCAACTGTCCTTCCTTCGGCGGCGCCGATGTCCGTGAAGATGACCCCTATCACAGACGCCTCCCGGTACCACCCCATGACGTCCGTCTCTCTGATGGAGCCAGACAGCGCACAGAGGATCTTCTCCAGCGCGTTCTCCGTGCCGCCACCCTTTAGCAGACTGCCGGTGCCTAGGAGCATCAGTACGAACCGGCTGCGAGAGCGTTCCGTTCTTTTTCTCTCCAGACAGAGCGTCTTGGCGAACAACTCTTCGGCAGTCACACCGCCGTTCTGGCCATTACCATGACCGTCGGGGCGATTTGCGGCCCTCGTGGATTCCTGAGAGCCCGGCTTGCTTCCAGGAAACAGGGTGCTCATCTCTTTGCCTCCCACACTTCCGCTTCTGTTATTCGTGGCGCCAGTGTTCTATGCGTGTTTACGGTTGGTGGTGGTGTCATTTGGAACAAAATGGAATCCACAGATTACGCAGATTTCGGAGATTAAGAGAAGAAATCGTCTCCTGGGCAAAAAGTAACCAGCACGTCGCGTGTTTCATTGCGCCTCCGACATCGCCGAGTTCTCGCCTGTGGCTGTTTTCTCAATCTGAGAAATCTGCGTAATCTGTGGATTCTATTCTTTCGTCAAATGACACCACTACCTTACGGTTGGCGCGTTCTGCGTTTTTCGTAGTAGGAATAGTAGTGGTCGTAACCGTAGGTCGATCCTTTTTCCGCGTGGTTGAGTACTACCGCCAGAAATCGATTGTCCCGAAATTCCTTGTAAGCTCTCTGAGCCAAGTCGAAAGGCGTTGAGCCCGCCCGGACCACCATCAGGACGCCATCGCAGAGTTCGGCTAGCAACCTGGCGTCAGAAATCGGAATAACAGGGGGTGAGTCGATAATAATCCAATCGAACGCCGGGGCCAGGCGATCCAGCAGGGCTTTCAACCGGCCGTTCCCAAGGAGTTCGCTGGCATTCGGGGCCGGCGTACCACCCGGAATGAAGAAGAGGTTGTTCAGAGGCCCTCGCCCTCGCTTGATGATCGCAAGCTCATCCGCCTCATGGCTCAGGTACTCGGAAAGGCCGGGGAGTTCGGGAGCACCCAGGCAAATATGCAGGTTCGATGCCCGCAAGTCGCCGTCGATGAGCAGCACATGGTGTTCACGCTGCCACAACATCACTTGCGCGAGATTGGCGGCAACAAACGTCTTCCCTTCCTCGGGCAGGGCGCTGGTGACCAGCAGCTTCTGTAGGTGCTGTGTTTTCCGGACCAGGTTCAGACGGGACCGAAGAGTGCGGAACTCCTCTCTACCCGGGGCGCACCAAGTGCCGTTGTGGGAGAGCACGATGGCTGCGGGATCCGGAGACCATGCGGTTTCGGCGCACGACCTCGCCAGTGCGTCGCGGACTTCAGAGGGATTCACGCAATCTTTGGCATCGGTCGGGACGGGCGTGCCTTTGGCGGAGGCGGACGGCAGGTCGGATATCGGAGCGGCAGCCGGCTCATGGCTCTCGGTCACCGCTGGTACAGCTTCGGGAAGGTTGCGATTGGCTCTCTCCTGTTCCGCTTGCTTCAGAAGATCTTGCACTCGGCTCATGAAGTCCTTCTCCGGGTCAACCCGGCTAACTATTCACATCCTGGGAGCGCGGGCGTCCCCGCCCGCTCCGCAGTGGCTAGTGGCGAGTGGTCAGTGGCTAGAAAGAAAGACAGAACGCGCTCCTGCTGGCCACTAGCCACTGACAGCTAGCCACTTCTAAAGAGCGGGCGGGACGCCCGCGCTCCCGGCGTACTGCTGCATGTTGCTGGCAAAGGTGGCGGTTACGATAGCGGTAACCCGACGCCTTCTTCGAGCTTGGGCTGCCCCCCTCCCTTCGCTTTTCCGTTCTTGGTGCTCTCGATGAAGGGAATGAGCGCGAAAGCAGGTGTGCGAAGATAAAACTCGATGTCGCGCTCGGTACGGAGACACTTGTTATTCATCTCGACGGCAACCGCCAGCCCGAGACCCAAGGCAAGCCCGATTCCGAAACCGCCCAAAGCAAATAACGGCCGCTTGGGAAAGGAGGGTTTCTCCGGCAGGTTCGCCGGATCCAGCACGCGGAATCGCTCGCCTTCCTGCCGGTGCTCCATGTTCGTCGCCATCGCCGACTCATCTCTCTTATTCAACAGATCGTTGTAAAACTTGAGCGCGGTCTCGTGATCCCGCGTGATCTCCTTATATTCCTGTTCGACCGCAGGACCTATCTCGAGGCGGGACTCGTACGCTTTGATCTGCTTCTTTAGCTGCTCCAGTTCAAGCCGGTCAGATTGCACGGCCTGTTCGTACCCATGGGCTTGAGCGCGTAGCTGCTGAATTTGAGGCGGCTCGAGGACCTTAGCTGCTTCGGCGTTTTCGGAGGGTTTCTGCTTCGAGGGCCCCTCCGCCTGCTGCCGGATTCTATTCTTGAGGCTTTCGATTTCAGCCCTTAACGGCACGAGGTCAGGGTAGCGTTTGCTATAACGCGCCTCCATATCGGCGAGCTGATTCTGAAGCTCCGTCAGGCGTTTCTCGAGCGTATTAGGGTCCTGAGCCACACCATCGCCAGCCTTGATGGGCTTCGTCATTTCCCAGGCCTGAACTTGCTGCGCTAAAACGGCCTCAGCATAGGCTTGGTCCTGCTGCGCGCGATTGAGGGTCTGGGTGGCACCCTCTAGTTGAGTGTTCAAAGTCGTAAGCAAGCTGAGATTGCTCTGCATTTCATCCGGCAACGTTCCGATGTGCTGGCGCTTGAATGCCGCCAGCCTGGCGTCCTGCTCATCCAGCTTCCGCTTGGCGTCATCCAACTGGCTTTGCAGGAAATTGGCGGTACCCTCAGCGCTACCCTCGCGTTGTCGAATGTTCTCCTCGACAAACATCGAGGCAATCTCCGAACAAACCTGCTGCGCCTTTTGAGGATCGTCAAGAGTGACTTCGATGTTGAAACCGGTGACTGATTGATCATGCGAGGTGACGAGAGCTTTAGTTGGGGTCAAAGAAATGGCCTTTCGCAGCGCGATAACCAAGTCCTCCATGGTGGCGTGGCCGACCTCTTCCCTAAAGAGGCCAAGCCGTTCCACAATCGGCTGCAGGCGAGTGCGGCTGAGAACCTGTTCTTCGATATCGGCGATTCGTGCATTCAGATCTTCCGTAATCACCGGTTTAACATAGCTGTCCGGCACCCTCTGCCGTTCGATCAGCATGAGTGATTCCGAGGTATAGCGGCTGTGCAGCTTGAGCGAGATGCCGTAGGCAATTGCCGGCCCCAGAAGGGCGGGCACAATGATCAGAAGCCACTTGCGCCGCAAGAGCGCCAAGTAATCTTCGCCGGTTAACGGTCGACGTCCACTCATGTAAATTCCTTGGCTCCCTTGGGCGCCAGAATCGAACTCTCAGAAGGTGTGAAAAAATGCCTTAGCCCCGAAGGGGCGAAAGAGAGTAGCACAGCGCGGCTCTGCGGCCGCAACCAAAGACCTCAACACAGAGTTCACTGAGGCTTCACAGAGCCCACGGAGAAGAAAGCAAAGAATGAGGCCCCTGTTCTTCGTCTTCTCCGTGACCTCGGTGAGCCCTCCGCGAACTCTGTGTTGAGCTCTTGTTCTTCGTGCGCCGTGGAATCCGAAGCTCACATTCTTCGCGGCCCACAAAGAATTTGCGAGATAGTAGTCCAGGGCGCCAGCCCTGGGATCAGATACCCCCAAAAACCACAAAAACTATAATTTGCCGGCCTTCTCCCAGGGCTGGCGCCCTGGGCTACTCTCTTTCGCCCCTTCGGGGCTAAGAGCATTTTTCCACACCTTCTCAGTATTCGGTTATCGGTTCTCAGTTGCCGCTGCCCGGCGCTTGGCGACTATCCAGTTTGAGAGACTGAGCCCGCCGCCATCTTGAGGCGAGCGTGGTTTTTGGAATTGGAGAGTTAACCTTTACCCAGCTCCGCCAGGGTCTGGCGTATTTCATTGGCCTTGCCGTAGCTGGGATTGATCCTGAGGACGTGTTCGAGATGCTCGATGGCGTGGGCTCGGTCCTGATTCTTGCCATAAGCCATGCCGATGTGATAATGGAAGTCGGGGTTATCGGGAATCTTCTGGAGGGCCTCCTTCAGGAGGTCGATAGAGGTAGTGTAGGCGCCCTTGTAATAATAGGCCCAGGCCAAAGTGCCAGCCGCATACGGGGAATCGAGCATGCCCCTACGCGCAGTCTGGGCAAGCGAGAGCGCGACGTCCACATTGCCACCGTGTTCCAGCATTGAATATGCCAGATTGTTGGCCGCCAGAGGGTAATCGGGTTCCACCTGGAGGGCCTTCTGGTAAAGCTCTTGCGCTTTTTGCCAGTTACCGCGCTCCTCCTCCAAAACGCCAAGTTGAACGCAGCTTCGGATATCCCGCGGGTTCTCTTGCATGGAATGCTGATAACTGGCAATTGCTTTGTCCTGTTCCCCTTGAGCTGTCTGCACGGCGCCGAGGAAAAGGAAAGCGTCGAGGCTATTCTTGTTCAATTCCACGGCCTTCTGGAGTGCTACTTCGGCCTTTCCGAACTCTTTCTGGTTCGCCAGCAGTTGACCCAGGAGAAGATAGTAATCGCTATTGGTCGGCGCCTCCGTTATCTGTTCGTCGACACGCGCCACCGCCCTCCCAGGTTGCTTTTCCAGCATATACACCCGCGCGAGGCCTCTCAGCGCCTCGGCAAAGTTCGGGTCATTCTGTAGCGCCTCCTCGTAGGCTGTTTTCGCCTCTTTGAAGCGTCTCTCCGACGTGCGCAGTTGGCCCATACGGGTATGGCCTAGGGGGTTCTTGGGAGCCACCTCAATGGCCTTCGTCAAATCCGCCTCCATCCCTGGCAGGTCCCGGCGGGACGCTTTGACAACGGCGCGATCGGTATACCCGAGTGGTGAAGAGGGCAGCAGCCTGATCAGGGCCTCACTACTCTCCGCGAGCTGGTCGAACTCTCTCTTCCTCAGCGCTACAGACGCCAGTGCCTGCTGCGCGTCCACCGCATCCGGACGCACGCGCACCGCTTCACGCCATTCACCCTCTGCAAGGTCCGGCTTACCGAGTTGGTTGAACGCTACGCCCAGATAATAATGCAGCGCGGCATTGTTGGGCTCTGCCTTAACGGCCGATTGCAACGTCGTGGCGGCATCATTGGGGCGCCCCTGGCGGATCAATATCTGGCCACGATCAATGAGCGCGGCGACGTCCCCCGGGTTTTGTTTCAGAATCTCGTCGTCGACTTTCGTGGCTTCGCCCAACTGCTCCCCGGCGATGAGGAGTTGCAGATAGCTCTTCCTAACGTTAAGGTCTTTGGGATGTTCATGGCATAGCGACGCATATTCCGCACGTGCCTTTTCCTGCTGTCCGGTGATCAGATAAAAGTCACCGAGCATTCGGTAGCCCTCTGGCTTGTCTTTCAGGGTCAGCTTGGCTTCCTTCGCGGCTTGCTCGGCCTTATCCCGTTGTCCTTCGGCCAGGTAGAGATGCACGAGCGCTTGGCGAACCTCTGGACTCTTGGGGTCGAGCTCAACGGCGTGACGGAATTGCTGTTCAGCTTCGGCAAGGCGACGCTGTTGCACGTAGAATGCTCCCAGCGCCACCACCGGACCCGATGTCTTGAGATCCAGAGAAATCGCTTTCTTGTAGGTTTCTTCCGCGGCTTCAAGTTGCTGGAAGCGGGCTTCGAGCAAGGCAAGATTGAGGTAGTTCGCCTGGGTTGGCGCCAGCCCCGCGGATGTCTTCATTTCCGAGAGGGCTCGATCCTGTTGGCCTTGTGCCGCCTCCACGTTCGCCAGGAGTGTGTGCGCGTCCGCGTTATTTGGCTCCTTTGAAATAACCAGGTTGGCTTTCTCCTCCGCCTCGCGGTATTGACGCGCCACGAGTCGCAGGTAGCCCATGTCAATCTGAGCCTTCCAGTTTTGGGGTGCGAGATCGATGGTTCTCTGTAGCTCCGAGTACGCTCCGTTCAATGCACCCTGCTTCAGGTAACACTGCGCCATCTCGTAGTGAGCGTCAGCAAAACGGGGGTCGATCCTGATGGCGTTTCGAAGCTCAATAACGGCCTCGGGGTATTTTCCTTTTTCGAAGTACCGGACGGCGTTCTGGTAGTATTGCTGCTTGCGTACGTTGGGATCACGGCTGCAACTGGCGATGATGCCTGCCGTGAAAGCCGCCGCTAGAAACAACAACCTTGGGTGTCTGCGCATTTCAGGCCTGCCTTGAAGGATTCCCGGCCGACAACGGATTTGCTCACCTGCTCAAAGTGAGTTTTCGACTAGGGTTGAGATTTTTCCCGGGGAAGTTTGCCACTGACAGGGTCTTCTAACCGGAGACCGTCGATCCGAGAACGAGCCCACCCGCCACATCATCTCTATTAGCCGAGCGCAGGTAAGCTCGCGGCTCGACGAGCGAGCCCCAAAAAGGCTAGTCTAGTCTAGACTGCAAAAGGTCGAGATGGGCGGCCCGGAACCTTGCTTGCAACTCTCGGAATACAATCCCACCCATCCTGTCGAGCCACGCGTTCAACGATGGATAGGTCAACCTCCACCGCAACCGACTGCCGCAGCATCTCCACCGAAATCACCAGTCGGAACGAATTCTTTTTGCGAAGTAGAATTCCCTCGACCCCCTCAAGGGGCCCGCACTTGACCCTCACCCGATCCCCACACCGAAGAAAGGGATGAGGTTCCACCATCAGGGAACTTTCCAGCATCCGCCGCACCGCCCGTATTTCTTCTTCTGGGACGACAGCCACCTGCCCTCCCCATCCGACACCGTGGTGCACGCCTGGTGTTCTCACGACTTGCAGCCAGCGGTCCAGGCCCCCGCGGACGAACAAGTAACAGGGAAACAATGGAAGCGAGAGCTCTTTGTTCCGGTCTCTCCATCGGTGCACAGCGGAGTACATCGGAAGAAACACCTCAAACCCTTTGCGTGACAGAATGTCGGCGGCCACTCTTTCGTGTTGGTGACGAGTATAGAGTGCATGCCAGGAACAATCCGCGCCGCCCTCCGCAGCAATCGTGCTCGTCTCGGTAAGAGACATAGTGCTCCGTCCTCCCACTCAGGGTTTTCGCTCCGCGGGACCTCGGCGTTGCGCTGAGGGCCTTGCTACAGACCTTGCCCCGAAAGCGCCCCTTACCCTCTCAGCGAATCCAGGAAACCCACCAACGATCGGGCGCTCACAATTGTCGGACGAGTTGTCGCCGCGCGTAATTCGGTACTCCTCCATAGCCACAGCCAAAGCCGGCCGAGCGTTCGCACCCGCTCTCGGAACCGTGCGGACCACGACGCCTCGAAAGACTACTTCGGCCGGCGGTTGTCCGGCGATCACCACCGGCAGCACGAGTCGGCCCTCGATGGATGTTTTCGGCTCCAGGGCGTGATCGGGGAGGAACAGTAGGCCAGACTTACTCACATTGTCGGTTCTGCCGTCGAACCAACTCATGGCGCCGGTCTCGCGAAAGCGGACGGGTATCTGAACCGGGAAACGCGTTGCGCGAGGCAGGCGTTTCCCTCGTCCGCTCGACCGGTGGTCCCCTCTCGGTTCAGACAAAGTGAGCTTCAGCAAACCCCCTACCGTCTATCTGCGATGCCCACGAGCGGTTGCCCGCCTTCCGATCCCATGGATTGTCTGTGCACGTGATTCGCCGATTCCAGCGCAAGCCGCCATACCATGAGATCTGTCACAACAAACCTTAGCTCTGAGATACGAGTACCGACTGGCTGCCGGCCCCAGCTTATGCGTAAAGCTCCGCCCTCTGACTCACAGTTCTGAACTTCCCTGTAAGCCGGTACCCTCTTCATTGATCGGGAGAGAGCGAACTAACCTTCGATCCGGGCCACCCCGCGAACCTTGGCCCTTCCAGCCCCCTCCCGTTCTCGATTCCTCACCAGTTCCGGGCTGGCCGCCTGCCGTGGCCTCGTAAGTGTCGATCAACCACACCATCCGTCCGTCTTCGACGCCGAACCCACCATCCCCGAACCATCATGGCCTCGCCCCCCGCGCCGTAGGTCGGCACGGGCTACGGCCGGATGATGCGATAGTGCGAAATGCTGCTCGCGAGAGCTCCTGGATCGCCGGGGCTCGGGTCTTTCAGGGCCCGCACGACGGTGCCTCGGCAATAGACCTGCGCGCCCCCATTCCCCAAAACTGCGACCGGCACTGCCCAGCTCATTTCTATCGGCGTATCTGGTTCCAAAGAGTGCTCGCATCGAAAAAGAACGCCAGAGGAGCTGATATTCTCCGTGGCGCCCTGGCGCCACTCCGATTCCCCGCTTATTCGATAACGAAGCGGCGTGCGGATCGCAAAGCGTTGGGCGCGCTGGTGGGCCTTGCGAGTTGCGTTAAGCCGGGGACTCAACACCATGACCAGGCCTCCGACAATCCTGAACCCCATGCGTAAGCTTAGCCGGTTCGGTACGCTTGGCAATGGCCCTTTAGTCGCATGTTTATGGTACTGGCTGGTGCTATAAAACTGGCACCTGATGGGCCATGCGCCGGGCACCGTGGTGCTACAGCGGGTGAGCGAATGACGTTCTGTGGGCCGGTGAGGATTTCTAGATGATTTGATGATGGACGGCGAAAAGCACTAGTTCCAAACGGTTAGAGACGCCCAACTTGTTAAAGATGTTGCTCAGGTGATGTTTGACCGTCTGCTCGCTGATCGAGAATTTCTGCGCGATGTCCTTGTTCGTGTAACCCGCCACGATCGTCTCAATCACTTCCAGTTCGCGCGCGGTAAGCTTAAAGGTCCTCGCTCCAGGTCGTGCATTGCGGCGAGGCATGAGGTCGCGGAGCACCTGGACCAAGTCGGAAACACTCTCGCGCCCCACCCAATACTGTCCTGCCATAACACTGCGGATACCCTCGAAGAGCAACTTGGGTGTCGCATCCTTCAGCACGACGCCACGGGCGCCGAGCTGGATTGCCCCGGCGATCTGGGCTTTTTCGATGGAGGCCGTGAGAATTAGGGTCCGCACGGGACTAGCCGCCGCGGCAAGCTCATTAAGGGCATCGAGGCCTGAACAGCGCGGCATGGCTAAGTCGAGAAGGAGAATATCCGGCTTGAGCTCGCGCGTCAGTCGGATCGCTTCCTCGCCGTCGGACGCTGATCCGACCACCTCGAAACCGGTTTCGGATTCGAGCAAGTTCCGCAGACCGTCTCGAAAAAGTTGATGATCGTCTGCCAGCAGAATGCGCACTCTAATTCCGCCGGTCGAGGTCTGTTCCGCCATGTTCACTCTCGCTTTTCGGAACGCATTCTGAAGGCCCTCCCTCCGTCAAACAACACTAGATGGGGGTGCGATTGGTCAACTGGATTGTGATGCTTGGGAACACCACTTTAGAGGTGACGGGGACAAACCATACTGATTCGGAAAATCGATACGCCTTCTTCCAAAAAGGCGGGCATGGACAGACCAGTCGAGCCTTGCCGCGTGCCCGGTCCATACACCTCTCATGAAAGAGCGATTTCGAGCCGTGCGCCGTGTCCCGGGATAGACTCGATGGCCAAGTCGGCGCCAATTGAACGCACTCGCTCTTTGATCACCCTCGGTCCCCAGTTCGCAGAGTCGAGTTCAGCCAGAGAACGCCGACCGGAGAACTGAAAGCCTTGGCCGTCATCTTCGATAATCAGCTTGCTCAAGCCCTGCTCGCAGAGAAAGCGGACCAGTACCTGGCGCGCCCCGCTATGCTTCCTGACGTTGAACAGCGCCTCTTGCACGATGCGAGCGATTTCTCGGCAGACCCGCGGCGGCAATGGTACCTCCTCCGAGTCGGAAACAAAGCTGGCGGCAATCCCGGTTTCGCAGCGGAACATTGCCACGATCTCGGCCAGAGAACTCAGAAGCTGTCGGGGATCAAGATCGACCGGCCTCACCTGCTGCATGATCTCGCGCAGGTTGATCGCTTCCAGGTGGAGACGATTCTGGACGCGCGCGAGAGCCTCGGTGATACGTGAGGGGTCGGTGAGGACCTTACGACGGAACGCGCTGATCTCCATTTCGGCAGCCATTACCGACTGGATCGCACCGTCGTGAAATTCGCGGGCCAGCCGAGCTCGCTCCATCGCTTTCGCGCGCGCGCGGAGGCCTCGCAGAAGGTACACGTTGTGGATGGCCGGGGCCACATCGCGGACCAGTTCTTGGAAAAACCGCAATTCCGCCTCCGTCCCCGAAAGGGCGCCTGGGTCGAATAACAAAAGACAACCGGACCAGCCGTCTTGGAGCCCAAACGATATACCCATAAGCGAGTGGGACTGATACCGCGTGAAAAGAGTCTCAGGGAAAGAGCATGTTCCGGGGCGCAGCCGGCCGCCAACATCATCCAACCCTAGAAAGCGAGTTCGTTGACCTTGACGCGCCCTCTGCAACCGAATTGCACACCAATTGTGCCCGGGAACAGAAAAAAGGAGTTCCTGCCGTTGGGAGGGCGTGATCTCGCAAAGCTTGACGGAGCTCCTTGGGGTCCCTCGGCCACGCTCAGCTTCCCAAAGGAAAGCCCTTTGGGAACAATTCTCCTGCAAGGTGAGCGCCGCATGTTTGGCTGAGAAGAGTTCAAGGAGTGCCTGAAGGCTTCCTTCCAGGCTCTCTCGTAGCCCGCCTTCGGACCGCACTTCTGCACCGATTTGGCCAGCGGCTAGAAGGTGTCTTCGAAGCTGTTTCTGGTTTTCAGCCAGGTATCCGAAAACCAAACCCAACACCACCAAACACGTAACCTGACCGCCGAACCTCTCGAGATGAACCGCTTCGAGAAGCCAGGGCCACGCATGTCGTTGAGCGAAGAGTGTGAACGCCCATACCCCCAGCAGTAGCAGTAGGCTCGCGCTTGCCGTCGCCACGGTCTCCTTTAAGCCCCAACGGTAGGCCGCGGCCATCAGAACGAAAAGCGACAAGACAAAGAAAGGGGCGCAAACAGAACCGGCAAGCGCGGAAAGCAGCGCCGGCAGGAAAATGTCCAGCGCGTGCACGCTCCAGCAAAAGGCAGGGCTGGAGCCTCTGCCGGCTTGGATCGTCAGCAAAAGTACGGCGCTGCAGGCGGCGTAGGCCGCCGACACGGCTCGTATGGATTCGAAGTGCGCAGCCAGTGGACCCGGATCAAGATGGATCGTTATAACTAATCCGATCGCGGCGAAGACCCTGGCCGTTGCCAGAACAACCTCACCACGCCTGACTTCGTTGGCAACTTGCGACGCCTCAAGCCAAGGCGTCGACACACTCAACCCCGGAATTCCTCCCATGAAGAGCCCCCTCTTCTTCCGCAAAACGCAGGTGCGATTCGCTCGCTTAGCTGCTTCAGTCGCCGCTGATTTTTATAGTGCCAGACCCTCCAGCTCAAAGCGCATGTCAGCGCCACCGGTGCGTCCTCTGCGGCGTTCAATGAAACGAGCTTCCAAACGAACGAACCCCCTTGCCGACCTAAGACGCGTATCACTTCGTAATGAAAAACTGAAAACTCTACGCTATCCCTATCATGGTCCTGCTCTTGGGTCAAGGCAAATGCACCATAACACTTCAAGTGGCAATATGTTACTGAATAACTACCCACATAGCAACAGTCACGTGGATTTCTCACCACGGGGCTGGAAGGGCGGGGCGTTAGCCCTGCCGCTTGGGTTTCTGCACTCTTCAGCCCTCTCCCCCGGGAGCTCTGAAGAAATTGCGAAAGACCTTCAAACGCAGAGACGCAGAGGCACAGAGAAAAATGGGAAACGTCCGTGAGACAAACCACATCTTCATGTTCTTCTCATTCTCTTCTCTGCGTCTCTGTCCCTCTGCGTTTAGTTTCTTCACACCTTCCCGGAAATGTAGAAACTCCAGGGGCGGGGCTGAAGCCCCGCTCTTCCGACAGCGTCCTAGAGGAACGTCCAGGCATGGTGAGAACTTCGGGTTAACCGAAAGTGTTGGCTGCACGTTTCTGATCGCCGCAGCGGGCGGCTCGCCGGGCTGAAACGATATGGTACCAAGGTACCATTGACAACGGTTCCGGATTTCGCCAATAATTCTCCAGAGTTCTTGTCGGTGTTTTCGAGCAGGGGAGTCGTCATGCTCGCGCAGGCGCGATGTAGCGGGAAGACAGGAACATTGGTCAGGGCGCGTGACCTCTACGTAGTGCTCCTGAGTCTGCTGGCTGCCGGCGCGGTGGCGCTGCCTGCTTTCGCTCAGACCGAAACCGTTACCGTTCAGTTCAGCATTTCCAGCGCGCCGAACGATGCGTCCGGAGAGTTCGATATTGGAATCCCTTCCGGGACGGCCAACGTCGGCGATAGCGATCCAATGACAACTGGTCTCATGTCCACCGACTTTTTATATGAAGGCGGTCGCGAGCAGAATGGGAATGCTAATCTGGTCGCGACTGGCCCTGCAATCAGCCCTACGGCTGAGGTCTCGTGGTCGAGAGTTTCGAACCCGGCCCCCCCCACCACCCTCGTGCTCCCGTCGATTGGCCAAGAGTCCGATAGAACTCCGGAACGCGCAACCGTCAGAGTTCCGGACGCCGGGGATCCGGAACCAGACGCCTTCATACCACCGCACCCAGCTCCGGAACCTGCCAGCGTGGTACTGCTGGCGTGGGGGACCCTCGCTCTCGCGGTCGGCTTGGTCACGAAGAAGATCTTTTCCTAACAGGTTCGCTCGGATTAGCTCCTCTTTCAAGACCCGGACCTCCCGATGGTACCTTCTCTTATGGACCCACCAGGCGCGTAAGCCTACTCCGGTAACCCATGGCGCGCCGTTTTTGATTACTTATATCCTCTACTATAACACACTTGATACCCTGTACTTTGGTCCGATTGACAGGGTTCCTTGGATTCGCTATGCTCTCGCCATGATCCGGAAAGGGTCGGATGAAGCTCGGCAGGTCATGCGTGGCCGCTGGCTCGTGAGTGTGGTAGCCGCGCTTTTCGTGGTGATGCCGGCCTGCGCCCAAACCACGTTAGTGCTCCAGTATTTCAACCCCGCGCCCGGCTATAAGAATGGCAGCACGGGAGCGGCAGCGCCCGGAACCTTCGACGGGGGTTTTGTTGGACCCTATCAGGCCCACGTCAACGGCCAAAAACAGATAACCGATGTCGTTTGCGACGATTTCGACGCTACCATAGCCAATCAAGACTACTGGGACGTAAGCGTCTACAGCCCCGCCGTCGCCAGCAACACCATCGGCTCCGCAACGGACCTCAAGTTCTCTCCCGGAGTCCCCAACCCTTCCACGGGCCAAAAACCCGTATACGACCCCAATATCACTAACCCCGACTTGGCGCCTGGCGGCGCTGACGGGGTGCCGACAACCGGGATGACCCAAGCACAAGAGTACGACATGATAGGCTGGCTGGTGGCGCAGATATTCGCGGACCCGACCAACTCAAAAGGCACCTGGGGTGCCCTCCAAGGTGCGATCTGGTCGATCACAGACCATGGCTATTCGATAAATGCGTGCGGCCCCAAACCTGGAAACGCTTTGTGCTATACCGAATCATTCGGCGGGGAGACCGCGCAGGGGGAGTTGGCACTCGCTGCCAACGCTGTCTTTGCCCACGGCTTTGTCAGCACCGGCTTGAGCGTCTACACCCCGCTCAATGGGGTTAGCACTTCGAGCCCCAATAAATGCAAACAAAACGGCGTGATTTGCGAAGATCTTGATAATGTAGTGCCGAATGGTCCCGCCCAAGAGATGTGGGTCTTCACTCCGGAACCGAGCGCCGTGCTACTGTTGGCGTGGGGAACCCTCGCTTTGGCGGTCGGATCCCTGGCCAAGAAGAAGATTTTGTCCTGCTGCTGATGGTAGCGCGCAAGAGTTCTGGTACCAAACCCCGGAACCTGCCGCCAGCATATTGTTAGCAGTGGGGGCTCTCGCTCTCACTCTCGGATCGCTGGTGAGGAAGAAGTTTCTGGCCTAGACGTTTTTTCACTTTAGTTTGCTCGACCGAAGAAAGCCGGACTTCCGAGTCCGGCTTTCTTTTTGTATGCCGAGCATGTCCGACAGCTCGGGGGTGAAAGTCCCCTTCACAACCTGATGGAGGTGAAGTGATAGCGAAGCGCAAGGGCGCCGCCGCAAGGTGGGGTCTGAAGGAAGCGCGGAGCAAAGGTACGAGCCGATGTACAAGAACCAGATCAGAGGCATACGGTGCCGGGCGAATCGGCAAATGACGATGAAGCCCCTATCCATCAAGGGCACTGGTTGTAAATCTGGCGGCTGCGTGCCGAAGGCGGTCGAACTTACCTCGGGAGATCTGCCGTCTGTCCCAGAAACGAGACTGAGGATCGAGCGATCAATCCTGACCGGGCGGCAGAAGTCAGCAGAGGGCGTAGTAGTCCCGGAAGGTGGGGGACGAAGGCCCGAACGGCCCTGCGCAAGCAGGTTAAAGGGAGCGGCGAGTAAGCGGCGCGACTCATGAGCGACCAGCGGCAGAAGAACCAGCTAGTGTTGGCCTTCCAGGAGGAGAGTAGGAGTGAAGCTCCGACGGCCTCTGCGGAAGGGACCGAATCGCTCACGGCGAAGCGCCAGGCAGAAAGCCCGGCCATTGGTGAACCGTTGATGGAAGAAGTCTGCGAGCGGGAGAACTGCAAGCAGGCAATGGCACGAGTCAAGGCCAATAAGGGGAGTCCGGTCGTGGACGGCATGACCGTCCACGACCTTCCCGGATACCTGAAGCAGCACTGGCCAGCGATCCGGGAACAGTTGCTGAGCGGGACGTATAAGCCGCAACCGGTGAAGCGGGTGGAGATCCCGAAGCCGGACGGAGGGGTGCGCAAGCTGGGCATCCCGACGGTGCTGGATCGGTTCATCCAGCAGGCGGTGATGCAGGTTCTGCAAGGCCGATGGGACCGGACCTTTTCCAATCACAGCTACGGATTTCGACCCGAGCTGCTCGGCGCATCAGGCGGTGGAGGCGGCGCAACAGTATATCGTCGCAGGATATCCCTGGGTGGTGGACTTGGACCTCGAGAAATTTTTCGACCGAGTCTGTCGTGACCAACTGATGGCGAGGATCGCCGCACGGGTGAGCGACAAGCGATTGCTGAAGCTGATCCGGGCGTTTCTCACCGCCGGGGTGATGGAAGAGGGGCTGGTGAGTCCGGTAGATGAGGGAACGCCGCAAGGCGGCCCTCTATCGCCCTTGCTGAGTAACATCGTGCTCGACGAGTTCGACCGAGAGTTAGAGCGACGGGGACTCCGATTCGCGCGGTATGCGGACGACAGCAACATCTACGTTCGCAGCCGGCGGGCGGGAGAACGAGTGATGGAAAGCCTTACGCGCTTCCTCACGACGAAGCTCAGGCTCAAGGTGAACGAACAGAAGAGCGCGGTGGCACGACCATGGGAGCGGAAGTTTCTGGGCTTCAGCTTCACGGCGAACCGAGAACCGAAACGGCGGATCGCGCCGAAAGCGGTGCTGCGGTTCAAGGAGCGGGTACGGGAACTGACGAGCCGGACGCGGGGGGTCAGCGTCGAACGGATGGTCGAAGAACTGGCCCGGTACATGCGGGGCTGGATCGGCTACTTCGGGAAGTGCCAGACGCCTTCCGTGTTGGCCAGCCTTGAGGAGTGGGTCCGGCGCAGGCTGCGGTCTGCGATCTGGAAGCAGTGGAAGCGGGGGAGGGTGCGTTTTGCTGAGCTGCGGAAGCGGGGAGTGGGCAAGGATCTGGCCGCCCAAACGGCCGGCAGCGCTCACGGCCCGTGGCGGCTCGCGAACAGCCCCGCCCTCGCCATCGCGCTGCCCAATGCTTACTTCGCCTCGCTCGGGCTTCCACGATTGACGGTCACTCGATAGCTCAACCCGCCGAACCGCCGTATACGGACCCGTACGTACGGTGGTGTGACAGGGAAAGCTGGCGACAGCCTACCTATGTCGATTTCTGCCTTCGCCGGGAAAACCAGCGAGGTACCCGCTGTTTCCACCCGCGCCACGCCAGCCGCTCCTTTAACCTTGCACTCATTGCGATTCCCGGTTCCGACAATGACCAGCGGCTCTGCCGCCCTGCTGTGCGGAAAGGCTTACTGCCTTTCCTTCGTGGACACCCTGCCCGCGTTAGCGCGGACCTTACGTCCGCGCCTTCGAGTGCGGTAGCGCAGCTACCGCCTTGGCGGTCGGGTCCTCGCTCGGTGCGAAAGGCGGCAGCCCTGCTGCCTCACTCCGAGGCGGGCCACGCCGGCAAATGTACAAGTTCCAGCGGCGGGGTTAAAACCCTGCCCTTCCGTCGGTGGTGAGAAACCCAGGGTAAGGGGAAGAGCCGAAAAACACAAAACAGGGTTGGCCCTTCACCACCCCGCGTAAGCCCACTCGAGTTCGCTCGGCCGCCGGCTGCTAACAGTACTTAACGTCATAAGTAGGTGCCGAAAACTTTCAAGCATGTCATGCTGAGCGCAGCGAAGAATCCCTCTTCAACTCCTCCGAGGGCCGAAAACACAGAGAGATTCTTCGCTGCGCTCAGCATGACATACGAACTGACTTCTGAGGTCATGTATGACTGGGAAGGATTGCTAATGGCTGGAGCATACCCGGACTGACGGGCAGTCGATACTGCACCTTGGTACGATTGACAACGCATCTCAGATTCCTCTAGCCTTGTATTGCACCCGTCGGATAAAGCTGTGCAGGTGTTTCAGGGCGTGTGGCTCGCACCGGCCAAACGCAGCGGCGAAAACCTACCGACACAGTCCGGCGACTTCGAGGACGGAGGAAGCTGAAATGACGCGTCGACTTTTTGTATTGCTCCTAGGTGCGGTAGCTGCGCTTTTCCTGGTGATGCCCGCCTTCGCCCAAGGCACAGCGGTAATCCTGTTTAGCGACGCCAACGGCGACGGCTCGTACGGCGGGTTTGGTGCAGGCATTTATCACGGCACGCTCAACAATGAATCAGCGGAATTCATTTGCGACGATTTCACGCACGAAATAGGCGGTGGGTACTACTGGCAGGCAAACGTCAACACCCCCGACTCCAACGCTGTCCGGTTCGGATCAACCGCCACACCATCCACACCACCCTCCAACCCCGACTTGGCGGCGGGCAAGACTTACGGAGGGTACACGATCCCAACTGGTGGGATCACCCAAGCACAAGAATACGACATGATCGGCTACCTGGTGGCGCAGATATTCTCACACCCCAGCAACGCCAGCGCCAACGCCGTTCTCAACGGCGCGATCTGGGCGATCACAGACGGTGCTTGGGACCCCAGCTACAATTACGCTGGTAGCGGCGCGGAGGCTGACGTGGAGGCTGCGGCCACGGCTGTCCTCGGCCTTCCCAGCGTTACCGGCCATCCACAATTTGACAGCCAAGGTTACACGGTATTCACTCCGACGGATAATCCGACTCAAACTTTCACTACCCCCACTGGCGGTACCCACTATGCTGATGGCAGCGCCCAAGAGTTCTGGGCCTACACTCCGGAACCCGCCGCCGTGGTACTGCTGGGATGGGGGGCTCTCGCTCTCACTCTCGGATCGCTGGTCAGGAAGAAGTTTCTGGCCTAGGCGTTTCTCTCACTTTGGTTTGCTCGACTGATGAAAGCCGGACTTCCCAGTCCGGCTTTCTTTTTGCCATGTTTCCTTTAAGGTTAAACCAGCGAGGGTGTCGAGATTTTCACCCGTACGACGCCAGTCGATCCTTTGTGTCGCAGTCATTGCGGTTCCCGCTTTCGTAGAACCAGCACGCGATGGCCTTGCTACGGAAGCCCGCGCAGCGGGCGATAGAAATTTAGCCCAGGGCGCAAGCCCTGGGACTCGAGCCCCAGCGGCCGTCAGGCCCCGGAGGGCGGCAGAACCATGGGGGGGTTCCGTAGAAGTCCCTTCTTTCGCCCCGCAGGGGCTCCCCCGCACCAGAGGGCCTTGGGGACCCAGGGCTTACGCCCCATAGGCGTTAACCTAAGGGTTGGAAGCGCCTTGAAGCCCGCAAAGCGGGCGTCGTCATTTAGCCCACGGCGAGCCAGCCGTGGGGCAGAACGCGACAGGTAGGATTGAGAAGCCCCGTAGGGGCGACTTCCGGCTCCGTTCGCTGGGAGTCGAGTACAATCGGCGGTAAGTTGTGGCCGTGAGAAATCCCGGACGCCGCCCCTACCGGGGCTGACAAGACTCATATGCCGTCAGCATCCCACGGCTGGCTCGCCGTGGGCTACAGGATGTCGCCACTGCCGTGGCTTCGGATAAGGCCACCTCCCTTAGGTTAACGCCTATGGGGCTGGCGCCCTGGGCCAAACTCTTTCGGCCCTCCGGGCCTTTTCTAAGCGTACTTGTAGTTTCACAAGCAAGTTTCGAATGACGCAATTGCCCGATATTTCATTTTTGTGTCTCACGCCCCTATCGCCCCTATAATGTTGCGTGCTGGTGTCATTTGGGGAAAGAACGGGAGATCGCAGATTACACAGATTGCGCGGATTCAAAAAAGATGAGGTTTCTTCGCTTAGTCTGTGAAATCTGGGTAATCTGTGGATTCTCTTATTTTGGCAAATAGGTACGCGAAGAACGCCACGACGAAAACCTCAGCCAATGACTATCAGCGACCGATCTGCATCAGTGCTCAGTGAATCGAGCCAAAAAGGAACAGGGGCGAGAATCCTAGGCGTGATCTGTGTATTCGTCTTATGCAGTATCCTGGTGCTGGGACTGTGGCCGTTTCATCATCCCCAGAACGAGGTGACTTGGCTGGGAAGTGAGAACGGCCTTCGTTTCGGTGATCACGGCACTGTATTGAGCTCCGGTACATTCAACATGCCGAGTGGGCAAGACGCGGCGTTCTGCAGCCTGGAGATCTGGGTGGAGCCCGATCGTCCGTGGAACTGGAATACCGTGCTTGCATTCTACACTCCGCAGAACCCTGCCCAATTCTCGCTGCGCCAATCTAACGGCGACCTTGAACTGCGAAGTGAAATCGGGAACCAAAACCGGCAGAGCCGAACCACGCGGCTGTATGTGGAGAGGGTCTTCCCACATCGGAGGCAGTTGTTTATCACCGTTACGTCTGGCGCACAGCAGACGGAGATCTATGTTGATGGTGTCTTGGTGAGAACGTCTCGCGACTTCCGGCTTTCCAGTAGGGATTTCACCGGCCGGCTCGTCGTGGGCACGTCACCGGTGGAAAACGATAGTTGGTCCGGCCAGTTGCGCGGGCTCGCTATTTACGACGAGGAGCTCACGGCGGCGCAAGTCCTTCGACATTACGAAACCTGGACGAAAAAAGGACAACCTGAGGTTGCCGAGAATGAGCGCGCCGTTGGGCTCTACCTTTTTGATGAGCGTGCAGGGAGGGTTGTTCATAACCAAGCCGGGCCGGGAATCGATCTTCATATTCCGGAAGATTACCAGATTGTGGATGAGAAATTTCTGGAGCCCCCTTGGAGAGAGTTCAAAGCATCTCGGGGCTACTGGAAGAACGCGCTCATCAATATCGTCGGCTTCATTCCTCTCGGGTTCTTTTTCTGCGCCTACTTGTCGTCAGCACGGCGAATCAAAAGGGCGGCACTGGCCACCATTGTTCTGGGAGCAGCAGTCAGTCTTACGATTGAAGTCCTCCAGGCATACCTTCCCACGCGAGACTCCGGTATGACGGACATCATCACCAATACCCTTGGAACTTCGCTTGGGGCTATGCTCTACGGCTGGGGGCCTGCCCGAGCCTTGTTCACGCGAGTTCTGAACGGCGTGTCTTTCGGCGTGCTTCGATGGTTGGAAGGTACTCGATCAGCACGCTGAACGGGCGTGCGCCACGGCTCTTTCCAGCCGCGCCACGCCCGCCGCGTCCTTTACGTCGCAGCGATTGCAATTCCCACGTGAGCAGGATCCGCAGGCGGCCATTCAATGGCTCAATGATTCAGTGACTGAGAAGGTGTGAAAATGCCTTAGCCCCGAAGGGGCGAAAGAGAGTAGCCCAGGGCGCCAGCCCTGGGAGAAGACCGGCAAGTTATAGTTTTTGTGGTTCTTTGGGGGCATCTGATCCCAGGGCTGGCGCCCTGGGCTACTCTCTTTCGCCCCTTCGGGGCTAAAAGCATTTTTTCACACCTTCTCAATCCCCAGATGGCTCCTTCCGGCAAACCAGCCCGCGAATCATCGTCACCTTGATCTCCGGCTTGAGCTTGAGCCACAGCTCGTCGGCTTCGCCTTCGGTGAAACTGAGCCGATCGTCGATACTCACCTTCTGCACGATCTTCTCGGATGCCTTGCGGACCTTGGCCAGAATATCCGGTCGGCCGTTTCCGTTTCCGTTCGACTTATGCCCCCTGATATACTTGCGCCCCGCATCAGCCATGGCTTGGCTGAGGAAGTCGCCGCAGTGGCAGGCGCACTCGACGTCACTGAGTTCGGCGGTCTTTCCGTTAGCATTCATAATCCAGTCGCTCCACAGGCAGGGCCGAAGGTTCTCCGGCCCGCCAAGATGGGTTCTGCCGGAGTTCGGCTCCGGTGCCCCTTCGCCCGAAGGCGAAGCCTACTTCAAATTCATCATCGTCGCGCTTCAGCTATCGGCCATCAGCGGAGAATTGCCGATTGACGATTGAAAAAAGGGCAGGCTTAGGCTTTCTCTCTTTCAATCGTCAATCGGCAATCTGCAATCGGCAATTCTCCGCTGATGGCTGATAGCTAGACTAGCTGACAGCCGATCCCACGCCACAGCGAGCGAGACGCTCGCGCTACCACGTATAGTAGTTTCCGTCTCCGGTGTTGCACGCGATGGCGGCCTTCTGGCCCTGAGTGAGCGCCACTGAAGCCGCCCCGTCAACCGTCGAAGTTGTGGGTGTGACGGTGACCGTTCCGCTGCCTCGGTTGTGCACATAGATCACGAACCCGTTCCCGAATCCGGCGCTGCCACATTGGGGCAGCGTCACGGCCACCGCTGCGGAATTCGAGAACGATAAGAGCTTCGCCAAGTCTCCACTGCTGGAAGAGCTTGTGCCCTGCACCGTGTATGAAGTTCCCGACTGAAGGTTCACCGTCATGCCGGGTTTGCCGTTCGTCCATTGGGTGCCGCTCCAGTAGAACAGATCGCCCGCGTTGAGTGACGTCAGGCTGACGGTGTTACCCTGGATCTTGGAGAGGGTCGTCGCCGTCGATCCTGACGTTGTCACGTCGCCGCTGAGATTGCCGGCGGCAACGGCGCTGCTTCCGCCCCCCGTAACAAGCTGGCCGCTGGCAAGGCTGGACCCCGTAACACAGTTCGTACAAGTCAAGGAAAGGTTGCCGCCGAGTGCGGCGCTGCCTCCCCCGGTGAGGGGAGAACTCGTGTTGACAGTTACGGAAGAGTTGGCCAGCGCCGCGTTCGGCACCGCCTCATAGGTCACGGTGTTTGCCGCCGTTACCACCGGAACGGTGTTGGTCGCGGGCCCCGCCGGATACAAGACGCCGTGGACCTTGGCCGCAGTGGTCGCTGTTGATCCGCTCGTGGTGACGTCCCCCGAGAGATTGCCTACCGACGGGCACGCTCCAGCGCCCCCACCCGTCACAAGCTGCCCAGAAGTGAGCGCCGCGGAGGAGGCAATGCTGGCCGCGCCCGTGAAGCAGAGAACACCACCGCTGGTTCCCGAGGTGATTCCGGTCCCGCCTCCGGCGGCTCCCAGTGTCCCGAAGGTCATCGGCGAGGCACCGCCCCCCCCGCTTAGGAGAGGCTGGCCACTCGTTCCCGCGACAGTTGGCAGGTTGAAGTTATAGGTACCCGCCGCCGCCTGAGATTGGACCGTCACCACGCCACTGGTGGTTCCCGCCAGCGCCAATTGGCCGGTAGCCGAGCCCGCAGCGCCGATCGTCAGTTCGGGAGAAACCCAGGTGAGGTTGGCACTGCCTCCGAATGACCCACTGTTGTTGAATTCCACTTGGGTATTGGCCCCGCCAGGAAGGCTGGCACTCCCACAGGCGCCTGGGACCCAGTTGGACCCACTGTACGTAAGGCATTGGCCGCTCGTCGGCGCAGTCGAGGAAATCGCAATCCCCTGCAGGCCTGCGACCTTGGGTGACGATGCGCTGCCACCCAGGTCGGCAGTGAGTTGGAGCGCTCCGATCGCCAAATTAGTCGCGCTGGGCAACTGACTGGACGCTACTGATCCGCTGATGTCTGAGAACGCGGGCTGGGTGTAGGTCAACGCCCCGGCGGCCGAGACCGCGGTGGCGAACGTATGCGCCGGAGCGGTTGATGCGGTTACGGCCGATGTGCAAGTAGGGGCGCCGTTGCGATTCAGCGTTGATGCGAATGAGCTCGCGGGGCAAGAACCAACGCCCGAATAGGGACCGGCGAGTTGCGCGTCCGCGGCGGTGCCACTAATGTCGCTGAAAGAAGGCTGGGAACCCAAGGGCACGCCGGAGGCGGAGATGCTGTTGATCCACTGGTGGCTCACCGCCGCGTAGCTTTGGATGCCGCCCAAAGTGCTGGCCGTGGGAGCGGGCAGCGAGGAGGCAGGAATGGTCCCGTTCAGGCTGATGCTGATGTTGCCGGCGGAAGGGTTGGCAACACTGATGTTGCTCCCGCTCTGGAAGTTGATAGTGGCTTGATTCGATGCGTTTGTGCCATTCACCTGAATTATCGCCCCACTCGGCAGGGTTGTGGGAACCCACTGGTTGAGACTCGTGTTGTACTGATTGACTTGTCCGTTCGTGGGCGCGGTTGAGGAAACAGGAATCCCCTGAACGCCGGTCACCTTGGGCGTGGAAGATGTTCCGCCGAAATCCCCGGCGAGTTGAATTGCACCTTGAGCAGCTCCGGTGGCGGAGGGCAGTTGGGCCGGCGCCGCCGTCCCGGCGAGATTGGCGAATGACGGCTGCGCGTAGCTCAGCGAGCCAGCCGCCGAAATCCCCGTGGCAAATTGATTGGCAGAAGCCGTTGAAGCGGTGAGCGGCGAGGCGCAAGCTGGAGCGGAGCCGGAGGAAAGCGCGGTGACGAACTGATTTGAGCTGCAATTGCCCGCCACCACTCCGGCCGGTAGGGTGGCAGGACTCCAAGCTGCGCCGTTCCACTGCAGGACTTGATTCGCTGTCGGCGCTATGCTGGCTACGGCGCTGCCTTGCAGCCCCGCCACCTTGGGCGCCGCCGAGGTGCCACCCAGGTCGCCGATCAATTGGAGGATCCCTTGAGCGGTTGAACTGGCCGGAGGGAGGTCCCCCGGGCCGATCGTCCGCAGAGAGACGGCTCCGGCCGCGCCGCTGGGCGTGGCGAGGAACTGGTTTCCCGTTTGTCCAGCGGCGGCCGTGACCGCAAGAGTTCCGCTGGTCGTAATCGGGGACCCAGATACGGAGAGCCAGTTTGGCGTGCTCAGGCCAACGGATGTCACGGTTCCGTTGGGCAGGGTCGCAGGGACCCATTGGTTGGACCCGGAGTTGTATTGTTGCACCTGGCCGTTGGAGGGCACGGCGGATGAGACAGGGATCCCTTGAATCCCGGCCACCTTGGGCGTTGACGAGGTGCCGCTCAGGTCCCCGCTGAGTTGAATTGCGCCTTGAGCGCCGCCGGTAGCGGATGGTAGTTGAGCGGGCACGGCGGCGCCAGCGAGGTTTGAAAAGACCGGCTGCGTGCACGTTGGAGAGCCTGCATTGACGGCGGTCACGAATTGGTTGGCCGCGCAGGTCCCGATTCCAGAACCGCCGGCGCTGAACATGGTTCGGTTATCCGTGACGGCGGTGATGGCCGCAGATCCGGTCACAACCGTGGCTATCGGAATGAGGCCTGCCGTGAACCCACTGGTGTTTGTGGCCGGGGTGCAGCCTGCCGAAGGATCGAGATAAACGAAATTGATGGCGCTGGGCGCCATGGTCAAGGTGCCGCCGGCATAACGCTGGATGGCGCCGCCGCAAAATGAAGTGCCGGCGCTGAGATTCAGCGTCAGTCCCGAGCCCGCAGTGGCATTGTAGCCTGGAGCTACGCCTTGCACTGACCCGACGTTCATCCGTACCGTTTGTTGCGGAGTTTGCTGCGGTCGCGCTGCAACCGGACCTAGGGACAGGGCAAACAACAATAAGCAAAAGGTGTTCTTCATTTTGTTCTTCGTTTCACAGTGCGTGCTCGCTTCGGCATGCCTGCGCGTAACGTCTCCTTTTTCAATCGGTTCGTGAGACAGAGCGCTGGTCTCGCTCTTGCTTTATCTTCCTCAGGCGCTTGGCCCAGGCCCTATCGAGGTGGTGCTTGTGTGGGCCTGAGCGGCCTTTTCTTTGTTACCTCTCGGCTCCGCACTTGAACGAGCCCAGATAAGTCTTGACAACCGCTGCGATTGCGGCTTCTTCTGCGCCGTGTGATTCCCGGCAAAGGACTCACAAAGCAGGGACTTCGGCGACTTGGGCGCTGGCCAGACTCGCAATCCGCCCTCCGCCCGGCCCGAATTCACGTTGCGGATGCCAGCCAAGCGACCGATCGGCCGCGCCACGCGGCGTTCTTCTTCCATTCAACCATTCAATCCGACCCATGTGATCTAAGCCGCTCTCGTTCAGTAACATAGAGGAATCCTCGTTTCACCATCTGAAGGCAAACCACTCCTTTTGCGTCCCGATTCAGTATCGAGGGCGCCCCTTCATTGGGTCACAACTTACGATATCAATTGAAAATGAGACAATGGAGACAAATGAGACAAATGAGACACTTTTTTTTCTGCTTTGGAATCAGCAGCTTGAATGCCCAAAGAGGTGCACCCACTTCCAAAAACCGAAAAAGTGTGGCATTTTGCCACACTGACAGTCGTTCATACCCAGCTCTTGGCCTTGGGCTTCGGCACCTTCCAGTCGCGAGCCCCGATCCTCAGCCGTGCGGGGCAAGGTAAGGGCGTAAAACCGCGCCGTGCGGCAGCCCCTCGAAAGGGAGACTTATCCTTGAGTTGGGGGCTGAACTCCGTCGAGAACTCCGCTGTGCCCTAAACCGAAGTTCCTGGACCGTCGGAGCGTAAGTATAGATGATACCAAGAGTTGGCGGATCAGAGGGAGAGATTTACTGACTACGGTTAGTCAGGCTTGAGGCGGATCCCGAGCAAGTCGAAGGCGCGCTGCTGGGCTG
>DATFYM010000248.1:0-41615 GCA_035315065.1 Terriglobia bacterium
TTCCGAAGACGAACCCAGAATGTTCTGGCCATCGCGCACGCGAAAGTCCTCGCCCTTCTGTTCGCCGTTCAGGGCCACAAACCAGCCCACCACGGGCGGTTTCCGCTTCTCGGCCAGAAGCACCGTTTTGCGGCCGCCGGCGGCGGGAGGGTCTTTAGGCAGTTCCGTTTCGAGCACGGTCCTTTTGCCTTCCATCGAGCTAGTCACCCCTTGATAGCCTGTTTTCTGGCAATAGGGACAGACGTCCCAGGAATCTTCCATCTGATGTCCATTCGTACAGAACTTTGCCATCGCGACCTCCTCAGTT
The DNA here is from genome assembly GCA_035315065.1 of Terriglobia bacterium. Taxonomy (GTDB): domain Bacteria; phylum Acidobacteriota; class Terriglobia; order UBA7540; family UBA7540; genus DATFYM01. The sequence goes on from DATFYM010000248.1 coordinate 308, forward strand.
GGCGGCTTGAAATAAGGCCGAGTACTGAATTGCTCTGAATAAGAAGCAGAACATCGTCCAAGGCGCGTTCGGCTTGGCGCGCCAGATAGGCTTCAGGCACGCTTCCTCGCGTGTATGCCCCGTTGTTCTTCACCAACGCACCTTCTTTGGTTGGCAGCTTGAAGCAAAAAGTCCTATCAGCCCGGGTCACGAACTGAAATAGGTGATCACGTTGGTGCTCTTCTTTCCGATGAAAACGCGATCGCCATTTCTCAAGCCGACCTTGCTGATTCGAGGCGAATCGACCGAATTCACGTAGGTGCCGTTGGAGGAACCACGGTCAATCACGACCACACCCTCACTTACAGGCACAATCCAGGCGTGTTCGGTGGAGACCGTATCGTCTTGCAAAACGAGCTGACACTTCGGCGAGCGCCCGATTAGCACGCCTTCCTTGGTGAGTTTGAAGGACTTTCCAGCAAGCGGCCCGCCCGTTACCTGGATGCTCCCAAAAGCACGCTCGCCCCCAGGCGGGAGTGCTCCGGGCGGGACTGCCTCAACACCCACCACCGCACCGCCCGCACCAGCATGTGCCGGTGCCGGGGCAGGACGCCGGCGCAGCGCCAGGATCGCCCCCGCAAGGATCACCATGCCGATCACAGCATAGACGACCCAGCTTGAGGTGATCATGAAGCGCTGCACGAAGTTCTTGCTGTCCCAGCACTGCACGGATGCCTGACGGTACTGCTCGGCATCAGGCAAGTTGGGCATGAACTCCAGGACGTTTCCGAACTCGACCATTGATTCGTTACACTTGCCTGCATCGAAGAGGTCCAGAGCTTTGACCCAGTGCTGATCAAATTCTCCGGCTTCCGGGGCGGCGCCGGCTTGCCGGACGAATTCCAGCGCCGTGTTGATAGGCACAAGGAAGTTGAAACCTTGCACCTCCTCACCCCAAGTAGCAATCCCGATCACTTGGCTTGCCGCGTCGAACGCAGGCCCGCCGCTGTTGCCATGGGTGATCGCGACATCCGATTGCAGGATCGGAGTGCCTGTCAGGGCCTTCTTGATTGCCGAAATGTGCCCATTCGTGGCGCTGGGCACGAGGTTCGACTCCTGGCTGACCAGTTGGCTACCGCCCCACGCGGACGCTAAGCCAGGGAAGCCGACCACCATGACCGTGTCCTGAACGCGCGCTTGGTCAGAATTGCCGAGCGTAACCGTGGGCAAGTTCGTGGCGCCGATCTTTACTACCGCGACGTCTTTTCCCTCGGGCAGGGGAGGGTTGTACTGCAGGATGTCTCCCGGGAGGTCCTTGCCGTTAGCCAGAATAACGTCCAGCGTGGGTTTGGTCATTGAGAGGCTGTACTTGGATTTTAGGACGGCCTCTTTTTCCTTGTCCGTAAGGGCGCGGCCGATCTGTTGTTCAATATACTTGAACAAGATGCCCTTTTGTACGGCGTCGGCGAACTCCTGCTTGATCTGCGTCTGGAGCGCGCTCATCGCTTGAACGTCCCGGATATTGGCGTCCGCAACCACGTGTCCGTTGGTGACGAGGTAGCCATCAGGCCGGTACAGAAATCCGGTTCCGGTTTCAGTGTGCGTTAGCTCGATCGGTTTCGGCAGAACCTCAATAGTCCATGTGGTCTTAAACGTCACGATCACCAGTACCACTGCCGGCTTCACTTCGAGCGTGCGCTTTTCAGCGGGCGTCATTTGGCCGGCACTCAGCAACGGGGCCGAGAGCGTGAGGGTGAGAGCAACCAGCCAGGCAATTCTTTTCACAAGCCACCTCCGACCTGAGACTGTGACGCCCCGAAGGGCGGCATGGGAACATTCCATCCGTGCTTCAAAAGACATGCAGAAGGCAACGAAAGAGGATAACGAACGTTGGCGCCAATGCTCACGGGTGGACCTCGGGCCCGGCCGCAGCCCTGCGATCCGACCGACCCGCCAACTTGCCGCAACGCAGCCTCTCAGATTTGCCGTGGCTTGAGCGCACCGAAAAGCCGCTGCTCGTCTGCCGCTCCTTCGCAGCCAACATGAGGGTGCCTACCACGGGGCACTCCAGGTTTTATCGAAAGAGCCATAAGCTAACCAATCAGTATGCATTTTGGGGCTTACCAGTAGGGAATGTCAAGCCTAATAAACAGTTCATGTAGGGAAATGGTTACGGATGGGATTTCGGTCCCGATTTGGTGAAACCTCTGCTGCCCTTCTCCAAGAGGCTGGTGACTTTCATTTTCATGTCGCACACCCTTTCGCGTCGCGTCGGGGCGGTTGCAGCGCAGCGCGCTTTCCAGTACACTCGTCGGTTCCGTCAAACATCACATCGGAAGTGCCGGATCAGAAATGAATGGGCGCGAGGTTCCTTGCGAATGGCTGCAACAACCGTAGCTCCACCGCGAACGCGGCGCAGCGCCGCCGGGATCATCCTGCGGGTTCTGATTGCCCTGGTCATCCTCATCGTACTGCTCGCCGCGAGCGCCGCGATCTGGTTTTACTGGCGCGCGCACGCTGCCCTGCCGCAACTTGACGGCATCGCTGTCCTGGACCAAGGTGTTGGCCGCACCAGCGACGTACCGACGATAGAGGAGCCCGACCTTCAAGCGGAGGTGGAAGTGTTACGCGACGCGCAAGGCGTGCCGCACGTCCGCGGCCAGTCTCTCGACGACCTGATGTTCGCGCAAGGTTACGTGACGGCGCAGGACCGGCTGTGGCAGATGGACCTCAGCCGACGCTTGGCCGCGGGCGAGCTTTCCGAGGTGTTCGGCGAACGCACGCTTCCTGCTGACATCGAAAACCGCAAACTCGGTTTTCGCCAAGCGGCAGAGCGCGGCCGCCAGGAGCTGGACGCGGAATCGCGTCGCGTGGTCAACGCCTATGCCCAGGGTGTGAACGCCTTCATTTCGACGCACCAGGATCGCTTGCCCATCGAGTTCACCCTCCTGCATTACAAGCCGCGGCCTTGGAGCCCGGCGGACTCGGTCGGTGTGGGGCTGAACATGGCCAAGAACCTCAACACTTCGTGGCGCACCGACGTGATGCGCGAGCGCGTCCGCAGCCTGGTGGCCCCGCAGCTCTATGCGGATCTCTTTCCGGACCGCTCGCCTCTGGATCATCCCGTCGCCGAGCCGGTGAAGGTGGCGGCGGTCCCTGGCCGAATTGACAATTGCCGATTGTCGATTGCTGATTGCCCGAAACCGTCAATGGCCCGTGGTCCGTCGTCTTCGGCGGCAACTGACAACGGGCCCCTCTTCCAACCGACAATCGTCAATCGTCAATCGTCAATTCTTCTCGATCCGACTCTCGCGGTGCTCGTTTCCGCCGAAGAGGATTCTGACTTCACGCCGGGCAGCAATAACTGGGTGGTGAGCGGCGCGCATACCGCGTCGGGCAAGCCGCTGCTGGCCAACGATCCGCACCTTGGCCACAGCATCCCCAGCGTGTGGACCATGGTGGAGCTCGAAGCGCCGGGTCTACACGTTGCGGGAGTAACCTTGCCCGGCTGGCCTCTCGTCATCATCGGCCACAACGAACGCATTGCTTGGGGCATGACCAATACTAGCCCGGACGTCCAGGACGTATACAGGGAGGATTTCAACCCCAGCGACGGAACCCAGTACCGCCACAACGGCCAATGGGAAAAAGCCGAACTGCGAGAGGAAACCATCAAGGTACGCGGACGCCCCGACTACCGGCTGGTGGTGAAGGTCACCCGCCACGGCCCGATCATCGCCGCCTCGGGCAACCAGGGTCTCGCGCTCCAGTGGACGGCGCTCCAGCCCCACGCCCTCACCTTTCCGTTCCTCGACATGGCGCGAGCGAGGAACTGGAAAGAGTTCACAGACGCCATCCGCCACTTCACGGGCCCCGAGCAGAACATGGTCTACGCCGACGTCGACGACAACATCGGTTACTACGCGCCGGCGTGGGTGCCGATCCGCAAGCAGGGCGACGGCAGCCTGCCGCAATCCGGGGCCACCGACGACTTTGACTGGACCGGCTACATTCCTTTCGAGGACTTACCGCACGCCTTCAATCCGCCCAGCGGGATCATCGCCACTGCCAACAGTCGCGTGGTGCCGGACGGCTATCCTTACTTTATCTCCCACGACTGGGCCGCTCCCTACCGCACCGCCCGCATCTTCCAGCTTCTGGAAGCCGCTCCGCCGCGCAGTCTCACGGTGGACGACATGCTGCGCATTCAGATGGACATCCATTCCATCGAGGACGAACAACTGGCCAAGAAACTCGTGGGCGCCGCCGCCGCGCATCCACCTGAAACCGACGACGCCCGCTACGCGCTTGGCTTGCTCCAAAAATGGGACGGCGAGGCGCGCATGGACTCGGCGGCGACGTTGGTTTGCGAGGTGACTCGACCGGTGCTGCTGGCGCGCCTCCTCAACCCCAAGCTGGGCGACGGCACGTCAGATCTCGCCGGCTACCGCTGGGGAACGAGCGCAACCTTTGTCGACAACGTGCTTAGCAGCAACTGGACGCGGTGGTTGCCGCCGGGTGACGCTGACTTCAACGCCACTCTGGTCAAGAGCCTGGAAGAAGGAGTGCGCAAGATCCCTGCCATCGTCGCCAGCGCGGACCGCAAGGCATGCGTGTGGGGCAACACCATCCCCCTCACCTTTCACCATCCGCTCGACGTGCTGCCTTTCATGCAGCGATTGCTCGACGTGGGGCCCTTCCCGCAGATGGGCATGAATACCACCGTCAAAGCCACGACCACCGGCCACGGCCCTTCGATGCGGTTGGTGGCGGATCTCGCCGACCTCGACCACTCGGTCAACAACATCACGCTTGGGGAGTCCGGGCAGGTGTTCAGTCCTTATTACAAGGACCAGTTCCAGGCTTGGTACACCGGCCATAGCTTCGCGATGCTGTTCAGCGACGCGGTAGTGGAGAAGGGCGCGGTTCACAAGCTGGTGCTGGAGCCGAGCTATTGAGGGATTGCCGATTGCTGATTGACGATTGGAAGATTGGAAGAAGAGACCCAAGCCGGTTCGGTCTTCCAATCGTCAATCGTAAATCGTCAATCGGCAATTCTTTGTCCGGCAAGCGGGGTCCGGAGTAGCTCTTAAGGCGGCGAGTAGCATCAAAGGTGCAGCCGACGGACGACGCCCTTCCGGGAGTCGAGTTACCTGGATGCGTAATGATGGCAGATTTTGCTTGAAAAGTTTCTCGACTCCTGATATTTGGTGTAGGCCGTCTTTAGTTGTAGAAGAACAACTGAGCGGACTGCCGGCAAGGCGTTGCGCTTAGGAGAAAATCAGGTTTGTCGGAAAACTCTTGAGATCACCAACGAGGTAGCCCTTCAATGAAGAAGACATTACGCATTCTGAGTTTCACAGCATCAATCGCGGTTGCCCTTTTGGTAGCAGCAGCTCAACCCGCAGTGGCGGCGGCCGCTGCCGCACCGGGCCCCGCCGGAGAGCCGCAGGCGAAGCAGCCGAATTGGAAGAGCAACGAAGAGTATCAGGCCTTCACCGCGATGGCCAACGAGAAGGACCCGAACAAACAGATCGCGGCGGCCCAGGCCTTTCTCGAGAAATACAAGGATTCGGATTTCAAGTACGCCGCGTGCCTGGCGATGATGCAAGCGTACCAGGCTATGGGCAAGAGCGACAAGGCGATCGAATCCGCTCGCAAGGCGCTGGAGTTCAGTCCGGATAATCCGGAGGCGCTGACGTATCTGTGCTTCTCGTTTCCGTACGTCTTCGGGTTCCCTACGTGGTCCCCGTCGGTTACCTATCAGGTCGGAAAAGAAGTAAGCTACAGTGGTAGCGTCTGGAAAGCCCTTGCTATTAACTCCAATTCTGCGCCGACCGCGACGAATACCAACTGGCAGTTGGTGGGTTCAGCATCTGCCGTGGCGGACGCGGATCTGGCGCAAGCAGAAAGCGACGCGAAGCATGGTTTGGAAGTTCTCCAGAAGCTGGAGAAGCCGGCGGCCGCCACGAATGAGCAGTTCGATGCGTACGTGAAACCCAAGCGCGCCATCTTCAATACCGCTCTCGGTTTCGTGGCCGTGCAGCGGAAGGACTACGCGTCGGCGATCACGGCGTTGAAGGCCGCGGCGGACGACAACGCTAACGACAACCTGATCTTTTCCCTGATGGGACAGGCCTATCTTTTCTCCAAACCTCCCGACTACGACAATGCCATCTGGTATCTGGCGCGCTCGGCGGCTCTGGCGCAGGCGGCGAAGAGCCCGAACGCCGCTAACTTGCAGAAATTCTACGGGCAAGTCTATGTCAGCCGGCATGGCTCCGACGCGAACGAGAGTGACGTTCTCACCCAGGCGACTACTTCGGTGAACCCACCGGCAGACTTCAAGGTAACACCCGCCCCAAAACACGCATCCACTGGCAACCAGTTGATCGATGCGTTTTACGGCTATGAGGACGCCCTGAAGGCGGGTGGCGATACGGAGAAGCAAGAATGGGATGGCCTCAAAGGCCAACCTTTTGGCGGTGGGGGTGCCGTAGACAGCATCGAGAAAGGTACCGAACCCAATACTTACTCAGTGCGGATCGATATCACCCCGGAATCGAAGGCCAAAGAGGGCACCTACGACATCGAGCTGAAGGATACGACGCAGGCAGACGCCAAGTACCTCGCCAAGGGCGATCCGGTACGTTTCCAGGGGACCATCAGCGCCTACGTAACGGCGCCAAGTTTCGTCCTGACGCTTGATCCCGGGACGATCAACCAGGAAGACCTGGACAGCGCCAAAGCGAAAGCGCAAGAGAAGGCGCCGAAGAAAACTACTAGACCGGCTCCACGCAAGCGAACGACGCACTGAGCGTCCGGATGTCGGATCAGGGTGTGGGGCGGTTATCGAGTCAACATCGTGTTCTAACAAGGCCGTGGGTGCTGAGCGTCATCAGCCCACGGCCTTTCTTTTGTCATGGATTAACGGGCGGGACGTTTGCGCCGTTTGGGCCGGTGGTCGAGTCCGAACTCCTCGAGTTTCCGGCTCAGCGTGTTCCGATGGATACCCAGCGCCTCGGCAGCCTTGGTCTGGTTGCCGCCGTTGTTCTCCAGTACCTGCTTGATAAACCGCTTCTCGAACTCGGCCACGGCGTCTTCATAGCGGACCCCTTGCTCGACCATCAGGTTGACGAGGGAAACAAGCTGCTCTTTCACGGCGAGCTCCTGGTGAGAGATGTCGGCGGAGCGGTCATTTCTTGGTTGTCGGGTGGTCGCTCCGGTTGACCGTCTCCCGAAACTTGTCAAAGCCTTCTCGGAACTGCGTCTTTAGCTCGCCGGGCATCGCCAGCACGAGGACGCGCGCGCCGGCAGTCACGTAAGGGGCCAGCACGGACCGCTGAACGGCGCCGGGCTTGATGGCGAAGGCGACCAGGACCATGAGCAGGACCGAATCCACCAGCAGGCCAAGCAGGAATCCGAACAAAGCGCCAAGCGAGCGATCGAACCACTGAAGTCCCGCCGTGCGGATGAGCTTTCTCGCCAGGGAGGAGACAATCGCCCCCACAATCAGCACACCCAGGAACAGAACCAGGAAGCCAATGCCCTCCGCCGCCTGGCGCGAGATCGTGAGATCCTGGAACCAAGCCGCCGCTCTCTCGTAGTACAGCGCGGCAACCACGAGGCCCGCCACCAGCGCTGCGAGAGAGATCAGTTCCCGTACGAAGCCTTTTCTCAGCGCCGTCACTGTTGAAAGAAACACCACTCCCGCTAAGGCCCAATCGAGCCAGTTCCAAGTATTCATGCCACCTTCAAGCGAAGCGAAACTCCTCTTACGGGAGTACCTTTCCCGTTAACAAACGATAGGCCTCACGGTACTTGTTGCTGGTGACCTCCACCACCTCCGCGGGAAGCGGAGGTGGCGGAGGCTGCTTGTTCCAGCCGACGGACTCCAGATAATCACGCACGAATTGCTTGTCAAATGAGGGCTGGCTCCGGCCGGGTTGGTAGCCTTCTTGCGGCCAGAAGCGCGAAGAATCCGGCGTCAGAACTTCGTCGATGAGAATTATCTCGCCGTTCAGCAAGCCAAATTCAAACTTGGTGTCTGCGATGATGATCCCGCGCTCGCCGGCGACCTCGCGCGCTCTGGCGTAAAGAGCAAGGCTGAAATCCCGCAGACGCGTTGCCGAGTCCTTACCGACCCGAGTCACCATTTCTTCCCACGAAATGTTCTCGTCGTGACCTACCTGCGCTTTGGTGGCGGGCGTGAAGATCGGCTGGTCGAGGCGCGAGGATTCGACGAGACCTGAGGGAAGGCGAATCCCGCAGACCGCACCCGTGGACCGGTAGTCCTTCCACCCCGAGCCGGCGAGATATCCCCGCACTACGCACTCGATGGGAAACGCCTTCGCCTTGGCCACCAGCATCGACCGTCCTCCCAACTGATCGCGGAAGGGCCTCAGCTCCACCGGGTATTCGTCACAATCCGCGGTGAGGAAATGGCTGGGCCCCAGGTCGCGCAGGAGATCGAACCAGAAGTACGAAAGCTGAGTCAGCACGCGTCCCTTGTCCGGAATCGGCTCCTGCATCACCACGTCGAACGCCGATAGGCGATCCGTGGCTACAACGAGAAGTTGTTCCTCACCGATCGTGTACACGTCCCGGACCTTGCCGCGCGAGAAGAGTCTCACGCCCGGCAACCAGCTCTCGCGTAGTGTGAGGTTGGGTGTCAGTTGGCTCACGGGTTTTTTCGGGGCACGCTAATTTTAGAACAACGCGGAGGCATGTCAACGAAAAAAGATGTGCGCCGTACTCTCCAGAATTGACGATTGCCGATTGAAAGAGCCGTCAGCTTTCAGCCATCAGGCGAAAGAGCTTCAAACGCAGAGACGCAGAGGCACAGAGAAAAATGGGAACGTTCGTGAGACAAGCGACATCTTCATGTTGTGCTCATTCTCTTCTCCGCGTCTCCGTGCCTCTGCGTTTAATTTCTTCACACCTTCTGATTGCCGAAATCTGAACGCCGTTCCAATCGTCAATCGGCAATCGTCAGTAGGGTGCGCCGACCGCAACCGGTTCCTCAGCGACCTCGTCGAAGCGTACGGAAACCAGCTTGGAGACGCCCGGTTCTTCCATGGTCACGCCGTAGAGGAGCTTGGCCATCTCCATGGTGCGCTTGTTGTGGGTGATGAGGATGAACTGGGTCTGGCGGCTCATCTCCTCGATCAAGCGCGCAAAACGGTCGACGTTGGACTCGTCGAGGGGAGCGTCCACCTCGTCAAGGATGCAGAAGGGACTAGGCGTGTAGCGGAACATGGCGATCAGCAGCGCCAGCGCGGTGAGTGCCTTTTCACCTCCGGAGAGCAGCAGAACGTTCTGAAGGCGCTTGCCCGGCGGCTGGGCTACCATGTCGATGCCGCTCTCCGCATCGCTTTCGTCGGCAAGACGCATCTGGCCGCTGCCGCCGCCGAACAGGGTGCGGAACGATTCCGCAAAATAGGCATTGATAGAAGAAAAGGCCTCGAGGAATTGCTGCCGCGACACCTCGTCGATCTCGCGGATGGCTTGCGTCGTATCGTCGATCGAAGCCAGCAGGTCCTGGCGTTGGGTCTCGAGAAAAGTGAATCGGTCCTCGGCCTCCTGCAGTTCCTCCAGCGCCATCATGTTCACCGGCCCCATGTTTTCCAAGCGAGACTTCATTTCCCTCAGCTCACCTTCCGCCGCCTCCAGCGATTCGCCGGTGACCGCATCTTCCGGCTCCAGCCCAGCGAGAAGCTCCGCGGGCTCGGCGCGCAATTCTTCCCGGCACTGGGCGGCGGCGTGCGAGGATTCGGATTCCGCGCGCGCCAGGGCCACTTCCGTGTCCGAGCGCCTCTGTCGTCGCGAATCCAGCTCGGCGCGCGCCGTGTCGATGGCCGGGACCAGTTCCGCCGAGTGATGGTGCGACGCGCGGGAGCGCTCTTCCAGGGCGGTCAGAATCTCCGCTCCCGCCTGCTGTTCGCCTTCCAGTTCCGCCAGGCGCACCAGTAACTGCCCCGCCTCCTCGGTCAAATGGTCTTGCTCCCGGCGCCAGCCCTCGCGCTGCTCGGCCAGACGTTCCAGCCGGGCGAGAAGCTCTCGCAGGTTGGACGCCAATCGCTCCTGCGCTGCCTCCATCGAACGCGTGCGCTCCCCGAGGGCGCTCGATCGCGCGTGCGCCTCGACAAGCATCGGGGAAAGGGCGTCCAGTGAGGCGCGAAGGTCGCGCAGGAATCCAGTGACCTGCGCGATCCCAGCCTCGTGGCGTTGCTGCTCCCGGGCAGCGGCGGCGAGACCCTCGCGCACGGACGACTGCCGAGCGAGAATGCTGTCACGTTCTTCCTCGATAGCAAAGATTTCGCCGGCCAGCAGGCGCAGCCGCTCAGCGGCCCGGTCGGAAGCGGACTGCAACTGGCGAAGCTTCTCGCCCGTGAGAGCAGTCATCTTCTCCGATTCCACCTTCTCGCCGGCAAGGCGACGAAGTTCCCCGTCCAGTCCCAGCACTCGCCCGTGCAACCCCTCGAGCTCGGTCTCGGCGATTTGAATCGTCGCCCCAAGCTCCATCGTCCTCCGCTCGAGCTCGCGGAAATCGCGTCGTAGCGCCAGAGGGCCGGCGCTGGCACCTTTTCCCCCGGTGACCAAACGATGATGGTGGTGCTCGCCGTCGGGTGTAAGGAAGTGGCAGTCCGGGTGCGCGGCCGCCAGGCGTTCTGCCGCGGCCGTGTCCGCGACGACGTAGGCGCGGGCCAGAGCGGGGAAGGCGGGATCGCCGTTCACGCCCAAACGCGGCTCAAAGCGAATGAGGTCGCGAACGCAAGCGACCACGCCTTCAGCATTCGCCAACTGCTCTGCTGACTGGCTGCTGGAGTGGACGGCGGTCGGGACCTGGGTCAGAAAGAAGGTCGAGCGACCGGAGCCTTCGCTCTTCAGCAGGGCGATCCCCGACCGCGCCTCTTCGTGCCCGGTCACCACGACGCAATCGAGCTCAGCCTTTAAGAACTCTTCCACCACTTCTTCGTAACCCGGCGACACCTCCACAAAATCGGCGAGTACGCCAAGGGGTTGGAAGCAATGTCCGTTGGCCGGAAGGGTGCCGGAAAGCAATCGGCGCACGGTCTCAGTGGTGTAAGCGTGGCGCGCCAGGGATTCTTCCAGGGCCTGTTTGCGAGCCGTGGCCGCAGAGAACTCCTGCCGGAGGCTTTCGAGTTGACGACGCCTTCCTGCCTCCTCCTCTCGCGCCTGGTCGAGCGATGCCGTGGTCTCGGCCAGCGCGCGCTCCAGATCGAACAGTAGGCTCAACTGCTGGTTGCGTTCGGTGCTGGAAGCATCGAGATCGCCGGCCAGCCGGCGGTGTTCTTCCTCGATGCTGTCCCGCTCGGATCGTGTGCGCGCCAACTGGCGGTCCAGTGACAGCCCAATCTCCTCGGCCTGCACCAGTTGGTTACGCAAGTCGGCGGCGCGCGCGACCGCGGCTAGGAGTTCCTGCCTGCCGGCCTCAACCTCACTCTCCCGTCCCGCGACCTCCGCGGCCAGCTTCCCCTGGCGCTCCAGCAGCCCCGCCAGAGCCTTCTGCGCTGCCGCTTCCTCCTCCCGCACCTGCTCGCTCTGCGCCGCCCGCTGCGCTGCCTCCCGCTCGAGCGACTCGGCCTGAACTTCGAGACGCCGGCCTTCCTCTTCCGCCTCCGAGGCGCGAGCCTCAAGATTGGCCAGGCTCTCCTGGATGTTCGCGACCCGCGCCAGCAGCCGCTCGCGTTCCAGGTCGCGCTGCGCGGCCGCTTCGCGCAAGCCCTTCAGTTCCGCCTCTGCATCCTCGTGCTCCACCCGCGCCGCTTTTTCTTCCCGCTCCATCGCCTCCAGGGCCTCAGCCGCTTCCGCGCATGAGGTTTGAATCGCCGCGGATTGTTCGCGCAGCCGCGCGCACTCGCCCTCGAGCTTCAGCAGGCGGGACATGAGGACCACTCGCAGGCGCTCGCGCATCACCGTGTGCAGCTCGCGATAGCGGCGCGCCTTGGAGGCCTGGCGCTTCAGCGCATTCACCTGCTTCGTTACTTCTTCCAGGATGTCGGTGATGCGAGCGAGGTTCTGGCGGGAGCTTTCGAGCTTCGCCTCGGCCAGGCGTTTGCGACCCTTGAACTTGGAAACGCCGGCTGCTTCTTCAATGATGGCGCGGCGATCGGAAGGCTTGGAGCTGAGCACCTGGCCGATGCGGCCTTGCTCGATGATGGCGTAGGACTCCGGACCCAGGCCTGTGCCCATGAACAAGTCCTGAATGTCGCGCAGCCGGCACGTGTCGCCGTTGATGAGATACTCGCTCTCGCCGGACCGGAAAAGCCGCCGCGTCACCGTGATCTCGCCGGTGCGATGCCGCAGAGCCGGGGCCTGCCCCGTCCTTGCCGACGCCCGAGGGAGCGCAGTCTTGCCCTCCATCCCCGGACCTGCGCCGTTGCCGTTTCCATTTCCCCCTTCGCTGGACCCTTCCGCATGAGCCGCGGAGGAGTCCTCGCTGTTGGGTTTCACCAGAAGCAAGGGACTGACGCCTGCATCGCCACCCGGCCCGGCGCTCTCGGGCTCCACCAGGGTAAGGCTCACTTCGGCCAGGCTGATGGCGGGCCGCCGGCTGGTGCCGTTGAAGATCACGTCGGCCATGCGCTCGCCGCGCAGGCTCCGCGCGCTCTGCTCGCCCAGCACCCAGTTGATGGCGTCCGAGAGGTTTGACTTCCCGCACCCGTTCGGACCCACAATGGCCGCCACGCCGTCCTGAAACGCCAGACGGGTGCGGTCCGCGAACGACTTGAATCCCAGCAGTTCAACTTGCTTTAGCTTGAACAATGCAAATTCCTCCTGCCCGAACTTTCACTCGATTGCGTGCCAGCCCAAAAGGCATAACGATGTTCTGCCGCTTCGAAAAGAACCTTAGCACGACAAAACAACCTTGTAAAGCTAAAACCACAAGTAATTGGGGCAGGAGGGGTCGAAAACCCCAAAATATGGCCTCGGGGCGAAATTGTAGTTTACGGCGGAGGTCCCGGTAAACCTGGAGGCAAAGGTTGGTTTTGGGAGAGAATTGAGCATCAAGTTGCGACAGATTTGTGGGTTGAAATCCCTTCTCCTTCGTTGGCTACTCGATTTTTCCCCTTGACGATCACGGCCCAGGAGCGCGCTTTTTCGCCTTTCCACCTCGCCAAGGTATACGGCGAATTGCGGGGCACCCGTTGACCCTGAGCCACAGAAAGGGGCCCGCCCTTTGCGAACGGCGATGAAACGCACTCCGGGGCTGCTTTTGTGCCGCTACTGAAAACAAAAGGCTTACATGAAATCGGCAATCGAGAAAACTTCTAAACGGCCGCAACTTCCTGCAAAACAAGGCCGAAATCGTCGTAAGCTCTTGATAAAATTACGGATACATCGCGTGGCTTCGTTTGTTCGTTTCGTGGTTCATCTCCTTGGCAATACGCGTGTTACGTCCGTGGCTTCGTTTGGCTTCGTTCCCGCAGTTGCTCGCTTGGGTCCGCCCTCATAATCTCGCACTCTCGCAACCAGGCAATCCAGCTCTCCCACGAGGTTCGAGTATCGTATTTGAATTTAAAATATCACACTATCTGCAAACCGCTTGCTCTCGATCGTGCCGTCTAGCCACACCTTACAGATCGAGCCTACAACATAATTACAAAAAAGTCAAAATCTTTTTTGGGGGTGTGCCAATTGCGCCAGCGGATCCTTCTGAAACGGGCGTGCACAAACCGAAACGGCCTTCTCTTCCAGTCGTCAATCCTTCGCTTCGCTCAGGACCAATCTGGAATCGGCTAATACCAGCGGCCGCGCTACAGCACTTCGGAGAGTTTCAACGAAAAGCCGGGCAGCAATTCCGTGTCTTCGAGAGCTTGATCCTCATCGCGGATTTCCACCGGCTTCCCCGGCTTGTAAATGCGGGCAATGCGCGCCTCGGGATAGATCAGCCATACCGCTTTGGCGCCGTTCGCCAAGTAGATCTTAGCTTTTCGTCGGAGGTCCTCTTCCTGTCTCTCGTTTGCGGGTGACCACACTTCGATGCACAAATCAGGAGCGTCATCGTTGCGCTTGTGCGGATCGATGCGCGCCAGACGCTCTGCGCTCAGATAGTACACATCGGGCGCGAGGACAGTGTTATCGGCCATCTCGAAGTCAGTGTTGTGATTGGCGGCACCGCCGTGTGACTTCGCCCAAGCCCGCAACTCGCCCATGATGAACGCGGTGATGTCTTGATGGTAGTACCTCGGTGAAGCAAGCACGTGAAGCTCCCCCTCGATGAGCTCATAGCGGACGCCGGGCTCGTCGGGCAGCGCGTCGAACTCCTCAATGGTCATCAACGTCTTGGTTTCGGCCATGTCAGCCTCATCGTCAGCAAGTCCTATTTATACTACGTGACAAGTCACTACGCGAAACTACTTTGGATTTTGGATTTCCCTTTTGGATTAAAGCGGGCACAACCACACACGGTCTTTCAATCCAATCCAAAATCTAAAATCCAAAATATTCGAATGCGGCAAACTCAGGTCGCCGCATACAAAATCACGGCTTCCACCGCAACACCGGCTTCCGCGCCGCCGCGGCCTCATCCAACCGGCTCACCCGCGTGGTGTGCGGAGCCTTGAGCACGAACTCCGGATCTTCTTCCACCTCCTGCGCGATGGAGCGCAGCGCGTCGATGAAGGCATCGAGTTCCGCCTTGCCGGCCGTTTCCGTGGGCTCGATCATCATGGCGCCGGCCACGATCAGCGGGAAGGAGACGGTGTAAGGGTGGAACCCGTAATCGATAAGGCGCTTGGCGATGTCGCCGGTGTGGACCCCGCGCGTGGCCTGCCGCCGGTCGGAAAAAACGCACTCGTGCATCGACGGCGCCTCGTAGGGAAGCTCGTAAAGGTCGCTCAGGCGGCGGCGAACGTAGTTGGCGTTCAGCACCGCGTCTTCCGTGGCCTGTCGCAGCCCGGAAGGACCATAGGCTAGAATATAGGCCAGGGCGCGAACGGCCATGCCGAAGTTCCCGTACCACGCCCGGACGCGGCCGATGCTCCGGGGCCGGTCGTGATTGAGGCGCCAGCCGCCATCCGCCGCTGGTTCCACGATGGGAGCGGGCAAGTAAGGCTCCAGGATCCTCTTCACCGCCGCCGGACCCGAGCCCGGCCCGCCGCCGCCGTGCGGCGTGGAAAAAGTCTTGTGCAGGTTGAGGTGCATCACGTCGACGCCGAACTCTCCCGGCCGCGCCACGCCCACCAAGGCGTTCATGTTGGCGCCGTCCATGTACACCAAGCCGCCGCGGGCGTGGACGACCTGGCAGACCTTCTCGATCTCGGTCTCGAAAACGCCCAGCGTGTTGGGATTGGTGAGCATCAGCCCGGCCGCTTCCTCGGTCATGGCGTGGTCGAGTTGTTCCAGGTCGACGCAGCCGCGGGCGTTGGACTTGAGGTTGCGGGTTTCATACCCGGCGATGGTGACGCTGGCCGGATTGGTGCCGTGCGCCGAGTCCGGCACGATTATGTACTTCCGGTTCCGTCCCTGGTCTTCCAGGTAAGCACGGATCATCAGCAGGCCGGTCAGCTCTCCTTGCGCCCCGGCAGCCGGCTGGAGTGATACCGCGTCCATGCCTGTAATCTCCACCAGGCAGCGCGCTGTCTCGCCGAGAATCTTCAGGCATCCCTGCGCCAGCGATTCCGGCGTGTACGGGTGATCGGTCGCCGGACCCTCCAGGCGCGCCACTGCCTCGTTGAGCCGCGGGTTGTACTTCATGGTGCAGGAGCCCAGCGGATAGAGGCCGGCGTCAATGGAGTAGTTCCAGGTGGAGAGCCGCGTGAAGTGGCGGATAACGTCAACCTCGGAGACTTCGGGAAAGCCTTCCACTTCAGCGCGAAGAAACTCGTCGCCCAAAGCTTCTTCGAGCGGGACGGCCGGAACATCCAGGGGCGGCAATTCCGCGCCGGACTTGCCCGGGGAACTGCGCTCGAAGATCAGACCCTCGTTCCGGGTCATGTGCGGACGGGCGTTCTTGATGCGGTTTTCCATTGCTTTCTTTCCAGCGCTTAGTGGTTATTGGCTCTCAGCGGTCAGCGGTCAGCGATCAGCAAGAACCGGTATCTTTTCTTGCTGAGAGCTGACGGCTGATAGCTGATGGCCGCGCCACTCGCCACTTCTTTGTCAGTGGGTCAGTACCTTGAACGCGTGTGTCCATTGATTTCTCAGGAGACCGGGAATGCACCATAACATGCAGAGAGGCTCCAAGGCCCGGGAGGCGACGATTCCTCCGCAGTCAAAAGGCTCCCAGCCGAACTGGCGGATGATCTCCGAGACCTGCGCCTTGGCGGCCTCATTGTCGCCGCACAGGAACATGGTGGGCGTTCCCTGCTCGAAGCGAGGGTTTATCATGAGCGCGTTTCCGACGCTGTTGAAGGTCTTCACCACATGCGCCTGCGGAACGAGCGCCTGCACTTTTTCTCCCAGGGATTCATTGGGTCCGGTGGTGAACCGCAGAACCCCGTTAACGGGGGGCTCATCGGAAATCGGGTTGTTCACATCGATCAAGGTCTTGCCGACGAAGTTGTCCGGCCCGGCGAGTGCGATCGCACTCTCCACCACGCGGCCCGCCACCGCCAGCACCAGCAGTTCACCGAAGCGCGCGGCGTCGGCAAACGTTCCCACCGACGCGCCCGGTGTCTGGGCAAGCCACTTCTGAGCGTCGGGCTCATTCGGGTTTCGCGTTCCCATCATTACCTGATGTCCGTGCTTGGCAAACCCACCTCCCAAAACTCGGCCAACAATTCCTGATCCCAGCACTCCGACTTTCATATGAGATGGCCTCCTAGTCTCTTGCCACTAACCACTAACCACTAGCCACTAACCACTAGCCACTGACCACTGTTTCTTTGGTGACGGCAAACTGCCGCCAGACCTCCGCCAGGCGATCCAGGGCGGCGCGGCCCACCGTTTCCGTGACGCAAGTCAGCAGGTGATTTTCGAGCTCCGGATAGAACCGCCCGAGGTTCAAGCCCCCGATGATGTTGTGCCGGCGAAGTTCTTCCAGCAGATCTTCCGCGTCGCCCGGCGTCTTCACGACGAACTCGTTGAAGCTGGGCCCAGAAAATGGCAGCTCGGTGGCCGGTACCTGGCCAAGCCGGTCGGCGGCATAGCGCGCCTTGGCCAGATTCTGCTCGGCCAGCGCCTTCAATCCTTTCTTGCCCAGCAAGCAGAGGTAGATGGTGGCGCAGAGGGCAAAAAGGCTCTGGCTGGTGCAGATGTTCGACGTGGCTTTCTCGCGGCGGATGTGCTGCTCGCGGGTGGCCAGCGTGAGGACATATCCGCGGCGACCCTCGGTATCCTGTGTCTGGCCCACCAGCCGGCCAGGCATCTGACGAATGAATTTGTCGCGTGTGGCCAGGAATCCTACATAGGGGCCGCCGAAGGCAACCGGGACACCAAACGATTGTGCCTCGCCGCAGACGATGTCCGCCTCGCTGGGTGGCTTGACGATGGCGAGCGACAGCGGCTCGGTAATGGCGACAATCAGCAGCGCCCCGGCGCGGTGAGCGATTTCGGCAATCGGGTGAATGCGCTCGAGTACTCCGAAGAAGTTGGGGGATTGCACTACCACGGCGGCCGTTTCCGGATTCGCCGCGGCTTCGAGCCGAGCGAGATCGATCTGGCCCGTCGCCGTGTAGGGAACCTCGCCCAGTTCGACGCCTTGATGCTGGAGGTAAGTCTCCACCACCTGGCGGTACTCGGGGTGCAGCGTGCGCGCCCACACCACCCGGTTGCGTCGCGTGAGACGCAACGCCATCAGCACCGCCTCGTTGGTGGCAGTGGACCCGTCGTAGAGAGAGGAGTTGGCCACCTCCATGCCCGTCAGTTGCGCGATCAGCGTTTGAAACTCGAACATCGCTTGCAGGTTGCCCTGGCTGATCTCGGCCTGGTAGGGCGTGTACGAAGTCAGAAACTCGCCACGCGAAAGCAGCGTATCGATCACCACCGGCCGGTAGTGCGAATAGGCGCCCGCGCCCAGCAGCGAGACGCAATCGCGAGCGCTCTGGCTGGCCGCCTGCCGAAAGAACTCCACCAGTTCCGGCTCCGAGAGCGGTCCCGGAATCTTCAACTCGCGCCGCAACCGCAGCGCATCGGGAATCTGGCTAAACAGCTCGTCGATGGACGTGTGGCCGGTGGCTTCCAGCATGGCGGCGCGGTCCGCGTGCGAATTGGGTAGATAGCGCATTGTTTTTTCATTTTGGATTTTGGATTTTGGATTGAAAGAGGAGCGCGACCAGAGCGGGTTCTTCAATCAAAAATCCAAAATCCAAAATCCAAAATTAGTTTAGTGGGCCTCTTGAATGAAAGCTTCGTACTGGTCGGCGGTCATCAGGCTCTCGGTCTCGCGCCGGTCCTTCAAGCGCACACGGATCAGCCATGCCGTGTCGTGAGGGTCCGAGTTCAGCAGTTCCGGGTTGTCCTGGAGCTTCGAATTCACCGCCGTCACGTCGCCCGTCACCGGCGAGTACACGTCCGAAACCGCCTTCACGGACTCGACGGTACCGAACGTCTCTTTGGCCGTGACGCGGTCGCCGGGTTTCGGCAGCTCGACAAAGACAATGTCTCCCAGTTCCTTCTGGGCGTGATCGGTAATGCCAATGGTCCCGATGGATTCATCCACGCGGATCCATTCGTGCTCCTTCGTATACAGCAACTCCGGAGGGTAAGCCATGGTACCTCCTGCCAACAGTGGCTACTGAATGATGAAAGAAGGAGTCAGGAGACAGGAGTCAGGAGTCAGAATGAAGAGAAGAGAGCGAGGCTCGAATTGTGAATGTCTTCATTCTGTCTCCTGACTCCTGACTCCTGACTCCTTCCTTCTCTTGTAAAACGGCAACGGAACGATCCGCGCCGTTGCCAAGCGGCCACGGATCTCAATCTGGATTTCACGCCCCGGTTCGGCGCGCCCCGGAGGGACGTAGGCCAATCCGATGTTCTTCTTCAAGAACGGCGCCATCGACCCGCTGGTGACGCGGCCGCAAACTTCGCCATCGATCATGACCGGGTAGCCGTCACGGCCGATGCTGCGGTCGGCCATTTCAAATCCTACCAGTTTCTTACGCGTTCCCTCGCTCCTTTGTTTCCGCAGCACGTCGCGGCCCAGAAACTCGCCCTTCTCCAGCTTGCAAATCCAACCCAGGTTGGCTTCGAGCAGTGTGGTCTCCTCGTCCAGTTCGTGGCCGTAAAGAGGGTACGCCGCTTCCAGGCGCAAGGTGTTGCGCGCTCCGAGGCCCGCCGGAATCAATCCTTCCGGCCTCCCGGCTTCGAGCAAGGCATTCCAGACGCGCTCCGATTCCGCGGGCGGGAAGTAAAACTCGAAGCCGTCCTCGCCGGTGTAGCCCGTGCGCGCGAGCCAGCCCTCGACGCCGCAGCACTCTCCCCAGGTGAACCAATAGTATTGGATGGCCGCCAAGTCGCTGGGGCTCACCTTGGCGAGGATGGTTGCGGCGAGCGGCCCCTGCAAGGCAAGCTGGGCGTAATCTGCGGAGACGTTCCGCACGTCGGCGCCGAATTGCACGTTCTGCCGCGTGATCCAGTCAAAACCCTTGTCGGTGTTGGAGGCATTCACGCAAAGAAGGTAGTGGCCTTCGCCCAGCCGGTGGACGAGGCAGTCGTCCACGGCGCTTCCCTGGGCGTACATCAGCGCCGAATACTGTGCCTGGCCGGTCTTCAGGCGGGCCACATCGTTCGAGGTCACAAACTGGAGCAGAGAAAGAGCTTCGGGGCCGCGCACTTGGATTTCACCCATGTGGCTGACGTCGAACAACCCGGCCCGAGTGCGCACCGCGACGTGCTCCTCGATGATGCCGGAGTATTCGACGGGCATTTCCCAGCCGCCGAACTCCACCATGCGAGCGCCTGCCTTTTTGTGGGCCGCGTTCAGCGCCGTACGTTTTAGGGGCACCCCTGCCGTTGTGGCCAAACCTCTCTTCTCCAGTTGTAGCAGTACGGATTGCCGTACCTTATCTCTTCATCTCTTCGGGTCGCACGATCGCGGGAGAGGGCAAAGGCAAGCCCTGTCCCTACTCCGACGCGGGCGCACAGGCAACCTAACATAGTCGCCACGAAGGGTCAAGAATCGAGGGGCCGAGATCTCACGGGACAGAATACGATCGACCCCGCTATAGAAGGCTCGCCTCCTCGTCCATCCGCTGAGAGTTGGTTTCGCGGGCAGCAGGATTTATCCTGTTGTACAATGAAGCCCGGATCGGAAAACCGGGCAAGATCGTTTCTCCAGCGCCCGGCATTGCACGGAGGGAATCCGTGACGGAGGCCATGATCAACTCAAGCGGCGCCGCGCGACCGATCGACTTGGAAATCATCGTCTGCTCGCTAGACGACGCGCTCGCCGCGTATGATGGGGGCGCCACCCGGCTTGAAGTCTGCGTCGGGCTCGATCAGGCCGGCCTCACGCCGCCACGTGAACTCGTGGAGCAGATCCTGGCCAGCTTGCCCATCCGGCTTCGAGTCATGGTCCGCGAACGCGCGGCCTTCGAGATCAGCGGAGAGGCTGAACTGGACGACCTGAAGCAGCACGCGCAGGCTTTCGCCGCGCTCAGCGTGGATGGACTGGTGGTAGGCCACACCAAAGATGGCAAGCTCCACCTGGAGGCCTTGCAGGAAATCATCGGGGCTGCGCCGTCCATGCGCTTTACGGTCCACCATGCCATCGAAGAGACCAGCGACCCGCTCGAGACGCTTCGCGCCTTACAGGCCTTTCCCAACGTCGACTGCGCCCTGGTGAAAGGTGGGACCGGCACGCTGGAGGAAAGAGTGGAGCGCCTGGCGGCGTACCATCAGGCGCTCGGCGACAAGGCGACCCTCGTGATGGGCGGCAACCTCACGATCGAGATGCTGCCCACGCTGCGGGAAACGACGTTCCTTCGGGCCTTTCACCTGGGCCGCGCGGTGAGAACGCCGGAAGAAGCCTCGGGCGCCGTCGATTGGCGGAAAGTCCGAAAGGCTAGACACCTCGCCCTCGGGGACTAGGGGAATTACCGATTGACGATTGCAAGGGCAAGAAGACAATCCACAGATTTCGCAGATTGCACAGATACAGGATAAAAACAGCGCAATTCGCTTCTCCTGGCTTCTTATCATGAGTCTGTGAAATCTGCGCAATCTGTGGATTCGTTCTTCTCTTGCAATCGGCAATTCATGCCACCGCGTGCTCGTACGTGCACTCCTCATTCCGGCACACCCTAACCGGGCCCGACTTCCGGACCTTCTCCAGCAGGATCGGCGAGCCGCATTGGGGGCAGGGCTCGGCGACGGGCTTGTCCCAGGCGGTGAACTTGCAATCCGGGTAGCGCGTGCAGCCGTAAAATGTCTTGCCGCGCTTGGTCTTGCGCACCACGATCTCGCCGGTGCAGCCATTCTCCGGGCAGGGAATCCCCAGCGTCTGGCGCTTGACATACTTGCAGGTAGGGTAGTTGCTGCAGGCGGTGAACTCCCCGAAGCGGCCGTGCTTGATCACCAGGTGGTTGCCGCACTCGGGGCATTTCTCATCTAAAGGCGTGTCGGCTACTGCTGTGGCCTCGCCCCCTTTCATGACGATCTTCTTGGTGTTGCGGCATTCCGGGTAGCCGGTGCAAGCCAGGAAGTATCCGAAGCGGCCGCGCTTCACCGCCATGGGCTTGCCGCACTTCTCGCAGGCCTGCTCCGCCACTTCCGGAGCCGGAGGACCGGTGGGAGCGCCCATGCCATATTTCACCGAGAGTTCCGGCGTCAGGTCGCGGGTGCCGTCGCACTCGGGATAGCCGGTACAGGCCAGGAACGCGCCGTTGCGCCCGACGCGAATGTTCATGGGCTTGCCGCACTTCTCGCACGTTTCCTCAGTGGGCTTGCCCTCGCCCTTCAGGTCCTCCATATCGCGCTCGGCCAGGCGCAGATCGCGCTTGAACTTGGTGTAAAACTCGTCCAGCGCCTGAGTCCAGGAGAGCTTGCCCTCCTCCACCTCGTCCAACTCCTCTTCCATGCGCGCGGTGTAGGCGACGTCGAAAATGTCGCTGAAGTTTTTCACCAGCAGGTCGCTGACCAGCATGCCGAGCTCCACGGGATAAAAACGGCCCTGCTGTTTCTCCACGTATTCGCGATTCTGAATCACGCTCAGGATGCTGGCGTAAGTGGACGGACGACCGATGCCCTTTTCTTCCAGCGCCTTCACCAGCGTCGCCTCGTTGTAACGCGGCGGCGGCTCGGTGAAGTGCTGCTCCGGCGTGATCTTCTCCAGTCGCAGCGTTTCGCCCGGCTCAACGGCGGGCAGCTTGTGCTTCAGATCCTCTTCCTCTTCGCTGGGTGCGATCTCATCTCGGCCCTCTTCATAGACGGCGCGGAAACCGTTGAACTTCTCCACCGATCCGGTGGCGCGGAACAGGTAGTCGCCGGCGTTGATGTCGATGGTGGTCTGGTCGAAGACGGCCGGGTTCATCTGCGAGGCCACAAACCGCTGCCAGATCAGCTTATAGAGCTTGAGTTCATCCGGGTTGAGGAACTTGCGGATGGATTCGGGCGTGCGATCCACCGCTGTCGGGCGAATGGCCTCGTGCGCGTCCTGTGCGTCCTTCTTGCTCTTGTACCGGACCGCTTCGGCGGGAAGATAAGGCTCGCCGAACTTCTTCCGGATGTAATCGCGGGCCGCGTCCAGGGCCGATTCCGCGACGCGCGTGGAATCCGTGCGCATGTAGGTGATGAGGCCTACCGAACCTTCGTCGCCCAGCTCGATGCCCTCGTAAAGGTGTTGGGCGATCATCATCGCCTTCTTGGCGGAAAATCTCAGCTTGCGTACCGCCTCCTGCTGGAGCTTGCTGGTGATGAACGGCGGCACCGGATACTTGCGTTTCTCGCGCGTGGTGACCGACTCCACCACCCACGGCGCTGCCTTTACGGCGGCGACATGACGGTCGGCGCTTGCCTGGTCCGGGACCTCCAGCTCCTTGCCCTGGAACTTCACCAGCCGCGCCTCAAAAGATGGGGGCACTTTTCCAGCCACCAGCGCCGTAATCGTCCAATACTCCTGCTTCAGGAACGCCTGGATCTCGCGCTCACGCTCGACAATCAGGCGCAAGGCCACGGTCTGAACCCGGCCGGCCGAGATGCCCCGCTTCACCTTGTCCCAAAGCAGCGGACTCACCTGGTAGCCCACCAGCCGGTCGAGGATGCGGCGTGCCTGCTGGGCCTCCACCAGGTGCTCGTCGATCTGGCCCGGGTGCTCGAAAGCCTCGCGCACCGCGTCACGGGTGATTTCGTTGAAAACCACGCGGTAGAACTGCCGGTTTTTCGATTCCAGGAGGTCGCGCAGGTGGGCGCAGATCGCCTCGCCCTCGCGGTCGGGGTCGGCCGCCAGGTAAACCGCGGACGACGCCTTCGCGGCCGATTTCAGCCCCGAGATCACTTCCTTCCGGCCGGGAATATCGATGTACGTGGGCTTGAAGTCCTTGTCGACGTCTACGCCCAAATCCTTCTTGGGCAGATCACGCACGTGTCCCATCGACGCCTTCACGGTGAAACCGTCGCCCAGATATCGGTTAATGGTTTTCGCCTTGGCCGGCGATTCAACAATCACAAGCGACTTACTCATAGTCTTCCAAAAAGGAGACAGGAGTCACAAGAAAGGAGACAGGAGTTAGTAGACAGGAGACAGAATGAAGAACGTCACACATCCGGCGGTGGCGTCTTTATTCTGACTCCTGACTCCTGTTTCCTGACTCCTCTCCTCACGTCTCCTGACTCCTGTCTTCACTCAGCCTCAGTTTGGGAGGTGAAAGAACTCCCACGGTGGTATCTCATCCGCCGAGCTTGGATGCCAAGGGGACGCGGTTAGTTTCATCTCGCCCGCATCCGATTGTAGCGTCGAAGCTTACGGCAAGCCTTTGGAGTGCGGCAGCTTGCTGCCGCTTTGCCTTCGGGCGGTGTCACGTAGCTCATCGGAAAAAGCGGCAGCAAGCTGCCGCGCTCCAAGAGTTCACAGCTTGCGGATAAAGTTCTTCCCCGGCAACTGCCGGATCAACCCGTTCATCTCCAGGTGAAGCAAAGCCGTCAGCACGCGGGGCTGCGAAAGCGACACCGCCCCGCAGATGGAATCCACAAACAGCGCCTCGTCCAGACGAAGCGCCTCGAACACCAGTTTCTGCTCCGGGGTCAACGATTGCTCGAAGAGCGACGGACCGCCGCCCGGAGCGGTCTGGTCCAGCGCATCGGCTGGCGCCCCCACCGGAGGCAATAGCCGCTCGCGAACGGAAGCCGGAAACTCCTCGATGACGTCGATCCACTGGTCCACGAGCTTGGCGCCCTGCTTGATCAGGTGGTTGGGGCCGAAGCTCTGGGCCGAGGTGACGTTGCCCGGCACGGCAAACACTTCGCGATTCTGTTCGAGCGCGAGGCGCGCCGTGATGAGCGACCCGCTGTACTCGGCGGCCTCCACAATCACGACGCCAAGAGCGACGCCGCTGATGATCCGGTTGCGGATGGGGAAATTCTCCGGGGCCGGCGACGTGCCCAGGGGAAACTCCGAAATCACGGCGCCCGATTCCGCGATCCGGTCCGCCAGGTTCTTGTTTTCTCGCGGATAAAGCACGTCCAGGCCCGATCCCAGCACGGCCACGGTCCTGCCCTTGGCCTCCAATGCGCCGCGGTGGCAGGCCGAGTCGATCCCGCGGGCCAAGCCGCTCACAATCGTCAGCCGGCGCTGGGCCAGGTCGGCCGCCAGCCGGTGTGCCACCGAACTGCCATAAGCGGTGGGGCGGCGCGTTCCCACCATCGCCACAGCATATTCGGCCAGCGCCTCGACGTCGCCGCGCACGTAGAGCGCGAGCGGAGGGTCAGCGATCTGCTTCAGCAGAGGCGGGTAGCTGTCGCTCGAAAGCGGAACGAGCTGGAACCCCGCCTTGGCCGCCGCCTCGAGTTGCTTTTCAGCATCCTTCAGCCCGGCTTGAGCGAAGATCGCCTGCGCCACGGGCGCTCGCAGGCCGCAGCCTTCGAGTTCGGTGAGCGAGGCGTAATAGACCGCTTGCGGCGACCCGAATCGCTCGATCAGCCGATGGGCGCCACGCACACCCAAGCCCTCCACGTGAGCCAATCCCAGCCAGTACAGTGTACTGTCGTCAGCCATCCTCGTCCGCCAACCGGCGTCACCGTTCCTTCAAAGCCCATCTACAATCGCAGAACCGGCAGCGGGAGCGCAAGGCAAAAGTCGTCGATCATCAGTTCTCAGTCATTACCTTTCGGTTTCAAAAACGTTGGCGCGCCGCCTTCCGCCCAGCGCCAACTATCCAAAACGATGGGTTCGTTCCCGTTTTTGACTAGCGCCGGTCCTTTGTTTTCAATCAACTCGGTGGCTTCATTTCTCAAAAATCGTCGTTTCCTTAGTTCTCAGTTTTCGGCCCTGAGTCCCATGTTTCTTAGCTTTGTTTTCGCTTTGTTTTTTGAGGCCCACCCTTTGTTTTCAATAACTCCCTAGCTCTGTTCCGTCAAAATCCGCCCGTGGAGTCGGTTAATGACAATAGACCGATAGCGATAGTTCGCCCCTGGATAGGTTGCCTCTGGCCTTCCAAAGGTTCAAGACCTCCCAGCCTACGGTTACTTTAGCATAGAGTACTATTGTGATAAATTCGATTGTTTTTGGCAGGACGATCTCAGATTTCGCAGATTCGGCAGATTGCCGAGGAGGCACGTTGAGGGGAACCAGGAAATCCAGGGCTGACGGCAACAGCAGGATTTCCCGATCCTTCATATCTTTGAATCCGTATAATCTGCGCGATCTCAGGATTGACTTCTATTGCCCTGGATCCTCACAGGAAGCGGGAATGGAACTTGGCTTCGGCGTCGGGGCCTTGACGGCGGATGAACCATTCGCCCACATCAGCGGAGGTTTCCGCCAGGGTATCGTAAGCTGCCTTGGCTGCATGCGCGACGGTCGCGGTGGTCCTCACGCCTAGCCACACCGCCAAGAGCACCACTGAGCGTGCCGGCCTTGCGGGATCCAACTGAAGCCGATAGCGCGGCCCTTCCGTGGAATAGCACATCAAGACCATCCCCGTGTAGAGAACGACCGTAAGAATCACGGCCAGCTTCAAACCGTCCCACCCCATCGTCAGAACCAGATCGCTCGTCGCCATTTGTCGTAATCTCCCTTAATCCCTTTCATCCGATTAGATTCAGCTCCAGTCGAAAACGATGGTTGTTCGCCAGTGCATAAGCAATTGATTATCGATGCCGTGCTAACAACTCTGTGGCCCGGCGTCCTCGCGTTGAGACCTTCTCTTTGGCCGCGCCATCAGCCGCGCCCACCGGCTCAGGTTCAAGTCCAGCCGCCTCCCAGAGTCACAAGCAGGTTGGACGCGGTCGTCCGTCGGCTTCCGCCCACAGCTCCTCACGGCGGGGCGCTTGGCAGCCGATATAACCTCCTCGCTGCAGTTGAGCGTTCCTTCGCTCACCCAAGAAGGCGAGAAACTCGGCCAAAGAGGGCCATGGAATGTGACCCTTCGGTCGCAGGCGAAGCCCGCGTGACGGAGAACGACGACGCTCCGTTGCCATAATTCGTCGTTACTTCGCCTAGCCCATTCGTGCCGTTGACTTGTGCAGCTTCTTGGAGTACGCTCGCGGCAGAGATCGATCAGGAAGGGGTAGTCCTGCCGGACAAGGGGACTTCCTCAACAATTGCGGGGCGGTGTTGCATGGCCCAAGTCGTTCGCACGGTAGGCAGGTACGAGATTCTCTCAGAGCTCGGGCGGGGCTCAATGGGCGTGGTGTATCGCGCCCACGATCCGAGCATCGGACGCACCGTGGCCATCAAGATGTTGCTCACCGAGCGCATGGCCACCGGCGATTTCAGCGAGTATGTGGAGCGCTTCCACCGCGAGGCGCAGTCGGCAGGCGCGCTGGCACATCCCAACATCGTCACCATTTATGATTTCGGCGAGGACAATGGCAACTATTACCTGGCCATGGAGTTTCTCGAGGGCAAATCGCTGGAGCGCCTGGTGCAGGAGCAGCCGCTGTTGCCGGTGGAGACCATCATTCCCATTTTCGATCAGGTCTGCAGCGCGCTAGACGTGGCCCACGCGCACGGCATCGTGCATCGTGATGTGAAGCCGGCCAACATTATGATTCTCGAGAGCGGCCGGGTGAAGGTAACCGACTTCGGCATCGCCAAAGTGATGGCTGCGGAAATGACCCAGGCCGGTCAGGTGCTGGGCACGCCCAATTACATGTCTCCCGAGCAGGTGCTGAACCGGCCGCTGGACGGGCGGTCCGACCTCTTCTCGCTGGGTGCCATTCTCTACGAACTGGTCACGGGTGAAAAACCTTTCGTCGGACAAAACATCACTACGGTGATCTACAAAATCATTCACGAGATGCCCATCCCGCCGCGCGAGCTCGATCCTGGTATTCATCCCGGCTTGAGCTTTGTGGTCGGCAAGGCGCTGGCCAAGAGCCCGGACCAGCGCTACCAGACGTGTTCGGAGCTCGCGAAAGACCTGAAGAATTACAAGAATATCGAAGGCGTGGTAACCGCCGGCGCCACCATGGTGATGAAAGCTCCGCGAGGCGCGGGGGAGGAAGTGTCTCAGGTCGAGGGCAGTGCCCGGGAACGCAGCGTCGCTGCGGCAGTCGCCCCAGTGGAGGTCCAGCCCGAAGCAGCGACGGCCACGGCGCCGCCGGTTTCGCGCGCCAAGCGCGGCTTGCGCCTTCCGTTGGCAGTGTGGTTGCTGAGCCTGCTGATCGTGCTGGGTGCCGGCACGGCGTATTACTTTCTGTTCTTCCGCAGCACGAATTCCACCTCGCCGGTCTCGACCTCGCAGCCAGCGAATCCTCCTGCTCCGAGTGCCTCGACCGTAGTGAAGGCGCCCGCTCCCGCACCGAAGAAGGTGGAGGCCACTTCCAAGCCGCCCCTCACCGACACTTCTCGAAGCGCGGCGGGCACGAAATCACAAACCGGAGAACTGCAAGTCTCCAGTAAACCCGAAGGCGCCGAAATCTTCGTCGACCAGGAAGACAAGGGCGCCACACCGAAGCGCTTGCGTCTGGCGACCGGTTCGCATACCTTCTCCCTCAAGCTCGACGGCTGGCAGACGCATTCAGAGGATATCCAAGTGAAGGCGGGCGCCAAGCTCCGCCGCGAAAACATAAAATTGGCGGCGGCCCCGGCGCCGGCCCCGACGCCGGGCGCTCCCTCCAACCGCGGCACGGTTCATGTCCTCACCAACCCCTCGGGGGCCAGCGTCTACGTGGATGAATCGTTTGCGGGCAAAACGTCGGCTAGCTTTGACTTGGCCGTCGGGCCTCACAAGGTCTTGCTGTCGCTCCCCCCCTACAAGCCGAAGAAATTTGACATCAACGTGACGGCGGATAAGCCGTATGAAATCAACTGGAACTTTGAGAATCCGTAGGGGAGGCTGCGACGAGCGGCCCGCCCAAGAAGGAAGGGAACCATGACGAGAAAGCTTGCCATCACTGCTCTGTTGATTCTCGGTTGTGCCGGCCTGTTGTCGGCCAAGATTAACGCCAAGGACCAGGAGTACTTTGACGGAAAGTTCCAGGAGCTTGCCGACCAGGCGAAACTGCTCAAGGCACAGCAGGACGCCTTGGCCGCGCAACTGAAGCAATTAGCGGACACTCAGAAGGCACAGACCGACGCCCTGAACGAGCTCGCCAAGAGTCAGTCGCGCTTCGAGACGACCATCGAGCAGTTGCAGCACACCTTCACTCAGCTTGAAGTCACGATTTCCACCCTCGCCAACAACAACACCCAGGACACCCAAGTCCTGAAGCAGGAGATCGAACAGTTGCGCGCTCTGGTGCAGGAGACGGCGGGCGGGGGCGGTTCACTCGCACCCAAGAGGCCGGTGGTGGGGTACATCACCGCCGTCAGCGCCGACAATACGCTTACGGTGAGTCTCGGTTCAGGCAATGGCCTGAAGTCCGGCTCGCAACTCGGGCTTTACAAAGCGAACGACCAGAACACGCGCGTGGGTACGCTCGAAGTTACCGACGTCGTCGATCAGGGCAGCGCGCACGCCAAGATCAAGATCCTGAACACCGGCGTGCAGCCCGAGGATTTGGACGTGGTCAAGCCGGACTAAGGTTCGAAACTCGAAATTGGAAAATCGAAAATCGCCCTTCCAGTTTCGATCTCCTTAGAATCTCCCATGTTGTAACCGGTACTGATCGAGGCAGTCCCCGATCTCCCATGAAACTACGATGCCCATTCCCCGTTATACCGCTTCTGCTTCTTTCGTGCGGCCCCGTCGCCGTGGCATGCCCCTGGCAAGACGTCGTCGTTCAAGGCGCGCGGAAGGCGCTGAAGGTCTTCCACTTTCCCGACAAGCAGGTGCCTGTCCAACACGCCGACAGCCTCTGCATCTATCGTCGGGTCGGCTATCGCGACATCAGCTTCGAGCGCCTGACGCTCAACCTCTACGTCACCGTCAAGCCGGTGGAGCGCGCGGCCACGGTGGAGAGAGTCCACTTTCAGGACGTTCGTCTGAACGGCCTGCCGGTAACCATCAAACCCCTGGATCAGGAATTTAAGCTCTCCCAAACTGCCGAGGTTGACCTGCCGGTGCCGCTCGAAGTGTCCGTCTCGTTTGCGGATCTCGATTCCATCGCGCCGCTCCGCGACCTGATCCAGCAGGACAAGCTGAAAATCACCGGCCACAGCTTCTTTGAGGTTAAGCTGAACCCACTGGGGAAGATCTTTCTGCGTTCACAGCGCCTCATCGTGCCCGTGGATCTCAACGAAGAAGTGCCGCTGCAGCTTTTCGCCAAAGACTCATCAGCGCAGGCGGGAGCGATCAAGCTGCTCGAAATGATCTCCGACCCCACCTCGATTCCAGGCCTCGCGCTAGCCCGTGAGCATCTGGCCAAGCTGGAGTCTGACCGGTCACTCAACGCTGCCGGCAACAGCGGCCTCTATCTGGTGAGTTGCGACTACGTGCTGCGCGACCCCGCCAGCGGCCAGTCGCAAAAGTTCAGCCAGTCGGGTACCGCCTTCGCGATCAGCGCCGACGGCAAGCTTCTCACGGCCAAGCGCGTCCTCCAGCCTTGGAAGTTTGATCCCGAGATCGCTCTCCTGCTCGCGCGCGATCACCTGGAAGTGGATCAAGCCCACTACGGAGTCGCCGCCTGGCCCGCCGGATCACGGGTGCTGACGGCGGAGGGCATCCCCGACATCACCGCCGCCTTCTCGACCGAACGGAAGACGCTGGAGATCGTGAAGACCGCAGCCGACCAGATGCAGTCGCGCGAAGTCCAGGATCCTGACACCGGTGACAAGGCGACGGTGAAGCTCGCTACCGGGGGCGCGGACGACGCGGCGTTGATCAAGATCACGGGTAATAACCCTGAGCCGCTGGCAACGGCTGACGCCGAGGGCGGAGACGGATTCCTCTTCGGCTTTCCTTTCGGCATGAGCCAGTCTCTGGCCGAGCCTAAACGCACTTCGGTTCACGTCACCGTAGCGGGCGAACTCAGGACGCTCGACCACAAGCTCAATCCAGGCGAAGCCGGCGCGCCGCTGCTCTCCGCTGACGGGAAGGTTTTGGCGTTGTGTGGGGACGCGGACGAGTGTATCCCCATTGCCGCCGCCCTGGCAGCCTTGAAGAAATGATGAATTATGAATGATGAATGATGAACAGAAGAGCCATCAGCCCTCAGCTATCAGCACTCAGCAAGAACCGGATCTTCTTCTTTTGCTGAAAGCTGATGGCTGATCGCTGAGAGCTGCTTTTCATTCATCATTCATAATTCATCATTTCTTACCTCGGCACCATCGACAGAATCTTCATCTGCCCTTTGTCTTTGACCATCAACAACTGGTAGAGCGGCACATTGATGGCCGTCAGTTCGGTGCCGGCTGGGTAGCCGAAGCACGGTTGGTCGCATTTCACGGCCCAGGGTTTCATCAGGTCGTCGGACCGCGGCGGCGCGGCGGCGCTTCCGGCAGGCAGCGGCGGCATGAGCCCGGCTGGCAATTGCTGGGCGAGCGTGCTGACTGCGTCGCCGAGAGGCCCCAGCAGGCTGCGAAGCTGGTCGGCGCTGGCGATGGGGCTCGCCGCCGCTCCGGTGAGATTCGACTTCAGCATCTTTGCCAGATCGTCGGGCAACAGCACGCTCGCCGCGCTCAGCAGGCTCTCGAGGCTGGCGGAGGCCGCGGGGTTCGCCGCTTCCAGCGAGTAGAGGTTGTTGGTGAGCGCGAAGAAGCGCTCCAGATCCTGGTGGCTGAGCTGGGCGGCGGCATCGGGCGCCAGGTTGGTGAGCGGATTGTTGGACTTGTCGGCCAGATACCGGTCGAGGAAATCGCTGGCGAACAAGTTCTTCACCACGGGCTGCAGGTCGCGCGCGTCTCCCGCCTGCTTCAGGAACTGATCGGCAAGATTAACCGCGTCTCTCGCCTGCTCGGTGGAGAGGGTCGAGGGTGGGGCCGGGGCCTTCTCTTCCGCTTCCAAGACGGCCGCCTTCTTCACCTCAAAACCGGGCTCGCCGAATTTGCGCACGTAGCTGGGTCGCCACTGCCGCGGATCGGAATTCACGTAGGTGAGGTGGCGCGGGTTGGGGATGACGCCCTTCCACGGCGCGTAGGCGTCGATGTCCATGTCGGCGATGCTGCCTTCCAGACGGTAATTCCACTGGAGGCGCGGCACGTTCATGACGCTGGTGTAGCACTGGGTGTCGTAGCCGCGATGGAGCGACCCGCCAATATCGCCTTTGTCGAACCTGACGTTGCCTGTTTCGGTCTCGCCGCCGGCGCGCTCGATTTTGAAGCCGCCGCCGGCCTGCCGCCACTGCTGAAACTGCCCGGCGTCGACGAAGAAGTAGACCCGGTCGCCGTGTAGTTCGTCAATCCCCTTCGTGATATCGAGCGAGTGGATCCAGTTGCCGCCTCCCAGGTCGAGCCAGGTCTCGGAATGAGCGTGCGTGAGGGCCAGGAACGCCGCCGCGTAGTCGTTATGTTCCAGGGTCAGTTTGCGCCAGTCGCGGTCAGAGGGATCGACGGAGGCACCGGCGAGGCCCTGCAAAGTCTTCCCGAGCGACGGCTTCTCGGTGGGCGCCGCGCCGGCGGTCCTCTGGAAGTAATCCTTCAGGAGCGCTTGCTGCTTCGGCGTCA
This sequence comes from Terriglobia bacterium, assembly GCA_035315065.1. Taxonomy (GTDB): domain Bacteria; phylum Acidobacteriota; class Terriglobia; order UBA7540; family UBA7540; genus DATFYM01. The sequence continues at coordinate 32,400 of DATFYM010000248.1, forward strand.
ACTCGTTCCAGGGCCTGAAATCCACCGCCTGGTAATGGGTTCCGATTTCCTCCGGAGTCTCCTGAGCGCTGAGGTGGCCGCCCGCGACGCTTGCGAAGACGAGGACGCCAACGAGAAACGTCGCGACGCGCCATCGCGAGGCGGCTTGCGTGTCGCAACGCTTGATTCTTGACACCCCCTCAGCCCCGGCCCCTATCGCCCAAAGGGGGCGAGGGGAGGGTAAATGGAGGGCTTTTGCTCGAATGCTTTCAGCAACGTGGAATAAGCCCGATCCCACATGAACTCCTCCCCCGCCAACTCTCCCCTCGCCCCCTTTGGAGGAGAGGGGCGGGGGGTGAGGGGGTGGCTCGTCGATGGTCATTCTTCCTCCGTTAGGGCTTGCTGACTTCCGTAGATGCTTTCGAGCCGGTAGTTCCCACACAGTCCAAAAACGCTCGCCTCTCCTGCTGCAATTGACAAACCATGATACACTAGAGGTGCATTCGAGTGGTGCTTGCATCATGAGGGTCGAATGCCGTCGCGGAAGCGATGAATCTTTAATCGTCCGTTAAAGGAGGTTACTATGGCCGCAAAGCAAGCGTCGCCAAAGGGCGACGCGCCCGTATCTCGTTATCCGCGTCTCGCTCCCAACGAAAGAGTATTAGCTTCCTACAAGCAGCTTTCCCTTGCTGCAAACAGCCTAAACAGTGCTTCTGATGAATTAGGGAAGGCGATATCCGTTCTGGATGAGGCACTCAAGCGACTCAACCTAGGTGTCTCCGCGTGGGTGCAACTGAGCACTGGCGGAGGTGACATTACCTCCAATTGGTGGAGCCGAAACGTCGGCTATACAAAAATCGGCGATAAGTGGGGCCTCGCGCTTAACACAGAGAGTGGCGATTACCAATATCCCGATCAGGACTCGGAGGAAACTTGGCTATTCAACGAGGCCCCTCGTTGGATGCGCATCGAAGCCGTTGGAAGAATTCCCGATCTGTTGGAAGCCTTGCTGAAGGCGGCAGAGGATACAACTAAGAAGATTAAGGACAAGACAGCGCAAGCATACGAACTCGCCGTAGCGATGAGCAAGGTAGATGAAGAAGCTCAGCAAGAAGCTCAGCCCGCAGAGGGCGCAGAGGGGGAACCCCATGCACAACCTGCTTAACGGGCTTCCCGAGGCAATAAACCGCGTCTTCGATGCGCTCGAATTAATCGCTGTGCGTTTGGTGCTTTTGGGGCTGATTGTGCTGAGTGCGCACAGGTTGTTCTTTCGGGACTTTCATCTTAGGAGAAGGCGAGCGCCCGGTAAACGGTTGCAGGACTCACTTGGAGACGGGAAGCGACGGACTGGGGGGCCTCGCCCTGTTTAATCGGCTTCCGGGGCGTGGCCGAGATCTTTCGTTAGTTGTAAGTTGGGTCGTCTGACCGAAACACGATGGAATTCTACAGAGGATGGCCCGACCGCGCCGCTACGAAAGAACTAAACTGCCCAGTACGCTAAATTCCGATGATCAGATCATACTTGTCACCCGGCAACAAGTAGCGGCGTAGTTCTGGTCTTTTTTCTGCTTTGATCCCAATTGAGTTCAAGGCATCTATTGTTTTCTGCTCCACTCCTGAACTGTCTGGGTTCTGATCCGTCCAGGAGACGCCTACTACCCCTGAGTATGGAATCCCAATAAAAGAAGGGATCGTATCGCTGACCTTTGCAAAGGCCCTTATGAATGACCAGCAGGAGGCGGAGGTATCTTCTTCGCCGCAAATGACATTAATCCTGATCTTTAGGCCGGGCAAGCTAGCCACAAGGTCGTGCTCCTGACTCTGGCTGAGCACTGGGCGGGGTGGGGGTCCAAGGTTGACGTAGACGGTATCGGCCGTTATGCAGTTTGAGGTCTGCCGATTGTTATTGCCTCCCACTTGGACGTTGCTGCATGGTCCAGTGGTGATGCGGGGCTCGATCTTCATCCCGGCCAACTTCTCGGCCAGAGCGACGATTATCGTGTCAATTCCGTCCAGCCGATCTTTGCCAATAATTTCCTCGATGGCTGCGGGTGACCCTAGTGTTTGGCGACTCTTGATAATGGCGTCCGCCTCCGAAGGGCTCAGCTTGAAAATCCCCGTGAGGTCACGCTTCGAAGCTCCGCCGAGGACCGCGCGGCGCACGTCGGTTGTCGTCGCGAACTTCTTTCTGTTTCTTGCGTCTGTGATGTTTTGCGTAGTGTCGGGACTCAGCTTCAGATTAATCAAGTCAGTCGCAGACGCCTTGGTGAAAGCGCCAACAGCACACTCCTCGTAGCAGGCGGTTGGCCAAGGGTATAGCTTGCACTCGCATTTACTCGTCTGAGTGCGTACCGGACGCGTCAGGCACAGCACGAGCAGCAATGCAGTCACACACTTGCCGGTCATCATTTTTTCTCGCTGACTTGGAGTTGTTCTCGTGGTCGAAATAGCACCCACCACACCAAATAAAGCAACAGCCACATCCCGAAGATGCCGAGCGCGCACTCCATGGCGGAGAGTTGGCAAAAAGCTTCTGCATTGATCGTTGCGTAAGCTTCGGGATTATCGCTTGCGTTCCAGAGGTAGGCTAGGTACGCCCGGTTGACGTTCGCACCGCACAGCATTGAGCGGCCGAGGAAAAGCCATCCCCCAAAAAACAGGAAATAGCTATACCGAAAGAACAGCTTTTTCGGCGCGTGGTAGGAAGTCCCAACGAGAATCGCCACCGATCCTCCCAGAATGAGCAACGCCCATTGCGTGAGCGACTGGGCAAAGCCCATACTGGCTTCGAGAGCCTTAGGGTCCAGGACTTTGACCGCTTGCGCGGCTTGGGCGAAGATGGTGGTTCCGTATAATGCCAAGCCCGCGCCAGAAGCGGAACAAAGTACCTTCTCACCCTTCTGCACAATTGCCTCATCCACCCCCATCTAGTTTACCACTGTGGTAAGCCGAGCCGCCAGTCCGGTTGGTCCGCAGCAATTGCATCGGCTTCCAAGGAAAACAGGGTGAGCACCAAACGTGCCTCTGCCGTGCCGGAGTACCGGCGCAAAGGTCTGTCGGCGGGGTGTCAAGAATTGGATGCTCCGGCACACTGGACCCATGCAACTTCCTCGGTCTACTCTTCTTCCGGAAGCGATTCCTCGTACTCTTCGAGCGCCTCGAAGGCGTGTTTCGCTTTCAGCCTGAGCACATCCAGTTGCACCCAAAGGTCGGGAAGGAGGTCGTGGTAGGCGTCGCTCCCGGGCTTGTGGCGTTTCAGTTTGCGGCGCACCCCCTCGACTGCCCGACTGTACTCCTCAACCTCATCGAGCATTCGCTCGATGGTCGCGAGGGATGGGATCGATTTTGTTGGCATAGGTGACCAGTCTCTTTTCAGGCGGCGCGTCAGACGCGCGATGGTTTCCCTCCAAACTCTGACCTCACGCTGCCAAGACGCAATCGAAGCTTCGTCAGCGTATTCTCTCACCAGTTCGGCGCGGATTTTTTGCTCGTGTTTGATGATCATCGCCTGATACCCGGCGATTTTCTTCCTTAAGTCCTTGTTTCGCCCCATCGGACAATCCAATTATAACATCCGGCTTCGCTCGGCTGTCGTAGGCATCAGCACGAGATAAACAACAAACGACACCCCGAAGCCGACGAACCAGCCGTAATTATAAAGAAAACGCACTTGGGGAATGACCAGCCCCACCAGGGCGACGGCGACCCCCGCCACCAGGGCCGCCACCGCGCGGCCGTTCACCCCGCGCCGGTATTCGTAGGCGCCGCCGCGACGGTAAAGGTCTGCCGCCTCGAGGCGCGTCTTGCGTAGCACGAAATAATCCGCGATGAGAACCCCGGCGATGGGGCCGAGAAAGCTTGAGTAGCCTACCAGCCAACCGAAGATATAATTGCCGTAGCTCGAAAGCAGCTTCCAGGGCTGGATCAGGAGTCCCACCAGGCAGGTAATGACGCCGCCCAGCTTGAAGCTGATGTGCGATGGCGCCAAGTTGGAAAAGTCGTTGGCGGGCGAGACCACGTTGGCGGCCACGTTCACGTTGAGGGTGGCCAGCAGCAGGGCGATCATGGCGACGATCACCGCCAGCGGATGGCCCAGCCGCGAGAGGACCGCGACGGGGTCCCAGATCGCCTGCCCGAAAAGCACCGCGGTGGCGGAGGTCACCGCCACGCCGATGAAGGAGTAGAGGGTCATGGTGGTGGGCAGGCCCAGCGCCTGGCCCAGCACCTGTTCGCGCTGGCCGCGGGCGTAACGCGTGAAGTCCGGGATGTTGAGCGCCACCGTGGCCCAGAAAGCCACCACCCCGGTGAGTGAGGGAACGAAGAAGGCGAAGAATTCCCTGAAGCTCTGGAACTTCGACGGCGCGGCCAGCATGGGTCCGAAGCCGCCGGCCTTGACGTAGGCCCAAGCCAGGAGCGCGAGACTGATCACCAGCAGGAACGGCGCGGTGACCCCCTGGAGGAAGCGGATGGTCTCGATGCCGCGCACAATGACGATGAGATTCAGCAGCCAAAAGAGGCCAAAGCACACGGGCACGCCAAGAGCAAAATCGTGCCAGCGCGGCGCCAGCGCCACGATCATGGCGTTGATGGCCTCGCCGCCGATCCAGGTTTGAATGCCGAACCAGCCGCAAGCCACCAGCGCGCGCAGGATGGCGGGAAGGTTCGCGCCCAGCACCCCAAACGAGGCGCGCGCAAATACGGGGAAGGGAATACCGTAGCGGGCGCCCGCGTGTGCGTTGAGCAGCATGGGCACCAGCACCAGGACGTTGCCGAGAAAGACGGTGAAGATGGCCTGCTTCCAGTTCATCCCTCCGGCAATCATCCCGCTGGCCAGCATGTAAGTGGGAATGTTGACGCTCATGGCGATCCAGAGGGCGGCGTAGTTGTACGTGCCCCAGGTGCGCCGCTCCGGGGGAATGGGAGCGAGATCGAAGTTCCACAATCGGCCCACGGGATTTTGGATTTCCGATCCTTCGCTGCTTTCAGGACAGGTTTTTGGATTTTGGATTGAAGAGGCGTCTGTTTTCACTGTCTGTTTTCCGTGCTCGCGCCAACAAAGAATTGACGATTGCAGATTGACGATTGAAAGAGAAGAGGACAATCCACAGATTACGCAGATTTCACAGACTTATGATAAGAGGCAAGAGAAGCGAATTGTGCTGTTCTTATCCTGTATCTGTGTAAAATCTGCGAAATGTGTAGATCGTCTTCTCGTCTTGCAATCGTCAATCTGCAATCGAAAGGGTAACCCGCACATTACGCAGATTTAACAGACTCATGATAAGAGGCAACAGAAGCGAATTGTGCTGTTCTTATCCTGTATCTGTGTAGAATCTGCGAAATCTGTGGATCGTCTTCTCTTTCAATCGTCAATCTGCAATCGTCAATTCTTCATCCCCGCGTCAGCGCCTCATAGGTTTCGGGCCGGCGATCGCGGTAGAACTGCCAGGTGTCGCGCACCTGCTGGATCATTTCGAGATCGAGGTCGGCCACCAGCGCTTCGTCCTTGTCGCGGCTGGCCTGGGCGATGATCTTGCCCCTTGGGTTCGCGAAGTAGCTCTTGCCGTAAAACTCGCCGATGTCCCAGGGCAGCTCGTGGCCGACGCGATTGATCGCGCCCACGAAGTAGCCGTTAGCCACGGCGTGCGCCGGCTGCTCCAGCTCCCAGAGATACTCGGAGAGTCCGGCCACGGTGGCGGACGGATTGAATACGATCTCCGCCCCGTTCAAGCCCAGGATGCGGGCGCCCTCTGGGAAGTGGCGATCGTAGCAGATGTAGACGCCGACCCGGGCGTAGCGCGTCTCGAACACCGGATAGCCGAGGTTGCCCGGCGTGAAGTAGAACTTCTCCCAGAAGCCCGGGTGGCAGTGGGGAATATGGTGCTTGCGGTACTTGCCCAGGTAGCGGCCGTCGGCGTCGATGACGGCGGCGGTGTTGTAATAGACTCCGGTCATCTCCCGCTCGCAAACCGGCACCACCAGCACCAACTCGTATTTCTTCGCTAGCTTCCGGGCCCACTCGACCGCGGGTCCGTCCGGCACCGGCTCCGTCACCTGATACCAGCGGACGTCCTGTTCGGCGGCGAAGTAGGGTCCATAGAAAAGCTCCTGTAGGCAAACGATCTGCGCCCGCTGGCGGGCCGCCTCGGCGATCAGCCCTTCGTGCTTCTTGATCATTTGCTTTTTGATCTTCTCCACCGCCAACGTGTCCGGCGACCACTCGCAACTCGCCTGCACCAAACCGCAACGCACGATGCGCGCCATGAGTCAGTACCTCCACTAATCAACGATGAATGATGAACGCTGAATGATGAACAGAAGACCAATCCGTCATCGTTCGTCTTTCAGAATCGGGACCATCTTACTCGAAAGCGCGCCCGTCTTCTACAGCCTTTCAGCCTTGCCCTCAGACTCCCGTGCCCGCGCCAACGGCGGATCCTGGCGCCGCCAGCGGCTTGATAACCACCCTCTCCCGCGGGGAGAGGGTACGGCGAAGCCGGGGGTGAGGGGTGCCTCTGTGCGCCGAAGCCAACATACTGCGCCCATCGTCTCTCTGGGCAGGGAGCCATTCTTGCCGTCGCCGGGCCCGCTCCGGCTGGTGAAAGCGCCGGGAGCGGTCCCCAAGCAAGGCCGGTCCCTCTCCCCAGGGAGAGGGCCATCTGCCCTACCTCGGGTCCGGCCTCTCGTGTACGAGAAGCTGCTCGCGAACGGGAGAGCGCGCTGAGCATCGTACGAAGAACTTACCGTACGATGTGCTGCATGGAATAGCTGATCTTCGGTTGAGCGGGAGACGAAAGGAAGGCGACAGTGGAGGTCAAGTCCTGGGGCCATGGAAAGCATCCATGGACCGAGGGCAGGGGCAAGCCCTCACTCCCTCGGCGAGGAGGAGGGCTCGCCCCCGAATCACCGCCGTGAATGATGGCGGTTACTTTCCGTTGAGGACAACCGGCAGGTGCTGGATCAGTTCAGGCGCGCTGGCCATCTCCCGGCTTTCCGCCTTGGGCGCTGAGTAGTAAAAGTCCGTGCCCACCCCGGCCAGATGCAGGACCCGAATCCTGGCACGGCCGCCACTGCGAGTCACGATCAACTCGCTCTGCTTAGTGGCGTCCGACGCCTCGGAGCTCTGCGCCATCACCAGGGCTACGTTGCGCTGGCCCTGCTCGATCCTGACGAAAGCCGGCAGAGCAGTGGAGTTGAGCTTGAACGTGTAGTCTCCTGCCGGTAGGGTCGCCCCGCCCCACTGCGCATCAAAGGGCAGGGTGAACTGGCCGCTGCTCACGGGCCCCTGGGCGCTCGCGATTCCGGCAAAGATAAATGCGCTCGCCACCGCAAAAACCAGGTTCCTTACCACTCTAGAAGTTCGATTGGTTCTCATGATCTTTCCTCCTCATCCCGAAGTCAGAGCGTTTTTTTCTGCTCTCAACAGGTAAGGCGGGAACGGCAGGCGAAAAGGGACACGGCGGCAAACAGAATCCACAGATTACGCAGATTTCGGAGATTACGATCAAGAAGCCGTCTGCCCGACGAAGACTAACCAGCAACTGGTGGCTTCACCGGACTTGTGACACCGCAGAGGCGTTGTCTGTCGCTCTTTTCTGAATCTGAGAATCTGCGTAATCTGTGGATCCTCTTCTTTGTGTCAAATGACACCACTATCAGGACGTGGCGTTCCGCGTTGCTTTGGTCGGCGCTTTGCGCGACAATGATCTGGCCGGTGTGGGCGTCGGAGTGGGCGGGAGGTCGGATGGCAATGCGTCTTCGGCGCATCGTGTTTCCATTCTTCTTGAGCCTCTGTGCTTTCGCAGTCGGTGGCACGGCCCTCTCCCGGCCTGCCTTCGGCTGGGATGAATACTCTCGCACAACGCACCACCGCGCACGGCTTTTCTCCACCGGAACGCTCAGCATCGACACGCGAGTCGGCGACCTGCACATCGAAGGCTGGGACGACCCCTACGTGGAGGTGGAAGCGGAGAAGGTCGTACGAGCCGGTTCGAAGAATAAGGCCGACTTCCTCTATGACCAGATTGGGGTCCTGCTGGAAGGCCAGGACAAGCAGGTGGTCCTGCGCACCACCTATCCGAACCGGCGGCTCTGGCGGCCCTTCCGGGGGGAATCCCAGCTCACCGTGAACCTTCGCGTCAAGATGCCCTACGACGCCGCCCTCTCCCTCAAGTGCGTCGACGGTGACGTGCGCATACGCGGTCTGGTTGGCCGCCAGCAGATTCGCGTCAACTACGGCGACGTGGAAATCGACGTGCCGGACGTCGACAACCTTCGGTTACTCGACGCCCGTGCCTTCCTCGGCTACGTGCAGAGCGACCTGCACGGCGGCATGGAGCAGAATAGCGCCGGGTGGGGCAAGCGCACCTCCTTCGTGAACAGCAGCGGAACGCAGGAAATCACCGTGCGCGTGCGCATGGGAGGGGTGTTCATTTACGGCGACTCCGAATAGACAGCACGCGCTTCGGCGCACCAACCGTGATCAAGATGACCTGTAGGGGTAGGGCTTGCCCTACCCCTCGAGTCTCCACATTTCTGACCAGGATTCTCCCATTCCGAGACCTGAGCCCAGACCACATTTCCGGTATGGCCAAATTAACCGGCCAATCCTTTAAATCAAGCCACTAAAAGGTAGCTGAGAGGCGTTATTCTTCTCCAGTTGGGATTGTTTCTCTTCAGGAGGAGGGGCCCCGCCTCCGGCTCAGATCTTGGCGGGTCAGCGCCGGGGCGAAGCCCCTATGAATCACGATCCTTTTTATCCCACTTTCCGCCCCGCGACACAAGCAGGAAACCGATTGGGCCGCAGACTGCGATAAGCTCATCCTGCGGCGATGCCCGCTTTGCGAACGCGATTCCATCATCGGTCACGGTCGCCGGCGCAAGCAGGCGCACGATGAACATCACGACTGGATTGGGATTCGACGCGGACTTTGCCATGGTTGCGGGAAGACCTTTACCCTGCTCCCTCTGCTCTCTCTTCCCTACACTCACTACAGCTTGCTGGCTCGCGCTCAGGCGCTCCGGCGACACTTTATGGAGCACTCCTCGTGGGAAGAGGCAACACCTACGTTGAAGGACCCCGATCGGGTGCCCGACCCCTCCACCCTTCGCCGCTGGTCGAGCGGCCTGGACCACTCCCAACCGGCGGCTTCCTTTCGACGCCAAACGTTCGCCCGCATGGCCCAGTGGCTGGGGCGCGGCGCTCCGGCCGATCCCCAGGCTGGGCCCTTATCGGGG
>DATFYM010000249.1:0-3918 GCA_035315065.1 Terriglobia bacterium
TGTTAACTTGGTGGGATTAATTCCTTCTCTCGCATTTCGGAACGCTTGAGTCTTCGTGAAAGCTGCATACGGGAAAACCGTATGTGCAGTTTGAGCGGCGGACGGAGGCCAGCGCGCAAGCGCGCCTCCTCCGACCCGACAGCGAAGAAGCGGGTAACGACCGTGGAGCGAAGGGGCCTTGCGGGAAGTGAACTTTTGTAAGAGGAGGAGAAGGCCGCTTGGAAAAGAACCCCACTACGGAAAACGGCGGATGGCGCAAAGGGCCGGGCCAGACGGGGCGCGACGTGCCGCTGCCGGGAAAACTCTCTCTTCTGAGGCAGAAGTTGGGTCAAAAGGCCAAGCAGGAACCGAAGTTCCGGTTCTATGTGCTGTACGACCGGATCTATCGGCGGGACACGCTGGAGGCGGCGTGGGAACGGGTGCGAGCCAACCAAGGCGCGCCCGGACTGGACGGGGTGACGATCGCACAGATCGAAACGTCGGCAGCCGGGGTGCAGGGATTCCTGGAGGAATTGCAGAAATCCTTGAGCAGCCAGACCTACCGACCGCAAGCGGTAAGACGCGTCTACATCCCCAAGGCGAATGGGAAGCTGAGGCCCTTGGGCATCCCCACGGTACGAGAGGGTGGTGCAGATGGCGGCCCTGCTGATCCTGGAGCCGATCTTCGAGGAAGATTTCGAGGATTGCTCGTATGGATTCCGGCCGGAGCGCTCGGCGCACCAGGCGCTGGCGGAGATACGCGGCCACTTGCAGGCCGGGTATCAAGCGGTGTATGACGCGGACCTGAAAGGCTACTTCGATTCGATTCCTCACGGCAAGCTGCAGGCGTGCCTGCGCATGCGGATCGCGGACCGCACGGTCCTGAAGCTGATTCGGATGTGGTTGGAGACGCCGGTGGTGGAAGCGCCGGAGGAGAAGGGCGGGACGCCGAAGGTGAGCCGCTCGAAACAAGGGACCCCGCAGGGTGGAGTGATTTCTCCGCTACTGGCGAACCTGTATCTGCACTGGTTCGACAAGGTGTTCCACGGCTCGCAAGGGCCGGCCCGCTGGGCCAACGCCAAGCTGGTGCGCTACGCCGATGATTTCGTGGTGCTGGCGCGCTACGTGGGGCCGAAGCTGACCGGGTATATCGAAGCGAAGCTGGAAACCTGGATGGGGTTGGAGATCAATCGGGAGAAGACGCGGGTGGTGAACCTGCGCGAAGAAGGAGCGAGTCTGGACTTTCTGGGCTTCACGTTTCGGTACGACCGCGACCGGCGAGGGCGCGAGCATCGCTACCTGAATGTGGGACCGTCGAAGAAGGCCCTGGCCCGGGAACGGGAGCAACTGCGGACGAGGACCAACGCGACGCAGTGCTTCAAACCCCTCCCACGGCTGGTGGAAGAGCTGAATCGACATCGGAAAGGGTGGGCGAACTACTTCTCGTTCGGGTACCCGCGCGTCGCCTTCCGGGCGATCAACCGCTATGTGGGCGAACGCCTCACGCGCCATTTGCAAAGGCGCAGCCAGCGGCCTTATCGTCCGCCCGACGGGGTAAGCTTCTACGCCCAGCACCGAAGGATGGGGCTGGAGGACCTCTGAAGCCCTCGCGTCGGTCTCGAGGAGGGAACTGTGCATGCCTTCGACCTCATGCTTACCGGAGAGCCGGATGCGGGAAACCTGCACGTCCGGTTCGACGAGGGGAGAGCCGGCCGCGCCTTCGGGTGTCGCCTTGCTCTCCTACTCTACTGTCTCTGCGTTGGAAGCTCCATTGCAGGTGCTCACAACTCCTCTGGAGGAAGTGAGCGCCGATTACAGATTGACGCGATCCTCCGGACTTGGCACATTTTAAATAAGTCGGTCGCGAAAAGCCCCTCGTTAACTGCCTGTTCGAGCCCGTTCGCACCCTCTTCGCTACACGCTTTTGGTAAAAATTGGTAAAATTTGGTACGATTTGGTAGCTCAAAAAACGCCCGAAAACGGACACTGCCTCCAATAACCACTTTGTTTGCAATACTGGCTCTCCACCAAGGTCAGATACCCACAGGGGGAAATGGCAATGATCTCCCCTGGTTAATTTTCTCAGTTCTACCATATCGGTAACCATGCGACCCTCGATCCACCCCCTATTGGGCCGGGGCCGTGTTACCGTCACTCGATGCGTCGTAGCACGCAGGGAATGGTCCCGCTCACGGGTCGGAGGAGGTGGGTCGATCATACAGACTTAGCTTAGCATGAGGGTATACAAGAGTCAACTCCTTTTTTTAGACCTCCTCAGCGGAATCTGTGGGTACAAAATTGGCGCAAATAGCTGAGGGAACTACGTTAGTATGAGTCTCGATGGCCAATTTTTGACTTTCAAGTTGGAAAGCCGATCAATGCCATAGGAAAGTCTGGTTAATTGCCAAACTCTGGGTTATACTCGACGACGTTCTGGAGGTAAACGCCGGAGGAAAAAGTATGTTTCACTTAATCTGGTATATTCTTATTGGGCTAATCTCGGGGGTTATCGCGAAAAATCTGATGCACGTGCACATCACGATCTTCTGGACCATCGTGCTCGGCATCATCGGATCGATCCTCGGCGGCGCCGTTACCCACATGTTTTCGCGCCCGAGGAACGACCGATATCATCCCGCCGGCCTCATTTTTTCCACACTGGGCGCGATCCTGGTTCTCTACATTTGCTATAAGCTGAAGATTCGGCTCCCCCAGGTCAACCCCGCATTCCGATAGGACAGTCACGTCTCGGGCTGCTTGGAACGCTGCCACCCCTTGCAAAAATGCATGGCACCCCCATGGCCTGTGTCGATCATTTTCGAGAACCTCGTCGCCGGCATGACGGTTGACGAAGTGCCGAAGTGGATGGAGCAGTTCGACGTAACCCGCGAACATGTCCACGTGGTGCTTCGAATTCGTGGCCCGCAGCCTCGACAAAACCCCTGTGTCGGCCCATGCGGCGGTATAATACTGAGGCATCTAAGCGACGGTGGCTTAGGCGGGGCCCGGTGACATGCAATGCCTGAGATTTCCCGATTCCTCGGTATCGTGAGTCGCTATCTTTTACAGCGAGCATGGGGTCCCGCATTTTCACGCCGTCAGGCAGTTCCAGGTTCATCCTGAGTTTCACACGCTTGTGTGGCCGAACGGCGCCGATTTGGCGCCCGAGATCCTGCGCGATAACGTACGCGTCACCGTGTGACCGCATTTGGCCGCCTTTGGTAGGGGCCGTGACAACCTGCGGAGACGAGCGTAAGATCGAGGTGTAAGGAAGGGCAGGGATGCTCATGAATCTAACCGTCTCACCGGAACTCGAAACTCAGTTGCGAAATAAAGCCCAAGCAGAAGGTGTGAGCGTCGAGGCTTATGTCGAGCGGCTCATTCGCGAAGACGAAGATTGGGATGAGCGATCCGAACCGCCGCTGGACGAAAATGATCCTGAATTTGAAAATACTCGCGTAGCCGTGATGGAGGGGCTAGCCCAAGCCGAGCGCGGCGAGAGCAGGCCTGCGGAAGAGGTTTTCGCCGAGCTCCGGGCCGAGCAGGGCATACCACGTTGAGATTACCCCGCGAGCACAGCAAGACCTCAACAGGATCTACGCCACAGTAACCCGCGAGGCTCCCTATCGCGGCCCCGCCTGGTTCGACCGGTTTGAGCGCTCAATCCTGTCCCTTGCCCACTCGCCGGAGCGGTGCACTGTCGTCTCAAAACTCTCTACCGGTGAACGAACGATCGAGGCTTCTGGTCTGTGACGGTGCGGGCCAACTGGCGGATCATTTTCTGTTTTGAAGGGAATGACTTCGGCGCTCGCGAGAATTGACCCACGTCTGCTACTCAGAATTGACCCACCAGCTTTCCGACTAAGTCCACGCTGACCCCTCTTCCTGGCACGGTGATGATAATCACCAATGCCTGACACTCGGAAAAGACCCTGCTGC
>DATFYM010000250.1:0-12096 GCA_035315065.1 Terriglobia bacterium
ACGCTGCGCGCCGAGGGCGATCCGAATTCCCAACTCCTTCTTACGCTTGCTTACCGAGTGCGCAGCCAATCCAAAGATGCCCGTGATGGACAGCATCGCGCCCATCGCGCCCAGCACACCCAGTGAAATCGTCGCCAGGCGCGGAGCGAGGAGGGCACCGTTCATTGCTTCGTTCCACGTTTGGAGGTAAGAAGGGAGCCCTGCATCCAGGTCCCGCAGTTTACTCCTTATGTCGGCCGCCAGTTGCTGCGGATCGCGGATCGAGCGCACCACCATATACGATTCACTCGAAGGTGATTGCAGGATGGGCAGAAACATCGCCAGGGTCGGGTCTTCGGTGAGGCTACCATATTTTCCGTCTTCGACAATGCCCACCACTTGGATGCGCGTCCCATCCCGCATCTTGTAGTACCCGTCCATGGCGTTGGTTACGGAGCCAAAGAGTCTGCGCGCAAACTTCCGATTCACCACTGCCACGCGAGGTGAGTCTTTGTCGTCATGCCACGTGAAAGTCCTCCCTGACAGCAAGGCGGTGCCCGCTGCCTGGAAGTAGTCGGGAGAGATGCTGTAAAGTCCGGCCTCAGCCGCGGCGTTCGCTGGCCTCAGATCCGTGGTCTGGTCGGCAAAGACAATCTCGTTATTCAAGCCCGCCCATAGTGGCGGGTACTGACCCACCAATCCCACCGACTTTACCCCGGGAATCGTCTCCATGGCGTCGATCATGCGCTTTTGCATTCCGGGCACTGCGTCGCCGCGGTAACCCGCCATCGTCAAATCGGTGTTTATCAGCATCGCGCCGCGCGGCTCAAAGCCGAAACTGGCATGGAGCGAGCGGATCAGGCCGCGCACCGCAACTATCGAAGAAGTGACCAGCAGCGCACACAGCGCAATCTGCACGCCTAGCAACAAGTCTCGGGCTGAGATCCGCCGCCCGATATTGCCACCAATCGGGCCGGTGGATCCCGACTTGATGATCTGATAGGGATCCGCATGAAGCACTTGCTTCACCGGAACCGCGCCAAAGAGGAACCCGCTGACCAATGCCAACAACAAGGCGACTCCATAAACATTGGCGTCTGGGCTCACGGGCGCATAGGTGGGAAATTGGGGAAATGGGTTCCACACTCTCAGCCAGCCCAACAGCATTACGCTGCCCCATAGTCCAATCGCGCCCCCCATCAGCGAAATCACAATGGCTTCGGTGAAGAGTTGCCGCAGAATGCGTATGCGCCCTGCTCCCAGCGCGAGTCGCAGGGCAACTTCCCGGGAACGGTCCGCGGCGCGTGCGGCGAATAGGCTGCCCAGGTTGGCGCAGGCGGCCAGCAGAATCAGCCCGGCCAAGAGTATCAATCCCGCAACGAATGCCAGTACCGGCTCGGCTACTTGATCGCCCAAGAGACTTGGACGCGCCAAGGCAAAGCTCATGTGGGCCTCGTCTTTGGGATAGGTCTTCTCGAGGTAAGAGCCAATCGAGTTCAGATCGGCAATCGCCTGTGCCGGAGTGACTCCCGTCTTCAGGTGCCCAAACACACTCATGACCCAACGGTCCCCGCGCGCGTTCAGCAGATTCACCCCGTCCAACTGTTCCTGATTGACCATGGGCACAAAGAAAGCGGGAGAGAAAATCAACAACGTCCCGCGGAAGCCAGGGGGCGCCACGCCGACGATAGTGAAAGGATGCTTGTCGATCTGAACCGTGCGGCCCACCACGCTATGGTCATCCCGAAAATGGGTGTGCCAATACGCGTAGCTGAGCACGATGTACGGAGCGCTGTCCGAGCCATGCTCATCGGAGGCGCGAAAGAAACGGCCAAGATACGGCTGAATGTCCAGAACATCGAAGTAGTTCCCGCTCACTTCATAGATCCAGGCGCGGGTTGGATTTTCACCCGTGTCCAACCCTACTTGATTGACGTTAAAACTTGCCAGACCCTCAAAGCTGCGGTTACGATCTCTCAGTTCGAGATAGTCGGGATACGACTGACTCGGATCCTTATCGCTCGCGCGTTCGATTCCGTAGAGGCTCTCGGCATGAGGCACATTCAGCGGGCGCAGGATGAGCCCATTCAACACGCTAAAAACGACGGCGTTGGCGCCGATCGCCAGCGCCAGCGTCAAAACGGCGACAATTGCGAATCCGGGAGACTTGCGCAACAAACGAAGGCTGAAGCGCAAATCCTGGATCAGAGTCTCGACAAAATTACTGCCGAGCGCTTCGTGGCATTCCTCTGTGAACCGCGCATGGCCGCCGAACTCGATGCGCGCGCGTCGTTCGGCCTCGGCACGACCCAGGCCGGAACGCTCCAGATCATCAGCCCGGTGCTGGATGTGCGCGCGAAGCTCCTCCTCGATCTCGGCGTTCATCTGCGAACGCCGGAAGAGAGTGGCGATGCGGAAGCGAGAATCGACGAGTTTCATATTTCCTCCGGTTGCTGAGAGAGTGCGGAAGCGATAGCAGCCGCGAGCCGATTCCAGCTTTCGGTCTCTTCCCGCAGACGCCTGCGGCCCGCGGCGGTGAGTTCGTAGAACTTTGCGCGGCGATTGTTCTCCGAGGTGCCCCAGCTCGCCTTGAGCAGTCCCTGACGGACGAGGCGAAACAGACCGGGATAGAGCGCGCCCTGTTCGATCAATAGGGTATTGCCGGAGATCTGCCCGATCCGCAGCAGGATGCCGTACCCATGCAGCGGGCCGAGTGAGACCGCCCTCAAGATGAGCAGATCGAGAGTGCCAGGAAGCAACTGCGCTTGGTCATTCATGCGTCCTCCTAAGACGATTAGGAGATTAGCGCAATCTCTCCTAAGCTGTCAAGGAGACAATAAGCCATCAAATCATAAGTTTGCGTTGCTTCGTCTCAAAGGCCCCCTGTCTACTGCCGATCCACCGAGCGTGACCATCGAACACGAATCCTTAGCCTGGTTGGAGATTGCCTCCTCCTTGATTGGGAGCTAGCCACTTGGGCCCATCGAGCTCCTCGACCCGGATCGACAGGCTGCGAAGAAGCCCGGCTGTGATACTTCAGCCCGCAGCAACGAGATGCGATTTCTTCCTTGACACGCGAGAGCCTATAGTATAGCCTAGGGGTAGTCCTCGAAGAGGTATCGGACTCCTGCCTCGAGTGATTTTTTCCCTCGGCATGAAATTGGAAACAGCGCTCTGCTATCAGCAGTCAGCTCTCAGCAAGAAGGACCGGCGCTTGCTGATACCTGATGGCTGATGGCTGATTGCTTTCCAATCGGCACCAGTCAATTCCCTGTGGCGAAAGAGGCCGAGCAAGTGGAAGAGCGGCGAAACGAAGGCCCCGAAACCCGAATCCCGGACCCCGTTTCTTCCCCGAAACCGAAACGCAAGTACACCGTGAGCGAGAAGTCGCGGGCGGCGTCGCTACGGAACCTCGCACTGGCCAACCAAGCTCCCCACTGGTTGAAATACCGCCTCAGTGAACGGCGCGTGGCTCACTGTTACAAAGCCTTGGAAAAAGCCGTGGCCGAGATGCGCCGGTTTGACTCCCCTCACTACGGGGTGGGCTTCAAGCGCGGCACCTACTGCGCGTCATTGACGCGTAGCCTGGCGCTTGCCGGCGAGACGAGGGAAGAGTACGAGGCGCATTTGGAACGGATGCGGAAGGCATTCGCACCGCTGAGCGAGCGGCAGCGGAAACTGGTGCTGGCGGCGGCGCAGGCAGTGTGGCGGCGGTTGCGGGTGTTTGGGGGACAGGGGAGGTGGGAGCTGTACGCGGTGGCGAGTATTCTGGGAGAGCTGATCGCGGAGAGGGAAGCGGAGGCGGAGCGCCGGGCGGCCGCCGGGCGGGTGGAGAAGCTCGAACCGCTTCATCCCGACGATGATCCGTTCGGGTCCGAGCGGGCGGTAAGGCTGGGAATCGACTTGATTCTACTGCTGCAGGAGGATGGGGTGGAGAAAGAGGCGGGGAGGCTGAACCGGCGCATCCAACTGTTGCTGGAAGCCCTGGGGGAAGCCCCGGAGGACGGCACGCTGGGGGAGGCCGCCGGGGCGGGGTCCGAGGAGATGGACAACGAGACGTGGGCGGCAGTGAACGGCAATCCGCTGGAGGGGGTGGCGCAGGCGGCGGCGACGCTGAAACAGGATCGCCAGCCGCTGAAGGACCCGAGCCGGTGGCGGAACGCCCCGGGGACAGGGGAAAGCGCGGGGGAAGACGGAGGGAGCGGGCCCGAGGTGAAGGAGAAGGAGGAGAAGGAGAAGAAGAGGAAGTCCGATCCTCATCCTTGCGAGAAGGCGGCGGAGCTGGCGCAGCGCGGGGGCTTGATGCGGTTGCTGCACCGGCAAGGAGTGAACAACCCCGAGTTCTCGCGCCTGGAAGGGCCGGAGGGCAAGGCGGTGTGGATCGACCTGTGGCAGCGAGCCTTTGGAATTGATCCCGCCTTGCGGGACAGATTGACGATTGACGATTGTAAGACATTCGCAACCCCGCTTTCCGCTCCTGGCTCAGCTCCCTCGAAGAGGGCGGGGCGGCCAGGGGAGGCTTTTCAATCGGCAATCGGCAATCGTCAATCGTCAATTCTTGAGGTGGCGGAAATCACCTGGGAGCGGATCCAGATGCACTTGCAGCATCGGGAAAAAGAGGCGGCGAAGGTGAAGGAAGTGCTGGAAGCCCGCATTGCGGTAATTGCCGATTGTCTATTGACGATTGACGATTGCAAGACGGTCGCAACGAAGACTTCAGCGCCAGGTCCAGAGCCTCCCGAGGCTGCGCAGAAAGAGCCCGAGGGCAAGCCAGAGGATGCCTTTCAATCGTCAATCGATCCCGCAGGGCGGGATCAATCGTCAATTCTTTTGCTGGGCGCGTTGGGGGTCTACAAGTGCATGGGCGCGGTGCTGGCGGCGGGCAAGGACATCAAGGCGGCGTACTACCAGATGCTGGTGGCGCTCTACGGCGACCTCCCCAGTTTTGAGTTTTTTAAGCCCAAGGGAACGACCCTTTCGGAGCTAGTGGACGATCTGGGCAGCTTCGTGGCGGAGTGCATCGGCCTGAAGGACGGACCGATACACCAGGACAGGCAACAGCAGATCAAGTGGCGAGGAGGGTCAGGACGACAGCCGGGAGGCGGGTAGGGGCGGGCTTTGCCCGGCTGTTTGTTGGGGGGAGACCGAAGAAAGGCAAAAGGCAAATAGCCTGCCCTGAGCGGAGCGAAGGGGCAAAGGGCAAAGGCAAAGGTGAAGACGGCAACCGCAGGTGATGTCGGCGAATGCAAGGTCGGCGGAGGTTGGTGGCTGGGCTCGGACAGGGTTTCCTGGGTACGGGGTGGCGACGGGCGCGCCTATTGTCGAGTTTCGACTTTCGAATTTCGAGGTTCGATCTTCGAGTTTCGAAGGCTGAATTAGCAATAGGGACCAAAAAAGCATTTCCAATGAAAGAGGGGACGGTGGACGACGGACCACGGGCCACGGACAACATGCGAATTTCGATTCTCGAAGCCCCATCGAGGTTATACTTCAGGCGAAGGGGAGCGGGTCTGATGGGCATCCAATCATGAACCCAAGACTTATTGCTATCTCCGGTCCGCGAAAGGGTTCGACCTTTAATCTGACCGAAGCTGAGACCACAATTGGCCGCGACCCGGCGAACCGGGTGGTCGTCTCGGATCAGGCCCTCTCGCGCCGGCATTGTGTCATAAAAAAAGAGGGTGATCGGCTCAAGCTTGTGGACCTGGAGAGCCGTAACGGATCCTTCGTGAATGGCGTGCCCGTGCGGCGGCGGTGGCTGGAGCACGGGGATCAAATCGAGATCGGCGAATCCGTGCTGTTTTTCCTCCTGCGGGAGGAAGCGACTGCGCCCGCTCCTGCGGAGGAAGGCGAAGAAGCAGGGTCTTCGACCCTTCGGCTGCGCCGGGAGGACTTGCCCGACCTTCCGCCGCAGGAGTTGCCGGAACGCGGGCTCTCGGTTCGAAACACGCGCGACCTGAACACGCTGCTGAAGGTCAGCGCGGCGATCAACACCATCCCCAAGCTGGACGATCTTCAGCGCCGGCTGCTGGAACTGGTGTTCGAAGCCATTCCCGCCGAACAGGGCGCGATTCTCCTCGCCCGCGAGAACCAGGAGGATTTTGCTTCGATCTTCGGCCTCGACCGAATCGCCGGTTTTGCCGTGCCGGTACACGTGAGTCGCGAGATCATCTCCAAAGCGATCGGAGAACGGGCGCCCATTCTCAGGCAAGCCGTCTCCGGAGCTGGGACGGGGGAAAAGGAAGGTGCAATCGCCTCGGTGCTGGCCGTTCCCCTTCTAAGGTTCGGGAAAGCTGTGGGAGCGCTTTACCTGGAAACGAGCAACGGCGAGGCGCCTTTCGACCGGGACCACCTCGACTTGCTGAACGGGGTCGCGGCCGCCGCCGCCTTGGCGCTGGAGAGTGTCCGTCAGGCCGAGTGGTTGGAGAGCGAGAATCAATGGCTGCACGCCGAGATTAAGGTAGAACACAACATGGTGGGCGAAAGCCGCCCGATTCGGGAAGTCCGCCAGTTCATCGCCAAGGTGGGGCCGCGGGATTCGACGGTCCTGATTCTGGGTGAAACCGGCACCGGCAAGGAGTTGGTGGCGCGCGCCCTGCACCTGAACAGCCCCCGCGCGCGCCGACCCTTCGTGGCCATCAACTGCGCCGCCCTCATCGAGACGCTGCTGGAAAGCGAGCTCTTTGGCCACGAGAAGGGAGCGTTCACGGGCGCCTTTGCCCAGAAGAAAGGTAAGCTGGAAGTGGCCGAGGGCGGCACTCTCTTTTTGGACGAGGTATCCGAGCTCACGCCGGCGTTGCAGGCGAAACTGCTGCGCGTGATACAGGAGCGGGAGTTCGAGCGCTTGGGGGGCACGCGCACGATTCGAGCCGACATCCGGTTGATCGCGGCGACGAATCGCAACCTCGACAAGGCCGTGAGGGACGGGACGTTTCGTCAGGACCTTTATTTCCGGCTCAACGTGGTCTCAATCACCACCCCATCCCTAAGGGAGCGTAGCGAGGACATCCCGCTACTGGCAGCCTATTTTGCGGCGAAATACAGCCGGCAGTGCAATCGCCGCGTCATGGGTGTTTCCAGCGAAGCCCGGGCCTGCCTGATGCGCTACGAGTGGCCGGGCAATATCCGGGAATTGGAGAATGCCATCGAGCGTGCGGTGGTGATGGGCTCCGGCGGCCTCATCCGCCCGGAGGACTTGCCCGCGGACATCGTCGACGTTGAGGCAGGGTCCGCCCGCGATGCTTCCGTCAGCCAGTATCACGAGGTCCTTAGGGAGACGAAGAAGCGGCTGATTCTCCAGGCCGTCGAGCAGGCAGGGAACAGTTACACCGGAGCGGCGAAGTTGCTGGGTGTACATCCCAACTATCTGCACCGGCTGATTCGCAACTTGAATCTGAAGACGGAACTGAAGAAATGATGAATGCTGAATGATGAATGATGAACAGAAGAGAAGACGTCTGTCCGTTGTGGAAGGGCAATTGACCACGGACGACGGACGTCTTATGTTCATCATTCATCATTCATAATTCATCATTTCTTCGACGCCACCTTATGTCGAGCGAACCCGCCGCGACCGACCAACCCAAGCTGATCCGGGCGCTGGGCCTGTGGGGAGCGACGGCGATCGTGATGGGCATCATGATCGGCTCCGCCATCTTTATTGTCCCGGCGGAGATCACACGCGAAGTGGGCAGCCCGCGCGCCGGCTTGGCGGTGTGGCTGGTGTCGGGCGTGCTGAGTCTCTTCGGCGCGCTCTCTTTCGCCGAACTGGCCGCCATGATGCCGCAAGCCGGAGGGCAGTACGTCTACCTGCGCGAGGCTTACGGGCCGCTGGTGAGTTTTCTCTGCGGCTGGATGTTTTTCCTGGTGCAGCAGTCCGGCGGCATTGCCACTCTCGCCGTGGGCCTGACGCGCTATCTCGCCAGCTTCTTCCCTTTTTCCACTTTGCAGCAGCGCGTGGCCGCCGCCGCGGTGATCATTGTGCTTACCGCCGTCAACTATCGCGGCGTGCGCCAGGGGGGTTGGGTGCAATCGGTCCTGACTGGTCTGAGCGTCGGGATCGTCGTCGCGCTGATCGCCCTTGGCTACGCTCTGGTGCACGGACGGGCCGGCGGAGTCGCCTCCATTCCGGTTCCCGCCGGACTTCGCTTCTGGGGCTCCTTTGGAGTGGCGATGGTGGCCGCTCTCTGGGCCTACGAGGGATGGAGCAACGTCACCTTTGCCGGGGGAGAAGTGAAGCGGCCAGAGCGCAATCTACCTTTGGCACTGACGCTCGGGACCGGCGCCGTGATCGCCATCTACGTCGGCCTCAACATGGTCTACTACCATGTGCTGACGCTGCCGGAGATTGCGCAATCGCCGCGCGTGGCGGCCGACGCGGCGGCGCGCATTATGGGGCCGAGAGGCTCGCAACTGGTGGCGCTGGCCATCATCATCGCCGTCTTCGGCAGCATCAATGGCTCCATCCTGACCGCGGCGCGCGTGTATTATACGATGGCTCGGGACGGGCTTTTCTTCGGCTGGTGCGCCACCGTTCATCCCCGTTTTCGCACCCCGCATCTGGCGCTGCTGGTGCAGGGCGGGTGGTCCGTCCTGCTCGTCTGTCTGGCCAGCTACGAAGGATTGTTCACCTACAGCATCTTTGCGGCCTGGATTTTTTACGCCCTTACCGCTTTGGGAGTGATCGTGTTGCGGCGCAAGCGGCCGGAACTGCCGCGCCCCTACCGCGTTGTCGGGTACCCGTGGGTGCCGGTTTTGTTTGTACTCGCTGCCGGAGCGTTCGTCGCCAATACGCTCTTGGAAGAGCCCATCGAGGCCGGGTGGGGTTGCGCGCTGGTAGGGTTGGGCGTGCCGGTGTATTTCATCTGGAGGACCAGCCTGCGGAAAGCAGTAGGCAGTCGGCAGTAGGCGGTCGGCAGTGGCACTCAGCGGTCGGCAGCAGGCGGAGGCTATCATCGAGGGCGAGTCTCGAGTTTCGAATTTCTAGGTTCGAACCTCGAGTGGCACCTACGTACTGCCCGCCGACTGTCTACTGCCTACAGGTGATGGTGGCTCATCCGGCCTCCGCCTTACTTGGCGACCTTCACCTTAGCGAGCAGGTCGCGCGCCGGCGCCTGCCACGGACTCTGGATCGTCACCGCCTTGTTCAGCGCAGTGAGGGCGTCATGGTGGCTGGGAGGAACCTGGTACTCGTAGGCGTTGGCGAGGTAGTACAGCGCGGCGCCCTGCAAGGTCGGGTTGCCGCTCAGCAGGTCCGCCGCGGTCTTGAGCTCTTGGATGGCCGGCGCCACTTTGCGCGTCTTCGCCAAGCCCGCCTTTTGAAAGGCGACGTATCCGAGCGTCAGGTGGGCCATGCCGAGCTGGTTGTTCTGGTCCGCCTTGAACTGATCGTCGGTCTGACCTTCGGGCTTCTTCATGGCGGGGACGAGGGTCACGACCTTCTTCGCATAGTCGCTGGCCTTGTCCAGGTTGGTCCGGAGATTGGAATAGTCATACGCGACGAGGTTCAGTACTTGAACATTGTTGGCGTCGGCGGCCAAGGCCTTTTCTCCGTAAGGGTCGGCTTTGTCGCTCTGCCCAGTCATTTCATATGCCATGAAGTACTGGTAGTTGATCTGGCCGGCATACTGGGTGTCCGCATCGGGATAGGCTTTCTCGAACTGGCCGAGCAGTGTGATGCGCTTGGCCGGATCGGTGACGCCCGGCAGAAGCTGAAAGAAGGCGTAGGTCATGTAGTCGGTCAAGTTTTTCGCCAACTCGGCGGCATCCTGTTGCATCTTTTGCCAATCCGCATCACTGATGTTGGCGGGGTGCGCTGGGGTCGTCTCCTTTTTGATCTGATCCGGAGCGTTGGCGATGATGTTGAAGGCCTGGTCGGTCGCCTTGCCGGCGCCGACGTAAGCCTTCATCAAGTTGACCAGCAGGCTGAGATCCTGATAGTTGGCCGCCAGGTCTTTTTCGCCGTACTCGATCGCCTTGTCGAAATTACCCAGCTTGACGTAGGTGAGGGTGTAGTACACGTTGGCGCAGCTTATGAATTTCGAATCGGGATTGGCCTGAGTGAACTTATCCAGGGCTGCGATCTGGTCTTCCGGTTTCTCCGCCCCGTTGATCGCCAGCATCAACTGATCCTCAGGCGTGTTCACGACCACACTGAAACCAGGGCAGGGATTCTGCGCCAGAAGTGGTGTAGCCGTTAGCAGAAAAGTTGCCGCCAGTGCGGCCCGGTAAGGCTTGCGCATGGTGCGCCTCCAGGTTCTAGGTGTCGGGCCGCAGGCACCGCGGTGAACGTCACGCCGCGTGCCTGGCGACCGACCTCCCGCTCGTCGAGCGGACCGACAATTGAATACATCAGGACGAGAAGAATTACCAGCAGAAAAAAACAGTGACGAGTGACAAGTGGCGAGTGGTGGGTGGCGTGAGTCGTCACTCGTCACTTGCTACTTCCCAGTGTTGGTTTAGAATTGAGTTTCAAGACAGGGAACAAAATGGACCTCGGTTTTAAAGATCGCGTGGCGGTGGTGGCGGCGTCGAGCCAGGGGTTGGGCAAGGCCGTGGCGCTGGCGCTGGCGCGAGACGGAGCGAAGCTGGCGCTGTGCGCGCGGAATGAGGCTACGCTGGCCGCCGCTGCGGACGAGATTCGCCTGGCGACCGGAGGCGAGGTTCTGGCCCAGACGGCCGACGTCACCCAATACGAGCAGGTGCGCCGCTTTGTAGCCGCGACGGCGGAGCGCTTTGGAAGGGTCGACATTTGTGTGACCAACGCCGGGGGCCCTCCCACCAAGCCCTTTTCCGGGACCACCCCCGACGATTGGGACGCCGGCGTGAAGTTGAACTTGATGAGCACGGTTTATTTCGCCCGCGAAGTGCTACCGCTGATGCAAAGCCGGAAGTGGGGCCGCTTCATTGCTATCACCTCGGTGGCTGTGAAGCAGCCGATCGACGGGCTGGTCCTTTCTAACGCGGTGCGCTCCGCCGTGAGCGGTTTGGTCAAGACGCTCTCCAATGAATACGCCAAAGACAACGTGTTGGTGAACAACGTGTGTCCCGGTTACACGCTGACGGCGCGACTGGACGAACTTGCGTCCAAGCTCGCCAACGCTGAGGGAACGGCGCCGGAGAGGATCCACGAGCGGTGGAACCGGCAGATCCCGATGCTGCGTCTCGGCACGCCGGAGGAGTTTGCCAACGTCGTGGCTTTTCTGGCCTCTGAGTGCGCCAGCTACGTCACCGGCGTTTCCATCGCGGTGGACGGCGGGTTAGTGAAGGGAATCTACTGAGTTGCGCCAATTGAGCCATTTTAAGAATCTTCCTTTGAGGCAATGAGTCAATGGCCCAATGGTCCAATGGCTCCATTTTGCCAAGGCGTGAAGGATGACTAGGAGAGTACATCATGTCGCAATCAATCGGTTTCATCGGCCTCGGATTGATGGGCCAGCCGATGGCCCTGAATCTGGTGCAGGCCGGATTCAAAGTGTCGGTGTTCAATCGCACCGCCGGCAAGGCTGAGCCGCTCGCGCAGGCGGGTGCCACGGTTGCCGCTTCGCCCGCAGAGGCCGCGCGCGATGCTGACGTGGTGGTCATCATTGTCACCGATTCAGCCGCCGTCGAGGAGGTGGTCACCGGAAAGGGCGGCGTCCTGGAGACGATTCGCCCCGGCACCATCGTGGTGGACTCCTCCACCATCAGCCCTGCGGTCAGCCGTCGCTTGGCGTGCAAGGCGGCGGGTCATCAGGTGAGTTGGCTGGATGCGCCGGTGACCGGGAGCAAGCACGGTGCTGCCAAAGGTGAGCTGACCTTCATGATCGGCGGCGACCGAGAGGCGCTGGATCGAGCGATGCCGGTGCTGCGCGTCTTGGGGAAGAATCACATCTACTGCGGTCAGCACGGCTCAGGCCTGGGGGCCAAGCTGGCGCAGAACGTGATCCAGGCGACGATGGTCGAGATCTTTTCGGAGGGGTTTGTGATGGCCGCCAAAGCAGGGGTCCGGCCGGAGGCTTTGTTCGAGGTCATTCAGGGGAGCCTGGCGCGCTCAGCGCTGATCGACTTCAAGGCACCCTTCATTTTCAAAGGTGACTTCACGCCCTACTTCGCTCTCAAGCTCATGCACAAGGACCT
>DATFYM010000251.1:0-47522 GCA_035315065.1 Terriglobia bacterium
TGAGCGGATCTCCCTCCACGGCGATCAGGTCGGCGTAGTGGCCGGGATCGAGCGAGCCCACCCGGTCCGGCCAGCCGAGGAGATCGGCGGCGTTGATCGTGGCCGCCTGAATGGAGGCGAGAGGCGTCATGCCGAGCTTCACCATCACCGCGAACTCGTGCGCGTTCAAGCCGTGCGGGTAGACTGCCGCGTCGGTGCCGAAGGCCACCTTCACGCCCTCCTGGAAGGCTCGCCCCACGTTCTGGCGCGCCGCCGGCATCACCACCTTGGCCTTGGCGATCACGCCCTCGGTGAGGCCGAGATGCGAATAGTTTTCCATAAACCAGTCCATCAGGTAGAGCGTGGGGACGAGATAAGTCCCGTGCTCCTTCATCAACTCGATGTCCTCTTCGTTGATGAAGCTCCCGTGCTCGATCGAATCGACCCCGGCCAGCACCGCGTCCTTGATGCCGAGGGCGCCGTGGGCGTGGGCCGCCACCTTTCGGCCCAGGCCGTGCGCCGTAGCCACAATGGCGCGCATCTCTTCCGGGCTGTACTGTTCGAGGGCCGGGTTGTCGCCCTCGGAAAGCACGCCGCCGGTGGCCAGGACCTTGATCAAATCGGCGCCATATTTGATGTTCTCGCGCACTTTGGCGGTGGCGGCGTCCACGCCGTCGGCCACGCCGTCCGACGAAGCATGAAACTCCGGCGCCAGAAGGTTGAGGTCGCCGTGGCCGCCGGTAATCGACAGCGCCGGTCCGGACGCCAGGATGCGCGGGCCGGGTACGTCGCCGGCGTTGACCGCGTCGCGCAACGCGACGTCTGCAAAGCCGCGCGCCCCCACATTGCGGACGGTAGTGAAGCCGGCTTCGAGCGTGGCGCGGGCGTTACGGGCGCCGACCAGGGCCTCACGCGGGATCGAGATGCTCAATCCACGATACGACGTAGACCCGGGCGCAAACGTCAGGTGCGTGTGGGCGTCGATGAGCCCCGGCAACACCGTATAGTGCGAGAGGTCGATGAGACGCGTGCCGGGGGCAAGGCGGTTGGCGAGGTCGGCGGCGGGTCCGATTTCCTTGACGCGGTCTCCCTCGACCAGAATGATCTGGTTGTCGAGGTACTTTCCCGAACGAACATCCAACAGACGGCCGGCCTTGACGGCCACGCCGGTCGCGGTGCGATTCGCTTCCTGGGCCGCGACCACTCCCGGCAAGGCTGCCGCGAGAGCGAGGGCGAGGATCGCGCGTTTCCACAGTTTCATTTTGTATCCTCCAAGATCGGCTACCAGCGATCAGGCATCAGCTATCAGCAAGACAGGGATGAGGGGCTAGGGGACAGATTCCAGTCTGCTAGCTATCAGGTATCAGGTTTCAGCCATCAGCCATCAGCAAGACAACCGACTTTCTTGCTGAAAGCTGAGAGCCGACGGCGGATGGCTGATCTACCGCTGGCGCCGCCGCAGCCATTCTCGTGCCAGCACCACCGCGCCCAGCGCTCCGGCGTTGTCGCCCAAGCTTCCGGGAACAATCTTGACGCGCTCTGTGTCGCGCGCCCTCAGAAAATAGCGGTAAGCGGTGCGGCGGATGGGCTCGACGAAATTCTCGCCCAGACGATCGGCGATGCCGCCGCCGATCACCACGCATTCGGGGTCGAACACGTTGACCGCGTTCGCCACCAGGATGCCCAGGTAGTGCTGGGCGCGCGCCAGGACTTGCTGCATCACCGGATCTCGCTGCCTGAGCGCGCGGGCCATCACGCTCGAGGTCATGCGCTCCCGGCCGCGCTCCTTCATGATCTTCAGGACCACGCTTTTGTTGCCGGCCTTGATGGCGGCGCGCACGTCGCGTTCCATCGCGGTGCGGCTGCCCACAGCTTCGGCGCACCCGTGATGCCCGCAACTGCACAGCGGCCCGTCGGCCACAATCACCGTGTGGCCCAATTCGCCCGCCCCGCCGCGGCTTCCCTGGTAGAGCTGGCCGTGCGTGATGATGGCGCCGCCGATTCCTGTACCGATGAAGATTCCGACCATGTACTCGGTTCCGCGGCCGGCTCCCAGCGTGTACTCGCCGATCGCGCCCACGTGGACGTCGTTGCCCACCAGCACGGGCACGTGCAGGAGAGCTTTGAGTTTCTGGCTCAGCGGGACTTCCGTCCAGCCCAGATTGGGGGCGCGGTTCACCATACCGGTCTTCGCGTCGACCGAGCCCGGCGCCCCGATGCTCACCGCGCCAATGGCGCGCCGCGTGAGGTTCGCAACTTTCACCGCTTCGTCCACGGTCCGGGCAATGGCGCGGATCAAAACGTCGGGCGCTACGGCCACCGGCGTCGGAGTCTTGACCTCGGCAAGCGTTTGGTCGTGTGGGTCGACGACCACGGCGCGGAGGCTGGTCCCGCCGAGGTCGACGCCGACGATGATTTCCTTATTGGCTGGCATCAGTGCTCCTTGGAAGAAGTCGAAAGTCGAAAGTCGAAGGTCGAAAGGGAGGACGCCTTTGCAATCTTGCGGAGGCCGGCGCCGGGCTTGGCTTCGTTCACTTTGAACCTTCAACTCTCGACTTTCGACTTCTTGCAGCGGCGTTGTAATCGATATGACAGTCTGTGATTATAGAAGAAGTCGGAAGAAGTCGAGAGTGGAAAGAAGATAGTCGAGAGTCGAAAGTTGAAAGTCGAAAGTGAAGATGCTTTTGAAAACATGCGAGGACTGGAACCGGGCTTGCCTTTTTCACTTTCGACTCTCGACTTCTTCTTTTGACTTTCGACCTTCGCCTTTCGACTTCTTGAGGAACTCGTGAAGATTCCCAACCCGGCACGCCGACAGGGCCGCGGCATCATTCTGTTGATCGCGGCTTTCAAGCTGGCGAAGGGCGTCCTGCTGCTGGCCGCCGGCCTCGGTGTGCTGAGGTTACTGCATCACGACGTCGCCACCACCGCCTCGCACTGGGTGCACGCGCTCCGAATGGACCCCAACAACCGGCTTATCCATCGGCTCTTGGAAAGGCTTCTCGGGGTCAGCCATCGCCGGCTGGAGGAGATCGGCGTTGGGACTTTCTTCTACGCGGCGGTGTTCCTCACCGAGGGCACCGGCCTGGCTCTCGGCAAACGCTGGGCGGAGTACTTCACGATCATCATCACTGCCTCTTTTCTGCCCTTCGAAGTCTACGAACTGAGCCGGCGCCTGACCGCCGTACGGTGCGTGGTGGTGGTGGTCAATTTGGCGGTGCTGGTTTACTTGATCGCCCGAGTGCGAAGGTACCGCACCGTCATTGAGTGATCGAGTGATTGCGCGATTGAGTGATTGCGTGATCGAGTGATTGCGTGATCGAGTGATTGCGTGAATTGCGTGATTGAGTGATTGCGTGATCGAGTGATTGGGTTAATCATGAGATGCTCAAGCCATTCGAGTCTCTGGTCTTGAATCCGGAATCCGGAATCTGAAATCGAGAACCGAGTGAGGAAAGGGGCTCTCCGAATGAAACAGCATTCTTCGCAGGCATATCGCCACCTGTGCGCCCAATCATGCCATGAAGGCGACGCTTCCCATCACCCGATCGGCCGTCCACACGATTACGCCATGCTTTTGCTCGCGCTGCTGATGACGGCCGGTCCGGCCCTTGGATGGGGACCGGAAGGGCATCGCGCGGTGGCGATGATCGCGGCCAAGAATCTCACGCCGGCAGCTCGCGACAGAGTGCAGGCCATGCTCACGCCGCACGAAACGCTGGCGGCAGTTTCGGTCTGGGCCGACGACATCCGCGACGAGCATCCGGAAACGGGGCCGTGGCACTACATCGATGTTCCGCTGGCGGCATCCGCCATCGACATGGAACACGAATGCCAGGGCGGCAACTGCGTCTTGGCCAAGATTACGGAGTTCGAATCCGTGCTGAAGAGCAGGTCCGCCGATCCGGCACTGCGGCGCGAGGCTCTGGAGTTCGTGGTCCACTTCGTCGGCGACCTGCATCAGCCGCTTCATTGCGCGGACAACAACGATCAGGGCGGCAACAAGGTGCAGGTGGTCTTCTTCGGCCAGCCCGGCAATCTGCATGCGGTCTGGGACGGCGGCATTATCCGCCGCGAGAAACAGTGGGGCGCGCAACTGGCTGCCACGCTCGAGAGTCGCATCACGCCGGAGCAAAGGGTGGAGTGGGCGCGAGGCTCGGTGGAAGACTGGGCCCTGGAGTCTCACGCTTTGGCCGTGAAAGTGGCCTATGGCAAGCTGCCGCAGGGAGCAACCCCGAGTCTCGGCGACGACTACGTCAACGCGACCCTGCCCGTGGTGGAGGAGCAAATCGAAAAGGCAGGCATCCGGCTCGCCCATCTACTGAATGAGGCCCTGGGGAATTGACGATAGGAGGGAATTTTGGATTTTGGATTTTAGATTTTGGATTGAAAAGAAGGAAGTCGAAAGTGCAAGCGGTCGGTCTCCTCTTTTCTTCAATCCAAAATCCAAAATCTAAAATCCAAAATTCCCTCCAATCGTCATTCAGCAATCGTCAATGCTTCGATCCGCCGGCACGCTTCGTCCAGTTCGTCGTCGGTCTTGGCGTAACAGAAGCGAATCAGGTTGTCTCCGTCGGACCCGTGATAGAACGCTTCGCCCGGCACGGTAGCGACCCTCGCCCGGGCGAGGAGATGCATGGCCTTCTCCTTGCTGGTGGCGCCCGGCAGCCGGGAAGCATCGGCGAGGACGTAGTACGCGCCTTGCGGCGAGCACGGAGTCAGTCCCGCACGATCGAGGGCGCCGCAGAGCCGGTCGCGCTTGGCCGCGTAGTCCTCGGCGAGACGCTGATAGAACTCGGGCGAGAGATCGCGAAGGCCCTTCGCCGCGCCCCACTGCAAGGGCGCCGGCGCGCAAACGTAAACGAGGTCGCTCATGTAACCGATCACCTGCGCCCACCGCTCGTGGCTTGCCGTGTAGCCGATTCGCCAGCCGGTGATGGCGAACGTTTTGGAGAGGCCGGACATGGTAATGGTCCGCTCGTCCATGCCCGCCAGCGTGGCAGGGCTGATGTGCTCGCGGCCGTCGTAGAGGAAGTACTCGTAAATCTCGTCGGTGAAGACAAAGAGGTCGTGGCGGACAGCGAAGTCGCGGACCCACTCGAGCTCGGCGCGGGAGAAAACCTTGCCGGAAGGATTGGCGGGCGTGTTCACCAGGATGCCGCGGGTGCGCGGCGTGGCCACGCGCTCCAGGTCGTCGGAGGAAAAGGTCCAATCGGGCGCCCGCATGGTGACGTAGGCGGGCACCGCGTCAACGGCCAGCAGCGTATTCAGATGGTAGCCGTAGTAAGGCTCGAAAAGAACCACCTCGTCCCCGGGGTTCAGCAGGGCCAGGCACGCGGCATAGAACGCACCGGTGGATCCGCTGCTGACGATGATTTGGGTGGCAGGGTCGGCGACAATGCCGTTGTAGGTCCTCAGCTTTGCCGCGATGGCCTCGCGCAATTCGTCCACGCCGTCGTAGCGCGTGTAGCTGTTCCGCCCCTGATCGATGGCCTCCTTGGCGCCCGCGCCCACCGGCGCCGGCAACTCCGTATCGCAGACGCCCTGCGCCAGGTTGATCCCGCCCACGCGGGCGCACTCCACCGACATGACTCGGATCTCCGACTGCGTGAGCTGCGCGGTGCGCTTACTCAGCGCCAGCCGGTGCCGGCGGCGGGGTAAAATAGTCGCCATTGCGTTACTAAGCCCTCCTCATTGGACACCAGGAGCGAGCCGGCGTTGCCTAGACTCGCTTGGCCCTCATCTGGTAGTAAATCACGAAGCGGCCGTTCGCCGCAATGCGAGTAGCACCCCACCCAATGTTCTTTGCCGCTCCTCGTTCTTCTCTGCGCCTCGGTGTCTCTGCGTTGGAAGGCCCCCTGGGAATTCTACGAAACAGTATGGGTTCGGCTGGACCCGCAGCCGATTTTTTGGGCTTGCCCGTACGCCCCGAAAGGCCCAAAATCGCAGACGCGCTATGCACCTTGCTTCCGCCATCAACGCTGCTGTGCCCCGCCGCCGTTTCTCGACGCCCAGGATTGTCCAAATCGCGATGCTGGGCCTAGCCCTTCTGTTGCCGGTGCTCACGTGGCCCCAAGCGGTAGGCTGTGCCCTGCTCGCCCTGCTCTTCAGCCTTTTCATTCTGCCGCGGCTGGACGCGGGGTTCGGGGTAGTTCCCGACTCCCGACTCCCGACTCCCGACTCCCCACCGAAGGGCGGCGCTACAACAGCATGGATGGGTATCGTAACCTACTCCGCCTCGGTGCTGTTGCTGATTCTCCTTTATCGCCATAGTTTGTACGTTGCTGCCGCTGTGTGGGCGATCGTGGCCTTGGGCGACGGGTTGGCTGGCGTGGCGGGCCAGGCGCTCGATGGTCCAGCGCTGCGCTACAACGCAGGGAAAAGCTGGTCAGGCTTTGCCACTTTCGTGGCGGCGGGGACGCTCGGCGCTTACTTGCTGACGATGTGGGTGAAGTGGTCGCCCGCGTCACTGGGGTCGCGCCAGGTGCTTCTGGTGTCGGCGGCGACGGCCCTCGTGGGCGCCGTGGTGGAGAGCTTGCCCGCCGGCGTCACCCGGCTCGACGATAACTTCACCGTACCGATTGTCTGCGGCGCTTTCATGTTTTGCGCTTACCTGGTTGAGCGCTCGGCCTTGGACAGCAACCTTCCCTACCTCGGCCGCCGGATTATCCTGGCCGTCGCCATCAATCTGGCGTTCGCGCTGGCAGCACTCGCACTCAGGACCATCACCCGTTCAGGCGCTATTGCGGGGTTCCTGCTCGGCGTGATGGTCTATCTCGGATGGGGATGGAAGAGCTTTCTGTTGCTGCTCGCCTTCTTCGTGCTCGGTTCGGCCGCCACGCGCCTCGGGTACAACACCAAGGCCGCGCGCGGCATCGCCGAGCGGCGCGGTGGAGCGCGAAGCTGGCGCGAGGCGGTGGCTAACCTGTTGCCCGGCGCTTTCTTCTCGATCCTGGTAATTACAACCCATCACGAGAGGGCGTTCCTGGTGGCGCTGGTCGCCGCCTTCGCGGAAGCCGCCGGCGACACCGTTTCGAGTGAGATCGGCCAATGGCGCTCCGCGCGAGCTTACCTGATCACCAGCTTCAAGCCCGTCCAGGCCGGCGAGAACGGCGCCGTTTCGCTGGCCGGCTCCCTGGCGGGACTGGCGGCGGCGGCGGCGGTAGTCGCGCTCGGCTTCGCCTTGGGGCTTTGTGGGATTGCCGGGGCCGCCGTGGCGCTCGGGGCGGCAATTGCCGGAAATCTTCTCGATAGCCTGCTCGGTGCTACAATCGAGAGGCGAGGACTGGTCAGCAACGGGGCAGTGAACTTTGCGGGCACCGGTTTCGCCGGCGCGACCGCCTTGGCGTTGCTCCTCAGCAGGTGACATCCGTGCGGCGCCGGATGCGGGCTTTTCGGGTAAGCTGTGAAAGTAGCCTATGCCCGAAACCTAACTTGACAGAGCGAAAACTCAAGGGGTAGTATCAAGCTGGGTTTCACCCGGGGGAAGAATGGCGATCAAATCGCAAGCCCAGGGGGGTAATCCTGGATTTCGGCCAATGCGCCGGACGCGCGGCGGCAAGGCGGGGATGAGCTTCCGAGCGGCCGCTCCCGACGCGACGCCGGATTCGAAACTGTCAAGGACCAGTTTGCCTCGATTCGGTCATCGATATTACTGATGTCAGGCGCGCGTCCTAGCGTTCCGTAGGCAATCGCAGATCGCGCTGAGACTCCAAGACATGGGTCGCTGTGGACAACCAGCACCGATGGTGGATTGAGTCCTCGAGTGGGCGGCGGAGAAGCCCGCTATGCAGCCCAAGTGCACGACAATACATGATGTTGCCAAGGCCGCCGGAGTGTCGACGGCCACCGTATCGAATGCCTTCAACTCCACCGGACGCATCACCCCCAAGACGCGCGAGCGGGTCTTGGTCATCGCCCGCCAGTTGAAGTACTACCCCAACCGACACGCCCGCAGCCTCGCCTCCGGTAGCAGCCGCACCCTGGGGGTGATCGTCTCCGACATCCAGAACCCTTTTTTCGCGGTGGCCATTCGCAGCTTTGAGGAGCGGGTGCGCAAATGGCGGTATGAAGTGATCGTCAGTGAGACCAACTACGACGTGGCGCTGATGACGCGGGCGGCCGAACGCATGCTGGAGCAGAAGGTGCGCGGGGTTGCCATCTTGACCTCGGAGATGAGTGCCGCCTGGCTGGAGGAGATCGTGCGGCGCGATATTCCGGTGGCTTGCTTCGATCTCGATTTCACCAGCGAAAAGGCCATCAACATCAAGGTGGATTACGCCCGGGGGATGCGCCAGGTGATCGAGCACCTTTACCATCTCGGTCACCGCCGTATCGCGTTTGTCGGCGGCCGCCGGGCCTTCCGAAACATTCTCTCGCGCCAGGAGAACTACGTCGCGTCCATGCAGGCTTTGCAACTGGAACCCGGGCCTATTCTGATCGGCAATCAGCGGCTGGACGGAGGGCGCGCCGCTGGAGGGTCCATTTTGGAGATGTCCCCACGCCCGACGGCCGTAGTGGCCATGAACGATCTCACGGCCGTGGGCCTGATCACCGCTTTCAGCGAGGGCGGACTGCGGGTTCCCGAGGACATCTCGGTGACCGGTTTCGATAACACGTACTTGGCGGAGTACTTTGTGCCCCGACTCACCACCGTCGATATGCACGCTGACGTTCTGGGGCGGACAGCCGCCGATGCCCTGCACGAGGCTTCGTCGTCCCCGAATGCCGCCGCCGTGGAACATACCATCAAGCTCACCCTGGTGGTGGGAAAGTCAACGGGGGTCAACCCGGAGCTTGGCCCTTCCGCCCTCTGCACGAGGGGTGAGCTCCACATATCGCCGGCGGCCTCGTCGGAAATGACGGTGCGGGGCAAAGACCCGGTGCCGCTTTGATATGGAAGCTCCGGTAGTTGGGGATTCTGAATCCAAGAGAACCCGCTTGACGGACCATCGAGGAGAGTAAGGAGGACAATGACCGCGGGAGTGCTGTGTGGTCGAGAACCTGGACGGGGCTGGCTGCGTGGCCGGGTGACGGAGTGGCGGGAGGAGGTTACCGTGGAGCGTAAATTGACGAGCGTCGCTGGCGCGCCGCGTCTAAGAATCGTGGCTTTTCTGGGTGCGGCCGCGCTCCTGGCAGCATTGGGAGGCTGCCAGGACCGCCAAGACTCGATTGAAGGGCAAATCCGCGTGACCAATGGTGGCGCTCTTCCCTCCGGTATCACGGTAAAGCTGGAGGAAGCAGAGAACGTAGTGGTCGCCCAGCAGATGGTAGGAACGACGGGCAAATTTGCCTTCTACGATTTGAAGGGCCAGTCCTTCCAGGTCATCGTCAGCGCTGAGGGGTATCAGCCTGGAACCGCACAGGTGGACATGCAATATCATGCCAGCCGGTTTCCGACGATCTACTTAACTCCACTGGGGCCGAAAAAGACTCCTCCACCGCCTTCGGAGAGCACGACGGATCTGGCTGCGCCGAAGAAAGCGCGCAAAGAATACTTACAGGGACACGATGCGCTGGAAGCTAAGGACTGGGTGGGAGCACGGAAGCACTTGGAAAAGGCCATTGACCAAGACCCTTGCTACGCGCGGGCGCTCACCGAGCTGGGAGTGGTTCTCAGCATGCAAGGGGAGCTCTCTTCGGCGGAAACTTCATTCCAAAAGTCCATTCACTGCGACGGGGAGTTTCTGGAACCCTATATTCAACTGGGGATCCTTCTGGATGTAGAGAGAAAGTATTCGGAAAGCGAGTCCATTCTGCAACAGGGGTTGCGGGTGGCGCAGAGCGACTGGCAACTTTACTACCGGCTGGGTGACGCGCACCAAGGCTTGGGCAAGTACCAGGAGGCCGAACAGGAATACCTGAAAGCCGAGTCTTTGAGCAGCGCTGTGCCCCCGGAAGTTCATGTCCGCCTTGCCGACGCCTATTTGCAGCAAAAGGAGTACGACCAGGCTTACACCGAAATGCAGACCTATCTGCGGATCGCTCCCGACGGGCCGCTGGCGGGCCAGACCCGATCCTTGCTTCAGCATGTGGACTCGATGCGCCAGTCGGAACCTAAGCCGGCAACGCCGCAGTAGAGGTGATGTTTAAGGGATTCGCTATTGGATGGGTAGCTGCTCTTCGCGCATTGGCGGCCGCCTTTCAATACGAGGGCGGCTGAGTAAGAGTACCTGGGATGCGAGGTATGACATGTGGCAAAGGCTGGTGAGCCTACTTGTTTTCCTGACCATGGCAGCGGGGATGCTGCCGGGCCAGGAAACCGCGCAGCATCTGCTGAATCAAGATGACGTCTACCGCTTGATCAAGCAGGATAAGCAACAACCGGATCTCGTGGAAAAGACTCTACACGACCAGGGTGTCGATTTCGACCTCAATCGCGACATCGAGAAGAAGATGCGCAAAGCGGGGGCGAATGACGACATTCTCCAGGCCATCTGGGCAGCAGGTCCGACGGTTCGGAATTTCAAAGGTGCGGTCGTTGTGAGTGCGACCGGTGCCCCCCTGACCTCCACCTACAAGGAAGCGATGGGCTATAAGACCCTGGAGGAGACCTCCGATCCGGACACCAAAATTCGCATGGCCATGGAATTTGCTCAGACCTTTCCCAAAAGCGAGCTGTTGTCTTACGTCTTCACGCAGGCGGCGGCCGCCTTCCAACGAAAAGGCGATTTTCCCAACGCGGTGAAAACGGCCCAGAAAAGCCTCGAGCTTGATGCCGATAATACTTATAGCCTGCTCATTGTAGCCGCTGCGCTTTCCGAGCCCAGCATGGTGCGCAACGCCGGCGACAACAGCGCGAAAGCCCTCCAAGAAGCGCAGGCCGACGCGCAGCGGGCGCTTGACCTCTTGCCCAAGCTGCCGATCAGGTCCGATGAGACGCCCGAACAATTGGAGGCGCGAAAGGCCGGCATCGCGTCCGGCGCGCATGCCGCCCTCGGCTCGGTCGCCATGCTGCAAGACAAATACGACGTGGCCGTCGAAGAATTCAAGAAGGCCATATCCTCTTCCCAACCTCCCAAGGCTTCCCTCTACTTTCGCCTGGGAGAAGTCTATTCCAGCGCCGGGAAAAAGCAGGAAGCGATCGAAGCCTTTTCGAAGGCGGCGGAATTAGGTAAAGGAACAGTGATTGAGATGTACGCCAATCAGAGCATAAAAGAACTCCGTTAAGATCAACGCCGGATCGTCAAGGCAGGGAAGCTGAGTGATCGAGGGAGGCATCTGAGAAGTTGCGCGGCCACCCTGGCTGGCAGCGCATCGACCAGACGACCACGTTCCATCTTGACTCGCGGGCCGACCAGGCGAATACTGCGCTGATGAAGTTCGGGGTGCCGGTGATTTCAATTATCTTGGCAGCGGCCCTTGTCCTCGGAGTCAGGACCGCGGCACATCCCGCCGCCAATTCACCGCAATCGGCGGAGCCGCCGCTTCGCGTCAGCAAGGAGGAACTTGAAACCTACAGTCATGCCCGGACCCTCGTGGATTGGACACCCCGGGAGATCAAACAGGCTCCTTCCCTTTACAAACTGCGACCGGCCCAGGAGGGAGACAGGCTGCCGGTGATTCTGAAAAATGTGGGGGAAAGAGCGGCGGCAATGATCGCCGAATTCCGTAATATCGCCTGTGACGAAAAGGTGTACTCAGAGTGGACCGCGGGTAGTCCCTTCGCCACCTGGCGCGAGATGGGTCCGAACGAAGTGGCTCACCATTTCCTTTACATCATCATCCCCAGGCCGGTCGGAGATCCTCTGATGTTTAAAGAGTACCGCACCAACCCCAAGGGGAACCCCATTGACCTCGGAAGCCTGGCCGACCTTCGACTGATCACGACTAACTTTACCGGTAGCTGGGCATACCTCACCTCATCCAATCAGGCCGAGAGCCGCTTTCGATACTTCGGGGAGGAATCCGTTCGAAAGCAGCTTTGCTATGTCGTGGGCTTCGCCCAGAAGCCTGACGTCGTCCGAAACTTCACCACCTTTGAGGCAGGCAAGCATTCGGCCGTGATTCTCGTGCAAGGGCTTGCATGGATCGACGAGAGATCATTTCATATCCAAAAGCTAGAGACTTGGCTTCTCGCTCCCCGAAAGGATATCGGACTTGAAAGCGAGAACACGACCGTGAATTACGTCCCCGTTCTGCCTGCCGGTCTGGAGAATGCTCTCTGGTTGCCCAACGAGGTAAAGGTGCTGGTTCACTATCACGATGTATTCATCCGAAACACTCATCACTATTCGCGATTCAAGCTCTTTCAGACGCACGCGGTGATCACTCCATGAAGATGCGTTTCGCGCTTCAGCGCGGCGACGCACCATGCGGGCAAGGGACGGTGTGTCTTCTGGTTTGTGAACCGCGAACTGGAGAAGGGCGGTCAATTGCAGGCGGATCATGCGGCGCGCAGAACAGGCAGTTCTTTGAGCCGTGTGCGACGCGAGCGGGTGTATACTTGAGAAAATCGATGACGCTGGCGAAGACGACAGAACGCGCCGGCCCAAGAGGAGATTAAGAGAAGGGCCTTAATGAACGGAAGATCCCAGCGCAGCGACACCCAGAGGGCCGGCAGGACGCGCGGACGCCGTCGGCCTCAGGCCGCTTTCGTCGGTTCCATCCTTTTTCTGCTTTCGTCATGGCCTACAACACTAACCTTTCCGGCCGGACCGGAAACGAAACCGAGCGCCGATCCCTACAGTCAGGGAGTTCTGCTGCTGACCCAGCAGAAGTGGAAGCAAGCGGCGGCGGACTTCCAGCAAGCTATCCGCAATGACCCCAAGAACAGTCAGGCTTATGGTGGATTGGGTGTAGCGCTGACCAGATTGGGAAATGGAAAGGACGCCGAGGCGGCTTTCAATGAGGCTATCCGACTCGACGCCAATAACGTGCAGGCCCACTATTACCTCGGCCTCCTTGCCGCCGAATCTCAGCATTTGGAGGATGCGACGAGGGAGTTGAAGGCTGCCGTCGAACTCAAGCCCGATTTTGAAGAAGCGCGCCTGGCGCTGGCGCTCGCCTTGGAGGAGAGCGGCCAAATCAAGGAAGCCATCGGCGAATACCAGACGGTTCTGAAAAACAATCCCAAGTCTGCTGAGGCTCATAACGGTCTTGGCAACGCCTATGTTCAGAACAATGAAATAGCCGCTGGAATTGCAGAATATCGAAGAGCCGTTGAACTGAAGCCGGATTATTTCCGTGCGTACAACAATCTCGGCTCAACGCTAGCCAGCGTGGGGGATTTTAACGCCGGCTACGCGGCTCTTCGGAAGGCCCTGGCCCTGCGTCCGGCGAGCTTCGAGGCCCATCTCAACATGGGCCTGGTAATGCGCGCCAGAGGCGACCCCAAAGGCGCGCTGGTACAGTTGGAGCGGGTCCTGGCACTCCATCCCCCGGATGCCGTTGCCTATCGTACCGAATACGAGGAGGCCCAAACTTACCGGCAGATGGGCGACTTGGAGAAAGCGGTGCGATGCCTGGAGGCGAGCCTTCGCTTGGCGCCGCAGATGAGCGAAGGCTATTACTCGCTTGGTTCGGTTCTGAAGCAGCTTGCCTCCCCCAAATCACCGCATGTTTCCCCTGCCCCTGCCAATCCAGACGCTCAGAAGCTCTACGATCAGGCAGGCCGGAAACTCGTCGAAGGAGACTTGGAGGGAGCCGCCCAACTGCTCGGCGCGGCGCTGCAGGCCGACCCCGGCTACGCCGGAGCCCACAACCTGCTCGGATTCATCCTCGGCCAGCAAGGCAAGCTGCCCGAAGCTATCAAGGAACTGAATCAAGCCGTGGCGCTGGACCCGCAATCTTCCGCGGCGCACTATAATTTCGGCGTTGCCTTATGGTATGGAGGCCAGAGAACAGACGCCGTCACCCAATTGAAGCAGGCCGTCGAACTGGATCCAGCTTCGGGCGCGGCGTATGCGTTTCTGGGCATGAGCCTGAAGGATCTCGGCGATGATGGGCCTGCCCTGGACAGCTTGGCCTGTGCGCTGGCTCTCGACGCGAATGACTTCTCTGCCTATATGGATCAGGCAGTCGTCCTGCTGAAGATGGGCAAGCTCGGTCCGGCTCTTCATCAATTCGAGGCGGCTCTTCGGTTGGACACGCAGGCCAGCTCGGGCCAACCCGATCTGACGGAAGCAGTCTCCCAGCTCAAGCAGTTCGCCCAGGGGAAGGATGACCTCCCGGAGGTACATTTCGTGCTTGGCCGCCTGCTTGGGGTGGACGGTGCCAACAAAGAGACGGTCATGAAAGAGTTCCAGACCGCGATTCGAGAAGCACCTGATTTCTACGAAGCCCATAACGCCCTGGGATTACTGTATGTACAAGCCGATCAAGGCAATCAAGCCATTGAGGAATTTCGCAAGGCCATCCAGGAGAAACCCGACTATACAGAAGCTCATGCCAATCTCGGAGCCGTTTTGACTGAGACGGACCTCGATGAGGCGGTTAAGGAACTTCAAGCCGCGTTGAAACTCGATCCTACCATGGTCAGCACCCACTACAATCTGGGCGTTGCCTACGGCCGCCAGGGAAAGGTCGAGCAGGAAATCTCAGAGCTCCGCAAGGTCGTGGAGATAGACCCCCAGGCCGCGGATGCGCAGTACACACTGGGCAAGATGCTCGTTGACCAGAAGAATCTGAAAGAGGCAGTCGTACACCTCCGTGAAGCTATCAGACTCGATCCACAACGGGGGGATGCCTACTATCAGATGGGCCTGGCCCTGGGACGCATGGGGCAAACCGAGGAAGCTGCCAAGCAGTTTCAGCTTGCCCAAAAGCTCACCGCCACGAAGACTAAGACGCAGTTTGCCGATTCCCAGTTTAGCCAGGCGGAAGAAGAATTGGCCATGGGGAAGACCGATGCCGCCATTGAGCATTTCCAGACGGTCACCCGATTGGAGCCGGATTCCGCGAGCGCTCATAAGGAACTCGCCGAAGCTCTGCTCACCAAGGAAGACTCAGAAGGGGCCGTTCGAGAATTGCGGGAGGCGGTGCGCTTGAGGCCTGGTGATTCTGAGGCACGATACGCCTTGGCGAAGATCTTACTTGAGGAAGCTGACCTCGATGGGTCAATCCAGCAGTTCGAGGCGGCCATCCGCTTGCGACCGTCATGGCCCGAGGCTTACAACTACCTCGGGATGGCGCTCGCCCGAAAGGGCGAGACGGAGAAGGCCGTCACAACGTTTCAGCAGGCTCTCAAACTCAATCCCCAATACGTCGAAGCGAAAGAGAACCTGACGGCCACGCTCAAGCAACTGAACGCGCTGAAGGGGAGCACACAGCATTAGGTCTCGCTACGGTTGAAGAGAATGACTAGAGTGGGAACTGCAAGGTCCTTGGGAGCACCTGGTAGGGACCCTAACCGGGCGCTGACACTGCCCTGCCCGGGCAGTGCGGGACCCTCCGCCCTCAGGCCGGCTGGGCGAATTGCTTGTTTGCTGCTCATCTTTGCGGTTACTCCGCCTTCTCTCCGCTCGCAGAAGAATGCGTCCAATCAGGACAAGGGAGCGAGTAGCCCCGCTGCTCGCTCCTCTGATAGTCCTCAAACTGCGAACGAGGATACCCTCAAGCCGTTAGAGAACCTCATTGAGCAGGGCCAGTATCAACAAGCCATCCCCGCCCTGGAGCACCACCTTCAAGATCACGACGGCTCGGCCAAGGCACACTATGATCTTGGTTATGTCTTTTTCCGCACTCACCAGATCGGAGGTGCGGTCCGCGAGCTGTCCAGGTCGCTACAGCTTGACGACAAGGACGCCCAGGCGCACAAGATCCTCGGATTGGTCTGCACCTTCGTGGGTCGTTACGATTTGGCGGAAGTGGAATTGCGGGCCGCCGCACAACTGGAGCCGAACTCGCCTGAAATTCACTACTTCCTCGGTCGAGTTTATTACACGAGGCAGGTTTTCGCTATGGCCCAAGATGAATTCCAGAGCGCCATCCAGCTCGATCCTGCTTACATGAAAGCATACAACAATCTCGGTCTGGTTATGGAAACCCTGGGGAAGAACGATGAGGCCGTTAAGGACTACACAACGGCCGCCCAAATGAATGAGGCGCAACATTTGAACTCACCATACCCGGACGAATATCTCAGCGCCCATTACAACCGGCAGCGAGAGCCCGCGCTTGCGATTGAGTTCGCACAGAAGGCCCTATTGATCGATTCGCAGTGCGATCTTGCCTACTATGATCTCGCCAAGGCGTATCAAACTGAAGGCGATTGGCAGAAGGCCACGGACGAAGTTCAAAAGGCCATCGCGATTAATTCCAGCACGCCCGAATATTTCTACCTTCTCAGTAAGGTCCTGCGGAGGCTCGGGAAAATCCCGGAAAGTGAGGCGGCTCTCAAACGGTTCGAGGAGATCCACAAGGACGAGAACGCCATGGCGAAACTCTGGCGAGACGCCAGCCACGAACTGGACGTTCCCCAAGCCCCACCAGCGCACGATAATGAACACTGAATGGCAAAGCGGCCTTTTGAAGTCGCGGCGCGAATTTCTCCGAACTCTTGGGCGCCTCGGCGCGTTTGTGCCGACCTCCGTTCTCGCCCCGGAACCTCAGAGTGCGGTAGCGGGTCAAAGGCCAAAGATGCGGAGTTCGCCCCCGCAGCTTTCGGCGGGCAGGTTGGGGTTTCGCCTCACAGACGTAGCCACGCACGCAGGACTCGGCCAGGCTACGAACGTCACCGGGGGCAAGATGACGAAGCGCTACCTCGTCGAAGAGATGGGATGTGGCGCAGCGTTTTTTGACTATGACAACGATGGTTGGGTGGACATTTTCATGGTGAATGGAACTGCATTTGACGTGCCTTCCCCGGGCCCACCACCCTCCAATTTCCTCTTCCACAACAATCGCGACGGAACTTTCACAGATGTCACCCGGAAGGCAGGTTTGGTCCGGACAGGCTGGGGGCAGGGTTGCTGCTTGGGTGATTACGACAACGACGGCTTTGACGATTTATTCGTAACCTATTGGGGCCAGAATGTTCTTTACCACAACAACGGTGATGGTACTTTCACTGATGTGACCGAGAAGGCAGGCCTTATCCAGCGCGGTCCGCATGTGCGGTGGAATGTCGCGTGCTGCTTTCTGGACTACGACCTTGATGGGCACCTCGATCTGTTTGTGGCGAACTATGTGAACTTCGACCCGAACATCGTCCCCGCGCCTGGCGCTGATCCACTCTGTAAGTATTACGGTGTATCCGTTGCTTGTGGACCTCAAGGTTTGGGCGGGGGAACGAATATCCTCTATTATAACCGGGGAGACGGCACATTTGAGGATGTCTCAGAAGCATCCGGTGTGAGCACTCCGCGCGGGCTGGCGGACCCCTATGTTGTCCACGACAACTGGATTCCGGCGGGCTCCTACGGGATGGGAGCTGCGGCGGCGGATTTCGATAACGACGGCTGGCCCGACATTTACGTTGCCTGTGACGAATCGCGGAGCCTCTTGTACCACAACAACCACGACGGGACGTTCACGGAAATCGGCACGCCCGCTGGCTGCGCCCTCAATGCGAACGGAAGTACCCAAGGCGGGATGGGAGTTGCGGTGGCAGACTACGATTGCGATGGCTGGCTCGATATATTGAAGCCCAATTTCGCCGGTGAAAATGTCAGCCTATACCACAACAATCACGATGGCACTTTTTACGACGCGGTTTATCAAGCCGGCCTTGCAGCAGCAACGGCAAATGTCGGTTGGGGAGCGGGATTCCAGGACTTCGACAACGATGGCTGGCGCGACATCTTCATTTCTACCGGACACGTCTACCCGGAGATCTCGGGCCGCGGCCTCATGGCAAACTATGCGTCGCCCCCGGTCGTTTATCGGAACACAGGGAACGGGAGATTCGAGAATGTAGCGCCACGAGCCGGGCCTGGTGCCATTCAACCTCATACCAGCCGCGGATGTGCCTTTGGGGATTACGATAACGACGGCGACGTCGACGTCGTGGTTATCAATATGAACGAGCCTCCGTCGCTGCTGCGCAATGATTGCACGACGGAACATAATTGGATCAAAGTCAAGTGCATCGGCGTCAAGTCCAATCGAAGCGCGATTGGAGCGCGCGTCAAAATCGTAACCGGAAGTCACACCCAGACTGACGAAGTGATGAGCGGGGCCAGTTACCTCTCCCAAAACGATTTTCGGCTTCATTTCGGGCTTGGCCGCGCAAAACAGGTGGACTCGATTGAAATTCGCTGGCCTTCCGGACTGGCGGAACGGCTCGAGAACATCGAAGCCAACCAACTCGTCCACGTTCAAGAGGGCCGGGGAATTATCCGAAAAGAAAGGCTTTCCCAAAGGTAGCGTCTTCCTTTTCTTTCGACTCGTGCGGTTGTCGGGATTCCGCCTGACCTGGGACGATTTGGTCCGGCGTGAGGGACAAGGCGGTTCTTCCTAGATGAATCATGGATGACACGAAGACAGACGTTGTCGCAAGCGCTGCTTCCCGTACCCGGCGGGCCCTCGTTTGCTGTGGGCTGCTGCTGAGCTACTGGATCACGGCGGGTATCGTTTTTGCTCAACTCAATCACATCACGGCTGCTGCACAGTTACTGAGCCAGGGACAAAAGGAAAAAGCGGAACGCGAAGCGCGCCTGGCCATGGGGGATCCCGGTACGCGGGCGCTGGCACTGGCAATGCTCGGGACGATTCGCATGGAGGAAGGCAAGTATCAGGAGAGCACGCAGTTTCTCACCAAGGCCCTTGAGCTGAATCCTCATTTATCGGGCACGTGGACGACGCTCGGAGACTCTTACGTGCTTCAAAATAAGCCCGACTTGGCGAGCGAAAGCTTCGAAAGAGCCCTGAAGCTCGATCCCTCGAACAACCAAGCCCGGTACGACTTGGCCAAGCTCGAGGCTTCCCTTCATCACTATCAGAAGTCCCTCGACATTGCGCGGCCGATTGTCGCGCAACTACTCAAATCCGACGACGGTCTTCTCATTCTGGCCGCAGACTACGGAGCTCTCAAACAGAAGGA
Source organism: Terriglobia bacterium (assembly GCA_035315065.1). Classification (GTDB taxonomy): domain Bacteria; phylum Acidobacteriota; class Terriglobia; order UBA7540; family UBA7540; genus DATFYM01. The sequence continues at coordinate 18,962 of DATFYM010000251.1, forward strand.
AGAGCTGATCGGAGTAGTTCATGCCTGGCAAAGTTTGCCTGGTCCCTCTGATGAAACATCCCTCGAATTTGGTCAGCTCTTGATGAGCTACGGGATGACCTCCGAAGCCAAAGCGGTGGTCGAAGCCGTTGAATCAAGAAACGCAGGGCACGTTTCCTGGACGCTCGCTTGGAGCCTTGGAAAGATTCATCTGGCACTGGAAGATTTGGACCGAGCCGAGCGGAACTTTGAACTCGCCCTAAGCTTGAATCCCGCCTGTGCGGCCTGCGATCAGGGAGTGGCTGAAGTTTCCCAGCGGCAAGGAAATACTGAAAAAGCGTTGGCGTATCTCCTCAAGGCGAAACAACTGGAGCCGGAAAATCCTGAAATCCTGTTTGAGTTCGGGAAAATCTGCCTCAAGCGAGACTTAATTGAGGATGCTCTGTCTGCCCTTGGCAAAGCTGTTTCGCTGAAGCCTGACGACGACCGCTACGTCTATGTCTTTGGCTCCGCCAATGTCGCTCGGCAAAATCTCCCCCAAGCCGCCTCGATCTTCGAGGGGCTTTTGCAAAAGCACCCCCGGGATCCCGTTTTGACTTATGCGGTCGGAACTGTGTACTACCTGCAGGGCAAGTACACAGAGGCTGAATCTGCATTGAAACGAAGCCTCGAGGAGCAACCCGACCAAGTCGCGGCCCCGTACTACTTGAGCCTCACTTACAGCCACCTCGGCCAGAATCATGAAGCAGAGGCGTTGCTTCGCAGCCTGGTCAAAAGCCATCCGCGGTATGCGCCCTCGTATGTTAGATTGGGAACCATCCTCATGACCGGACACCACTATGAAGAAGCCCAAGAGTATCTCGAACGTGCGATCGCGCTCGATTCAAGCTCGGGGCAGGCCCACTACCAATTGTACCTGTTATTTCAACTCCTCGGGAAGAACGGCGAGGCCCAACAGCATTTTGCCGAGTGGAAAAAGCTCCAGGCAGAGCAGAGTGCGCGGAGACACTTAGAACTCCACTTGCTCCTTCCCGATTAACTGACGGCTTTCTGATCTACATCTTCATCGATCAGAAACTCTTTCATCGTAGATTCGCAGGAGGTGGGCGACGAAGTCCAATGCGAGCCGGATCTTGTCCGGGTCCAGTGACGGATATCCTTCGGTAAGCGATTCCAGGGGGGTACCGTCGGCGAGCTCTTCCACAATCTGGTACAGAGGGATTCGGGTGCCTTTTACCACCGGATTCCCGTGCATCACGGTAGGATCGATAAGAACCGTATCCGCGACTTCTTTGGGAGCGCGGTTGAGCTTTTCCTGAAGAAACCGGAGATTCGATTCCGCTTGCCGCGCCAAGTCGTCGGCACTCACCTCGACCACAAGCGGGTTGGGAAAAGTCGTCTTCGAGATTGACATCGCGAGATAATCTTATTGGATAATCAGAAGGGAAGCAAGTCCAGTCGGGTGGCTTTCTGCGAACCCCGAACCCCGAGTCCCGGAACCCGTTCATAACGGCCGGCCTGCTCGGCAGAAGAGGATTCTTCGAATACCTCAGCGTCGCGCTGCTGGCCGGCAAGCTCGACGGAGAACAGCAGAGCCGTGGTCAACGTTCGCCACTTCCAGCGCATCCCTGGCCTGTTGGTAGTGCCACTGTAGCCCCAGCGTCCGGCCTTCTTCGCGGTCTCGGAATGAAGGATCAAAGTACCCTTCCTCCTCAAAGCAGACATCCAAAGCGGCATTCCTGCTATCATAGACCCCCAAGATCGGGTGGCAAGGATACTGCCCCACGGTCCCCAGCGCCCTGATCGAGCTTGCCGATGACAACCTTGAACGAAGCCGACACCTGTCGCCGATACGTCGTCCCTAAGCTTCATGCGGCGGGCTGGACGGAGGACCAGATCAGCGAGCAGAAGACGTTTACGGACGGTCGCATCGTCGTCGCCGGCACCAGGGTAACGCGGCGGCCGCAGAAGCGGGCGGACTATCTGCTCCGCTACTCCCGGGATTTCACGCTCGCGGTCGTTGAGGCCAAGGCAGCCTACCGGGCTGCGGCGGACGGGCTTCAGCAGGCCAAAGAGTACGCGGACATCCTTGGGCTTAAGTTCGCGTATGCAACCAATGGCGAAGGCATCGTCGAGCACGACTTCCTGACGGGCGCCGACACCGAGCTTGAGGCTTTTCCCTCGCCAGCCGACCTGTGGGGCCGCCTGCGCAGCCAAGAAGGCATCTCGGACGAAGTCGCCGCCCGGCTGCTCACCCCCTACTACCACCTTTCCGGCAAGTCTCCCCGTTACTACCAGGAGATCGCCATCAACCGGGCGGTCCAGGCCATCCTGCAAGGGAAGCCGCGCATCCTGCTGACTCTCGCCACGGGCACGGGCAAGACCATCGTTGCTTTTCAGATTTGCTGGAAACTCTGGAACTCGCGCTGGAACCGCACCGGCGCGTATCGGCGCCCGCGCATCCTCTACCTGGCGGATCGCAACGTCCTGGTGGACAATCCGAAGGACAACATTTTCACGCCCTTTGGGGACGCCCGCTGGAAGATCGAAGGCGAGGCCATCCAGAGCCGGGAAATGTATTTTTCCACTTACCAGGCCATCGCCGGCAGCGAAAACGCAGCGGGACTTTTCCGTTACTTTCCCTACGACTTTTTTGACCTGGTTATCGTTGACGAATGCCACCGCGGCAGCGCCCGCGATGAAAGCAACTGGCGCGAGATCCTGGACTACTTCGAGCCCGCCTACAAGCTCGGCATGACGGCCACGCCGCTCCGCGAAGACAACCGCGACACTTACAAGTATTTCGGCAACCCGCTTTACACTTACAGCCTGCGCCAGGGCATTGACGATGGCTTTCTTGCCCCTTACCGCGTCCACCGCATCGTGACCACCGTGGACGCGGCGGGCTGGCGTCCCACCAAGGGCGAGCTTGACCGTTATGGCCGCGAAATCCCTGACGGGGAATACGGGACCCGCGATTTTGAGCGCAGCCTGTCTCTCAAGCGGCGCACCGAAGCCATCGCCTACAATCTCACCGAGTTTCTCCACAAGACGGACCGCTGGGGCAAGACCATCGTTTTCTGCGTAGACCAGGAACACGCCGAGGACATGCGATGGGCGCTGAACAACTGCAACCTTGATCTCGCCGGGAAAAACCCGAACTATGTGGTCCGAATTGTCGCCGATGAGGGCAAGGTCGGGCGTGGGCATCTCGACCGCTTCATGGAGCTAGAGACCACCGTGCCGACGCTGGTGACGACCTCTCAGCTCTTGACCACTGGCGTCGATGTGCCTACCTGCAAGAACATTGTGATTGCGCGCGTGATTAATTCCATGACGGAGTTCAAGCAGATCATTGGCCGCGGCACGCGCGTCCGCGACGATTACGGGAAATTCTATTTCAACATCCTCGACTACACCGGCAGCGCCACCCGGCTTTTTGCCGACCCCGACTTCGACGGCGACCCCGCCCTGCTCACCGAAGAGGAAATGAACGGGTTGGGCGAAACCGTTGGCGAACCCGAGGTCATTACGGAAGAGGGAGAGGACCATGCCGCCGTTGATGAGCTTCCGCCGGAATTGCCTCCGGACGATGGCGTCGAGCCGCCCCGCCGCAAGTACTACGTCAACGGTGGTCACGTGGAAATCGCCGCCCACATCGTGCACGAAATGGACGCGGACGGAAAGCAACTGCGCGTGGTGAGGCTCACGGATTATACGGCGGAGAAGGTCCGCAGCATGTATACTACCGCCGCCGAGCTTCGCTCCCGGTGGTCGAACGCCCAGGAGCGCGCTGCCATTATCGAGTCCCTGGAGCAGCACGGCATCTCGCTGGAGGAACTGATGGAAGCGTCCAAACAACCGGACGCCGACCCGTTCGACGTGCTGTGCAACGTCGCTTTCAGCGCGCCGCTTCGCACGCGGCGGGAGCGGGCGGAGCGCCTACGGCGTGAGAAAAAGGACTTTTTCGAGCGTTACAGCGAACCGGCACGGGAGGTTCTCAATGATATTCTGGAGAAGTACGTTGAGTATGGGACAGCAGAGTTCAAAATCCCAGATATTCTCAAGGTGCCACCAATCTCGGAACGGGGCACCGTGCTTGAAATCGCCGGCCTTTTCAACGGCTCGGAGAATCTGCGGGGCGCGGTCACTGAGATGCAAACACTCTTGTACGCCCCCTAGGTTTGACACTGCGCGAAGCGCCTTGGAGTGCGGCGGCTTGACGCCGCCTTGAAATCTGACACCGACGACTAGGATTACGTAGGGAGAGCAAGAAAGGCGGCGTCAAGCCGCCGCACTCCAAGGCGCTTCGCGCAGCGGACCATGGTTGACTGGCCACATAGTCCGGTTCATCGGCTTACGGAAGGCGGAGCGTACATGGTGACCTGCGGAACCTACTTGAAACAACATCACTTTCGGGGCAACCGCCGCCTGCAACTCTTGTGCGATAAGCTCCTGAGGACGGCGACGAAGTACGAATGGCAGCTCCAAGCCTGGGCAGTCTTCTCCAACCATTATCACTTCGTTGCCCTTTCGCCTCCTCAGCCAGGCACTCTGCCCACCATGCTCAACGAACTGCATTCTCAGACCTCGAAGGCGGCAAACGAATGGGACGGAACTGCGGCGCGCCGAGTGTGGTACCAATACTGGGACACGCACCTCACCTATCAGCGGTCATATTTCGCCCGGCTGAGTTACGTGCATCGCAACGCCGTTCATCACGGTCTAGTCCGGGAGCCATCGCTTTACCCGTGGTGCTCAGCGGGTCGGTTCCAGCGGCGAGCGACAGCGTCATTCCACAAAACCATCATGAAGTTTGGCAGTGAGCGCCTCCACGTGCCCGATGACTTTGAGGTCGAGTGGAAACCTGATCCCGACTGAGCGCGCGAAGCGCCTTGGAGTGCGGCGGCTTGACGCCGCCTTCGAATCTCGCGATGAGGCGAGTCTGGGCTACGTAGCACGAGCAAGAAAGGCGGCGTCAAGCCGCCGCACTCCAAGGCAGCTACGCTGCAGATGCTGACACTTCGGCGATTGTGATTTTATGGCAAGAACCCGAACGGCGAAAACTCAAGCACCGCAATCCACTGCGCAGCAGCTCGCCAGCCTCATCAAATCCTGCCGCGACATCATGCGCAAGGACAAAGGCCTCTCCGGCGACCTTGACCGCCTGCCCATGCTTACCTGGGTTTTGTTCCTGAAGTTCCTAGACGATATGGAGCATGTGCGCGAGGAAGAGGCCAAGCTCGAGGGCAAGCGATTCCGCCCGGCCATTGAGCCGCCCTACCGCTGGCGGGATTGGGCTGCTCGGGCTGAGGGCATCACAGGACCCGAGCTTCTCGCTTTTATCAACCAGGACGAGGCCACCCGCCCGGACGGCACACGCGGGCCGGGGCTGTTCGCCTATCTGCGCGGCTTGCAGAGCTCAAACGGCGACCGGCGCGACGTGATCGCCAAAGTCTTTGAGGGCACCGTCAACCGCATGGTGAGCGGGTACCTGCTGCGCGACGTGCTCAACAAGGTGAACGAGATTCACTTCACCTCGCGGGACGAGATTCACACCCTTGGGCTGCTCTATGAGTCGATGCTCAAGGAAATGCGCGATGCGGCCGGCGACTCCGGCGAGTTCTACACTCCCCGGCCCTTGGTGAAGTTCATTGTGACGGCGGTTGATCCTCAACTTGGCGAGACGGTCTTGGACCCGGCAGCGGGCACGGGCGGCTTCCTGGTGGAGGCTTTCGAGCACCTCCGAGCCCAAGCCAAGACTGCCGAAGAAGGCACCCGCTTGCAGCGGGGAACGCTTTTCGGCATCGAGCCGAAGCCGTTGCCTTATCTGCTCTGCCAAATGAACCTTTTGCTTCATGGCCTGGAATACCCGGTGATCGACCCGGAGAACGCCCTGCGCTTCCCCTTGCGCGAGATCGGCGACCGCGACCGCGTGGACGTGATCGTGACCAACCCACCCTTTGGCGGCGAGGAGGAGCGTGGCATTCTTTCCAACTTCCCCGAGGACAAGCAGACGGCGGAAACGGCCCTGCTCTTTCTTCAGCTCATCATGCGCCGGTTGCGGCGTCCGGTGGGCGGCGCAAAGCCCGGCCGGTGCGGTATGGTGGTGCCGAACGGCGTCCTGTTTGGCGATGGTGTCTGCGTCCGCATCAAAAAGGAATTGCTGGAAGAGTTCAACCTCCACACCATCGTTCGGCTACCCAACGGCGTCTTTGCGCCCTATACCAGCATTCCGACCAATCTGCTTTTCTTTGACCGGACGGGACCCACCAAAGAAATCTGGTATTACGAGCAGCCCTTGCCCGAAGAACGCAAGCAGTACACCAAGACTCGGCCCATGCGGTTCGAAGAGTTCGCGGGGTGTCTCGAATGGTGGAACAGGCGCGAACCCAATGAGCAGGCCTGGAAAGTCCCGGTCACTGATGCGCTGAAGTTCGACGCAGAGGGCAATCTGCTCTCCGCCAACCTGGACATAAAGAACCCGAACCGGAAGCAAGACCTTGAGCACCTGCCGCCCGAACAACTTGTGGAGAACATTTTGAAGAAGGAGCAGCGAATTGCGGTCTTGATGGCTGAGATTGGGCACGTGCTCGCTGGGAGTCTGCAATGAGCCACTCGTGGCCGCTGGTGCCGCTGAGGGAAACTGCTTCACCAGTTGAGAGATCGGAGGTGCCCCTTCCCGGCACGGCGTATCGACAGCTCGGAGTGAGGCTCTGGGGCCAAGGGGCCTACGAACGCGAGCCAATGGACGGGAGCGAGACGAAGTACTCGACGCTTTCGCGAGTCGAAGGTGGGGACATCGTTGTAAACAAAATCTGGGCGCGAAACGGCAGCGTCGCCGTCGTTCCCGAGGCGCTTGGGGGCGCTTACGTTTCCGGCGAATTTCCCACGTTCGTTCCCGCCCATCAGAAGCTTGACCCGCGCTGGTTTCACTGGTTCACGAAGACTCCATATTGCTGGGAGCAATGCGACGAGAAGTCGCGCGGCACGAGCGGCAAGAACCGCATTCGACCCGACCAATTCCTGGAAATCGCCATTCCCCTCCCTCCGCTCGACGAGCAGCGGCGCATCGTGGCGCGGATCGAGGCACTGGCCAACAAGATCGAAGAGGCTCGCGCCCTGCGAGGGGAGGCCAGTCAAGATGCGGCCGGATTCATTGGGAGCTTGCATCTCAGGTTGGCTGGAACAAGAACGCTTCGACTCGAGCAGTTCCTTGAACTATATGAAGATCAAGAGCCGGTTCAGGTTGGAAGAAGCTACCCACAAATCGGCGTCAAGGGCTTCGGCCAAGGGCTCTTCGCGCGAGCGGCTGTCGAGGGCTCGCAAACGACATATGCGGCGTTCAACCGCCTCTATGAGGGCGCGGTGGTGCTTAGCCAGGTTAAGGGCTGGGAGGGAGCAATAGCTGTTTGCCCATCCACGTTCAGCGGCGCCTACGTGTCGCCAGAATACCGGACGTTCCGATGCATTCCAAGTGAGGCCATCCCTGAGTATCTCGCAGGGCTGTTTGCTACTCCCTGGTTTTGGAGCAAACTGGGTGATCTAACGCGGGGCGTCGGAGCACGGCGGGAGCGTGTTCGTCCTGAGCTGTTTCTTAAGATGGAAATCCCAATGCCGGCAGTGAACGATCAGCGGAGGGTTGCCCCCGCCTTTGAAAAGACCCGAGCCCTGAAGCGCCTTCAGGCCGAAACCGCAGCCGAACTCGACGCCCTGCTGCCCTCAATACTCGACAAAGCCTTTAAGGGAGGACTGTAGGGTGGAATTCCTGGAGTGGAAATACCACATCGACGGCCTCGAACGAATGGACGGCTTTCGCGGGCCTGAAAAGCACCAAGCGAAAGACGCACTGCTGTACCTGCAAAAAGTGCTTGGTGACGATTTCCTCTCGAAATGCGGCCTGGGAGAACCATTCGTCGCGCGGCATCCGATCCTCCGCTTGCTCGCGAACTTTGCGCCTAGCTCTCGCCGAGACATAGCACGCTTCGCCGGGTGTCTGAGAACCTTGGAGAGAAGCAAGAATCTTCAGAACGTGTTGGCGAGACTCCACGATCTGACCCAATTCGACCACGACGCCTTACTCATTAAGTCGGCGGCCAAACTTGTAGTGGAGGGCTTGCAGGCCAGCTTCGAGCCGACGATGCCCGTCGGAAACAAGCAGAAACAGCCGGACCTGAAGCTCGACGACCCTCTTACGAGTGAGACCGTGTTCCTGGAGGTGGCGACGCAGGCTCCCGCGAAGAGGCGGCGCGACGCAACGAACGCCAGTTCGGCCGTTATCAATGCCGTCTACGGTATCAGCCTTCACCTGTGCTTCGCGGCCCGTTGGCACAAGACGCCTTCGAAGCAGGCCCTCGATGACCTCCTAGACAGAATAAAGGAGAGCGCGCGGCGCGCGGTCAACGAACGAAGCATAGCCTTCGTTCAAGAGGAAGGTACCTTAGAAATGGCTGTGTGCCACCGGGACGAGAGGGCGAGCCGGCTTGACCTATGGTCCCAGGAAAGGGGCTTGTCGTCGTGCGGCATTATCGGGCCGACGATCAGCCGCAACGATACTGTCCGGCTCATGCGGAAAATCAGAGACGAGCAGCATCAACTGCCGCGCAACAACGCGAACGTCATTGTTATCCTAGCGCCGGATGCCTTCCTCGGACTGGGCGGCGTGCCGAGAGTCATAACCGAGGTGGAAGAGGAGGTGGTCAAATACGACCACGTCCACCTTGCAATTGTACATGGCGAGTACATCGACAATCGGGAAGTCGAGTTCACCGACCAAGAGGGGGAACATCGATATACCCGCAGAATTGTTGACGGCACTACCGAAAATGATCTACTGCTACTCAACCCGCAATCACGCATGAAACTTTCGCCCAATCTGCTCGCGAAATTCTACCGAGTTTTCTAGAAGCTGGGAGATCAGGCACCCCATGGCAGGGCAGCGCCGCATCGTCGCCGACTTGGACAACGGGAACCGGCCTTGTCGTAGAAAGGGTGAGCCATTTCATGTTTTGGCTAACGTTCAACAAAGTCGTCTGCGTCAAAATTCATGCCTTCCACAACTGGCAGGGCTAGAAGATTAAAATGTCCCATAAACGGGAAGTTTCTGCTTGGAACTTGAGGCAGGGCCGCTGGGCTGGTGGTTACCGCTGATCCGTAGCCGGCCGCGGTGCCGAATTCCAACTGCCCGCAAAGTGCAGCAACGAACCGCTTGACCTCCTCCAGGTCCCTCCATCGACTCCTCAGGATTTGCTCCATCGTATCGTCGTCCTGGGCAACCATCCATTCGAAGGCCATAGCCTCGCCTTTATCTGCGCTCGCGGTGACCGAAGAAAGCGCATAATTACTGGCCGCGGGCGCAAATATAACGCTGGCGATCAGTGGATCAACCAACCGCTGGTGTGTCGTTAACATTGAGGTCTCCTCCTTTTCTCAGCGCCTAGCTGCCAGAATGGGCTCCAAGAGGGTCGAAGTGAACGCTGCATAGATGATGTCGTGCGCACGATCAAGCCAGTCAGGAAATTTATCCTTATCGAAGCTGCTGGGCTCGGCCCGGGTGAAGGCGAGGTCCAGCAAGGCACCGATTTCTCCGGTACCCACTTGTGCTGGGAAGGAAACAGCCATGCTAAGGCTTCCAACCTCAGGATACGGCACAACTACGCGCGCCGCGCTTTCCTGTGGCGGATGCGGTAGCTCAGCCGGGTAGTCGATGGAGCACCTGACGTACGAACTGATGCTATCTCCTCCTTCTGCCCTCGGAATGTGATTAATGTAACGAAGTCCGACGCTGACGGGATCACCCGACTCGGCCACGTCACGATACGACTGCAAAACCCCGAGTATCAGCTCACGGAAAACCTCAAAGGTCGGATAAACGGGCAACACGTTGACTGTTAACAAGCGAGGACCGGTTTGGACAAGGGAATTGGGAGGCTGGCTTCTGAATCGATGGTGAGGCATAGGGGGAAGCGCCATCTCCTCGGGAAGCGGCCCAAGAAAGTTAGCAACCGGAAGGACTTCATACGAAGAAAAGGTTCCCCTTAGCCTCTCCCTCATGCCCCCTGGGATCAGCGTGTAAGACACTCCCCGTGCGAATCTGAATTCGCACACGGCCTCCACCACCGAAGGACGGCTAAGCTTCTCTGTCGTTATCGCCACCTTGGCGAGTCCTCCGGACTCGTGTACCGCCTCCCGCCGGGGCAAGCCAATTCCCCCCTCTTCGAGTATATGCACTTCAATTACTTGTTGGCAAGGCCCGTCTATCCTGCGAGAATCTGTAACGAAGATTGTGGCTTCCCTGAGCAGTCGAAGAGGAGGCCCCTATGAAGATACCATACAGCTTCAGCGTCCTGAGGTACGTTCACGATCCGGTCACCACCGAGTTTGTGAATGTCGGCGTGGCCCTTTACGCTCCCGATGCGAAGTATCTGAGCGCCATCTGTACTCCCCACTACACCCGGCTCTCGGAGATGTTCGGCCGAATTGACGGAGAGCATTCCCGTCAGATCACGCGTTACCTGCAGGATCGCATTGAGGAGATGGGCGGGCGCGTGAAGTCCGAGCTTCCTTTCCCCGAGTCACCGCGAACCATTGGCGGTCTCCTGGCCACGGTCTTGCCGCCGGACGACAGCGCGCTTCAGTTTTCTACACCGGGGCGAGGCTATACCTCGGACCCCGAGAAAACACTCGGCGGCCTTTATCACCGGTACGTTGAGTATTACACGTTGCGGACCAGTTACCCGAGCCGCAGCGATGACGAGGTCTGGAAGGTCTTCAGGAAGCCCCTCGAAGAACAGCACGTCGCCCAGGCGTTGAAACCCAAGCGCATCGTTGCCCCGGATTACGACTACGAATTCAAAAGTGCGCGGAAGAACGAAGTTTGGCACACTTACGAGCCTGTATCCTTCGATTTGATGGAGGCAGCATCAATCGTCGATAAGGCGAACACCTGGGTCGGCCGCATTACGAGCCTGGCTCGAAGCGAGGAGAAGTTCAAACCCTACTTCCTACTCGGTCAGCCGCGCGAAACCAAGCTTCACGTGGCTTTCATTAAGGCCCAGAACATTCTCCACCGGATACCGTGCGATCATGAGTTCGTTCAAGAAACCAACGCCGAAGACTTTGCGAAGCACCTCAAGGCGGAGGTTGAGAAACACGGGGAGCAAGCGTAGTGCGGACCCGTCCCCTCAAAGTGCGCGGTTCTCAATCTCTTCTTCCGCCGAACCGTGAATCCCGAACTCCAAAACCCCGGCGAACTGGTTGTAACTCATTCCGAGGGTCACGCACGGATCGGAGTTCTATCATGGGCAGAGATAACGGTCCGCGAGATATTCTTCTTGACAACCATTCTCTGGTACCCGTATAATTCTCCAGGCTCGCTTAGAGCCGGGGTTCGGGACTCGGGGTTCGCGGTTCGCGAAGAAAAGCGAGACTCGGGACTCGGGACTCGCAGAGGGGAGTTCAGCGTCAGGGCTAGGGGGGTACGGGGCTCGCCAGAAGGAACACCACGCGGTGAGGACGGTCCGTCAAGACCGAAGTCCGCGCCAAGACGAACCAAGCGCTGGAGCGAAGAAGGCAGGAATTGCGCATGAGAGACGCCAATAGTCGGCAGTCGGCGTTCGGGACTCGCGAAGGAAAACGGGACTTAACCAGCGGCGCTGGGGCCAAAAATGAAAAAATGAAAAAAATGGGTCAATCAAACCTGACAAGTCTTTTAGAATCATCAACATGACCCTTAGAACAAACCTAGAACAGACCTAATAAGTCCTTTAGAATTGAAGCGTCACAAAAAACAAACCTAGAACAAACCTAGTAAGTCCTTTACAGCGGAAGTGGTCCGAAAACAAACCTAGAACAAACCCGGCATTATGGCTGACAAAAGAGGAAAATCCGTTTCCGGTGGCGCGCGGCTGGCCGCCAACCGCCACAACGCTCAGAGGGACCGGTCCAGGCAGCCATGGCCGGCATTCTGGCCAGAGTTTCCGATCCCAAGGTGGCAAAAGCGGGCGTAGAGTTCCAAGCTACCATGAGTGACATTGTGGACAAGTAGCGGCGGGACGCTGTCGCCGGTTTCGGGCGGAGTCTGCGGCTTGAGTCCGGGGAAGGGAAGGAGGCACCAACGAAGCCAATCGAAGCCACGCGAACCAAGGCGCACATTATCAGTAACTTGAGAGGAAATCCAGATGAACGAAGCCACTGTGATTAACTGCTTTGCAATCAGTGAATTATGCGAATTTTGAAGCTGATTTTCGGTAAGTTAGGAACAGTGAAGAGTTCCTCTCGATTGCCGATTCACGGTTATCGGTTTATTTTCAGTATGATGAGCGATTTGAAGGGGATCTTAGAACTCGGCCGGGAGATCCTCGTACTCCGGCCGGGGGAAACCAGAATCACCCAGCGGGCGTCGCGCTGGGCAGGGTTTTGGTCGAGTTTCGAGACACAGAGCCAAACCTAACCACTGAGCAGGATTATCGTCTATTGGACGGGCAGTTCGGGATAACGGTCTTGAAGGAGGTCAGCGACGATATGTGGGGATGGAATTGGCTGAAACACTTCACTCAGGATTTGCGTTACGGCGTGCGAACGATGCTGCGAAGTCCCGGCCTCACCGTCGTCGCGGTTCTCTCGCTGGCGCTCGGTATTGGCGCCAACACGGCAATCTTCAGCTTGATGGATGCGGTGATGCTCAGGGCGCTGCCGGTGGAGGAACCCAGTCAGCTTGTTCTGTTCGGCGATGGGAGAGCCGGCGGGTCCACCGACAGCTTCCCCGACTCAAGCTGGCAACTCTTCTCCTACCCGTTCTATCGAGAAATACAGAAGGAGAACCAGGTTTTTGCCGGCGTCGCCGCGATTTTGAGCATACCGTCTGGCACTCACGGCACGGTGGAAGGCAGCGGCAGCATCGAACAAATGAACACCGAACTAGTCTCGGGCACCTACTTTTCCATGCTGGGCGTGAACCCGGTGCTGGGCCGCACGCTGACGAATGCCGACGACCAGACGCCCGGCGGCCATCCGGTGGCGGTCGCCAGCTACTCCTGGTGGCGGCGAAGGTTCGGGCGCGATCCTTCTATCCTCGGCAAGAAGCTGACGATCGGGTCCACCGTTTACACAATCATCGGCGTGACTCCGACAGAGTTCTTTGGCACCACGGTAGGTCAATCGCCTGATCTGTGGATTCCACTGTCAATGGAGAAGCAGGTTTCACCGGGGTGGAACGGTCTCGATAACAAGTTTTTCCAATCTCTGTACGTTATCGCCCGCCTCAAAAGTGGAATACGCCCCGAGCAAGCGGGCGCTAACGTCAACCTGCTCTTTAAGCAGATCCTCCACGAGTACGCCGGGCCCGAACCCTCGAAGGAACATCTTGACGACATTCAGCACGCCCGGATCGATTTGACCTCGCTGGCCCGAGGACTGTCACGCCTCCGCCGTCGGTTCTCAGAGCCTTTGCAAGTCCTGATGGTTGTCGTCGGGCTCGTGCTCCTTATCGCCTGCGCCAACATTGCCAATCTGTTGTTGGCGCGCTCCACGACGCGGCATCGGGAGATTGCCGTGCGGCAGGCGCTGGGCGCGGGACGATCACGGCTAATCCGGCAACTGCTGACCGAGAGCCTGCTGCTTGCACTTTTCGGCGGCGTGCTGGGAATCGCGTTTGCGTCCTGGGCCAACCACTTGCTGCTGGCGATGGTTTCCGGCGGTCCCGAGCCCCTTCCGCTCGACGTCGCCATCGACGCCCGCTTGCTGCTGTTCACCCTTGTGGTTTCGCTCGTAACCGCGCTGCTGTTCGGAACGGCTCCGGCCCTTCGTGCCACTGGCCTGGAGCTTACGAATTCACTCAAGGAGGGAAGGGGTCCGGTGGGCGCTGCGGCCCGGAGCCCGCTGGCCAAGGTCTTGGTAGTTTCCCAGGTTGCGTTCTCGCTGGTGCTGCTGGTCGGAGCCGGTCTCTTTCTCCGCAGCCTGGTCAATCTGACCAGCGTGGATACGGGCTTCAACAAGGAGAACGTCCTACGCTTGCAAATCGACGCCACTTCGGTGGGCTACAAAGAGGACGCTCGTCTGGTGGCGCTTTACCAGCAGATTGAACAGAGTGTCGCTGCGCTCCCGGGCGTGCGCGCTGCCAGCATTTCCTTCTTCACCTTCAACGAGGGCGAGTGGACTGATCCGGTTTCGGTCCAAGGGTACGCATCTCCGGGAAATAATCAGGATGTGTCGCACAACGTCGTGGGCTCAGGCTACTTCGCCACCATGGGTATCCCGCTGCTGGTGGGGCGCACGTTCGGGCCGCACGATACTGCGTCCTCGACGAAAGTCGCGGTCATCAACGAAACCATGGCGCGGCGGCTGTTCCCCGCCGGTTCACCGATTGGCCGCCACTTCGGGATTGGCGGCCCGGAGCATGCCAACGACATCGAGGTGATCGGGGTGGTGAAAAACGCCAAATACGAAAGTCTCAAAGAAGACCCGCAGCCGGCGGACTACATCCCTTACTCCCAACACATTCAGTACCTCGGCGATTTCGAGGCGCGCTTTTCCGGTAACCCCAGGACGATCACTTCTGAGGTGCGGCGAGCCATCGGTGAGGTCGACCACAACCTGCCGGTTTCCGGCGTCACCACCCTGGCCGAACAGGTCGGACGATCGGTGGTGAGCCAAAGGCTGGTGGCGCAACTTTCCGCCTTTTTCGGGCTGCTCGCGCTCTTCCTCGCCTGCATCGGGATTTACGGACTCATGTCCTACGCTGTCACGAGTCGGACCAGCGAGATTGGTATTCGCATGGCGCTTGGTGCCGGACGCTCGAACGTCTTGTGGCTGGTCATGCGCGAGATCCTGGTGCTGGTGGCGCTGGGCCTCGCCGTCGGAGTGCCCGCGGCCCTCGTAGGCGATCGCCTGGTATCGAGCATGCTCTTCGGGCTGAGCCCGACCGATCCCACCACGATGCTGGCCGCGCCAGTCATCTTGCTGGCCGTGGCGGCGCTCGCGGGCTACCTCCCGGCACGCCGGGCGTCGAAGGTCGATCCCATGATCGCGTTGAGATACGAGTAAGCCAGTGAAATGCTTCCAACGCTTTTTCCCCGACTGTCACGATTTTCGCCGTGCCTTTGTAAACCGAGGTCGTAATTTCCTGCTTTTTTTGGCAAGAATCTTCCACAAATCTTCGAGATTCTTCGCGGCACGCCAAGAAAAAAGACTCCAACGCGGAGATCGCAGAGGATTCACCGAGAGAACGGAGAAGAGCGCGCAACAAGCGGGTGGTCAACCGAGGCACTTCTTCTCCGTGCCCTCTGTGACGCCCCTGCGGCCTCTGTGTTGGCGTCTTGTTTTGGTTGCCGCCATCGGACTGCGCTGTGTCTCTCGGTTCGAAGGGACAATTAGGATAACTTTACATTTTGGTTCCGGCGTCGTTTTTGGTACCTTGGTGGGTATTTTATGCCACTCGCAGATCGGCACGGCGGCCAACCAAGTTACTGGACCCAGCCCGTGATGGAAGAAGGAGATTCAGTATGAGCAAGAGACGCGGGTTCGCCGGTTTGACGGTATTGTTTCTACTGACATGCGTCCGGGTGGCGCAGGCCGCTCCTACCATTCGCGCCATGATTCTCACCGGCGAGTCAGGCGGACCTTATCACGCCTGGCAGGAGACGACGCCGTACCTGACGAGGATGCTCGAGGAAACGGGCCTTTTCCAGGTGACCGTGGTGACCGCGCCTCCCGCCGGTGGCGATTTCAGCACTTTCAAGCCAGACTGGGACAGGTACCAAGTTGTCGTGTTCAACTACGATGCGCCGGACGAGCGCTGGCCGGACGAACTGAAAGCTTCTTTCGAGCAGTATGTGAGAAGTGGGGGCGGACTGGTTGTGGTTCATGCGTCCGATAATGCTTTCCCGAAGTGGACGGCGTACAACCTGATGATCGGCATTGGGGGCTGGCGCGGACGCGACGAGAAGTCCGGCCCCTTCTGGTATTTCAAGGACGGCAGGCTGGTGTCGGATTCCTCCCCGGGGCCCGCAGGCGGCCACGGGGCACGGCTGCCATATAAGATCGAAACTCGGGTCAGCGATCATCCCATCACGAACGGGCTGCCGCAGGTGTGGATGCAAGTCGCGGACGAATTGTACGCAGGGCTCCGGGGCCCCGGTGCGAACATGACCGTCCTGGCGACCGCCTACTCGGATCCGGCTAACCGGGGAACGGGCCGCGATGAACCCATCCTCATGGTGATTTCGTACGGGAAAGGCCGGGTCTTTCACACCATCATGGGACACGACCTCGCGGCGCTCAACTCCATCGGGTTTATCACCGTTTATCAACGTGGGACGGAATGGGCCGCCACGGGCAGGGTCACGCAGAAGGTGCCGGCCGACTTCCCGACCGCCGACAAGCCCAGTACGCGTGCGGAGTACAACCCGCCGGCTGGCTGGACTTCACCGACAGGGGCCCCGCGCAAGTAGGAGCCCGCGACGTGGTCGCAAAGATCCTCTACCGAGGAGGGGCACATGGTCCTGGGACCAGCGCCCGGCGCTTCGTTCACGTGCATGATCGCACCCTGGCTATCGGTTCGGAATAGTGCGAAAGCCGTCAAGGAACGCGAAGGGGCCATACCTTGTGAGGAGAAGTCATGTTCACGGATACACCAAGTCGGGCGGCCCGCGCAGTACAGGCTGCCAGCCTGACTATTCTCACGATCTCGCTGATCTGCTCGGGGCTGGCATCCGCTTCCGCCCAGAGCCAGACTCCGCCGGGCGCAGTCCGTCTGCGCGAGATTCCTCTCCAGCGGATCACGATCGAGGACCAGTTCTGGTCGCCTCGCCTGGAAGTGAATCGCACCAAGACGCTGGATCACGTTTACAAGGAATTGGAGGCGACGGGCTGCATCCGCAACTTCGATATCGCCGCCAAGAAAGCTACAGGAGCCTTCGGCGGGCCGTGGTGGGCGGATTCGGACGTCTACAAGTGGATTGAGGGCGCGTCGTACGTGCTCGCGACGCATCCCGATCCGGCGCTGGATAAAAAGGTGGACGACCTCATTGCCAAAATCGCCGCCGCTCAGCAACCGGACGGCTACCTCAACACCCACGTGCAGGTCGAAGAGCCCGACCTTCGCTTCAAGGACCTGGCCTTCTTCCACGAGGACTTCAGCTCCGGTCACCTGTTCGAAGCCGCGGTGGCGCACCACGAAGCTACCGGCAAGCGCACGCTCCTCGACGTGGCCATCAAGCTCGCCGATTGTTTCGACGCCACGTTCGGCCCAGGCAAACGCGATGGGCTCTCCGGACATGAGGGGATCGAGCTGGCCTGGGTGCGCCTCTACCACGCCACGGGAGACGAGCGCTACCTGAAGCTGGCGGAGTTCTATCTAAACGAGCGCGGGAAGAAGCCCTCCATTTTCCAGCGCGAATATGAGAGCCTGCCGGCGGACCGGACGGTGCTGTGGCGCGAGGGTCAGCCGATCAACTTCCGCGCGCTTCAGGACTATCTCTACATGAAGCCGCTGGCGGACCATCCCTTCCTGACCCATCCCACCGGGTTCGATACGAGCTACAGCCAGGATAATCTGCCCGTACGCGAGCAAAGCGTCGCTGTCGGTCACGCCGTGCGCGCCATGTTTCTCTACTCGGGAATGGCAGATGTCGCTTACGAGACCGGTGACCAGGGGCTGCTCGACGCGCTCAATCGGTTGCACGACAGCGTCACGCTGCGGCGAATGTATGTGACGGGAGGCATCGGCCCCTCGGCCAAAAACGAAGGCTTTACCGATGACTACGACTTGCCGAACGACAACGCCTATCAGGAAACTTGCGCCTCGGCAGGAATGGTCCTCTGGAACTATCGCATGTTCAAACTGACAGGCGACGGGCAATATATCGACCTGTTGGAGCGGTCGCTTTACAACGCCGTGCTCGCCGGCGTGTCGCTGGAGGGCAACACCTTCTGCTACGCCACCCCGCTCGCTTGCGACGTCAAGTTCAGGCGGCAGCCGTGGTTTGAAGTGCCGTGCTGCCCGACCACCGCGGCGCGCTTCTTCCCCTCGATCGGACGGTACGCCTACAATCAGTCCGCGGATGGTGTTTGGGTCAATCTCTACCTCGGCGGCTCGGCAAGCTGGACTTTGGCGGACGGCGCCCGCATGGTAATACACCAAACCACGCGTTATCCCTGGAACGGGAGCACCAGACTCCAGATAGACGTCGACCAGCCGCAGGAGACCACTCTGCACTTGCGCGTTCCGGGTTGGGCGTCGGCGTCTCAATTCATGGTGAACGGCAAGCCCATCCAGCCGGAGGTTTCCAAAGGGTACGCTCATCTTCATCGGAAATGGGCCAAGGGCGACGTGGTGGAACTCTCCTTCCCGATGGAAGTGGTGAAGCTGGAGGCTAATCCCAACGTGCTGCAGTCGCGCGGCGAGATCGCGCTCCAACGCGGTCCCCTCATCTATTGCCTGGAACAGCCCGACAATCAGGCCGACCTGGATCGGATCGCATTGTCCCGCGGCGCCAAGCTCGACGCACACTTCGAGCCGGCTTTGCTCGGGGGCGTGACCGTGATCACGGGCGAGGGGCGACTTCAGAAGCCGAGTAGTTGGGAGAACCAACTCTACCGGCCTATTCGTGCCACCACGGGTGACGCCATCAGCATCAAAGCAATTCCCTATTGCGTGTGGGGCAACCGCGGTCAGAAGAAAATGAAGGTGTGGATTGACACAGCCGCGCCGTAGATAGTTTGGCGTCTTTACGGAAATCGAGTGAAGAGTGAGAGGCGATTGAGTAATGAAGGGAGCCCAACCTTAAGCACTCCTCTCTAGACGCTCTTTCCCCGGGGGTACAG
Source organism: Terriglobia bacterium (assembly GCA_035315065.1). GTDB lineage: Bacteria > Acidobacteriota > Terriglobia > UBA7540 > UBA7540 > DATFYM01. The sequence continues at coordinate 37,763 of DATFYM010000251.1, forward strand.
TGCCATGCCGAGAACCGTCAAGCGTTCATTATCCTGCCTCTTCGGTCGCGCTCTCCGAACGCTTTCGATTGGGAGCCTGCTGCTTTCAGCGGGCCCGACGCCCGCGACAGCTCAGAACGAGCAGTTCATGACGGCCTACGTGCGTTCTGCTTCCTCCGAGGCGCAAATTGAGATCGATGCGTCCAAGCGCTCGCCTGCGCCAATCCCGCGCACCATCTTCGGGACATTCCTCGAAGACATCGGCCAATCGGTCTTCGGCGGTGTCTCGGCCGAGCTTTTAGATAACCCCAGCCTCGAGGACTATCACGCCAGCCTGACGACTCTGCGCGAGCGATTCTCGGCTCCTGACTTTGCACGCTCCACGGAACGTGGCTTGCCCCTGCCATGGCTTCCACTCCACTGGGACGACGGCTGGCGCTACGAGCCGCGCTGGGGGCAGGCCGCAAACTCGGAGTGCTATCTCTACTTGATGGGTCTCAAGGACCGCGAAGTTGGCATTCGCCAAAGCGTCTATCTGCCCATCGAACGCGAGCGCGACTATCAAGGAGTTCTGTTCGCTTTGTCCAATGAAGGCGCATTGGACCTTCAAGTGAGTTTCCGCAAGCACGATGTGCCAGACAAGATTTTGGCGCAGAGCCTCGTCAACGTTCCGGGAACCGGCCATTGGACCAAACTGCCATTTCGCCTCTCCCTGCCCGAAGGGGCGGTGGCCGCGCTGGAGGCGGTGGACTTCGCCGTCAGCATCCAGGGTGACCATCGGCTTGCCGTGGACGAAATCCGGCTCTATCCTTCCGACGCGGTGGAGGGGTTGCTGGACCCAGACATGATCAAGGCCGCGAAGGCGCTTCACACACCGCTCCTGCGCTACGGGGGCAATTTCACCAGCGGCTACCACTGGGAAGATGGCATCGGGCCGATCGACGAGCGCCGAACCATGCTCAATCAATCGTGGGCTTATCCCGAATACAACGAATTCGGCACCGACGAACTGATGACCTTCTGCCGCTTGATTGGAGCGCGGCCGCAAATCTGCCTGAATCTCGGTGGCGGGACGCCGGCGGAAGGTCGGGCGTGGGTGGAGTATTGCCAAGGCGGACCGGATACGGTGCAAGGGAAACGGCGCGCGGCCAACGGCCACCCGGAACCCTACCCCGTCGCGGCCTGGGAACTGGGGAACGAGCTTTGGGGTAAGTTTCAGATCGGCTGGCAGACTCCAGAGGGGTATGCTGAGCGTTACCAAACCTTCTATCAAGCGATCCGCGACATCGTTCCTACGGACACGATGATCTTTGCCAATGGCGCTGACCTCGATGCGTTCAAACAGTGGAACGGTGCGGTCATCGCCAGGGACGGTGCCGATCTCAGCTATCTCACCACCCACTTCGTCGTGGGCATGGAAGATCTGAAAGACAAGAACCAGAAACCTGACCGAGACACGTTATGGGCGGCGGATTTCGCTATCCCGGTCGGCGTTGGTCGCGCGCTCGAACCGATGCGCGATCAGATCAATGCCAGTCCCGTGACGCGTGATCGCGCCAAGCTGGCTTTTACCGAGTGGCTTTTCTGGGCGCCCGAGCACCGTGAGTTGCCCCGCTGGGACAATCTCGGCGGCGCGATTGACGCCGCGGGTTGGCTCAATATGCTGCTTCAGCACGCTGAGTTCGTTCCCGTGTCGGATATGACGGGATTGATTGAATTCGGCGGGATCTACAAAAAACGCGGACGCGTGTATCTGACGCCGCAATGCTGGGCGTTCTCGCTCTACTCCAATTATGCCGGCGACGTTTTGCTATCGACCCGGGTCACTTCCGATGAATACGATGTTGGCCCTGTCCTCAGCCGGCTGCCGGCCATTCCCAACGTGCCCTATCTCGACGTCGTGGCCACTATGGACAGCGGGCACGGCCATGTCACGTTGTTCGTCGTCAATCGGAACTGGAAAACTGCGAAGGAGGCGGCGATCCGCATTTCGGGCTTCCAATCGGCGGGGCAGGCGACGGTCCGCACGCTCTACTCGAAATCAGTCCTCGATGGAAACAACGAAGAACGCCCCGTCGCGGTGCAGCCGATCACGTCAACCGTTGGGATTTCTGGTGACACGCTCCATTACACGTTTCCCGAGCATTCCATAACGGTTATTACCCTTTCGGGCCGATGAGGCCGTTGCGTGAAATTTACAGTGATTTCGTTCAATCCCCCTGTGGCGCTGGGCATTATTGCGGATCGCCGTTGGGATCTTTTCACTCCACTGAGGGTGCCCACTACCTTCGCCACGGGCTGAACGCCTATCACGCGGAGGCTGCGAGCTCAAGCTCCACCACACTCACCGAGCCGGCTGGGAAGTTCCATGAAAGGGGTGGACCCGAGGGCAAAGCCTTCTCCACTGGCTCGAACACCTTGGGCTGGTCCTCGTTGACCGCTTGTCGCAAGTTTTCCGGGGCAATCTCAAATACGCGGCCACCGGTGATCGCCTTTCCCTCAACGGCGAAAGTTGCCGTGGCAGACCTGCCGTAATTCAAGTTAGCGACGTGAAGGAACATCCGGTCCGCCGCCCGGCTCGCGGCAACGTCGAGGTCGGACGGACAAGCCTTCACAGCCACGCCGTGCGTGCCGTTGTGAACCTTGAAGAGCTTCATCACCGAGCCGACCGGCATCAAGTAGGTGCCGCCGCGCGGCACCTGCAGCATCACGCCGTTCGTCGTCCACCGCGTACCGCAGAAATCGCAGGCCGTGGCAATCTTCACTCGCGCGCCGTGGCGCTGGTAGATGTTCATACTGCGGGCGTGGAAAACGCCGGTGAGCCATTCCTGCAGAATCGGGTTGATGTTGTGAGGGCGAAGGCTCAAATGTCCTTCGGTCACGGCGATACCTGCACTCGACTTGTGCGCGCTGATTACTTCCTCGAGTTCCTGGATTCTCACTTCAGTTCCGCGGGAGAGCTCCAGCAGCTCGTTCCAGGCCTGCTCCGGTTCCTGCTGATAGCGCAAGCTGTTCAACACGCTGTCCGGCTTTCGAGGGTGTTGCTGCATCATGTGGATGGCAACGTAGTCGAGAAAATCCCCAGCCCGGTCGAGAAGGTCTGCTGCCCAGAGAGGTTCGGCTGGCTTTCCGCCGCGGTCGCCCCAGCCGATAAGCTGGATTGACGGGTCACGCTGCTTCATGGCCTTGGCAAACTCGATGGTGTGCTCGATCGACTGATCTTTGGTGAACCCGGCGTTGCCATACGAGGTCTCGTTACCCAGTTGCCAGATCTTAATGTGGTAGGGAGCTGGCACTCCGTTGGCTCGCCGTTCTGCATTGTCCGGATCGTTCGCGTAGGAGACCCAGTCTGCCGCTTCAATCGCATCACCTGTACGCACCGACCCGTCACTCGTCTTCCAGAACCGCTGCTGGCCATCGCTCAGGAAGTTCACGCAATAGAACGGCGCCGCGCCCACGCGGCGGCTGAAATCGACAAACTCATGCGTCCCGACCCGGTTGGTTTCCTTTCCACCCCAGGCGTAATTGCGCATAGCAGGCCGCTTGGCTGCCGGCCCCACACCTTCGCGCCACTTGTAGTAGCGGCTGAAGTCGCCGCCAAAGCGCATCGCCCCCGGAGACAGCTCCTTGACCAATTCCACGAAGTCATTGCGCCAGTCGTCGGTTTGGTAATCCCAGGCTGCCTCCACCGAACTGTCCGTGATGCCGAGCGGCTCCATGAACTGCATGTAAAGATAGGGCGAGATCTCGAACCGTGGCTCAGGGTCAATGACCACCGCGGGTAGCGTGTTTGACGAATAGCTCCGGGAGTAATCAAGCGTTGAACCTAGCGCGAGAGCAGAGCAGTTCCGGATGAATGTTCGTCTTCCGTGTCGCATGCCGGTCCGCCTTTACGTCTGAGACTGTTGTTTTATAACACGGCATACAATCCTGAGCAATCAGAGAGTCAGCCTGCGATCGCACTGTCCCGCAGCGCGAAGCTCGACGCACAATTCGAACCGGCTTTGCAAGGGGGCGCGACCGTGATCACGGGCGGAGGGCGACTCCAGGATCCTGGCCGTTGGGAGAATCAACCCTACCAGCCGATCGATTTACCAGGGGCGAGGTCAACAGCGTCGCAGCGACCCCCTGCTGCGTGTGGGGTAATCGTCTTCAAAGGTAAATGAAGGTGTGAATTGACGCGGCTCCTGATTAACCGTTTTATCGCCACATGGTCGCACTTGCTTCTTTAGATAGCCACACCTTTGGTGCCATGCCCGATTAATCGCTTTATCGGAGCGTTCTTTGATACCCGCGCGCGGCCCGTTCGTATTGAAGGAGAGTTATTGGGTGGTGGCTGCACTAAGAACCGGCTGGGTGGCCGTGGCCAGCGGCCAGCACGAGGAGTCCTCCATTTCCAGCCACTAACCAATAGTTACAGGTCACTCTACTAAAACATTGAATACGCGCGAGGACACTTCAATAGCCTAAGAAGGGCAACCCGTACGCAGGTGCCTTTTGCAACGGGTACGATCCGAGATGGCCCAGGGGATCGTGCTTCTTGCAGCGAGACTGACCATTGGAGGCCTAACTTGTTTGTACTAGGAGGTGGGCAAAAAAATATTAAAAAAGGCCCTTGACAAAACCTAGAGAAGGTGTTTTCATGAGCGGCGATGGGAAATGAAGCGTTTAAGCGTTTGGGTGAGCGTCGTGTGGACAGATTGAGTTTTGGTTTACTTCGGGCGGTCGGCTTCTAACGGGTGGGAGGCCGCGCCTTTTGCTACTGGAAGCACTACGAATCGGGTCAGGTAGTTGGGTCTGGTCTATCGTTGGGAACATGCTAATGGAGGTGAGCCGTGACAAAGCGATCCCTTTTGTTAACTTTGCTGCTTTCGCTGTTTCTTTTGACGTTCCTCAGCGGAACAGGTGTTTATGCGCAGGTAGGAGCTGACCGCGTTGCAGTGACGGGCGTCGTGTCCGATCCGTCTGGCGCGGCTGTCCCCGATGCGAGCATCACGCTACTAAACCAGGATACCGGCGTGAAAACCGTCGTGGCTACCGACGGCGCCGGTAATTTCACGACCCCGGGGATGATTCTGGGGAAATACACCTTGCAAGTATCCAAGGAAGGATTCAAGGCAGTTAGCCAACCCGACTTGGACTTGTCGATCGGCGGAAGGACCTACACGCAGAACGTCACACTCCAACTGGGCGCGGTATCCCAGACCATCGAAGTAAACGCCAGCGCGCAACTCATCAACACTCAGAGTTCCGCAATCTCCTACCAGGTTGGCAAGGAGTATTATCAGGACCTCCCGGATGTGATGGGCGCCGACGTCCGCCTGGCAGAAACCAAGCTCATCTTGTCGCCTGGCTACGTCCCGACGGCGCCTAACGGCGACGCCATCTTCCGCGGCGACGCGTTTGAATCGCGCATCAACGGCGGCCAAACCGTTTCCTGGGAGAGCTGGTTTGACGGCGCCGAATACGGTTACGCCGAAGGACACCAGCAGACGCATGAGAGCTCGATCCCGTATTCAGCGGTGCAGGAATTGACCACCACGGTCAACAACTTCTCGGCGCAGTACGGGCACACCAGTGGTGGCATCGCCCTTTACACCACCAAGTCCGGCACCAGCGACTTCCACGGCACCGTGTACGATATTCTGACCAGCCAGAAGCTGGACGCTGCCAACTTCTTCTTTAACTCTTCTACTCCTCCACTCCAGAAGCTTCCCTTGACCCAGAACAATCCGGGCATTGCCGTAGGTGGGCCAATTCCTAAGTTCCATCTATGGGGCAAGACCTTCTTTTTCACCAATTATGACCGGCTCGATTACCACAGCACGGTCAACATTGGGTATGAGAACACGCTTCCCACGCCGGCTGAGAGAGGCGGCGACTTCAGCCAGTTGCTGCAATCTCCGAACGCCGGCTGTTCCAGCCCGCCTTGCCAGATTGCGACAGATGCGATGGGGCGGCCGATCTACTATGGAGAAATCTTCAACCCGGCTACCACGCAGACCGTGATGAATGCCCAGGGGAAACAGGTGCCCGTCCGTACCGGTTACGGATTTGACCCAGTAACCGGATTGCCCACGGCAACGGCGAACATGATTCCGGGGGTCGATCCGCTAATGAAGAACAATCCCGGTGCCCAGCATGTTGCCTCGATCATTCCCAATCCTGATCGAAACACGCTGTTCACCCCTAACGAATTCGGCGGCACTTCCGACGACAACGACAAAATCAACGTCTGGACGTGGCTGTTCCGAGTCGATCACACGTTCAACGATAAGTGGTCCGCAACCCTTACTTACTTTCAGAATCACCGGCCTCGGACGGCCCATTGCGGCGGACCGGATGGCTGCAATACCGTGAATAACGGGCAAACCGACTCCAAGGCCAACGACACCTATCTTGGCCAAGGCTTCTACCAGCTCATCACCAACCACTTCGCACACCTCCAGATCAACACGGTAATCAAACCGAACCTGTTCAATCACGCCACGCTGTCTTACGACCGGTGGGTGATGGACGGCCACCAGTTGGCCTCAGGGGTTGGCTGGAACGCGAAGCTGGGACTTGGCCTGCCAAACGACCCGGCGTTCAATAACGCCGGATTCCCTCAGCTTAATTTCAACAATGGACCGGTGGGATACACTCACTACGGGACGCCTTGGCTGGGGAACGGGGCCGACATCAACAACCGGTATCAGTTCTATGACGACCTCACCTGGATCGTCGGCAAGCACACCGTGAAGATGGGGCTTCAGAGCAATTACATCACTTTCCCGCAAACGGGATGGGCGATCAACACCGGCGGCAACTTTAATTTTAACGCCCAAAGCACCGCGGGTTACGATAACAATGGTAACAACTTGGCTAACGCAAACTCGCAAGGCGATGCTTTCGCTTCGTTCCTCCTGGGCCAGGTTGACTCTGCCAACTTTTCGGTGTTCGAACCTTACATGCCGAAGATCCACTACGTAGCGCCATGGGTGAACGACTCGTTTAAGGTAACTCCCCATCTCACCTTGGACTACGGCCTGCGTTTGGATCACAACTCGGGTGTCTCCGAGCAGCACAACCGCTTTTCCACCTTCGTCCCCACGGCCACTCAGACCATCGATGGGGCCACCGTCGCGGGCGCGACGGTATTTAACAGCAGTATCGCCGACGGCAATGGGAGCACGGGGGTGGCGCCGCGCTTTGGCTTTGCCTATTCATTGGGGCAGAACAGCGTGATCCGCGGTGGGTATGGCCTCTACTACGGCGCCACGATCGCCGACTCATGGGACGCCTACCCTGTGGATGGCTATCAGGCCAACCCCACTGTGGCGAACACAACCAATGATTACTCCCCTAGCTTTTACTTCGGAAACGCTACCGGTGCCGCAGTACAAAACGTGGCATCAGGATTCCCTAGCAAGAACATCACTTTCCCGCCGAATCTCACCCCTGGCGTTGCGGATGGAGGCAGTCCGGTGGCCGTTTCCCCCAACAATTACGAGATGCCGATTTGGCAGAACTGGAACATTTCCTTTCAACACCAGTGGGGCAGCAATATCAGCCTGGACGTGGCCTATGTGGGGAACCATGGAACCCGGTTGCCCGACGACCGCGCCAGCGCCGGCCTGCTCTTCAACATGAACAATCCCAGCGTTCTGCAATACGGTTCTGACCTGCAGAACTCAGGCTTTAACAATGGCGTTGCCTATGGCAACGTACACGGCGTTGCGGCTCCTTGGCCTAATTTTTCGGGGAACCTCGCGCACGCCTTGCTGCCTTTCCCGGAGTACAACCCGGAGGGAATCCAGTGGCGCAAGACGCACAATGGGGCGAGCCGCTACAACGCATTGCAAATGCAATTCATCATGCGCGGGCACAATACCTCAACCACCATCGCCTACACTTTGTCCAGGCTCCTGAATAACGGCGCGGAATCAGGCCAGGAAGGCGGCCTCCCGGTTCAGAATCCAATCAATATGAGCAATCTGTGGGGGCCGAGCGGGGACGACGTCCCGCAAGTTCTGACCGTTGGCGAGGTCTACACCCTCCCGTTTGGAAAAGGTCGGAAGTTGTTGGGAAACAGCACGGGTCTCTTGGATAAGCTCGTAAGCCATTGGAGTCTCTCGGGGATTGCGAGCTACCAGTCAGGGCGCCCGCTGACCATGTACGCAGCCAACACCTTGGGGGGGAACCTGTTCAATCCCAACGAGTTCCCAAATATCCTCTCCGGCCAGCCCATCCGGAGCTCAGGATCCTTTACGGACCCCAACTCCCAAACGTACTTTGCGACTACTCCCAAGGCCACGAACTGCAATACGGACCCCAACCCCCAATGCACAAAGGCTGTGGGCTTTTCGATCCCGGACCTCTTCACCTTCGGCAACTCGCCGCGGACCAGATCAAACACCCGCGGATTCCCCTATTACAACGAGGATGTTTCACTTTACAAGGATACCTACTTCGGCGAGTCGAAATATGTGAGGATCGAAGCTGAGGCGGGTAACATTTTCAACCGGGTTGATTTCTGCACGCCGGATACGAATATTAGTGACGCGTCCGTCGGTGTGACGTCCACCCAGTGCAACATCCCGAGGCGCATTCAGATCGGCCTGGAAATCTTCTTCTGAAGCCGATTTCCAGCAACTCTCAGCGATGGCCGGTCCCCTACGGGACCGGCCATCGCCGTGCCGACCTAAAGGTCGGCGCTACAGATATACTTCGACGGTGGCGGTGGCGTCGTTCCTGAAAACATCGACCACTCGCACGGCGATGGTTCTCTGCTTGCCTGTTTCCAGTGTCTCAGTCTTTGACGTTGAAACCACCTTCGTTTTGCGCCCGTTGCCGCGAATGTCCTGCCAGAGGCTCTTGAAGGTGAATCCGTCGTAGTCCCAGTCGATGGCCAGTAGTCGATGAAAACGGCGAAATTGTCCTTGGCAAGCTTGCGGAGGTTGGCGCGCTCTTCTTGGTTCCGCCCGAGAGGTAGATCATTTCGCGCTGGCACCCGAGGATTTTCGCGCCTGGCTAGGAGAATTGCGCCAAGGCGCAAAGCCGGCCCCAGGCTTAGCAGAAGAAACTTTTCGCGCGAGATCATCTACCAGGACCATGATTGATGGCGGCATCAGCGTATCTGCTCGATACGAACATCCTTCTTCGCCTCTCCCAGTCAGGCGATCCCTATGACGAGATCGTCGCGGCTGCGGTTGACCCATCTGCTTACGCTGAACCCACGGGACTTTGGCCGTTACACCGGTCTCATTGTCGTACATCCACGCGATCTCCAACAACACACATCGTAGGCGTTCCCCTCAAGTGTGTCGGGTTGCCAAACCGCCGCCGCGCCGCACCAGTATCAGCAGCCGCCTTCCGAATTCGCTGACCCATTCCATAGGGTGGACGCTAAATACCTGACGCCCGTCAGTCGTACCGCAGTGAAGCCATCGGGTCGAGCTTCGATGTGCGCCGCGCCGGCACAAAGCTGGCGAGCGAAGCAATCACGGCCAGCAAGGCACCCGAGGCCGCCAGCGTGAGCGGATCGTACGGCTTGAGTCCAAATAACCGCGAACCAGCCCACCGTCCGGCGACCAGCGAGACCACGGTCCCGGTCACGATTCCGATCGCCAGCAGCCGGCACGCTTCACCCATCACCATGCCTAGTATAAAGTTTCAGTAAAAGATGCACTGATTAGGTTTTCCTGCTATACTCGATATATGGCAGGAAAATCCAAACGCTCGAAATTGATTTTGACACCTGAAGAAGTGAAAGAACTCCACCAACTCGGCCACTCGCGGA
>DATFYM010000252.1:0-2264 GCA_035315065.1 Terriglobia bacterium
ATCTGGCCCACGTCCGCGGAATCTACCACCACTTGTCGCCTTCGATTCTTTGGGAATTGAAGCACCAGGGGATCCCTGTGCTCTACCACCTCAACGATTTCAAGATTTTGTGCCCAACCTACAATCTTGTCGCCGATGCCCACCCCTGCGAACTCTGCAGCCACGGCGCTTTCCACCACGCCGCCACGAGAGGTTGCTATGCCGGCCCGCGTTCCAGCGCAGTGGTTCTTGCCGCCGAAGCCTACCTGAACAAATGGTTGCGAACCTACGAACGCTGCGTGGACATATTCCTCGCTCCCAGCGAATTCGTACGCACCAAGTTGATCGCCAGCGGCTTCCCTAGCGAGCGCATCGAAGTCCTGCCTCACTTCCAGGCTCTGCCCGGCGACGAACAACTCGGCTCCGACGAAGGGTACTTGCTCTACTTCGGCCGACTGTCTCCAGAGAAAGGTGTCTATGAACTCTTGCACGCTATGGTGCGCCTACCACACATTCCTCTGATCATCGCGGGGGACGGTCCCGAGCGTCCCCGGCTCGAGGCGCTGGCGCAAGAATTGAATTTGAACCAAGTCCTTTTCGCGGGCATGGTCCATGGCGAGGAACTCCAGAAGCTCATTGCCGGTTGCAGCTTCTCCGTGTTTCCCTCCCACGCCTATGAAACCTTGGGGAAATCGATCCTCGAATCCTATGCCTGGGGACGGCCCGTCATCGCCTCCGATCTGGGTTCGCGCCGCGAACTCGTCCAACATGGCGTCACCGGCCTCCTTTACTCCGACGGGGACCGCGAACAGCTCGCTCAATCCATCGGATTTCTATTTGACCGCCCCGATCTGATCGAGAAGATGGGCGCCGCGGCCCGCAGTCGCGTGAAAACAAACCATGACCCCGATCGACACATGGAGAAGATGCTCGGACTCTACTACCGGCTCACCTCCGCCAAAAAGCTTCTGTCCTTCCCCGACGCACCGAAGCCTCCGCGCCCACGCCGCAGCGTCCGTGTCGCGTTCATCGGAGGTCGCGGCGTGGTCTCCAAGTACAGCGGCATTGAATCCTATTACGAGCAGGCTGGCCACGAACTGGCTCGCCTGGGACACGAAGTCACGGTGTATTGCCGCAGCTATTTCACTCCTCCCATAAACACGCACAACGGCATGCGCGTGCGGCGGTTGCCGACCATCCGCTCCAAGCATCTGGAAACCGTCGTCCACACTCTGTTGAGCACAGCGCACGCCATGACGTCGGACTACGATGTCGTCCATTACCACTGCCTGGGACCGGCGTTGTTTTCCTTTCTTCCTCGTCTTGCCGGCAAGAAGACAGTCGTCACCGTGCAGGGTCTCGACTGGCAGCGCGGCAAGTGGGGCCGGATCGCGTCGCGCGTGCTGCGCTGGGGAGAAGCGGCTGCGGTTTCCTCGCCCGATGCCACCATGGTCGTCTCGCGCACCCTGCAGCAGCACTACCGCCAGCAGTACAAGCGCGATACTATCTACGTCCCCAACGGAGCTGCACTCGCGCCCCGGCGTCTGCCTCGTAAACTGATCGAGTGGGATCTCCTCGCGGACAACTACGTCCTTTTCTTAGGCAGGTTCTCGCCGGAAAAAAACTGCCATCTCCTGATCGACGCCTTCGAAACCCTCAACACCGATATGAAACTCGTGCTCGCCGGAGGGTCGAGTCACTCCGATTCCTACGCCGCGGGCCTGCGCCGCCACGCATCCGACCAGGTCCGTTTCCTTCCCTGGGTCTCTGGGAGCGATCTCGAAGAGCTTCTCTCCAACGCCGCTCTGTTCGTGCTTCCGTCGGAGATTGAGGGCCTGTCGTTGGCCCTTCTCGATGCCATGGCGGCCGGTGTCTGCGTGCTGACCAGCGATATTCCCGAAAACAATGAAGTGGTCGATGGCGCCGGCTTCACCTTCCATCGCGGCGACCAGACGGACCTTGAGCGCATGCTCGACTTGCTCATCCACAATCCCGAACTTCGCCGTCAGTCCGCCGCCCGGGAACGCGAGCGCATCCAGGGCCAGTATCGCTGGCCAGAAATCGCCCGCTCCATCGAAAAAACCTACTATAACGTGCTGGGTTGGAGCCCGAGTGAGCGCGTGCCAAGTGAACAGATGACCCGCATTCTGGCGGTCAACCAAGGAGATTAGAACCGCCTTCATGGAAGGAGGTTAAAACTGGTTTCATAAATGGTTTTGAGAAGGGCGCGGCTTCAGCCGTGCCACTGCCGACCAATAAAAAATGCGGGCTTTAGCGCGGGTGCC
>DATFYM010000253.1:0-75380 GCA_035315065.1 Terriglobia bacterium
CGTGCGACTCCTTGTTGCCCTCGCGGATCCTGGCGACGTAGCGCGGCAGGGCGTGCGTCGCCTTGTCGTGCTGGTCCAGGTACTCGTCCAGGGGGGCGCCGTAGCGGGTGACGCCCGCCCCGAGCTCCTCGAGCGCCGCCAGGGCCTCGACGATGCGGTCGATCTGCTGGGGCGAGAAGGCGTGGCGGTCGGAGAGCCGGGTGAGGACCACGTCCTCGGACCCGAGCTCGAGGAGGATCCGGTTGAGCTCCTCGTCGTTGTCCACGTACTGCTCACGTTTCTTGCGCTTGATCCTGTAGAGGGGCGGCTGGGCTATGTACACGTAGCCCCGGTCGAGCAGGCCGCGCATCTGGCGGTAGAGGAAGGTGAGCAGGAGCGTGCGGATGTGGGAGCCGTCCACGTCCGCGTCGGTCATGATGATCACCTTGCTGTAGCGCAGCTTGGTGGCGTCGAAATCTTCCTTGCCGATCCCGGTGCCGAGCGCCGTGATGAGGTTGCGGATTTCCTCGTGGCCGAGCATCTTGTCGAAGCGCGCCTTTTCCACATTGAGAATCTTGCCGCGCAGGGGCAGGATGGCCTGGTAGCGGCGGTCGCGTCCCTGCTTGGCGGAGCCGCCGGCGGAATCGCCCTCCACCAGGAACAGTTCGCAGCGCTCCGGATCGCGTTCCTGGCAGTCAGCCAACTTGCCGGGCAGGCCGCCGGAATCGAGGGCGCCCTTGCGGCGCGTCAACTCGCGGGCTTTGCGCGCGGCCTCGCGAGCGCGAGAGGCATCGATGGCCTTGGCGCATATCTTGCGACCCATGGCCGGGGTCTTTTCGAACGCGTCCATTAGCTTCTCGTAGACAAAGCTGGCCACCGTGCTCTGGATATCGCTGTTGAGCTTGCCCTTGGTCTGACCCTCAAACTGAGGTTGCGGCAGCTTGACGCTGATCACCGCCACCAAGCCCTCTCGCACGTCCTCGCCTTGCAAGTTCTCCTTCATGTCCTTGAACAGGCCCTGATTCTGCCCGAACTGGTTGATGGCGCGGGTGAGGGCGGAGCGAAAGCCGGAAAGGTGGGTGCCGCCATCCACGGTGTTGATATTGTTGGCAAAGGAGAAGACCGTTTCGGCGTAACCGTCGTTATACTGAAGGGCAAACTCCATGGCGACGTCGTCCCGCTCCGCCTCGGCGTAGATGGGCGTGGCGTGCAACACTTCCTTGTTCTTATTGAGGTGCTTGACGAACTCAGAGATGCCCCCCGTGTAATGGAACTCCGCCTCCTTGTTGCTGCGCTCATCTTTGAGCCGGATGGTGAGGCCTTTGTTCAGAAACGAGAGTTCCCGCAGGCGCTGGGTCAGCGTGTCGTAATTGAAGTCGATGGATTCAAAGATGGTGGAATCGGGCCGGAATGTGATCTTGGTACCGAGGCGCTGCGTCTTACCGGCACGCTTCAAATCCGCCAGCGGCTTGCCGCGCTCGTAGGTTTGTTCCCAGGTGTAGCCGTCGCGCCAGATTTCAAGGTCGAGAGATTCGGAAAGGGCGTTAACCACCGAAACGCCGACTCCGTGGAGTCCGCCCGACACCTTGTAGCTCTTGGTGTCAAACTTGCCGCCGGCGTGCAGGACTGTCATCACCACTTCGGCGGCGGAGCGATTCTCCTCTTTGTGCAGGTCAACGGGGATGCCGCGCCCATTGTCCTCGACGGTGACCGAGTTATCAGAATGCACGGTGACGATGACGCGATCACAGAAGCCGGCCAGCGCCTCGTCCACCGAGTTGTCGACAACCTCCCAGACGAGGTGGTGCAATCCCAGCGCACCCGTAGAGCCGATGTACATGGCCGGACGCTTGCGCACCGCTTCCATGCCTCCCAGCACCTTGATGCTGGTAGCATCGTACAACTCAGCCTCTGGTTTGTTGTTGTTGGGTACTTTCGATTCTTCCACTCTTTCCAGTTTACCTTCCCGCGGGTAGAGGGTAGACGAAATAAGGGGAAACAGGGCTCTTCCCTGTCTACTGTATACCGTCTACTGTCTACCTGCTTCTTCAGATCCGCATCGGCATGACCACGTATCGATACTGATACGTGTCCTCATCAATGGGGCGGAGTTGGCCGGCGCTCTGCTCGTCCTTGAGTTCGAGGCGCACCTTGCTAATCGACCCGAGGACCCCCAGGAAATCCAGGAGATACTGGTAATTAAAGCCTATCTGCATCGGGTCGCCCGCGTATTGGGCGTCGAGCGCCTCGTTGGCCTCACCGTACTCAGCGCTCTGGCAAAAGATCTCCAGTCGCCCCGCATCCACTTGCAGCCGAATGGAGTGCGAGCGCTCGTCCGACAGCAGCGCCACACGACGGATCGCCGATGTCAATAATTCGCGGTCTAACTCCACAAACTTCTTGTTATCGCGCGGCAGGACCGCCTCATAGTTCGGGAACTGGCCGCTGAGCATTCTCGAGAGGAGCAAACGATCTCCCACGGTAAAGAAAAGGTGGGTCTCATCTTTTGAGAATTCTACCAAGGTGTCGTCCTTCGCGTCCGAAAGGAGCGGGCGCAATCCGCCCATGGCTTTCCGGGGAATCAAGACGCGCAACTCATTCGACAGCCCCGAGACCTCCAACTTGCGCTCGACGAGGGCAAGGCGGTGGCCGTCCGTCGCTACCATGGTCACGCTTTCGGGCTTCAGCACCAGAAGGGCGCCATTTAAGGTGTAGCGTGTTTCTTCGCTGGAAATAGCAAAGATGGTCCGGTCGATCAGCGTGGCAAACGCCTGGGCGGGAATGGCAGCGATGGGCTTCGCGGGCGCAGCCAAAACCGGGAAAGTGTCTTGGGCCATTCCCACCAGCTTGAAAGACGATCGCTCGCACGTGATCTGGACCCAATGATTTTCGAGGGCCTTAAACTTGACCTCAACCTCAGGCCCATCAGGTAAAGCCCGGACGATCTCCAGTAGCCGCTTGGCAGGAACGGCTCCCGCGCCTGGCGTTTTCACATTGGCGGGACATTGGCTGCGCATACCAAGTTCCAGGTCAGTCGCGCTGATCCGCAGGCCGGAATCTACCGTCTCAACCAGGATGTTGGAAAGGATCGGGATCGTAGCCTTCCTTTCCACCACACCCTGGGCGCGTTCGAGTTCTTTGAGCAGCACCGACTTCTGAGTAGAGAATTCCATATACCTATTTTCCTATAAGACTTCTTCTAGTAGTAGTGGGTGTGGATTTGTGGAAAAACACCCAACTCATTCAGTACACATCGATGTCCTGTTTTGTCTTCCGGCGACATATTCACAACTCGTGTTGCTGGATGTGGACGCCGAGGGACATGCGCCAAATTTGCAACCACTGCTCGGCATGAGGCCCCCAAAGAGCGTGCCAACTTCAGTTCAGTTCGCCGATTAGCTTGTGAATAATTCTGTCGATATCCTTGTTAGTTTTTCGCAACTCGGCGATTTTTCGGATACCGTGGAGGGCCGTTGTGTGATGCTTACCTCCAAATTCCTTTCCGATTTGTGGAAGCGACGATGGGGTCAACTCTTTTGCCAGATACATGGCGACCTGCCTAGGATATGCAACCGCATGGCTGTTAGTCTTCGATCTTAACTGCGAGGGGCTCAACTTGAACTCCTGGCAGACGACACGCAGGATGTTCTCGATGGAGACGCGCCGCTCATCAAGGTCCACCACCGCCTTCAGAACGTGCTGCGCTGTTTCCAGGGAAATAGGTGCGCCGGTGAGCGACGAGTAAGCGATGAGCTGGATCAAAGCGCCTTCGAGGTCGCGAATGCTGGCCTTCATCTTGCTAGCAATGAAGGAGCACACGTTATCGGGCAACGTTTGACCCTCATCGGCTGCCTTCCTGGCCAGGATGGCCATTCGGGTTTCAAGGTCCGGAGGCTGAAGGTCGGCCGTCAAACCCCAGGCGAAGCGGGAGCGCAATCGCTCTTCCAGTTGGCGAATGTCTTTGGGAGCACAATCGCTCGATATCACCACCTGCTTCTGCGCTTCATAGAGGGCATTGAAAGTGTGGAAGAATTCTTCTTGAGTACGTTCTTTACCGACAATGAACTGGATATCGTCCATCAACAGGACGTCGACACCGCGGTACTTGTCACGGAGGGAGATCATGCGGTCGAAGCGCAAGGAATTGACCACCTCGTTGGTGAAACCCTCCGAGGAGACGTAAGCAAGCCGTTTCTCCCTCCACTGGCTCTTGATCCTGTGGCCGATGGCATGCATGAGGTGGGTCTTCCCCAGTCCCACACCGCCGTAGAGGAAAAGAGGGTTGTAGGCCTTGGACGGTTGCTCGGCCACTGCCATGGCAGCGGCGCGCGCAAACTGGTTGCAGGAGCCCACCACGAAAGAGTCAAAGGTGTACTTTGGTATCAGTTGGTGCGCGGCGGAATCGAAGTCAAACTTGGCTTGCAAGGATTGCTTCCCCTCACGTTCCGAAATCCGCTTCTCTGGCGGCGCTTCAAAGACGATGTTGTGAAAGGAGGACCCTAAAGAGTCCAGGGCCTCGCGGATCAGCGGCCCGTAGTTCTCCCGAATCCAGTCGTCAAATTCCTTGCTGGGTACGCGAACGTAAAGAGTATCGCCATTCGCGTGACTCAACCGCGTCGGGCGCAGCCACGTCTGGTAGCTCTGGGAGTTGACTCTGCTCTTGAGATAGCTCAGGACCTTTTGCCAGGCGTTCATGGTGCCCTCGGAGACAAACGGACCGGTCTCCCCCGCGACGAACATGTGGGGCGTCTGAGAAGCCATACCGTATGGAATGCTCGTTCTGAAGAGTGGTCACCGCGGTCCAGCACGAGACCGGAGCTACCCCGAAAAAATGCCTTCTCCCCTGTTTCTCAACTGTGCTAAGGCTAAATGAAGAGGTCCAGCAAAATCCATATCATCCAACCAACCCAATCATTATATCACACCGCAACCGCGTGAAAGATTAATTCACAGCAGAGAGACGTAGAGATGCGAAAAAAAAGACCAATTTTCAGAATGACGGACGATGAGCCAAGGTTGTGTTCCATCAAGGTTCGTTCGGCGCCTTCTCCGTACTCCTCTGTCTTCTGGGTCGAAGAAACCGATGCGTCACTTAAGCTCGTTCTTCACCACCTCACCGCCTTTCATCACGAACTTCACGCGCTCGAGTTCGGTAACGTCGGCGAGCGGATCGCCCGCGACCGCCACCAGATCGGCGTACTTGCCTTTTTCGATGGAGCCCAGGCGGTCCTGCCAGCTCATCAACTCTGCCGCTCTCACTGTAGCGGCCTGGATGGCGGCCGTCGGCGTCATCCCGAACCGAACCATGTAGGTGAACTCTTTGGCCTGAGTGCCGTGCGGGAAGGGTCCGGCGTCGGTGCCGAAGGCGATCTTCACCCCTGCCGTCACCGCTTTGCGAAAGCTTACCTCGTGGATGCGGGCGCGGCTGGTCTTGCCGCCCGTGGCGGCGAGGTCCTCCTCCGGCTCGAACTCGTAGACATAAAGCGTCGGCACCAGCCAGATGCCCTTGGCGATCATCCTGGAGATCTCCTCCTCGTGCAAATCGAGGCCGTGCTCGATCGAATCGACTCCTGCCTCGATGCAGTTGTCGAGCCCCGGTCCGCCGTAGGCGTGGCAGGCTACCTTCACGCCTTCGCGGTGGGCTTCATCTACGATGGCCAGTTCCTCCGGCAACGTAAAGGTGGGTGTGGCGACCATCTTCCCGTCCGGCGTCCAGTGGAAGTGGTGTGTCGTGTAGATCTTGATCAGATTGGCGCCGTGGCTGATCTGTTCTCGCACAGCCTTGCGAGCCGCGTCGGGGCCATCGACGATTTCGACCCCTTTGGGGACCTCGACCTCGGGCGAGTAGCCTTCGAGAGGGTACCCGCCCGTGGTCGACAGCGCGCGCGTCGCGACCTGAAGCCGGGGGCCGGGAATAAGACCGCGGTTGATGGCGTCGCGCACGTCCACATCGCTGTACATCGCGCCTTCCGTCTCCACGTCGCGCAGCGCGGTGAACCCGGCTTCGAGATCTTTCCTGGCGTTCACCACCGCTTCAATGGTGCGGTACTGCCAGGATTCTTTGAGGAGTTGCTCTTCGTAGCGCCCGTGCGATTCGCCGGTGAGGAAGATGTGAGTATGAGCGTCGATCAACCCAGGCAGCACCGTGGCATGGCTGAGGTCGATCACCTCAGCGCCCGCAGGGATGCTTATATCTGCCGCGGGGCCGACTTCCTCGATCCTGTCGCCGCGAGCGACGATCACCTGGTCTGCCATCATCCGGCCGCTGTTGCTGTCGAACATGCGGCCGGCGCGAATCGCGACCACGCGGTTGTTGGCGGGCCTTTCCGGCGGCCGCTCGGCGCCGAATTGGCCCACGGCAGGCCGTGCCAGCATCGAAACGAGCACCAGAGCGATGATCGCCATTAGCATGGGTTGATGTGAGATGCGGCCTCCTTTGGGGAACGTCGCCTAAAGTACTGCTAAGAAGACGGGGAGTCAAGTGCGTTTTAGGGTGTAGAAAAAGCGGTTACTTATCGACGGGGATATTGCCAGCCACTTGAATTGCTTGGAGGTCGAACCTGGCGTATGATACTGATTCGCCACGGTAAGTGGAAACTTTATTGAAGAGTTAAGGAGAAACATGCAGAAGAATGATCGTGGGATCGCGACAACGGGGATTATTGGAGCCATCGCCGTGGTGGCTCTGCTCCTGGCCGCTATCGCTCTGTATCACAGCTTCAACACGGGAAGCGAAAAAGTGAAGTTCGATACGCCCTATCAGGCGGTCCTGCTCACCAACGGTTCCGTCTACTTCGGCAAGCTGGAAGGCTACGGCACCAAGTCCCCGGTGCTGCGCGACGTCTATTACGTGCAAAGCGGGACCGACCCGGAGACCAAACAACAGAAGAGTGTTCTGGTCCACCGGGGTAAGGAGCTGCACGAGCCGGACCGGATGTACCTGAACCCGACGCACATCATCCTGGTGGAACCAGTGGGCATCAACTCCAAGGTGGCGGGACTGATCCAGCAGGACAAGAGCAAGCAGGCGCAACCCTAGCTGTGCGACCTTGCGGGGGATGGACGGTTGGAGGACGGAACGGTGACCTCCTTCCGGCGTCACTAAAGACTCTACATAACTAGCTACCTCAGAGACCGCGACCGTTCGCTTTTACGCGTAGGCTTGGACTCCTGTCACCCGCTCGCCGATGATGAGCGTGTGGATGTTGTGCGTGCCCTCGTAAGTGAATACCGACTCGAGGTTGCACAAGTGGCGAAAAATGGGGTACTCGTCGGCGACGCCGTTCGCTCCCAAAATGTCCCGTGCGGCTCGGGCCGTCTGGAGCGCCATGGCCACGTTGTTCCGCTTCAGCATGGAGATGTGGGCGAAGTCGGCGCGGGCCCGATCCTTGAGCCGGCCCACCTGCAGAGCCAGCAACTGCGCCTTGGTAATCTCGGTGATCATATCCGCGAACCGGGCCTGCACCAACTGGTGACCGGCGATGGGTTTGTCGCCGAACTGCTTGCGCACCTTGGCATACTCCAGCGCCTCGTGGTAGCAGGCCATCGCGGCGCCGATGGCGCCCCAGCCGATGCCGTACCGCGCCTGGGTGAGGCAACTGAGTGGCGCCTTCAAGCCCAGCGCGCCGGGCAGCATGGAGGTGGCCGGCACCCGGACGTCGGCGAGTGACAGGGTGCTGGTGACCGAGGCCCGCAGCGACCACTTGCCCTTGATGTCCTTGGCAGTGTAGCCTGGCGTGCCCTTCTCCACCAGGAAGCCGCGGAAGCCATCGTCGGTGCGCGCCCACACCACGGCCACGTCGGCGATGGTGCCGGACGTGATCCAGGCTTTCTCGCCGTTGAGGACGTAGTCGCCGCCGTCTTTAACCGCACGTGTGCGCATGCCGCCGGGGTTAGAGCCAAAGTCGGGTTCCGTGAGTCCGTAGCACCCCACTGCCTGGCCCGATTGCAGCGCTGGGAGCCAGCGCTGCTTCTGCTCTTCCGAGCCGAACTCCTTGATGGGGTACATCACCAGCGCCCCTTGTACGGAGACGAAGCTCCGCAGGCCGCTATCACCGCGCTCGAGTTCCTGCATGATGAGTCCATATTCGACGTTCGACATGCCTGCGCACCCGTAGCCTTCCATGTTGGCGCCGAAGAAGCCCAACTTCGCCATCAACGGCACCAGATGCATTGGGAACTTGCCTTCGCGGTTCCACTCCTCGATGTGGGGAATGATCTCCTTCTCCACAAACTCGCGCACCGTCTGGCGCACAAGCTTCTCCTGGTCGCTGAAGAGCCCGTCGATCTCCATGTAATCGACGCCGCGAAATGCAAACATAGTGCCTCCCTCAAGCTCGTGCCATTCGACCGCCGCCCCTCGGGTTTAATTCATTTCATTGTAGCCCGTCCGTCGTCCTGGGAGTGCGACATTAACCACTGGCGGGCCCGCAGGGTCACGGTTGCTTGCGACTGACCTTCTGGATGGAACGCGCGCGGCCCGTCTCTGGATCCACTTCGATCAGGACGGCGGCAAGCCGGACGTCGTTCTTGCCCACCTCATAGCGCGCCGGCATCTGAGTGAGGAATTTTCGGAGCACCGCTTCCTTGTCCATGCCGATGACGGAATCGTATGGGCCGGTCATGCCGAGGTCGGTGATATAGGCCGTGCCGCCGGGCAACACGGTCTCGTCGGCAGTGGGGACGTGAGTGTGCGTTCCCACGATGGCGGTGACGCGCCCGTCCAGATACCAGCCCATGGCGATCTTTTCCGAAGTGGCTTCGGCGTGCAGGTCGAGGATGCGCACCTTCACTTCGGGAGGAATGGAGGCTAGCAACGCTTCGACGGTGCGGAAAGGGCAATCGAGCGTCGGCATGAACACGCGGCCCTGCACGTTGAGTACGGCGTAGTCGACGCCCAGGCCCGTCTTGCCGATATAGAGGCCGCGGCCGGGCGCGGCGGGGGGATAGTTTGCAGGCCGCAGCAGACGCCCGTCGGGATGCTCAGCCAAGTAGGGAATGATCTCCTTCTTGTCGAAGATGTGATTACCAGAAGTCAGAACGGCGATCCCCGTGCCAAGTAATTCCTCCACTAGGGCCGGGGTGATGCCCACGCCCGCCGCCGCGTTCTCGCCGTTGGCCAGCACCAAGTCAACGGCGTGCTCGGCCACCAGCCCGGGCAGAGTTTCCTTCACGATTCGCCGGCCGGGGTGGCCCACGATGTCGCCGATGAACAGAATGCGAATAGCGCCCACCATCCTTCGAGACAAGGGCTCAGGGAGAATACCGGAAGCTATACAGGGCGACCAAAGAACGTGGCGTGAGGCGTCTATTTTCGATTTTGGATTGAAGAGAAGGGCGGCCAAACGGGTTCTTCAATCCAAAATCCAAAATCCAAAATGAACTCGTATGCGTCGCCGCTTATGTCGTCATGTAGTCTCGGGGCAGCTCACTCGAGCAACCGGTCCAGGACCGCGCTGCACGCGGTGACCTTTTGGTCGATTTCCTGTGTGGCGGCTTCGTGCTTGGCCTTCAACTGATGGTATTCGTCGACGATATTGAGGGCGGCCAGGATCGCCACTCGCAACGAATCCACGGTGTGGGTCCGCTCGGCGATGGCCCGCATCTTGGCGTCCAGGTAGCTCGCAAGCTCCCGAATGTACTCGGGGTCGGGTCCGCCCCGCATGAAATACTCCTGGTCGTAAATCTCAACCCGAATCCCGTCGGGGGTCCTCGTCACGTCGAACCTCTGCTCGGATGCCCTGGGCTTCCCCCTCGCGGAGCCGCATCCATTCGAAATCCATTATCCCAGAGCATCGGTCTTTGTCAAGGCGTCGATCTGGCGGATCATCTTCTCGACGCGGGCCCGCACGTCTTCGCGTTCACGCCGCAACCCCTGGAGTTCGCCCTCCAGCGCCGGGATGCGTTGCAAGTCCGCTTTCAGCGCCTGAATCTCGCGCTCCTTCTCCGCCACTTGCTGCGATTCCTCCCGCGAGGCCTCCCGCAGTTTCGCGAGTTCGTCTTCTCGCGCCTGCTTCTCTTCCCGCGTTTGCTTGAAGGCTTCAGCCACCCTCAACAGTTTTTCTTCGAGTTCCTGGAATCTATCGGTGTTTTCCATGAGAAGTCCATTTAAGAGAAGTCCGATCTGTGCATCTGCTCATACCAACATACACCGGCAGAGCATCGCAAAGGAACAGGTGGTCGTCAACTTCGCAGCCGTGCCCCGAGAGGCTCTAGCGCGCTGATCACCTGCTGGCCGTAACTATCGACCTCCTCACCGGTCAGGGTGTGGTCCTGGCTCTGGAAAGTGACTCGCAGCAGCAGGCTATAATGGGCCGCCGCCACCGAACCGCCGCGAAAGAGATCGGTGGGCCTGAAGTCCGTGAGCTCTGCAAGGTTGAGGCCACGAACCGCCTCAGCCAGCCTCGCGTACGAGACCCCTTCCGGCAGCACCAGGGAGAAATCGCGCTCCACCGCCGGAAACTTCGAAAACGCTCGGAACGTTCGCTGCCGGAGAGTCAGCAAGAGCAAGGCCTCGAGATCTACTTCCGCCACCCACACCGGCTGCCGCAGCTTGTAACCCTGCGCGATCTGCCGGTTGAGCTGCCCGAATACGGCGAGCGTTGTAGCGCTGCCTTTCAGAGCGTGCCCTGAGCGAATCGAAGGGACGGCATCTTGAAATGCCTGGCTAGAGCCCGACGCTACATCGGGAACATCGGTCAGAAATCGTCCGCACAGACCGGCCTCGCACCAATCCGCCGCAGCGGGCTCCGAGCGCGGGGACGGAATATCGAACACTCCGAGCAGCTCCTCGAGATCGCCCTTGAGGTCGAAGATGTCGAGCGCCTTTGAGCCATCGTGGACGCTGGCAGGACGGCGATGGCCGCTCGCGCCTAGCGTGAGCACTCGCCGCTCGTCGGGCAACCCCTTGGCACCCGGGGGAAGCGCGGCGTAGATCTTCCCCACCTCAAACAGTCGCAAATCATTCTGGCCGCGGTCGAGGTTCCAGCGCAAGGCGTGGATCATGCCGGGCACCGACGTGGTACGCATCGCCGAAGCGTCATGGCTGAGAGGGTTCATAATTCGCACCGGCTGGCGACTGGTGAAACGTGCGTCTTCGTCCGGATCCACCATGGCGCTGCTGATGATCTCGCGATAGCCGAGCCCCACGAGAACGCTCGAAACCGTAAGCTCCTTCTCGCGCCTCGTGTCTCGCTCCGGCCGCGGCGGTGCCGGCCGCACTCGCGATTGCAGGCGGTCGTAGCCATACTGGCGCGCGACCTCTTCCACCAGGTCAACCTCGCGACCAATATCGAGACGCCACGACGGCGGACGTACCCACCAGTTGCCCTTGGCCTGCTCCACCACTTCAAAGCCCAGGGCGCGCAGGATGCGCTCCACTTCTTGGCCCCCTACCTCGGAGCCGAGGATGCGCACGATCTCACTCGCGCGCAACGCTAACTCCGGCCGCTGGCGGCGCTCCGGGAAGACGTCGAGGATGCCGGCCAGGATTTCGCCGCCTGCCAACTCGGCGATGAGCTTCGCGGCGCGGTCCAGCGCCTTCGGCGCCATCTCGATGTCGGCGCCGCGCTCGAAGCGATGCGAGGCTTCCGTGTGCATCCCCAGCGCCTTGGAGGTGCGGCGGACCGAGAGCGGGTCGAACCACGCACCCTCCAGCAGCACGGCGCGCGTGGCCGCCGAGATCTCCGAGTCCTCGCCTCCCATTACGCCCGCAATCGCTACTGCTCGCTCGGCGTCGGCGATTACCAGGTTCTCAGGAGTGAGTTTCCGATCCACCCCGTCAAGGGTTCGGAGCGGCTCGCCGTTCTTGGCTCGGCGGACGATAATCCTCTCTTGCCGCAGATGCGCCAGGTCGAAAGCGTGGAGCGGGTGACCGAGCTCCATCAGCACGTAGTTGGTGACGTCCGCCACATTATTGATGGGGCGCTGGCCGACCGCTTCCAGACGTTTCACGAGCCACGCAGGCGACGACTTCACCTGGACGTCACGGACGACGCGCCCGCAGTAACGGGCGCAGAGGTCGGGCGCGGCAATTTCGATCGCGGCTTCGCTGGCTGCCGTTGTCTCCGACTCCTTCAATCCCGAGACGATTTCATTGAGCGGCTTGAGCGGCCGTCCGTACAACGCCGCCAACTCGCGAGCCGTCCCATAGTGGCTAAGGCAGTCGGGTCGGTTGGTGGTGACTTCGATTTCAAAGACGAGATCGCCCTCGACGGAGGCGTACGACTCAACGCCCAAGCCGACGCCCACTAGCGCCGCCTTGACGACTGCTGGGTCAGCGGGTATTTCGACGAATTCTCTGAGCCAGCTTAACGAAATCTTCATTGGAGTCGAAAGTCGAAAGTCGAGAGTCGAAAGTGAAAATGCAAAAGACAAATTATCTTGTTCGTCTTGTGCTTTCGACTTTCGACTGTTTTCAAAACTGTTCCAAAAACCGCACATCACCCTGAAAGAGGAGTTGAATGTCGGTGATGTCGTACTTCACCATAGCAAAGCGGTCGATGCCGAGGCCGAAGGCCCAGCCCGAGTAGCGATCCGGATCAATCCCACCGTATCGCAGCACCGCGGGATGGACCATGCCGCAGCCCAGTAGCTCGATCCAACCGCTGTCCTTGCACCTGCGGCAGCCGCCTCCATCGCAGAACGGGCAACTGACGGAGACTTCGCCGCTCGGCTCGGTGAAAGGAAAGAAGCTGGGGTTGAATCGGGTGCGAACCGTCTCGCTGCCGAAGAGCTTCTTGGCGAAGAAGTCCAGAGTGCCCTTCAGGTCCGCAAAAGTGACGTCCGTATCGACAGCCAGTCCCTCGATCTGGTGGAACATGGGCGAGTGCGTGGCGTCCGGATTGTCGCGGCGGTAGCACTTGCCGGGCGCGATGATGTAGAGCGGAGCGCCGTGTTTCTCCATGGCGCGCATCTGTACCGGCGAGGTGTGCGTGCGCAGGACGGTGTTCGCATCGATGTAGAGTGAGTCCCAGTCGTCGCGCGAGGGATGGGACTCCGGGATGTTGAGCGCGTCGAAATTGTAATAGACGGACTCAATCTCCGGTCCCGTCTCGATGGAGAAGCCGAGGTCGAGGAAGATGTCCTCGATCTCGCGCTGGACGCGCATGACGGGATGGATCGAGCCGAGAGGCCGCCGATTGCCTGGAAGCGTCAGGTCGGGTGCGGTCGACACACTGACGGACGTGTCCGCCCGGTACACCGCTTCCCGCTGGATTTCCCGCTGGATCGGCAGGACCCTAAGAAGCTCCTCTGTTTCGAGCGAGGCTGCCGCTTGATGAAGCTGGTTGAACTCGCGCCCAACCGCGGGCTTGAGCGCCTTGGCGCTAGGTTTCAACCAGCGCTCGTCTACTAGAGCCAATATCCCACCCTTGCGCGCCAACCAGCGGTCACGGAGCGTCTTGGCGAGTTTTTGGCGCTCGGCTTCCGTGGCAAGACTGTGCGAGACGACTGCCTGGCGCTCGGCTTCCATCGTCGCCCGCACTTCGGCGAATAGTGCTTGGACGTCGACCGCGCTAGCGATGCCGAGCTCATCGAGAGTCTTACCGATTTTTTCTTCCAGAGTCATAACCTTGGAGTGCGATCCCGCTAAGCGACTGCCGCTTTTCCACCGCTAGCGCTTGCTCCGGCGGAACACATCTGCCGCGCCAGCAGCACTTCAGATTTCCCGTGCGAACGACGAGCGGAGGGAATGGACGCTCACGCTCCGACGTTAAGCCTGCGCTGCTGGAGTTGCTTTCGCCAGCTCGGCCAGGTGCGCGTCGACCGCTACCTTCACCTTGGCGGCAAGTTCGGCGAAGGCGACCGTGTCGCGCGCAGCCATGTCGGACATCATCTTCCGGTCAAGCTCGATGCCGAGCTTCTTGAGACCCCAGATGAACTGGCTGTAGGTGAGTCCGTTCAGGCGCGCACCGGCGCTGATGCGGATGATCCACAGGCGGCGGAAATCACGCTTCTTGCGTTGGCGGCCGCGATAGGCGAACCTGCCGGCGCGATCGGCTGCTTCCTTCATCGACCGGTACAGTTTGCCCTTGGTGAGGAAATTGCCCTTGGTGAGCTTGGCGAGTTTCTTGCGTTTGGCGCGGCGCACAGTGCCGCGCTTGACTCGAGGCATGGGGTTTGCTCCTTTTCTAGAGATTTTTACGGGGCGATGAAGGCACCCAGCCGCTGGCCTTCTCGCACCCTTAAAGCAGGGAGTCGGGAGTAGGGAATAGGGAGTCGGGGAACCCTTCTTCCCTACTCCCTATTCCCGACTCCCTACTCCCGCTAATTGCCGTAGGGCAGCATGCGGCGGACCTGCGCGGCATCGCCCGGGGCCACCATAGCATCTTTGGCGAGGCGACGCTTGCGCTTCCTGGCCTTGGAGGTCAGGATATGACGCGCGTAGGCGTGCCGCCCCACGACCTTGCCGCCAGCGGTTATTTTGAAGCGCTTGGCGGCGCCGCGATGAGTCTTGAGCTTCAACTTTACTTTAGCTTTCACCAAAACCTTACCCTCCAGAGGATTCTCCCGGCGCGACAGCCTTGGCCGCCGCCGCTTGCGATACCGGAGCCGACTGGCCGGTGGGCGGCCTTGCTGCCGGCGCGGCCACCGTCGCACCCGGCGCCGTGTGCGGCTTAGGGGCAGGAGCGGCCGCCTTGGGCTGGGCCGCTTGCTTCGAGGCCTTACCGCTCGGCTTCTTGGCGGCGATAATCACGGTGAGGTTCGGCCCTTCCTGCCGGGGCCGCGCCTCCACCTGCCCCACGTCACCCACCTCGTTCACCAACCGCTCGAGCATCTGCCAGCCTAGGTTTCGGTGGGCCATCTCGCGACCGCGAAACATGATGGTCGCCTTAACTTTGCTGCCTTCCTTCAAGAACTCGATCACGTGATCTCGCTTGAAGGCGAAGTCATGTTCCGAAGTTCGCGGCCGGAACTTCACTTCTTTGAGCTCGATCGACTTCTGATGTTTGCGCGCCTCGTGCTGCCGCTTGTTGAGCTGGTAAAGATACTTGCCATAGTTCATGACGCGGCAAACCGGCGGGTTTGCCGTGGGCGAAACCTCCACCAGATCCACGCCCCGCTCGCGTGCGAGCTTGAGGGCCTCAAAAGGGGGCATGATGCCGAGTTGTCCCCCCTCTTCATCCACCACCCGGATTTCCCGGGCCCGAATCCTTTCGTTCACGCGAACATATCGATCAGCGATAGGCTACCTCCTCAGGGAACAGGGAACAGGTTACAGGGAACAGGAAAGAACCTCCACTATGACTTTCTTGCCTGTTCCCTGTAACCTGTCCCCTGTTCCCTAATTTACCATTTTATAGCGCGCGTGTCGATAAGCTCGCGCGCCCAACGGACGAACTCGCCTAGGGGGCGCGCCCCGGCGTCACCCGAGTCGCGCCGGCGCACCGCCACGGTCCGGGATTCAGCCTCGCGGTCGCCGACCACCAACATGAAAGGTACCTTCTGAAGCTGGGCGTCGCGAACGCGGGCGTTGAGCTTCTCATTCCGATCGTCAAGCCGCACCCGAATCTTCGCGGCACGCACCTCCGTCTCCACCTCGCGCGCGTAAGCGAGGTGCTTTTCGCTGATGGGCAGCACCACCGCTTGCACGGGTGAGAGCCAGACGGGAAACGCTCCGGCGTAGTGTTCCACGAGGACGCCGAAGAAGCGTTCCACCGAACCCAGCAGCGCCCGGTGCACCATCACC
The DNA here is from genome assembly GCA_035315065.1 of Terriglobia bacterium. Classification (GTDB taxonomy): domain Bacteria; phylum Acidobacteriota; class Terriglobia; order UBA7540; family UBA7540; genus DATFYM01. The sequence continues at coordinate 15,668 of DATFYM010000253.1, forward strand.
GGATCGTGCGGGTGGCCATCGGCCCCGACATATTCCAATCCGAAGCGTCGCGGCAGGTTGAAATCGAACTGCACCGTGGTGAGCTGCCAGGGCCGCCCGATGGCATCCACCAGCTTCACGTCAATCTTGGGCCCGTAGAACACGGCTTCGCCAGGCATGTACTTGAATGGGACCTCCATCCGTCGCAGCGTGTTCATCAGCGCGCCCTCAGCCCGGTCCCACTCTTCCACCGAACCAGCGTAATGCTCGGCGTGCTGCGGGTCGCGGGCGGAAAGTTCCACCTGGTACTGATCGAAGCCAAACGTCTTGAGCACGGCGAAGGCAAACTCGACGCAGGCCTGGACTTCACTCTCGAGTTGCTCGGGCATGCAAAAGATGTGGGCGTCGTCCTGGGTGAAGCCACGCACCCGCAGCAGACCGTGCATCACGCCGGAGCGCTCGAAACGATAGACGGTGCCCAGTTCCGCCAGCCGCATCGGCAGCTCGCGATAGCTGCGCCGCTGGTCCTTGTAAATCAGGATGTGGCCCGGGCAGTTCATCGGCTTGAGCTGGTACTGGTCGTTTTCCACGTCCATGGGGCCGAACATGTTTTCGCGATAAAAGTTGGTGTGGCCGCTTGTCTCCCAGAGGTGCAGACGCATGGCGTGGGGAGTGAACACCAGGTCGTAACCACGCGCCAGCAACTCTTCACGGAGCCAGTCCTCGATCTCTTTGCGGATGATGCCGCCCTTGGGATGCCAGAAGATTAGCCCAGGACCCGCATCGTCTTGAATGCTGAAAAGGTCCAGGTCTTTGCCCAGCCGCCGGTGGTCGCGCTTCCGGGCCTCCTCGATCTGGGCGAGGAAGGCATCGAGCTCCTTCTGGCTGAAGAACGCCGTCCCGTAGATGCGCTGCATGGGGTGCGAGTGCTCGTCGGCCTTCCAATAGGCGCCCGCCACACTGAGCAGCTTGAACGCCTTGATCCGTCCCGTGGACGGAATGTGGGGGCCGCGGCAGAAGTCGAGGAACCGGCCGGTCTTGTAGGCGGAGAAGACAGGATCGGCTTTTTCCTCGATCAGCTCGCACTTCAGGAACTCGCCCATCTGTTGAAACAGCTTCTTCCCCTCGTCCTTGGAATAGTAGACGCGCTCGTAGGGCAGGTCTGCCTTCACCAACTCGCGCATCTTTTCTTCCAGCCGCTTCAGGTCTTCCTCGGTGAAGGGCTTTTCGCGATAAAAATCGTAGAAGAAGCCGGTCTCCGTGGGCGGGCCGATGCCAGGATGCGCGTCGGGAAAAAGTTCGAGCACTGCCGCCGCCAGAAGATGCGCGGAAGAGTGCCGGTAGATTTCGAGACCGTCCGGCGAAGACGGAGTGATGAACTGGATGGGCGCGCTCGCATCGAGTGCCGTGGAGAGATCGACGAGGCGGCCGTCCACCTTCGCTACCAGGGCCTCGTGGGCTAGACGCGGGCCGATCGACTTCGCGATTTCGAGCGGCGTGGTGCCCTGCGGAAACTCTTTGACAGCTCCGTCGGGGAAAGTGATTTGAATATTCGACATTCGAACGCAATACTTCCCTGGTACGTTTGGAAATTAGTACGTTAACAGATCATCCGACCCTCGGTCAAACTGGAATTGACGATTGAGGAGTAGTCCGTTGTCAGTGGTCCGTAGTAGTCCCCTTGTCCGTTGTCCATCGTCAGTTGCCAGCAGCTACACCTCCCGATCAACTCTTTCTTCCGTTCATCATTCATAATTCATCATTCATCATTCCGCTCCCACCACCGACCGGCGTAAAGCTGCGCGTGCCGGGCCAGTAAGGCCGGATCAGGCGGCGGCACGTTCGGATCGTAGACCCCGTCCCGGTCCAGGCGGTAAGTCAGCCGCTCCACAAACCTCGGCCGTGCCAGCCGGAACTCCAATTTTCGCAGTTTTTCCTCCAGCATTTCGCCCACGGACGGAACCGGCAACGGTTCCTTACTCCCCAAGGCCTCCTGCCACTGCAAGGCTTCGACCTGCCGCTCCGCCGTCCAGAATCGCCTCCGTTGTATCCAGTAAACCAGCCCGATCCGGCGCCGGTGGTCCTTAATTCGGAAGTGCAGGGGCGATTCGTGTAGAGACAGTGGGGTTGAGGGCACAGAAAACAAATCAGATTGCGGTTTGCTCCCTGGAACTCCCCCTCGCCAAGCCATCGTCCAGACCAGCGCCGCCACCCGGTCGGCCCGCTTCAGGTCTGCCGGGTGTTCGGCCTCGAAGGTGGTGACGACTTTCTGCCGAATCTGGCCGTAGAGGGCGGCAGCCGAACGGTACCCGGCAGCCTCCAGTTTCTCCGGGAGGCGATGGGCGTAACGCCCGTTCTTCAGGGCGTTGAGCGACGACCGGGCCTTGCCTTCCGGGGTCCGTGGGCCGGTACACTTCTGGGCGTTGCGGCGGTTGGCCGCCAGGAACGCCTCGGTCCGAGTTGGTGACTTGCGCAGCATGAGACCTCCGTCATCTCCAAGTCCGTTTGCAGAAACTGGCCCACGGGCTCGGCTGATACTGTATAGCTTAATAAAGTTATGGTTCACTTGTCAATAAGAAAACGGGAGAAACTCTCGCTCTCCCTCGAAGTGAAGAACCTCGATATTGAGGGTTTTGGGCCGCCCCTTTTTTTGGTTCAGTTAATTGTTAGGGTTCATACATTTATGATATAAGGGTGTACGGGGGACCTCGAAACATCTGACCATGATTCACACCAGAAAGGACAGAACTCTTTACTTCATCAGCGGGGTGATTGCTGCGGCTTTCATCGCGGGATTGATCTACGCGACCGCGGAGGACAAACGCACGTCTCTGCGCATGATCTTTATTTACCTGTCAGTGGGGTTCGCGACTTTCATTGTCCTTTACGGACTGAACCTCGCCTCTATTTGGCTCAGCCAACCGGACGATCTGGCCTTGAAAATCCGGGCCAGGTGGCAGAGGGTCTTGGGAGAAGGTGAGAGTCTCTCGCCGTTTGGTGTTGCTGACGATTACTTGGACCGTGCTGCTTTGCTCGTCGTCTCGTTGCAAGCCAAAATCCTCAGCGTGGGGGGCGAGCCCCACGGTCCTCGAAGGCCCGCCGCGCAGCTCATTCGCGCACACGAGGACGAACATCGCAAGGACATCGAAAAAATAACAGCGCTTCAAACCGAGGTCAGTGTTCTCGAGAACCGTCTGCGCCAAATTCCAGCGGAGCTCCAGGCACGTGCAAAGGCATTCAGCTCTGTGTGGCTATGCAAGAAGAGGCCGCGATCTGAGCCGACATTCTTGCATCGTGATGACCCCATCTACGGCCAGCTGGGAATCCACGAGAAGTTATATCCCATTCTGTGTCACCCTCTAATCCAGCGTCTGAACTACGTAAGACAATTATCCTTTGCATATTTGACGTTTCCTTCAGCCTCACACACGCGCCTGTCGCATCTTTTTGGCGTTGCAAAGAACGCTCAAGAGGTGCTGCGTAAGGTTATCACGAAACAAGTAGCGTACCGGTCTCTCGGAAGAGACCAAGCAACCGGGTTACTAAGATTGGAGTCCAAGCTCGTCCCATTAAGTGTGACACCGGAGAAAACGAATAGCATACTTCTCAAGGCTCAACTTTGTGCGCTACTTCATGACGTCGGCCACGGCCCGTTCGGACACGCCTTAGATAAACTCGTGCCCTATCATGGCGATCTTGGTCGTACCGACCCGCCAGATACCGTGTACGGCCTCAAGTACATAAAGGACTACCTGGGCGCCGAGATAAGTGAAGCGGGCTTCCAGCCAGATGAGATAGTCAAAATCCTCGATAAGGAGCAGAAGGACGAGCTGACCGGTTTCGATGTGCTCATCGCGGACCTGATTGCATCACCTGTGGACATCGACAGGATGGACTTTTTGGTTAGGGACGCGCACATGACTGGGCTTGAAATGGGCTTCATCAACACTGAAGCACTCCGTGAGCAGATGTACCCACTGGAAGAGTCGGGGGACTACAAACTCGTGTACGCGCCGGCAGCTCTGTCGGAGATGGAGGATCTCGCGCAGGCGCACCATAACATGTACATACATTGCTACGAGCACCCCAGGAAGGTTGCTTCGGAGAGACTTCTTGTCCGGGCGGTCACGTACTTGCTCGCGAATGGCCTGCCGAAGGACGATCTAATGCTGCTGAGTGACGATCAACTCATTGCGCTTCTCTCCGAGTTCCTCTCGCCAGAAACCGCCCAGGGACAATGCTTCAGAGCCTTGAGGGAAAACGTTCATTTCCTTCTGGTGGCGGAATACCACCTTTCAATATGGGATCCCGTCGCGAGAGAAATGAAGTGCAATCCAAAGCTAAGTGCGACAGTAAGGGCTTGGTATGACGAAAGAGCGAAAGGAAAACAGTTCCTCAAAAGGGTTTACGTAGAGTCACCTCTGTCTTGGGAAGAACAAATCTGCCGAGCCGTGGGATTAAGGGAAGAGGACCGGTGGAAAGTGATAGTCACCGTTCCCGCATACGACGCCAAACTGCAGCAGGAGAGCGGTGCGCTTGTCGTTAGGAAAGACGCATCGGGGCTTTTCTTGGATGACTTCTACAATGCTTCGGCGATCTTAAGAAATCTTCTGACCATCCTGGTCCCCGAGAGACACGTCCTCAGGGTGCACGTGACGGAGGACCTGGCGGCTGATGCGGCTAAGCTCGGTAAGGCCGCGGAGGACCTATTTATGGGAGCCACTGCACCTTTAGCAGATTCTCCAGCTCTCCCAGTAGCTTAGCGAGCTCTTCCCGATTTTTCTCCGCCTCCACGATTGAATGACAAAAACGTTCGCCTTCCTTCCCAACTCTGATGGGGCTCCGCTGCGTCGCGTAGCCCATGGAAAGCATTTGCCCTACGAAATTCTCAACGTCCTCAGAATAGAACCCCCCAGGGATCTTCCTAAGACCCAGATCTCTGAATCTGAAGCCTCTCTGCTTCAGAGTGAACAAGATGCCAGAAATGTCCCTCACGAACGGCCGATCCTTGGGATTGCCTGCGGTTGCCGCCTGGAGCACAGCTGCTATAGCAGTTGTGCTGTCAATATTTGAGTACGCTTGTGTCGCCATGATTTGCCTCCTTATCGTCCAGCCCGTAACGGCGGGACGCAGTCGTCCAAATCGATTTCGCGCGCAGGCTACGAACTCCCAGAGTCTCGCGCCTCAACTTGCGGCATCCGGCTGCGGTCCGGCCAACGTTTCCGAAGCCCCGGCGCGATGCCCGCCCGTGCCTTAGATTGTTTTCGCCGCTAGACCGATTCATTATCTCAACCCAAAAGCCAAAAAAACGCAAGCCCTGCTGCCCTCGGCACGCCAGCACGCCGCTTCAGCAATACGGTAGCATCGTATCTCTTTCGCTGTCAAATATATTTTACATGGCTGAAACTATGTAAAATAAAGTTGACACAACCTTTTGCCAACGGTACGATTTAGCTTCGGCTTAGCAGGCGCGCCAATGGCTAAGGTCTCCGCAGAGATTATCGGCGGTCAGCTCAGTACCTTTAGGGGGCAGAGGGGACTCTCCCTTCGTGAAGCGGCAAGCGAACTTGGCGTATCCCACCAGACCATCCACCTTTGCGAAAAGGGCAAGAGGCTTCCACCATTAGAGCTCTTGATTACGGCTATGGACAAATGGAATGTCTCTTTCCAGCTGAATGGTTACCAAGTCGTGCCAAGGGAGCTCGTGCAGGCGCGGGCTCCGAAGCCCGAATCTGTCCAGGGGGTTCTCCGCTTGCGACCGCGCGGCAAGCACCAAGGGAAGGCTGTTAGTAGCGTCAAATACCAAGCGGAAACGGTCAGTCTTCAACGACGTGACAACGAGCTAGTTATCACAGCAGTCGCGAGGATCACCAGGTAGTCTGCAGCCTCCGTTTCCGTAATTCCACAAAGAGCCCAGCTCCTTCACGTCAGCAACTTGGTTCGTGGTGCAAAGGCGGATGAGAAACTGCGGCACGCCGTACGCTCGGTTCCTAAACCTTGAGTTAAGGGAATTCGATCTCTCGATACAACAGGCGCGTCGCACTCGGCTACCCGGCGAACTACCGGCCGCCAGAATTGTCTTAGGACTTGATCGGGCCATCCCGCGCTATCTAGAGGGGAGCGCTGGAGAGGACAGGCCGCAATTACAGCTCCGCGAGCGTGGCGGCCATTTCGGCCAACCCAATCGCCGGCGGTGATTCGGATAGCGTTCGCGGCCGGGATTCACCGGGAATTGATGGTCCGCCTTCAAATCCCCAGCAGCCAGATAGAAACCCTTCTCGGGCTTCGCGGACAGGCTTCGCTTGATGTCAAAAGCCCAGAGGCCGCGCCCCGGAATTTCGAGGACCAGGTCGATTTCCGCGCCGGCGGCGGTGCGATAGAAGCAGGGGATGGTGCGGGCAGGGGCGGCGGCGATGAGGTTTTCGATGACGAAGCCCTCCCAACTGGCGCCCGCCACGGGATGGCCCGACAATGCGTTGTAATCGGCGATGCCAAGGAGCGCGTGGACGATGCCGCTATCCCGGACATAGACTTTGGGCGATTTAAGAAGCCGCTTGCCGAGGTTGCGGTGGAAAGGCCGGAGGCGGCGGGAATCATCCATGCACATTATCCATGCCGTGGATGATTTGCAAGGATGGAGTGAGGGCCTCCAGCAGGTAGCACTGGCGGGCGAGGAGGCGAAGGCGAAACGCTCGGTCGAGCTTCAATTCAACGCCCCTTCGAGTGCCGGAACCGTTTCAGGACTTCATCGGGCCACGCCACGCTGTCGAGGGTTTTGCCGAGTTCCAGAAATTCCGTAAGCTGCTTCGCCGCGAGTTCCGGGAGGGCTCTGCTTGCACGCGTCTCCACGTACTTGGCCGCCTTGAGCCGGTACATCCTCAAACGGCTCCCGTCGTAGCTCCAGACCTCCGGGATGCCAAGGGCGGAGTAAATGGTGAATTTGTCCAGGAGAGAATGAGTCACTACTACTTCGACGACGATGTCGGGAGGAGGGTCAATCGCCAAATCAATCCGTTCTTTCCCGCGCATCATCCGGGCATGGGTAACGTAAAAGCACGAATCGGGCTCGAACCCGCGCTTCCGATCCTTGCGCCTGAAAGTCGTGGAGCCCAGGGACAGGATGTCGATTCGAAGCTCCCGGGTCAGCAGCTTCACCAAGTCGGGAATCAGGTCTTTGAACCACTCGTGCTCAGCCGAGGGGCTCATGATCTCTAGCTCTCCCTGGTCATAGGTGAATCGCGGCGAGCTACGGTCAAGGTGATCTTCCAGCAGCCGCTCGTAGGTTTCCCAACTGACGTGCCGCAACACCACTCGCTCCTGCAACGGACTTGCAACGGTCGGCATGTTCAGACTCTCGTGGCTCTGACTCGAACTTTAGTGTAACCTGCTGCTCGGCCGATTCAAAGTGGTGCCTTGCCCATGCCCTGCCTCGTAGCGCGGGCGTCCCGCCCGCTGTGGCGGGAGCGTCCCGCTCCCGCACGGACGAAGATCAACCGCTTGAGTAGGTGCAAGCGGCACATGAAGGCCAGCCCGCGCGGGCAGAGCCTGCCCTGTGCGTAGCGAAGGGATGCCGGCGACGCAGCGGGCGGGACGCCCGCGCTAGAGCGCTACGTCCATCCTTGACCGCCCCAACCTGGCTTCCTATAATTGTAAAGTGGTGGGGAGACCGCAAGTCATGAAGAAATTCGCCAGCCTTATTCTGCTGTCCTGGTTCCTGGGAAACATCGTCGCCGCCCAGCAACCTGGCAGCTCGAGTACTTCCAACCAAGCTGCCCCCAGTACAGCCGGCCAGACCCCCCCCGATAACACAGTCAGAGTCCGGGTCGAACTTGTGAACGTGCTGGCGACGGTCACCGACAAGAAGAACCATCTGGTTCTCAATCTCAATAAAGACGACCTCCAGGTGTTGGAGAACAACCAACCCCAGAAGATTGGTTTCTTCAGCCGCGAGACAGACTTGCCGCTGAGGATCGGCATGCTGATCGACTCCAGCAACAGCATCCGCGACCGGCTCCGCTTTGAGCAAGAGGCGGCGGTGGAGTTCTTGAACGACGCAGTTCGGCCGGGAAAGGACCAGGCCTTCGTGGTCGGGTTCGACGTTGAGCCGCAGCTTCTGCAGGACTACACTGACGATCTGGACAGACTTGGCACTGCCATACGGAACATCCAGGCTGGGGGAGGCACGGGCCTCTACGACGCTATCTTTTTTGCGTGCAAGCAAAAGATGCTGATCTTCCCGCCGCCGGAGCCTTATTTGCGGCGCGTCATGATCATCATCAGCGACGGTCAGGACAACGAAAGCGAACATACGCGCGAGGAGGCTCTCTCCATGGCCCAGCGCGCCGAGGTGACGATCTTCGCCATCAGCACGAGCCAAGGCGGTTCCAACGCCGGCACCGGCCCCAACTCCAGGGGCGACAAGGTCTTGATGCGCTTGGCGCAGGAGACCGGCGGCCGGGTATTCTTTCCCTTCGAGGCTACCGACCTGACGGCGAACTTCCAGGAGATCGCGCGCGAGTTGCGCAGCCAATACAGCGTGGCTTACGTCTCTAGCAACCCGTCCCACGACGGAACTTTCCGCGCCATCAAGATCGAAGCCAAGGATAAGAACCTGCGCGTGCGCGCGAAAGCAGGATATTTCGCGCCCACTCCTTAAGTAGGGAACAGGGTATAGGGGCCAGCGTACAGAGAAGAGTTCGGATCTTCGTGTACGGCGGGGTGCAGTGGACGGGTTAGAAGAGAGAATTCTTCCTGTTCCCTATAACCTGTCGCCTGTTCCCTATTGTGAGGGAGCGTAGTAGCCCCGGCGGGTCTGGATCTTGTAATTGCCGCTCTTCACTTCCACCCGAATCTTGCGGTAAGTGCCGTCGTGCTTGGTGTTAGTCGATGTGTAACCGAGCAGGTACTGAGTGCGCAATTCCCGTGCGATCTGCTGAAACGCGGCGGCGGTTTCCCCCGCGTTCTTCACCGGCACCACCCGCCCCCCCGTTTCTTCAGAGAGTTTCCTGAGCACCGAATCTCCGCCGTAGCCCATCCCTCGAGTGTGGTAAAAGCTCTGATCGCTAATCTCGACGGAGTAGATGATTACGTCCGATCTCTGCGCGGCCTCCAGCCCCGAGGACAGTTTCTCTCTGCTGCCTTGGTCTTCGCCGTCGGTCATCAGGATCAAAACCTTGCGCCCCACTTCGTTCTTAAGCAACTCGTTGGCAGCCAGCCACACCGCGTCGTAAAGGTGGGTGCCGCCAATGTTGGCGCCGGGGAAGGTGCTGGGTGACGGGCCCTGCCCGCCGCCGTTGATCACCGTCTCGTCGATGGCGTGCGTCAGCCTTTGCAGATCGGCTGTGAAATCCTGAAGGAGTTCCACCTCCAGATCGAAGTGGAGAACAAACGCCAGGTCCTTGGGGCGTAGCACCTGATTCAAAAAAGCCTTCGCCTGTTCTTGCTCAGTGGGCAGCACTCTCTCTTGGCTGGGACTGGTGTCGACCATCATCCCCAGCGTCAGGGGCGTGTCCGTTTGGCGCGAAAAGTATTTGACCTGTTGAGGGACGTTGTCCTCCGTGATCTCAAAGTCGTCCTTGTTGAGGTCGGGAACCAAGTGACCCTTTTTTTCCTGCACCACGGCGTAGACGTTGACGACTTCAATCGAAACCTTCAAGGGCTGGCCCGGAGGCGGTAAGGGCTTCTGGTCCTGCTGGGCGCCGGGCGCGGGCTCCTGCCGCGCCCAACTCGGCGACGGCCCGAGAGCGAGAAAGGCGAGCGTTGACACCAGAGCCAGGAGCCACCGTGACGCAGTAGTGAGCTTGACGGCGAGTGCCGGAGCCGAACCTCGATTGGCAAGGATCATGGACTCTTAGATGCGGCCGACGGGCGTCGTGTCATCGCGCGCGCCGGCTGCCCTCCTACAGGTTCTGGTCACATCAGGGAGAACACAATTGGCCTCGACCATCATACTCGTGATTAGGAACTCCGTCTCAGCTTCTTTGTGAGGGCTGCTACTGAGCCGAGCGGACCAGCATCTGGCATCGGGCGGAGAAAACTGCAAAGTGAATTGACGGATTCATCGAGCGCGGGCTCCGCTTCCGCGCCACGTTTGCTTTCTTGATTCTTGCGCGGCCTCCTCGCTCACGAGAAACAGCGATGTTTATTGGCTCGAATGCTGGTCGGAGTGCTTTCGACGGATCGCTTTCACCCCTCGGAACGTGGAGCATCGTGTCCTTCATGATCGAAATATTTCTGAAATCTTTCGACGATGATTCACTTTCTTCTTGACAAGACCGATCGCAGTCACTATACATGAGAAATGTATACGCGCTCCGTCAGCCGAGCTGGCGGAAGATTTCAAGTTAAGAGGAGAGGAGAATAGAATGGCAGCTAAGAAGAAAGCAGCTAAGAAGAAGCGGTAAGATTCCTCCAAGACAACTTGGAACGGATCATTCGGGGATGCAGCAATGCATCCCCGAAGTTTTTTGTGGGCCGTCATTCAGCGGCTTCTCCCCGCACAACCGCCGCCACCCCAGCCGTAGTAGCGGCGCTCGAACCCTCCTCCAGTTCTGGGAACGGCAGCGATCTCACGTTGACGTCCAGCAGCTCCACTTCGAGGATCTCGTCGCCCGTGGCCGCGCCCAGCTCTTTGAACTTCCGCGCCGAAATCAAGACGCGGCCTTCGAGTGAACCCGCCCCCTTGTTGAAAGCCTCGACTGCTCTCTTGAGTGAATCGCCGGTGTCCCCGAAGTGTCCGACGAACGTTCTCAGCCGATCGTAGAGCTCCTTTCCGAGCTTGCTGATCTCTTCCGCGTTGCGCGCCCTTTTTTCCTGAGTCCATCCGTGAGCCACCGCGAGTAGGAGAGCAATCAATATGGTCGGCGTCGCCAGGATCACTCGCTCTTGCACTCCATCCTCGATGAGGGTTCGGTCTTGCTCAAGAGCCGCGCTGAGGAACGATTCGTCGGGAAGAAACATCACCACCATCTCGATCTGGTCCTCGCCGAGCTGGTCCCAGTACTCGCGTTTGCCGAGCTTCTTCATGTGATCGCGAACCAGCGCACCATGCTTTTCCAGGTGCCTCGTTCGCTCCTCGTCCGTCGTGGCCGAAGCGGCGTCGCGAAACGCCTGCTCCGGGGCCTTGGCATCCACGGCCAGGCGCCGGCCACCGGGCAGGTTCACGATCATATCCGGGCGCGAGCGTCCCGTATCGCCAAACAGCATCTCCTGCTTATTGAAGTCGCAATACTCAGACATTCCCGCCAATTCCGCCACTCGCTGCAACTTGATTTCGCCCCATCGTCCCCGGGCTTGCGGTCCACCCCGGAGCGCGTTGGCCAGACTTCCCGCCTCCTTCCGTAATTCGACGCTCGCCAGGGCAAGCGTCTTCAGTTGTTCCTGCAAACCTCCGTAGGCGCTTTGGCGCGCTCCCTCCATCTCGTGAATTTCTTTCTCGTATCTTTTGAGCGCTTCGTTGAGAGGGCTGATCAGGGCATCGATGGCTTTCTGGCGCAGTTCGAGATCCTTCTCCGCTTGCGTCTGAATGGTCGCAAACCTGCTTTGGGCAAGATCCAGGAAGATCTGATTGTTATGCTTGAGAGCGTCCGCCGAAAGAGCGTTGAAGGCATCCTTCAACCTCGCCCGGTCTTCTTCAAATGAACGCTTCTGTTCCTCCAGCGACGTCTGCGCCAACTCCAGCTTGGTTTGAGCCACAACCTTCTGCTCGCCCTCCCTGCGCACCTGCTGCTGGAGATCGACGACGTCCTTGAGCCTCGCGTTGAGATCAGCCCGAAGAGAGTCTCTCTGCGCCTGCAATTCCTGCCTGAGACTCTCCGTAGCTTTGATTCTTCCCCAGGCCCACAGCCCGACCGCGACCGCGCCGAGGGCCAAGCCGGCAACCAACATCATCCACTCACTCACTGGACCTCCGGGAAAGGAAGTCAGAAGGAGAACCCAGGGTGCGTTCCCCTTTCATTCTCACTCCTAACTCCTTTCAGAACTCCTCTTCGTGCGCTGGGCAGATGGAAAAGAAGTCGCAACGCTTGCAGACAAAGCCGGGTGTCGGATCGAACTTCTGCTCACGAATTCTGCCGGCCACCTCTCGAATCACTCCCTCGGCTAGCTCCAGATCGTGCTTGGTGCGCGTTGCCGACACCGATTGGCTGTTCGTTAGATTATAAAACGTGAGGCGCACCGGGTCTATTTGAAGCTGACGGCGGGCCGCCAAGGCGTAGACGGAAAGCTGCAAGCTCTTTTCAGCATCCACAGGCTTCCGCGGTTTGCCGGTTTTGTAATCCACCAACTCGACGGGCGGCATCACCTGCCTCTGACCGCCGTTACTCGCGGCCCCATTGCGACCGCGCGCGGTCGCAAGCGCTCCCGCCGCACCGCCGCCGTTCGGTGCCTCCCACGGATTGATCTGGTCGATACGACCCTCCAGCAGAATGTCGCCGAGGTCGAGAGAGAACCGCTGCTCGGTGCTGATTCGATCCGCCTCCAGCCGAAGACGGTTCTGTTGCTCGACGAAGCCTCGCAACTGTTCGAGACCCGCCTTCCGGTACGACTGCTCCTGGTACGAGTCTTCAAAGCCGATGTCCTTCCACGCGCCCGCATAAAACTCCTCCATCTCGCTGAAGCTCACCAGGCGTGACCTGCGCAGTTCGAAGTAACGGCGCACGGCGCGATGCATGACGCTGCCGAAGGTGAGCGCCGCCTGGGGGCCGGTGGGGATCCGCAGGACGTGGCCGAATTTGAATTTCAGCGGGCACTCGCGATAGTCCTCGATCGCCGTGGCGCTCAGCCGGATCTTCTCGTCAGACGCCGCGGCGGCGGAGTTGCCCTTTTGAGTGGGTTCTGCCGCGCCAAGGCCCGGCGCTACAACTGGAGCGTTAGCCCAGTCTTTCAACGGTGGATGAACGTAGCGGGACTTCGACGCATTCTCAAACAAGCTTCGCTGCTGGCTCGGATACTCTCCCTTCTCGGACAGTAGCATTTTGGTCGGAGCGCTCTCCACACGCTTTCCGCTCGCCCCCGTTGGGGAGGGCTGAGCAAGCCCGATCCGTGCTTCCGGAACCGCAATGACTTCAATGTCGCGAGCCCGGACTGCCGGGTCCGACAGCAGATCATCGATGAACACCGAGGGCTTCTTGCCGCGAGGTCCGGTAACGCTCGAGATATAGAGGCGCTCCTTGGCCCGCGTCATAGCCACGTAGAACAATCTGCGCTCCTCTTGCACGTGAATGTTCGGCGGTGGAGGCGGCCCTTTGCGAAGCTCGTCCGGAAACTGGATCACCGGGCGCTCCTCGCGGTGCGGGAACCGCTGCCGGGCCACGCTCACCACGAATACGACGGGGAATTCCAAACCCTTCGCGGCGTGCGCGGTCATCATCTGCACGGTGTTCGAGGCGTCTTCGGGCTCCGGTGCCTCGATTTGTCCGCCGCCCTCGCGAAAATACTGGAAGTACTCCATAAAAGCACGGAGCGTTTTATTGTCGCGCGGGCTCTCAACCACCTCCTCGGGGGCGCAGGGTAGAGCGGGCTGCATGCCCGTGGGCTGTGGCTGCGACTGCGGATCAAGCGGCAGGTCCTTTGCGGCCCAGCTCTCGATGAATTTGCGGAACGTGTTGACGTACACCTGATCGGGATCATCCGGCAGGAAGACGAGATCGAGTCTCGCCACCAGCCGGTCGAACAGCGAAGTTGCGGAGACGTTGGGCGCGCAAGCCCGCAACTCGCTCAGCAGTTGCTTCAGCTCGAACCAACCGCTGCGCTCCAGATCCTGCTTGAAGAGCGTGCCCTCGATCTCTTCGATGGCGGTAAAGAGCGAGCAGCGGCGCTTCGAGGCCAATCGGCGAGCCTCGAGCGCCAGTGGCTCCGGAAAGCGCCAGTGCGGCTCGAGCAGGAGCCGAGTAATACTGATGTTGTCGTGCGGCGAATGGATCACGCTCAGGTAGGCAACCAGATCGCGCACAATGACCGTGCTGAGGATGGAGAGCCCGCGAATGCAGAACGGGATCTTGCGACGGCGGAACTCCTCCACCAGCAGATCTCGATACGCATGGGCGCGGTAAAGCGTCGCCACGTCACCGTAAGAAGCGCCGCCCACCACCAATCTTTCGATTTCCTCGCCGATCCACACCGCCTCGCTCGGGTAATTCGGTGCTTCCACCAGAAAGACTTTGGGGCCCTCTTCTTTCTCCGTCTCGAGCCGGGGCTTTCCTTCCTCCCGCAGGTTGCGCTCGATCACCACGTCGGCCGTGCGCAGGATTCGCCGCGTGGAGCGGTAGTTGCGATTCAGGTAGACCTTCTGATAGCCCGGAAACGCCGCCGCAAACATGTCGAAGGCGCCATGTGCGGCGCCGCGAAAACGATAGATGGCTTGATCGTCGTCGCCCACGGCGGTGATGTTGCAGGGTGGGCCGACCAGCCGCTTTAGCAGTTGCACCTGGGTGTAATTGGAATCCTGGAATTCATCCACCAGCACGTAGCGGTAGCGGTCGCGATGCCGCGCGAGCAGTTCCGGTTCGCGGCCCCACAACCAGAAGGCCTCGCTCAGCAGATTGCCGAACGTGCAGCAGCCCGCCTCGTCAATCAGCTCGCGACTGCGGCGGAACACGCGCACCAACTCCTTCTTCTTGAGGATCTCTTCCCACTCGGCCTTGAGCTCGGGAGGCAGTTCGATTTTGGATTTTGGATTTTGGATTTTGGATTGAGCCGTCGCAACACCACCCGCCCAGCAAGTCCCGAGTCCCGAGTCCCGAGTCGCGATGCAGCGCGATTCATGCGAATTAGACGCGACCTTCTCTATCGGGCCTGATGCCGGGCTCAAGCCCGGCGCCCGGCGGCAGAAGTCCAGCTCGAGCCCGGCGACGTAGGACTCGAATTCATCCGGCCCCACCAGTTCGTCGTGGCAGCGCGAGAAGAACTCGTTCAAGTCGTGGAGGAACGCCCCGGGCTCCGCCAGTTTCTGGTAGAACTCGAGCCCGAGTTGCTCCATGCGGCGTCGAAGAAAAATCCAGACGTCGATCTGGTCCAGCAGCTTGCGCTCGAAGTGGCGCTCACGCAGCACCTCGTAACAGAAGGCGTGGAAAGTGGAGATCATCGGAAGCCGCGGAAGCTCCGGCAGCGCCTTCCGTACTCGCCGCTTCATTTCTTCCGCTGCCTTTTCCGTGTAGGTGAGAGCGAGGATGTTCTCCGGGTGGACGTGCGGGACGTTTTCCAGCAGATGAAAGATCCGCTCCGTGATCACGCGGGTCTTCCCGCTTCCGGGCCCCGCGATCACCAGTAGAGGACCCTCTCCGTGTTCCACCGCCTGACGTTGTTCAGGATTGAGTCCGGGCATTGCCTCGCGCTCAGTTCCATTTACTGCTTCTCAGTGCGCGCGCGAGAAGTGCTCGTGCACGATTTGCCAGCGGCCGTCTTTTTGGACAAACACGTGACTGCCACGCCCTTTGACGATGTGACGCGGACTTCCCGCGCCCAGCTCGACGGTCCAATAAAACGTGGCGACCGCCGTGTCGCCGAACACGTTAACCTGAGGCCGGTCGATCTTGTACTGAATCCGGTTCGTGGCATGAAGATAGTATTGGAACGTCTTCCGCATCGCCTGCTGGCCCGCAACCCTTGGGTGCTGCGTCGACGAAAACCCGACCACCTCCGGATCGAAGTGCGCCAGCAGGTCGTCGATCCTACCGGCATTGAAATCACGGACCATTTCCTTCTCGATACCCAAAATCGTTTGCGTCACTGAAGCCATGGTGCCCCCTTCTTTCATTGCCGATTGCCGATTGCCGATCGACGATGGACCAGGCACCGGGGCTTGGCACCCTCTTCGCGAGTTTCGAATTTGGAGGTTACGAATTTCGTTTCCGGGGTCAATCGTCAATCGGCAATCATAAATCGACAATTAGTTGATCCATTTTCCATGCTCGTCTTTGCGTTCCTGTTTACGCATGTAGACTTCAAACTTGCGGCGCAGCCGGGCGCGTTTCCAGTCGCGGTACCGAAGCTGGACGCCGGCGGGAAGATGGCCGCCGCGCAGGTAGAGGTACCCGACCAGCATCCCTCCCAGGTGGGCGACATGGCTGACACCCGAGCCCGGGTTGCTCAGCGAGGAGACAAACTCGATCAGTCCCATGATCAGAACGAACCACTTGGCCTTGATAGGGATGATGAAGTAGAGAAGGATCGGCCGGTCTGGAAAAAGCAATCCGTAAGCGAGCAGAAGGCCGAAAACCGCCCCCGAACAGCCGATGGTGCTGGCGTGACTCGAAGGCTCGAGCAGCACATCGCAGAGTCCAGCGCCAATCCCGGTTAGAAAATAGTAGAAAAGGAATTGTCGTCCTCCCCAGAGGTTCTCCAGATCGGCGCCGAACATCCAGAGAGCGAACAGATTGAAGATAACGTGGAACCAGCCCGCATGGAGGAACAGGTAGGTGACCAGTTGAAATACCAGAAAGGGATAATGCGTCACATCGTAGGGCCGAAGACCAAGCCACTCGTAGGGAGCCAGCCACCCCAAAACCTGCGCCGGGATGAAGGTCAAAAGGAAAGCCGCAGAGGTGACGATGATCAGACGCTTCACCATCGGCGTCAGCGGCGGCCCAAACGAGATCGATTGGCGATAGTAGGGCATGGTTCACAGCGTCCCATAACCAAACGTGCCAAGCTGAGGCAGAAGAATTCACATGGCGATCACGTCATGGCCTCGAAACGCCTTCTGCCTTCGCTGCCCTTTCCAATTGCGCGTCGAATGTGGCCAGAGGAAGGCCACTCCGAAGCGCCAATTCGAGATAGGCGGCATCATATGAAGTGAGGGAGTGTCGCTCAGCTAAAGCTCGGACCTCATGCAAGTGGAACGAGCCGTAGCGTCGGTCGATCACGATGCGAAAGCCGCCGAGGTCATCGATGAACCGGCGAATCAGTTCGTCGGTAACGCGCCCGCGCCGCTTGGCGCCCAGGAGGCCGTTCAGAACTTCCACGGGCCAATGGGAGGGGACGGCCACCTGCTCGCCTGAGGTCACGCGTGAGAGAAGATGGTCGGTGTAAGGCGTGGCCTCATCGGCAAAACACCAAGGCAGCGTTATGGAAGCATCCATCACAAAGCCAGGCCTTAGTAGCGATGGCCCTCGTGGATCAGGTCCTTAATCCGTAACCCGCCAAGAGTGACGCCCCGGCGTAACTCTAAAATGTCGCGGCCCGACTCTTCGGGACTTCGTGCGCCGGAACCGAATTGGTCCCAAGCTCTCTGCTCGTTCTCGACCGCTTGCTCGAGGAGTTTCTCCACATAAGCCTCAATGGGCAAGCCGTGCACTTGGGCTCGGGCCGCTAGCTCTGTCTGGACCCTATCCTTCAGTTCCAAAGTAAGCGTCATATGCGTCACGTCCCCGCGGGGACGCGTCACCCCTAGAATAGCATACCCGGCACCGCTTAATCACAGCCGTTACATGATCGCCGTGGGCGGCGCCGGCTCATCAGGGCTGCCCGCGTTCGCCAGCGGCACCCTCACCATGGTGACGACCAGGACCAAAAGGGCAACGAGCGCGGCCCAGAACGGCGCCCCCCATTTTACGAGAGTGACATCGTGGCCTGACCCCACGAGTCCGGCGATCACCAGGCCACACAGGGCCTCACCGGCGATCAGTCCCGAGGCCGTGAGTACACCCGCGTTATCCACCCGCGCCTTCTGGGCGCTGTTGAGGCCGCGGCGGTCGCGCAGCTTGTCCGTGACCCAGCGGATCACGCCACCCACAAAGATGGCGGAGGTGGTGCCAAGCGGAAGATACATGCCCACTGCGAACAGCATCACGCTCTTGACTTCGATCATGATCATGGCGAAGCCCATCAGGATCCCGACGATCACCAATGGCCAAGCCATGTCGCCGCCCACGATGCCCTTGGCGAGCATGGCCATTAGTCCGGCTTGCGGCGCTGGCAATGCCGGGCTGCCGAAGTGGTACGCCTTATCGAGAACCGCCAGCGGGAAGAAGAGTACGAGAGACGCGACCACGATGCCGAACAGGTCGCCAATCTCCATTTTGGCGGGTGTGCCGCCGAGGATATACCCGACCTTGAGGTCCTGCAACATTTCGCCGGCGACCGCGGAGGAAACACAGACCACGGCGGCGACTCCGAGGACGGCGGCGACTCCACCGCTGCCGGAGACGCCGAAGGCCACCATCAGCAGGGCCGCCACCACCAGGGTACAGAGCGTCAGCCCCGAGACGGGATTATTGGAGGAGCCGATCATCCCCACCAGGTTGCCGGAGACGGCGGCGAAGAAGAAGCCGAGCACAATCATCACCACCGCCGCCACCACCGCACCGGTGATGACTTTCGAGCTGGAAAGGCTCCCCGCGCCTGCGATAAAGAAGTAGTAGAGCGCCACCATCGCCAAAAACACCACGCCCACGCCCGCAAACACCACCTTGGCGTTCAGGTCGCGCTCGGTGCGGTTGCGGGCGGCCTGAACGGCGGCAGACTTCTTAAGGTCGGAGATGGCGCGCGCCATGCCCGCCGCGAGTTGCTTCCGCATCTTGAACAAGGTGTAGGAAGCGCCCACCAGCATTCCGCCCACGGCGATGGGACGAACCACCGAAAAATAGATCGATTGCGCCAGCAACGTCCAGGGCACGGATTGCCCGGCCGGTTGGGCCGCCTGAATATAAGGGCCGATCACGAAGGTGAGGAGAGGAACTAACAGGCCCCACGCCAGCACGCCGCCGGCGAAATTCAAGGACGCCAGCCTTGGGCCAATGATGTAGCCGACACCGAGGTAAGCCGGGCTGACGTCCGGAGTGGTGAGGATGGTCGCGCCCCCAGTCAGGGTGGTTGCCACCGCAGGATTGGTGCTGGTGCGCAACAACAGCTTCTTACCCAGGGCGCTGATGCTAACCGGAAAGGTGTTGCTGGCCTTAAAGACGTTGACCGCGCCCAGAAGGTAGATGAGTCCGCCAAAGCCCATGTTGGCGAACAGGATTTTGGCGGCGCGCGAGCCCTGCTGCCCTGCTTTGTGGATCTCGGAGGCGGCTACCGACTCCGGAAACGGAAGTTCGGGGTCTTCTACCATCACGCGGCGCAAGAGCGTGACGAAGAGAATGCCCAACGTGCCGCCAATCACCATCAGCGCGACGCAATTCCAGTATTTTTGTTGGGTCAGCCCCGACCACAATCCCGCCATCACGAAGGCGGGAATGGTGAAGACAGCTCCCGCCGCCACCGATTCGCCGATGGAGCCAACGGTTCTGGCAATGTTCTCTTCCAGCAGGGAGCCCTTCATGAGCCGCAGCAGCGCCATGCCGATCACCGCGGCGGGATACGTCGCGGCGATGGTCATTCCGGCCTTCAAACCGAGGTAGGCATTGGCGGACCCGAGGACTCCCGTCATCACCAGTCCGAGCAGCAAAGCGCGGAGGGTGAACTCCTTCATCTCCATGTTTTCGGGCACGTACGGTGTGTACTTCTTGGGGCCGGGCGCGACGTTAATTGGCGTGCTCATCGTGAACCCTCGCGTGGCGTAAGATGGGACCTCTTTCTCGCGTAAACTTTGCCTGACTCCTTAGTAGAGCGCGGCGTGGCCGCCTGCATCACGGTCAGAGCCGACTACCCACCGAGCTTCGCGCGCACTTTCTCGCTCACGCGCTTACCGTCCGCGTTCTTTCCCGCCAGCTTCGCCATCGCTGCTTTCATCGCCTTGCCCACGTCCTTGGCGGTCATAGCCCCAGTTTCGGCAATGGCGGCGCTGACGGCGGCGTCGATCTCCTCGTCGCTTGCCGCCGCCGGCAGATAGCCTTCCAGGATCTTGATCTCGGCTTCTTCCTTGCTCGCCAGGTCCTCGCGTCCGCCTTTGCGGAATTGCTCCACCGAGTCGTGTCGCTGCTTCACCAGCGTGCGCAGGACGGCCACCGCCGCCGCGTCGTCGAGGGGCTTGCCTTGTTCCACTTGCTTCAGCTTCAGCGCCGACTTCGTCATGCGAAGGACGCTCAGCTTCAGCTCTTCCCTCGACTTCATAGCGGCGACCAGGTCCTTCTCGATTTGTTCTACCAGCGGCATGACGACCTCAAATTCCCGGCGACTATATCATAGCCGGACGAGTTCATTTTGGATTTTAGATTTTGGATTTTGGATTGAAGACCCTTTTGGTCGCTCCTCTCTTCACTCCAAAATCCGAAACCCAAAATGAACGCGGATGCATCACCACTGGTGGTGCCATGAATAACATCGGTAAAGAACGACTCCATCTTTTTCTCTTGGCTCTCATGGTGTTGGCGCTCCCGAGTTCTTCGCAGGCTGGTGGACAGCCGTCGCCCCGCGATCCCGGAGGACAAGGACATCAGCCGCCAGGAGAGCCCGCAACCTACTACGTTGACTCCGTCAGCGGCAACGACTCGAATCCCGGCACCAGCCCCGCCAGCGCGTGGAAGAGTCTGGCGAAGGTGAACTCCACTACGTTTCTCTCCGGCGATCGGATCCTGCTGCGGTCGGGTTCCGTTTGGCAGGGACAACTCTGGCCGAAAGGGTCGGGCCGCGAGGGCCAGCCGATCGTCATCGACATGTACGGCGGGGGCGTGAGACCGGTGATCCATGGAGGCGGCTTGGCGGAGGATGCTGTCCTGCTGAAGAACCAGGAATACTGGGAGATTCAGAACCTGGAGGTCACCAACTCCGGGGCCGCTCCCGAGGTGCGACGCGGTGTCCATGTCGCGCTCCAAGATTACGGAGAGGCGCACCACGTCTATGTCCGATCGCTGGTGATTCACGACGTGAATGGCGTGGACCGTGAGAAGGCGAACGGCGGCATCGACTATACCTGCGCCGGTGATCACACGCCCAGCCGGTTCGTCGACCTGCGCATCGAGAACAATCAGATCTACCGCGTCGACCGCTCGGGAATCTTCGGCTGGTCTGACCGCTGGCAGCGGTCGAAGTGGTTTCCCAGCCTGGGAGTCGCGGTGCGGGGCAACACGCTGGAGGATATCGGCGGAGATGGCATCGTGGTAGTAGCCACCGACGGCGCGTTGGTGGAGCACAACGTCGTCGGTCACGCCAACCAGAGGTCCGAGGGGTACAACGTCGCCATCTGGCCCTGGAGCGCGGACAACACGATCATCCAGTACAACGAAGCCTACGGCACCAAAGGCCAGCGCGACGGCGAAGGATTTGATTCCGACTGGAACAGCCGCAACACGATTATTCAGTACAACTACAGCCACGACAATGACGGCGGTTTTCTGCTGATTTGCGACGACGGCGGTCAGGATCGCCGCGACAGCGCGGGCAACGCCGGTACGATCGTTCGCTACAACATCAGCCAGAACGATCGCACGCGGGGGATCAATCTGGCAGGACCGATCCGCGACAGCCACATTTATAACAACACCTTCTATGTGGGAGAGGGCCTCCAAGTTGACTTGCTGCTTTATTCGGATTGGCACGGATGGGCCGACGCTACCAGCGTGGAGAACAACATCTTCGAGGTTCACGGTCGCGCCCAATTCACGTACGGCCTTTCGCGAGCGCCGGACGGAGCGTATGCCAGCGCTCCCGGCTGGGGCGCAAGCCGGCACAACGGGTTTGATTCCAACGTCTACTTCGGAAATCTGGCGCCGATTGTCGACGATCGTCATGCCCTGACCGCTGATCCCAACTTGATCGCCCCGGGCGAAGCGCAGCTCGGACTGCTCAGCCTCTCGGGGTATCGCTTGCAGCCGGACTCGCCCGCCATTCGCACCGGCAAGGCGATCGAGTCCAATGGGGGAAGAGACTTCTGGGGCCAGCCAGTTCCATCGTGCGGAGGGACGGACCGCGGCGCGTCGCAAGCGCAAGAGTGCTCGCCCAGCCACAAAGGTGGGCGGAATTAAACACGGAGACACAAAGACACGGAGATAAGAAAAAGAGTTCAAGATCAGACCTCGATTGATTTCTGATCGCTCGCTTCTCTGTGCCTCCGTGTCTCTGTGTTGAAAAGCCCTCGGCATCATGCGAACTCCGATTTCGCGCCGGGTCTGAGCAGAATCTTCAAGCAGGACGGTTCGTTGAGGTACTCGAACGCCTGTGGCCCGGCCTCCAGCGGAAAGACCCGCGACACCATCTCCTGCACCTTCACACGCCCCTGGCGCAGCAGATCGAGCGCGACGGAGAAGTTGCCGCAGCGCGAACCGAGCAGCGTGACTTCGTCCACCACCAGCTTGGCGGTGTCGAAGTGCGCGGGGCCGTGGAAGGTGGACTTCATCACTACCGTGCCGCGCGGTTCCACCAAGCGTAACGCTTCCTCGAGTCCCGCCGGCGAACCGGTGGCTTCAATCACCACGCTAAAGCTCTTCGCCGGGGCGGTTCGGGCGCCTTCTTTACCGGAGTCGTCGGGACTTACGGCCACCGTTTTCAAGCCCCACGAGCGGGCGAGATCGAGCTTCGCGGATTGCCGACCCATCACCGTGACATCGCCGCCGGCGTTGCGCAACACCTGGGCGATTAGCAGGCCCAGTCGCCCGCTGCCCAGTACGGCAACGTGCGTCCCGGGAGCAATCGGCATCTGCTCCAGAATCTCGGCCGCGGCAGCGAGAGGCTCCGTGAACACCGCCGCCTGGTCGGACACCTCCGGCGGCACCTCGTGCAGATTCACCGTCGGCAGCGTCACGAACTCGGCAAAGGTACCGGGCCGGTTGATGATGCCCATCACTGCGCGACGAGAGCAGTGGCGACCCAGCCCGCACCGGCACCAATCGCACTGGCCGCAGGTGATGTTGATCTCGCCAACTACACGCTTGCCCAGCCAGTCTCCACGGCCTCCTCGGCCCCCACGGGCGGCGTCGGCGCACTCGACCACGCGTCCCACGAACTCATGGCCGGGGATTCCGTGAAAGCCCGAATATCCTTGGAGAATCTGGCGATCGGTTCCGCAAATTCCGGCGTAGATGATTTCAATCAGGGCCTCGCCGGGCGCGGGGCGCGGCCTGGCAACCTCGCGTACCGAGAGTGTGCCGTCGAAAACGAGAGCTTTCATGTGGCTGGACATTTCAAACTCCACCGGTTGCAGGCGGTCCCAATAATCAGACAAGTCGTGGGTATCCCAAAACTCGCCCATTTCTCGGTAAGATTGTGCCTGGGATATTGAACTCTTGCTTTCGCTATTCTCGCTCATACTCTTTTTTCAGAATCGGTCATGTCCCTGGCCGAGACTTACCGAGCGTTATGAGTCAGCGTCGTTTCGGATGTCATTCTGAGCGGAGCGCAGCGTAGCGAAGAATCTCTCTTTTGGGTTTCCCGAGCGGGCTAGGAAGAGAGATCCTTCGCTGCGCTCAGGATGACAAGACCTGCGCTCAGGATGACAAGGCCGGCTACTTTCGACGCTGCTCTTGACGCTACGCATAAATCAAGGCTCGCTTTCCATTGGTCGCCAAAGGCCTTCAAGGGCTTGCACGATCACTTCGTCTTGTTCCTCGAACACTGTGCGCAGATCCAGCAGCACTCGATCGCGTTCGACGCGCGTGATGATGGGCGGATTGTTCCGCCTGAGCAGCGTCTCGATCTCCGTGGCGCTGCGCGTCGCGTGAGTGACGGCAATGAGCTTGGTGGACAACGACTGGCCCGGCGTCGAGCCGCCGCCGATCACCGACTCGCCGTCTTCGAGGACGGCATTACAGCCCGCGCACTGGTTGAGACGATCGGCAACCGCCGCGGCGCGGCGGCTGATCTCTTCCACGGGTAGGCGCATCATGCGCAAGGCTGGAATGGCGTCGTAATCCTCGCGCAGGTACAACCCGACGGTGGCCTGGAGGGCGCTGATGGTGAGCTTATCGACGCGAAGGGCGCGGAACAAGGGGTTCCTGCGGATGCGCGCCAGCGGCTCGCGCTTACCGGTGACGATCCCCGCCTGAGGACCGCCCAGAAGCTTGTCGCCGCTGAAGGTGACCACGTCGACCCCGGCCCGGAGGCTGGGCGCCACCAGCGGCTCGTCCTGAATGCCCAGCGGAGCGAGGTCGAAAAGGCAACCGCTGCCCAGGTCCTCCATCAGAATCAGGTGGTGTTGGCGAGCCAGCGCCACCATTTCTTCGAGCGCCGGACGTTCGGTGAAGCCCACCACGCGAAAGTTGCTGGCGTGCACGCGCAGCAGAACGCGCGTGCGCTCGTTGATGGCCGCCGCATAGTCGCCGGCGCGCGTGCGGTTGGTGGTTCCCACTTCGCGAAGAATCCCACCGCTCTTGGCGCAGATATCGGGGACGCGAAACGAGCCGCCGATCTCAATCAGTTCTCCGCGCGAGACCACCACCTCGCAGCCCTCGGCCAGCGTGTTGAGCGCCAGAAACACCGCCGCCGCATTGTTGTTGACCACCAGCGTGGACTCGGCGCCCACCAGTTCGGCAAAGAGCTTCTCGGTGTGAGCATCGCGCTTGCCGCGCTCGCCGGTTTCGAGGTTGTATTCGAGGTTCGAATACTGCGTGGCCGTGTCCACGAGGTGCTGGATGGCAGCGCGGGCCAGCGGAGCGCGGCCCAGATTGGTGTGGAGAATCACGCCGGTAGCGTTGATGACGGGACGCAGCGAGTACTCGGCGGCGCGTTCGGCGGCGGCAACGATTTCCTGTTCCACCGCCTCGGGCGAGACGTCGGAAACCTCGCCGCTCGAAATGCGCACGCGCAGGCGGGATAGCACTTGGCGCGCGGCGTCCAGCACCAGGCTGTGCCCCACGCGTTGCTGTAGTGCTTCGAGGGCAGTCCGCCCCAGCAGCACGTCCACGGACGGGATGCGTCGCAAGAGCGTCTGCCGCTCGGCGGTGGCTGGGTCAGAAGGGTTCATGTCCACCATGGTGCAATCTCTCTACCAGGAATTCGAGGGACAGCATAACAGGAAAAAGGAGTCAGGAGACAGGAGGGTGAGTCTTCAAGGGTAAAGGGTAAAGTGTAAAAGGTGAAGGGTAAGAAGAAATCAGAAATTAGAAAAGGAAGAGGTCTTGGTTCTGATTTCTACTTTCTGATTTCTTTTTTACCCTTCACCCTTTACCCTTTACACTTCTTTATTCTGACTCCTGACTCCTGTCTCCTGACTCCCTTCTTCTATATTGCCGATTCCTTCAGAAGGCAGAATGAAGACGGTCGTCTTCTGTTCATCATTCATCATTCATCGTTCATCGTTTCTTTCCTGGCCCTCTTCATTCTGACTCCTGTCTCCTGACTTCTGACTCCTTCTTCTTTCAATTCCCCAAAACCCCCTCCATGGTGTTCATCATCTGCTGGTACTGTTGCGGGTCCGTCCACACCGGGCTGGCGGGCTCAAATCCCGGGTCCCCACCGTAGAGTTGGCTCAGAAACCGGAACAACGCATCCTGCAGCTTGGCCTCGTAGTGCCGGGCCTCGAACAGGATTCTCTTGTACCCCTTGAACACACCCAGCAGCGCATCGATGAAGTCGCGCGCCTTCTTCCACTGGCCCCGGATGACCTGCCCCATCTCCCGGCGCTCCCGCCGCGAGCACTCTTCGAGGAACCGGACCCGGTCCCAAGCGGCTGCGCTGACTTCGCGTAGGTTGGGAGTGGGAGGTGAACCGGGATTAGGGAGTGGGGAGTCGGGAGCTGGGGAAGACCGGTTCGATCCGTCGTCCTCCGACTTCTGCGTCCCCGCTCCTGGCTCCCTCTCTTCCCCTACTCCCGATTCGCTACTCCCTACTCCCTCTTCTTCCTGCGAGCCGGGATTAGGGAGTGGGGAATCGGCAGGGGAAAACCCGTTCGATCCGTCGTCCTCCGACTTCTGAGTCCCCGCTCCTGACTCCCTTTCTTCCCCTACTCCCGATTCGCTACTCCCTACTCCCTCTTCTTCTTGCGAGCCGGAATGAGGGAGTGGGGAATCGGCAGGGGAAGACCCGTTCGATCCGTCGTCCTCCCACTTCTGAGTCCCCGCTCCTGACTCCCTTTCTTCCCCTACTCCCGATTCGCTACTCCCTACTCCCTGTTCTTCTCCCGCTGCTGCGCCTACTGGTCCCGCCGCTCCGCCTTCCGCCTTCTGCCCTCCGCCTTCTTCTTCCGACTCCCTACTCCCCACTCCCTCTTCTTCCTCTTTCCCTTCCCCCCGTGCGTAAAACGCCAGCTCCAAGGCCTCCCCTAACTCGCTCAGCTCCACCCCACCCACCGTCTGCTTTCCCTCCGCCCGCAGTTGCGCGCTGGTCTCGATCCACTGCCGCCTCAGCTCCTCCACCAGCTTTCGTTCCTCCTCCTCCGGCCACTCCCGGCTGCCCAACCCCGCCTCCAGCGCCGCCGTCCCTTCCACCATCACCAACTCCGCCACCGGCTCCCCCTCCCCCACCTGCGCGTGCGTCCGGCCCCAGTCCTTCACGTAGTCCGTCGTCCCCGCCCATTTCACCTTGTCCGGGCCCCCGGGGCTTTCGCCTCCGTACGTCGCCTCCTCGCAGTCCTTCTGAAACTTCTCCTTCCGCTCCTCCTCTTTCTCTTCCTTCCCCTTCCACTTCATCTCCTCCAAAGGCTTGATGGCATTCGACTTCTGGCGCAGAATCTCCTCCACCTGGCGCCCTGAAACGAACGGATTCCCCAGCGCCTCGGCCGGGAGCCGCAGGAGTTCGTGGATCTTCCGCCCCCACCGGATCTTCTCGCCGAAGCCCTCGTGTTCACCCCGCAGCAAGAGGAACAGGTAGCAGAGACGTTCCAGGTGGCGGTTCAGGATGCCCAACTGCTCCTCCAGGTCGGGTCGGCGGCGGGTGAAGACCTCCATGATCAGCAGGGCCAGGGAGCGGGCGGAGACGTTGTCCTGGGAGGGCTCCGAAGCCAGTGTCAGCCGTGCTTTCACCATCAGGGCCTCATCCACGGCGTGCACGTGGAGCACCTGGGAGCGCCGCCAGGCGCAGTGAGAGCTCGCTTTGCACACCTTCTCCTCGTCATTGCTGTGAGGCCGCAAGGCGGAGCGGAAGAACCCCAGGTGGCTCATGAGTTCCTCGCGGCTGGCATCGGCCAGGCCCAGAGTGGCGAAGAGGTTGACGACGGCGAGCCCGTACTTGACGCCGGTGGCCTGGCCGCGCAGGCGCTTCTGGCGTTTTCCCTCCCGTGCTTTCAAGCAGTTAGCGTAGCAAGAGGCGAGGCGCCGGGGGCTGGGGCGGTACTTCTTGTCGGGATCGGCGTTGGCCTGGACCAGCTTGGCGCGATTGGCCTCCAGCACCTTGTCGGAGACGGTGTACTTGCGCTTGGGCTTCTCAGGCCCGGCGGGGGGCGGCGAGTTGGAAGGCTCAACCATAAACAAACAAAGCAAATAGTGAATAGGGAATGGTGAAGAGTGAATGGAAAACCTCTTCCATTCACAATTCACCATTCACCATCAAAAGCATCCAATAAAAATTTCTCAATCCCGAGTCAAGCCCTAACAGGTTGATGAAAAAGGGCATTTCGGGCCTCGGGAGGGCGGGGCTTTAGCCCCGCCGAACCGAGGTCCTCAATGTAAGTTATTGAAAGTGTTGGGGCGCGCCTTGCGGCGGGGCTAAAGCCCCGCCCTTCCGGACGCGCCACAACACTTTTTCATCAGCCTGCTAAATGAATCAAATTCTCGATCACAAATCCAAGCCTACCACCCTAAAATGAGACAATGGAGACAAATGAGACAAATGAGACACTTTTTTATGAGCTTTGGAATCAGGTACTTGGAGGCCCCAAAACGTGTACCGACTTCAAAAAGTGGAAAAAGTGTGGTATTTCGCCACACTGAGGCCGACCTGTCATATCTGGGCTGCCCGGGTTCCCCGTCCACCGGCTCGGGTGGTCGTGTCCGCACGGGCTGCCGGGACAGACACCTCCAGCCGGTGCCAAGCGTTCCGTTGGGATTGGTTGGGATGGCGAAATAGGTGGATTTCCTTCCGGTGGGCGGGAGCGCCGCGATGGGCGCAGGCCGTTCCGCTCATTGGAGGCGTTGCGGTTGCGGTGCTCACGCTGACAGTCAGGCTTGGAAACCGGGAGGCAAGATATGGAAAGCCGAACCACTCTAATTAACTTGCCCAAAAACCCTCTTGTACAGACCGTTGTAAGCCCTTGAGGAGATTGGGGCGGAAGTCGCGCCGCAAGACGGCCCAAAAACACATGATTCTGGGCGCCCCGGCCCGACTCCCCTCTGGCCCTTTCATAACAGTTCGCCATCCCAAAGGACCCGCCGCCGCGACCAGTCTCGAAGGAGCCAATGGCTAGGCCGCTCGAGCGCGAGTTGGCGACTCGCGGCGCTCTCGATCACGATTCGACCCTGAACCACAGGGGATCTGCCCACGACCATGACTACCTGGAGGTAGGAATATGAATGTGGATCCATCGGCTCATCAATCTGGGCACGGTTCCAGTCCGGTCCCGTGTGATCTGCCGGAAGTGCTCTCCGTCAATCCGGCCGAACATCTCCGAGAGCCGGGCATAGAAAGGGGTGCAGATCGCGCTCAGATACTTCGCGTCGGGCGCGTAAAGGGCCACGCCGACATTCACGAACTCGGTGGTGACCGGGTCGTGGACGTATCGCAGGACTGAAGGTGTACGGTATCTTCATACCAGCCTCCTTTTCACCTGTTCAGAAAGCCATCTTCGTCCACTCAAATTCTCGCAGCATGTTAACATCTCGCCCATACCATTGACAAAGGACGCCGCTATAGTATAAGTGGTTACTGAGCAGGACAGTAAGAGATCGAGAGATAAGAAGGTGCCATTCGATCTCCGGCACTTTGGTGCCATTTACAGTTGGCGGGGCAATGTGATATGTAAACGCACGGCAGGGGTAAGGTCGCGGCTTTTGCGCTCGGGCGGTTGTGGGGATTCCGCAAGCCATGCCGCCTTGTCGGCGCATCGAATGGCTGGCATTGAGAACGGCTTCGAGAAGAACAGAAGAATTGATGCGGAACCTTCCGGACTATGACAACCCGCCCGTAGTGGAGACCGCTATCGGCGTCGAATTCGCTTCCCTTGAGAGGTGGGAGGTTCCCAACACCGCGCCGGATTTGCCTCCGGTGCCAGGCCGGCACCCCACGGTGGCGCGCGATCACGAATACCAACGCCTGGGCACCTGCTCCATTTTGGCGGGTCTGGATCTGCTGAATGGCCACGTGACGGCGCGGGTAGAACGCCGTCACCGCAGTCGGGAGTTCATCGCCTTGCTCCAGGACTTGGATCACTACTATGCCCCGGATTGGACGATTCGCTTGATTCTGGACAATCACTCGGCGCACCTTTCGAAGGAGACCCAAGCGTTCTTAGCCACCCGTCCCAACCGATTCAAGTATGTCCTGACCCCCACGCACGGATCGTGGTTGAATATTGTCGAAACCCTCTTTGGGAAGATGGCGCGCACCTTCCTGCGGCACATTCGGGTTCAGTCCTGGGACGAACTTCGGCGGCGCATTCTCCAAGGCATCGCCGAAATCAACGCCGAACCGGTGGTTCACCGTTGGCAAAAGTTTGACGCACTAACCACCAGTAATGAGGCTATAGTTTAATGAAACGATATACTAGGTCGCGCGGACTATCAGTTCGTAAATCCGGCTGAGATCGTCCGCCGAGTAATAGCTGATTTCGATCCTACCGCGATCGGGGCCGCCGACGATCTTGACCTTGGTAGCGAGAGCTCGCTCAAGCTCGCGAAGCGCGGCCTTGATGTTTGGATCGGGCTGAGGAGGCGGCGAGGCGGCCTCGGCTTTGGGCGACGTTTTCTTGTCGCGCTCGGCAACCCAACGCTCGGCTTGACGGACCGAGAGGCTGTCCTTGAGGATGAGGTTGGCGGCGTGCAATTGAGCTTCAGGTGTAGAAAGGGCAAGTAAGGCGCGGGCGTGACCAGCGGTGAGGTCACCCCGACCGATGAGATCTTGGATCTCCTGGGGAAGGCGGAGGAGGCGCACAGTGTTGGTAACGGCGGTTCGGCTAATACCTAGTCGCTCCGCGATGAGTTCGTGGCTGAGTTTGAAGTTCTCCTGCAGCGATTGGTAGGCGTGGGCGACTTCAATCGGATTGAGATCTTCGCGCAGGAGGTTTTCCGTGAGGGCTTGCTCAAGTGCTTGTTCATCAGTGATGGGACGGATCACGGCGGGGATGGCAGACAGCCCTGCCAGATGAGCGGCTCGCCAGCGGCGCTCACCGGCGATGAGTTGATAGCGGGAGTCGAGCTTGCGTAGAAGGACTGGCTGAACAAGCCCTGTGGCCCGGATGGAGTCGGCCAGTTCCTTCAGGCCGTCCTCTGGGAAAGCGCGACGAGGCTGGAACGGGTTCGGGTCGATCAGGTCGAGGACAACGTGCTCGAGCCCGGAAACTGCTTGTGGCGCCGCCTCCGCATCTTGAAGAAGGGCGTTAAGGCCTCGCCCCAGGACCTTCCTGGTCATGTCTGATCACCTCCTTGGCAAGTTCGAGGTAAGTTTCGGCCCCACGGCAGCGGGGATCGTAAAGGAATATGGGCTGGCCGAAGCTGGGGGCCTCGGCCAGACGGACATTCCTTGGGATGATGGTGGCAAAGACTTTGTCTCCAAAGAACTGCCTGAGATCGTCACGGACCTGCTTGGAGAGACTGGTGCGTTCATCATACATGGTAAGAAGGATCCCCTCGATCTCGAGTTTTGGGTTCAATGATCGCCGGACTCGTTGGAGAGTATCACGAAGCTCGCTAACTCCTTCCAGTGCCATGTATTCACACTGGACGGGGACGAGCACCGTGTCCGCTGCAACCAGGGCGTTGAGGGTCAGGATGTCGAGGGCCGGGGGGCAATCGAGAAGGAGGAATTGAAAACGCGAGCGGAGCGGATCGAGCTTGTGGCGAAGGATATACTCGCGGCCGGGTCGGTCGAGGAGCTCGACCGTGGCGCCAATCAGGTCCTTTTCGGAAGGAATGAGAGACAGCCCGTCAGTGCCACAAGGCACGATGAGGTCGAGAAATGGAGCGTCCAGGAGCAATCCGTGGTAGAGGGATCGGCGATGGGGATCCTTGGGGAAGCCGAGGCCGCCGGTGGTGTTAGCTTGGGGGTCGCAGTCGACAACGAGGGTGGTCATGCCCTCAGCAGCCAATGCGGCACCCAAGTTGATGGCGGTCGTGGTTTTGCCCACTCCTCCCTTTCGATTGGCGATGGCGATGACGCGTCCCAAGTTGGGGCTCCGATAAGGAAAGGAATCTAGCAAAACAGCATAACAGTCTTCAAGGGGAAAAGCAGGAATGTTTCACGTGAAACATCGAAGGTCGCGCTCTGACGCGAGGGCGGCGCCGAGTCGACTTCTGGTCCCGGCAACCCCGCACGGCCATCTCGACCACGTAATCCTACAGACCGCTCGCGATTCGCTCTCCTATTAGAAGCACCCTCTTCCGCGACAATGGAATCGGAATCGGGTCCCGCCAGACCAACGGCACCGACTCACCAACCGCACTGCTCACCTGATCCTTCCCAAGCCAGAGGCAGAGCTTTCCTCCGCCCACAAGGAGGCGCGTCGCAAGTGGAATGGAATCACCTAAACCACCAACGGCACGCATCGTCACGAAATCAAACTGCCCCGCCCCGGATGAACGCGCGAATTCTTCCAGCCGCTCACCGGTAACTTCCACTCCCCTCAGCGAGCAGCGCCGCACAACCTCCTTGAGAAAGGAACGCTTCTTCGCGACGGGCTCAAGCAACACCGTCGTCATCTCGCCGCTAATCAACTTCAGCGCCAGGCCAGGGAATCCAGCTCCACTGCCGACATCAAGCAACCTACCCCTCAGTTCGATCCACCGGCCGAGGAATAGACTCTCGCCGAAGTGTCGCCTTACACACTCTTCCGGACTCCGCACCGCAGTCAGATTGATTCGCTCGTTCCAGCGCAGCAAGAGATCGAGGTACACCAGAACGTAGTCGACCTGGCCGTCGTCAAGCGACACCCCGAACGGAGCCAGAAGCCCTGCTACCTCCGCCGCGGTCAGCATGCCCTTCATTGTAGCAGCAAGCCACGGGCCTCCGCATCCCCGACCTCAATCCCTTCCCGCCCACCCCGAGTCGCACGCCGTCATTCCAGCGCTCTCCTCCAGTCGCTAGCCTCCACGTCTAGCTCAGGCGCGCGCCTTTCTGAGCCTCTCTGCGAGCCTCCGCCCGCCATCCACCACTGCAATGCGAAAAGCCTGTTGACAGATCACCGCCCTAACGCTACCATCGTCCCGAGAACGCTCTTTGAGAATCTAGTCTTCGTGGTGTCCGCCTCGACTAGGCGGATAATAGGAAAGGCCGTGAGAATCGGCCGCGGTCCCGCCACTGTCATCGGCGAGCCCACCCTCACCGGCGTGTCACACGCCAACCACTGTCCCCACAGAGGGATGGGAAGGTCAGGGGTCGGGCGACGACCCGAGAGCCAGGAAGCCTGCCCGGAGACTTCAGCAACTTCACCTCTTCGACGGAAAGAGCTCTGAAGGGCCGGAAGCCCCTAGATCTATTCCACGAAGCTCCGGCACTTTCTCCACCCCTTTTCTGAGCTCCTTCCATCGCCATCCACCCGCCGCGGAGCGGGAGAAGGAGTTCCTCGTGTTCAGGGAAGAAACAGTCAACGGTCCGAGGTCAAAGGTCGAAAGTCAAGAATCACCCAGTAAGAGCCGCAACGCCGAAGGTCAGGAAAAATACCTCGCGGTCCACAATCTACCAATCAAAAGCCGCTCGCCTCTTGGTCTCACCCTGCACCCCGGGCGACGCGTCGCCTTCAAGCTCACCTTGCTATGGGTGCTTGCTGCGACCGTCGGTCCACCGCCCCTGCTGGCCACGACTCTCAGCGGGTCCGTCTTCGATCCTGCCGGCCGACCCGTACCGGGCGCCCAGGTCACCTTGCTTACGCCGCTGGCCGAACTGGGACAGCGTGACGCAGACGCGCAGGGCCGATTCACGTTCCACGGCCTGCATCCCGGCGCATTCAAGCTGGTGGCCGACGCTCCCGGCTTCGCCACGACCACGGCTGACGTTGTGATTGGACAGGACAGCGCGCCCCAGACCGTAGACCTCCACCTTTCAGTCAGCGCCGTCCGGCAGCAGGTGGTGGTCTCGGCAGCGTTGGGAGGTGCGCTGGCTCCGGAAGTGGGCTCGTCGGTTAGCGTCGTGTCGCAGCAGGAGATCAAAGACCGCGACAACCAAAGCATCCTGGAAGTCTTGCGCGGTCTTCCCGGAGTGGACGTCAATCAGACCGGCCGCGACGGTGGCGTTACCGGTGTCTTTATCCGGGGCGGAGACTCGGACTACAACCTCGTCATGATTGACGGAGCGGAGCTCAACGAGTTTGGCGGAGCCTTCGACTTCTCGTCGCTGCCCGCGGACGGCGTCCAACAAGTGGAGGTAATTCGAGGTCCGGAGAGTGCCCTTTACGGACCGGGCGCAGTCACCGGCGTTGTCAACATTGTGAGCCTTCGCGGCCAAGGCTCCCCGCACTTCTCCGGCCTCGCAGAGGCCGGTAGTTTCACGACCCGCCGATTCGCCGTCGCCGGCAGCGGCCTCACCGACGGGTTCGGATGGGCCTATGACCTCTCGCGCCTCACGTTCGGCGGCGTCGTTCCCAACGACAACTACCGCCGCCAAGCCGCATTCTTGGGCCTCAGCTATTCGCGAAGCCCGCGCCGCGAAGTGAACTTCCATTTCTTCGGTGACTCCAACAATGCCGGAGATCCCGGCCCCTTCGGCTCGGATCCGCTGGGACTCTACCCGGGCATTGACACGATCTCGCGCGACAAGGAGAACCAGTTTACCTACCGGGTCAGCGAGACGGAGCAACTCGCTTCTAGCTTCCGCCAAGTGACCACCGCGAGCGTTGCCACCAACAACGAGTTCTTTCACAGCCCTTACGGTGACTCGTTCTCAGATGATCTGCGCGGCATCCTCAACACCCGAAGCGAGGTGGCGGTCTCGCCAAAAGATTTTCTCGTTGCCGGCTTCGAGTACAACCGCGAGCAGATCAAGGACACCTATATCGCCGATCTGAGCGGTGAGCCGTTCCTCTTGCCGCGCACCAGCCTCGCCGCTTTTCTCGAGAATCGGTGGAGCCCCAACCACCGCTGGTTCGTCACCACGGGCGTGCGTGTGGATGATATCGAAACGCGCGCTTTGCCGCTACCCGCAGGGCTGCCCGCGACCACAGTGGATAAAGTCAATCCGCGCGCTTCCGTGGCCTACTTGATGCGCGAAACCGGCCCTGCCGGTCCCTTAGGATCCTCCCGACTCCACGCGAGCTTCGGCACCGGCATTCGCCCCCCGAACGGCTTCGAACTCGCCTTTACAACCAACCCCCACCTGAAGCCCGAGGAGAGCCTTAGCTTCGATGCCGGCGTCGAGCAGCGGTTCTTCGGCGATCGGGCTGTGGTCGACGCGACCTACTTTGAAAACCATTTCAAAGACCAGATCGTAACCCTGGGGGGTTCGCTGGCCAACCTCAGCAGCTTCACCTCGGATAACCTGGCACGCTCCCGCGCCCGAGGCCTGGAAACATCGTTCCGGCTCCGACCATGGTCTGCCTTAGAATTGGAAGGCGAATACACTCGTGACGACACCGCCATTCTCGCCCTCCATGGAAGCACGCTGCCACCGACTTACTTCCAGGTGGGCCAAGCACTGCTCCGCCGCCCGCGTGACTCCGCTGGCTGGAACGCCACTTGGTGGCACAAGCGCCTGATGTTAAACCTCAATAGTTACATCCGGGGACCTGTCCTGGATGTGGAGCCTAACTACGGAATCTCCGCCGGGCTCTTCCGCAACAAAGGCTACGTGCTGGCGAACACAGGATTCTCTTACCGCCTTCACCGCGGCGTAGAGATTTATGGGAGACTAAACAACTTCCTGGATCAGAAATACGAGGAGTCCTTCGGGTATCCGGCATTGCATCTCAATTTCCTGGCGGGCGCACGGTTCAACTTCCCTGCTGAGTAAACCTCGGACCCCGCCCCAGCAGGGCAATACGGCCAAGGGCTTGTGCGCACACTGGTTCAATTTCAGTCGAGAAGGAAGCCCAACTGTCGCAAGCCCTCCTCTGTCAGCAGGGTTACAAGGGTAAGGTCGAAGGCCAAGTTGAAGTTAAAGGTGGGCGCTCCTGCGTGGGCGGCCCATCTTTGCCAATCGGCTGCGATTGCCGCCTGGCAAAGCGGGGACCACCCTCGCAGTTGCGGTTACAAACTTAGCAGGTAGTCCGAGGCGTTGAGGTCACCGAAACGCACGCTGCTGACACGCTCGCCGACCACATCCGCGAAGTGTTGGAGTATCTCCGTCAGCTTCACGATCGCGGGCCGCTCCGGCATTTTCAGCAAGTGAAGCAGTCCCAGCGTGAAAAGTACCGTGCGGAAGTACGCCATCAACAGGACTTCGTTGCGCGCATAACGCCGCTTAACGTTGGCGGCATTTTTCAGCAGGTACGTAAGAGCCAGGTAATCGCACTTCAGCGCCATGCGAATCCACGGATAGTCGACCGGCGCGTCAAATTCCTCGACCGCCTTGCGGACGAATGGAAACTCCAGTCGATTGGCGTTCGCAATGGACCGGAAGTACTCCTCGTTGAACCTCCGCGCCAGGATCTTCTGGCACACCGCCTGGATGTAGAAGAGGCAGAGCGCCAAGGACAGAACTAGGGTCAAAGTGGCCATCACCATATCAAACCTCGCTGAAAGTCTTCTCTTCAAGCTCGCGCCACCACCGGAACGTCAGCGCGCACAATTGCCCCATGGGGCAGTTTGGTTATCGCGTACCACCAAGTCGAAAGCATCCCCAGCATACACACTTGGTCGACGTGGTTAATCAGGGCGCTTGCAAAATTCGACGGAGGCAACAGTTTGTAAAGCGCCAAAACCGCCGTCGGTGCCGCGAACAAAATGCCCATGCCGCACACCAGCATGGCCAGCTCTTCGTCGCGCCCTTCCGAGCGTTGCATCATGATATAGAGCAGGGTGGTGAGCACCAGGCAGGCGAAATAGGTGTTTTGCTGAAACTCAGTGATGAATCGCGACCAAAGGTCCCCGAATTTGCTGTAGATCATGAAGTATGAGACGCAAGCCAATAGGGCGAAAACAAAACCCAGCAGCAGCCGCAGATGCCGCCATAGCTTTTCCTCGGCAGCACAGGCCCGACGGAAGAATATACAAACCACCACGAACGCCGCGAGAACCAGCAGAACGTCCGAGAGCCAGTACACGTACCTGTATTGGGGGGATGCGATCCCGTAGCGGAAGAGCACGCATGGGCGAGCCACCGAGTCAATCGACACGAATAGCACGACGTACAGAGACACGCCCACAAGCCGCCTCCAGTGCCCGCGCGCGGTCAACACTACCAGCAAGAGCACCTGAAGAAGGTACCCAGCGTACTGGAGGCCGTAACTGATCAGCTTGTCAAGCATGGGCGCTCCTGAAATAGTGCCGCGGTTCATCTACCCCGCTTCCAGGTCGCTCAGCCGGCAAGCCATCAGAAGTTAAGAGCCTGCCAGGCTGACGGAGGATGAACCGGTGGATTTTACCTGTTTCGGCGGCACGGGCACGGGCGACGAGCCGATGGATGCTACCCGCTTCGGCGGCACGGGCACGGGCGAGGAACCGATGGACGCTACCTGCTTCGGCGGCACGGGCACGGGCGAGGAACCGATGGATGCTGCCTGTTTCGGCGGCACGGGCACGGGCGAGGAACCGATGGATGCTACCTGCTTCGGCGGCACGGGCACGGGCGATGAGCCGATGGAAGCCGCATGATAAAGTGGAGCCGGAGATGAGCCGATCGATGTTACGTTCCATGGTTCAGTTGTATCTCTTACAGCAGCGAAACTCCTCCGCAGTCCAACGACTGCGAGCACGATCAAAACCGCCAGTTCAAAAGCGACAAAATACTTTTTCATTAGACTCTCCTATCCTGCTACCCGGCTTAAGCGCCTTGGGTGCATGCAGGAAAGCCTAACAAACCTTTCTAGTGAAGTCAAGTAATCATTTTAACAATCCAACCCTCTACATCTCCTACGGCTTTATTCTGCCATAAGCGATACCCGACCTGTCAAGTAAAATATTCTATATATCCATCTGGCTATCGGCCCACGGGCGAACCTCCGATCCGCCGTTGAATCTACAGGGCGGACGGCGAGCCGATGCCTCCGCCCGTTGCGGAACTTCCGCAAGGTTAAGTTTACCAATAACGGTCAGAAGCACCACAGTACGAAAGTACCCGAGGCGTCACGGTACGAAAGTACTGCCTGCAAGGCGTCCCGCCCAACTCCTTTTTGTACGCCCCGTTCGTTTTTCGCGCGCCGCACTTTCTCCCTTCACGCAGTTGACCCCATCCTCCGCGAATGGCATCATACTACACAGCGTGTGAGCGCAGGGGCTCCTTGCGGGCTGCTTGGTTGAGAGGCAAAATTTATGATCAGACAAAGAACCTATCTTCGGCTAGCGATTCTCCTGGCGTTCGGTTTCATGCTACCTTTTCCCCAGTCGAGGTACTTTGGCCAAGCGCCCGATCAGGAACCTGCAGGGCCCAAGCCCAACGTCGACGAAACGGTCATTGTACCCAAGAAGAACACCGAGCCCACGCCTGTCCCCGTCAAGCCTGCGGAGCCGATCGAAAAAATCAACCCCAAAGACATCTATTCTATTTCCGCCTCCACCAACCTGGTCAACCTCGACGTCATGGTGGTGGATAACAACGGCAACCCGATTCCTTCCCTCACCGGCAAGAACTTCAAGGTTTACGACGATGGTGTGCCGCAAGCGGTCGCTAACTTTGGTACCGGCGAAGCACCAATGACCATTTGTCTGCTGATCGAGTTTGCCAACCGAAATTGGACACACCTCTACCTTGCCTTAGAGGACGCTTACCAGTTCCTCCAGTTCATGCAACCGAAGGACTGGGTGGCGGTGGTGGATTTCGACTTGAAACCGGAAATCCGCCAGGACTTCACACAGGACCGTTACGAGGTTAAGGGTGCTTTGGACTCGTTGCGAATTCCGGGCTTCAGCGAGATTGACTTCTACGACGCCCTGGCTTTTACGCTCGACCGCATGAAGGACATCCAGGGTCGGAAGGCCATTGTCCCGATAGTGACGGGGATCGACACCTTCAGCAAGTTGACCTACGATAAGATCCTGAAGATCGTCAAGAACGGTGATATTCCCATCTACCCTGTCAGCATCCTGGAATTTCTTACCGTTCGCAGCCCGCGGGGCGACAGCATCGGCTCGCTCCAAGCGCGAAACAGCCTCGAGTACATCGCCAGATACTCGGGAGGCAAGGCCTACTTCCCGCGTTTTGAAGGTGAACTGCCCGAGATTTACCGGCAAGTGGCCGGACAACTCCGCACCGAGTACAGCTTGGGATTCGTCCCAACGAACCCCGCCAAGGACGGTAAGTACCACAAACTTACCGTGGATCTGGTAGACGATCAGGGCAACCCTTTGCGCGTCGTAAACCAGAAGGGGAAAAACGTGAAGTATACGGTTGTCGCGCGCGACGGCTACTACGCGCCGAAGTCGTGAGCAAACCCACTCACTCCGGAACCAGGCCGCTCTCGGGGCGAAGTGAGTAGCCTAATTCCGTCTTGAGACTGAAAACTGATGACTGATAACTGACGGCTGTCTTAGTGGCGAAAATGTCGTTCACCCGTGAACAGCATCGCCAGACCGAGACGGTTGGCGGCCGCGATCACCTCCGGGTCGCGCACCGAGCCACCTGGCTGGACGATCGCCGTCGCGCCCGCTCGGGCGGCCTCCTCGACACCGTCGGGAAAGGGAAAGAAGGCGTCGGAGGCCACCACCGTTCCCGCGAGCGAGTGGCCCAACTCGCGCGCCCTCGCGGCGCCGATCTTCACCGAATCTACACGGCTCATCTGCCCGGCCCCGACGCCCACCACCATCCCGTCCCCCGCGTAAACGATGGCGTTTGACTTGACGTGCTTCACCACCAACCACGCGAAGACGAGCGCCCGCGTTTCGGCGTCGGTTGGCGGCCGCTGCGTCACGCATTTCCACACGTCAGCGTTGGCGCCCAACGTATCCGGCGTCTGCACCAGCATCCCACCCCCAATGGTCTTGAGTTGCAATCCGTACTCGTCGCCCGCGGTCGTGGACATATCCATCAGGCGCAGGTTCTTCTTGGCGCTGAGACGCTCAACCGCCGCTGGCTCATAGGCCGGCGCCACCATGGCTTCCACAAACAGCTTGCCTAGCGCCTCGCCGGTCGCCGCGTCAACAGGACGGTTGAAAGCGATCACCGATCCAAAGGCCGAGACGGGGTCCACCGAGAAAGCTCGCACGTAGCTATCCGCGAGGGTCACGCCCGACGCGATTCCGCACGGGTTCGTGTGCTTGATGATCGCTGTCGTCGGCTCTGAGAACTCCGTCACCAGACGCCAGGCAGCTTCGAGGTCCACGAGGTTGTTGAACGAGAGCTCCTTGCCTTGAAGTTGCTTCGCCGCCGCCAGGCCGCGCCCTCCGGCAGTAGGGTCGAGGTAGAGGGCCGCTTTCTGGTGAGGATTCTCACCGTAGCGCAGGTCCGCCAGCTTGCGGAAGTTGAGCTGGAGGCTCTCGGGCAGGGAGACTTCTCCGCCGGTCGCGGCCGCCCCCAGCGACGTTGCCTTCGCGTCGACGGCAGCCCATTTCTCGAGCGTAGCCGAGATGGCGCCGTCGTATGCTGCGGTGGTGGCGAACGCCTTGCGGCTCAGGCGGGAGCGTGTTGCGCGCGAGATGGAGCCCGCGTTGGCGCGCAACTCCTCGGACACGCGCGCATAGTCCACCGGGTCCACCACTACGGTCACATCCTCAAAATTCTTTGCCGCCGAGCGGATCATCGACGGCCCGCCGATATCGATGTTTTCGATGAGTTCCTCGAACGTCACGTCGGCCTTCGCCGCCGTCTTCTCAAAAGGGTAGAGGTTCACGGCCACCAGGTCGATGAACCCGATGCCGTACGCGGCGGCTTGCTTCTGGTGCTCAGGATTCGAGCGAACGGCAAGGATTCCTCCGTGAATCTTGGGATGAAGAGTTTTCACGCGGCCGTCCAGCATCTCCGGGAAGCCGGTGACCTCCGCGACGTCGCGAACCTCCAGGCCCTTCTCACGCAGCAACCTCGCGGTGCCCCCGGTGGAAAGAATCTCGATGCCCAAGCTTGCGAGGCCCGATGCAAACTCAATCGCTCCCGTCTTGTCGCTGACACTGATCAGAGCGCGCGCTATCTTCCGCATAGACTCTCCTTCGCTGCAATTCATGGGCGTCTATCTTATCGCGATACGGCGCCTGGTGAAAATCAAGCGCAGAGGCAAGGAGACACAAAGAGGAGAAATAGGATCACATGGGTTGACCTCTTAATTTTTCGCGGGGCACAGGTCGCCGTGCTATCCTTCTGCCAGCAGCCTTCATACACAGGTGTGGCGGCGGTGTCCGCACCGCCGAGAGAGGCGACTCATGGACGCAAAATCCGCAGCGCGAGAACGGTTCGAATCCGCCCGCGCCGGGCTCATCGAGCTTAGCCACCGCATCCACGCCCATCCGGAGCTGGGCTTCGAGGAAGAGCAAGCCTGTTCCTGGCTCTGTGAGTCGCTGGCCGACGCCGGCTTCGCGGTGGAAAAGGGTATTGGCGATCTCCCCACGGCGTTCCGCGCCCGCGCCGGACGAGGTCCTTTGCACATCGGCATATGCGCCGAATACGATTGCCTGCCCGGTATCGGTCACGCCTGCGGCCACAATATTATCGCCGCCTCGGCCGTGGGCGCGGCGCTGGCCGCAGCCAAAGTTGCAGACGAGGTGGGCCTCACCGTGAGCGTCATCGGCACGCCCGCCGAAGAAGTGGGCAACGCCAGCGGAAAGATTCTGCTGCTCGAGCGTGGCGCTTTTGAGGGCATTCATGCCGCCATGATGGTGCACCCAGCGCCCTTTGACATGCTCCGGGCGAAGATCATCGCCGCTTCGATGTTCGAGGTTCATTACACCGGGAAGGAGTCCCACGCGTCGGCTTTCCCGGAGCTGGGCGTGAACGCGTTGGACGCGCTCACCGTCGCCCAAACGGCGCTGGGACTGCTGCGCCAGCACATCCGTTCCACCGATCGAATCCACGGCATTGTGACCAATGGCGGCGCTGCCCCCAACGTCGTTCCCGCCCACACTTCCGCCAGGTACATCATTCGCTCCGAGACCCTGGATCAACTCGCCGAACTGCGGCCCCGGGTCCACCGCTGCTTTGAGGCCGGAGCCCTGGCTACGGGCGCGAGAGTCGCGATCGCGGGCGGCGACAAGCCTTACGCCGAGATGCGGCACCACGAGGCTATGGCGGCGCTCTACCGCACGAATTCCGAAGCGCTGGGGCGGCCGTTCCCTGATCTCGGCGAGTGGGAA
Source organism: Terriglobia bacterium (assembly GCA_035315065.1). GTDB lineage: Bacteria > Acidobacteriota > Terriglobia > UBA7540 > UBA7540 > DATFYM01. Next base: position 56,902 of record DATFYM010000253.1, read on the forward strand.
ACGCGGCCTACCGGTTCCACCGACATGGGCAACGTCTCTCTGGCGATGCCGTCGATCCATCCTATGATCGGCATCAATTCCCTGCCCGCCGTCAACCACCAACCGGAATTCGCCGCGCACTGCATCACTCCGGCGGCGGACAAGGCACTAGAGGACGGTGCCCTGGCTATGGCGTGGACCTGCATCGACTTGGCAACGAACCAGGACCTAAGGGAAGGTTTGATGACTCGCCGGTGACGAAAGGTCGGTCCCAAACCAGGTCGTTGCGGGCAGGTCTCGAGGCGTTCATCTGCGGGACGGAAGCAGGCCGCTTCAAGGACAAATCGACCTTGTTCGACACGAGATTGGCTGAGAAGCTCCAAGACAGGAAAATGCAGAACTAAGCGACCGAGCGAATCACGCACTGAAACCCGCGGAGGCCACTATGCCCAAGACCCTTTATCGTCGAGATTTTCTGAAGACCGCCGGCGCTGTCGCGGCGGCTTCCTTTTCCACCGGGGCAGCCACACTCCGGGCCCAACCCTTGGAGCTCATCACGAATTCTCCCGGCCACCCCAGGCTCCTTTCGGGTTGCTGCGCCTACTCCTACCGCAAGTATCTTCAAAACGGCCCCATGACCATGGAAGACTCCATCCTCAAAGCGGTCGAGTTGGAGATCGACGGAGTGGACATAACCACTTACTATTTGAAATCCACCGAGCCCTCTTACATCCTCGGGTTGCGGCGCCTGGCCTTCCGGAACGGCGTGCCGTTTTCGGGCGCGGCGATCGGCTCCAACATGTGTCAGCCCGAGACCACGAAACGGGCCGAGGAGCTCGAGAAGATCCAGAAATGGATCGACGTCACTCAGTTGCTCGGCGCCTCCCACTTGCGGGTTTTCGGGGGCGAGCTTCCCCAGGGCGCCACCGACGAGCAGGGCATCCAGTGGGTGGTGGAGACCATGAAGCCGGCGTGCGATTATGCTGCCGCCAGAGGCATTACGGTCGGCATCGAAAGCCATGGCGGAATTACATCGAAGGCTTCGAACATCCTGGAAATCCTGCGCCGCGTGGATTCCCCTTACGCGGGGTGCAACCTGGACATCAGCAACTGGGAACAGGATCCTTACAACCAGATCGAGGCCTGCATTCCCTACGCCACCCACACGCACATCCGCGATTTCTACGGCAAAGCCAGAACGCCTCTCGACTTAGATCGTGTCTGGAAATTGTTCGTGAAGGGTGGGTACAAGGGTTTCATGTCCGCCGAATATGAAGGTGCCGAAGACTCAGAGACGGGGGTACCCAAACTCGTCGCCAAGATCAAGGCCTTCAACCATCAGTACTCAACCGTGTGAGTTCCGCCTGAAGAGTCGCCTATCCGTCCACTGGCCCACCGCTCGGAGCCGACCGGATTCCTGAGTGGAACGACGTTTCCCAAGCCGCATTGACCTTCTGTGGCGCCAACTTTTTCAAAAAATCGACCAAACCTCTTGCTCGACCCTTCGTCCAACAAGCGTCCAGCTCTGGTTACAAAGCACTCCAGAGCGCGTCAAATCAGACGTACTGACCGGAATTGTGCCGGACGGTCGGGCAGGTCATGAACTTTCGATCTTCACCCGGAACCCGTCGCAACCCGTCTTCGTAAGGAAGTTGGGAGGTCTCGAATGCAAGAACTGCTCAGCAATCTTCGCTACGCAGTGCGGCAGTTCCGGCGGTCTCCTGTTTTTACCGCTGCGGCCATACTCACGCTGGCTTTGGGGATCGGCGGAACCACGGCTATATTCACCTTGATTCATGCGGTGATGCTGCGCTCCCTCCCGGTTTCTGATCCCGGGAGACTATACCGCGTGGGCGAGGGCGACGATTGCTGCGTCGAAGGCGGGCCTCAAGACCGTTGGGGATTCTACTCGTTCCCTCTATATGAACGGCTGAAGGCGGAAACGCCGGAATTTGAAGAGACGGCTGCTTTCCAGGCGGGCGATTGGCTCCAAGGCGTGCGCCGTGAAGGTGACGCGGCTGCCCGGCCTCTGCGCTCCGAATACGTCACCGGCACTTATTTTTCGATGCTGGGAGTAGGCGCTTTCGGCGGGCGGGTGTTTACCCCTGATGACGACAAGCCGGGCGCGCCGCCGGTGGCCGTGATCAGCCACCGCGTCTGGCAGAACACGTATGCCGGCGACCCTTCCGTCGTGGGTTCGACCTTTGCCATCGAAGGTCATCCCTTCACGGTAATCGGAGTGGCTCCGCCCGGATTTTTCGGCGAAACGCTGCGCAGCGACCCTCCTGATATTTGGATCCCGCTACAGCAGGAACCTTTGGTTGGCGGTGAACGCTCACTGCTGCACCAGTCCGTCTCCGCATGGTTGCGCATGATGGGCCGCCTGCGGCCGGGAGCTTCGATTGTGGGAATGGGTCCCCGCCTGACGGGAGTGCTGCGGCAATGGATGCAGCACGATTCCGGGTATCCCGCCAACTGGATGCCGGACGTGATCCGGATGCTCCCCAAGCAGGTGATTAACGTGGTCCCCGCCGGCGCCGGCGTCGCCGGGATGAAGGAAGAGTACGGGCGGAGCTTGCAGATCCTGCTGGCGGTTTGCGGCCTGGTGCTGCTGATTGCGTGCGCCAATGTGGCGAACCTTCTTCTGGCGCGCGCCGTGTCGCGTCGCGGGCAAACCGCCATCAGGCTGGCCGTCGGCGCCACGCGGCGGCAGATTGTGGCGCAGGCTCTCACGGAAAGCGTCCTGCTCGCGATGGGCGGCGGCTTGGTGGGAATCCTGGTGGCCGTAGCCGCCGCTCGACTCCTCCTGAGGCTGGCCTTCCAGAGCGCACATTTCCTTCCCATCAGCCCCGTGCCCTCACTCGAGGTCTTGGCGTTCGCCTTCGGATTGGCGCTGGTGACGGGAGCGATCTTCGGGGCGGCTCCGGCGTGGTTCGCCACTCGTACCGATCCGGCGGACGCATTGCGCGGCTCGGGTCGCAGCACGAGCGATCATTCTTCCTTTGCGCGCCAAGGGCTGCTGGTTTTGCAGGCGGCGCTGTCGGTGGTGTTGGTGGCCGGTGCCACGATGCTGGCGCGAAGTCTCAATAAGCTCGAGCATCAGGATTTCGGGTACCAAGTTCCAGGGCGGGTCGAGGTGGAGATACACAATCCGCCCGTCGGCTACACGGAGCCCAAGTTGGCCGCGCTCTACCGTCAGCTCGAAGCGCGCCTCAATCTTCTTCCCGGCGTGCAGGGTTCCGGGTTGGCTCTCTATAACCCCCTTACCGACAACTGGGGAGAAATGATTCACGTGGCCGGCCATCCTGCTCCCAAAATGGACGAGGAAAGCGGCGCGTCGTGGGACCGCGTCAGCGCCAACTACCTCCAGAACCTTGGCGTGACCATCTTGCGCGGACGGGCCTTCACCGCCGCCGACAATGAGACCTCAGAACTGGTGGCGATCGTGAACGAAGGCTTCGTGAAGCGCTTTTTCAAGAAAGGCGAGGATCCGCTCGATCAGCACTTCGGCCTGGACTTCCCGGAGAATGCCAGCACCTTCCGTATCGTGGGCATCATGCGGGACGCGAAATTTGCGAGTTGGGGGTTAAACCGGCCCGCGCAGCCCACTTTCTTCGTGCCCCTCGCCCAGAATGTGGATTACAAGCAGGAGCTCATGAAGAAGATCGAGCTAGGGTCGCATTTTATCGGCGGAATCATGTTGGTGACCAGGACCCCTACCGGGACACTGGAGCCGCTCCTGACGAGGACCTTGTCGGAAGTGGACCCCAACCTGACGATCGTCAGCGTCAGGACCATGCAGCAGCAAATTGATCTTCGCTTCGATCAGGAGCGCGCCGTAGCCAGTCTCGCGGGCCTGTTCGGGATGGTCGCTCTCCTGCTGGCGGCGGTTGGACTCTACGGCGTCACGGCCTACACGGTGGCGCAGCGAACCAACGAAATCGGCATTCGCATGGCGCTGGGCGCCGATCGCGCCAAGGTGGTTCAACTGATACTGCACGGAGCGTTCAAGCGCGTGGTGATAGGGCTGATCCTCGGGTTGCCGCTTGCCCTTGGCGCCGGACGCCTGATTTCGGCACAGCTTTACGGCGTCTCCAGTTGGGATCCCCTCGCGCTGACGGTGGCGGCGAGCGCGCTCGCTATCTCCGCGTTCATCGCCGCCATCATCCCGGCCACCCGTGCAGCATCGATTTCGCCCGTCACCGCCCTGAGGGCTGAGTAGCGACGGCGATGATCACGGAAGCTGCCCAGGTGGTCAAGCCCGGCTTGAAGGAGCCGACCGGCCACTGCTGGCGGGCAAAGCGCGAGCTCGCCGTCAGCGCCCGTAGCGCCGCCTCCACCCGCTCAGGGTCGGTCTCGGAAAAAAACCTTACCCGCGCGTCGCTCGAGAGCTGATCGTAAGCCTTCCAGGCTTCCTGTTGCGTCTTGACTTCATCGCGCATGACGGCGGGATGGGTAAGTAGCCGCAGAAAGCTCAGTTGGGTGAAACGGCAAAAAATGGCTTCTTCCGCTTCCAGCCGCTCGAACCAAGCGGAGGCGGTGGGGTGATGCAGGTGGCCCCGGTAGGCCAGCGCCAGCCAAACGTTCACGTCAGGGAAAAATGTGACTTCCCAGCCTCATCACCAATGCTTTTGGTCATTCGACCAATAGTTTTGGTGGTTTTCCCATTCGCTTCATTCCGCCGCCGGGCCGGCTCAGGGCCGAGGTTGGGTATACCGCCTCATTGCAAATCCCTCTCCAACTCTATCAGAACTGAAGGCCGGCCCAGAGGTATCCGGTTCGGCCACGCAGATGAAATGCCTCACGGGCGGAGTCCAGCATGTGGCGAAGCCGAGCCGAACCGCTAGGGCGCGGCATACTGCTCCTTTGCCTCTTCCAGCACCTGGTCACGGAACGTCGGGCTAAGGAAGCCCGGAGTGTTTAGGTCTGCCTTGCGGCCCAGCAGTTCGGAAAGCTCACGCTCGATTCCCGCCAGCTTGATGAGCCCTACGAATTGCCCTGGCTCGAACTCCACCAGCACGTCGACATCGCTTCCGGGCCGGAAATCCCCGCGCAGGACGGAGCCGAAGAAGGATGATTTGCGGATCCTGTGACGGCGGCAGAAGTTGGCGATTTTTTCCGGGGAGACCGCGATCTTGGACTTACTCTTCGTACGTTTTTCACCACGGTGGGCTTGGATTTAACTACGGCTTTGCGGAGAACGCGGGCTGCCTACCTGATCCCTTCAACCCACCCGCGAGCGCTTGGAAGAGGGAGAAGCTTCCTCATACAACTCCGGAAAATGATCCCGAATGAAGGCAGCATCTTCCTTCGATTCGGCGGCAAGCTCTCGAATCTTGGTTACTCTGTCTTGTAAGCTTATTTTTTTGGCGCGACGGCAGATCGCTGTCACCAGATGCTCGATGGCCATTTTGTCGGATCCTCCACCAGATGTATTCGTATTACGACTAACTTAATAGGCGGTCCTCTCTATTTTCTAGATGCCGGCTGTAGCAACGCACACGAACCTGCCCCATTTATGAACAAAGCCTGACATCGGTCTGCGCGAAATCGTCGCCCTTGGCGAGCAAGGGCTCGCCGGAAACCTTCGCCAGGGCGTAGGAAAAGCAGTCTCCGTAGTTAAGTCCTGCCTTGTGTCGGCCCTTGCCGTATCTTCGCCACGCGGCGCGAGCAGTCTCAGCTTGCTCCGCATCCACCGACACCACCGAAACCCTAGCGCGGTGCATCAGGAGATCAAGCTCGCGCCCCGCCGCCTCGCCTCGTCGCGCTTCCACCACCAGCGCGGCTTCCAAAAATGTTGCCGCAGAAATCAGCCGTACTCGGTCAGCCTCAATCAAGCGATTGAAGTGAGAGCGCTCCGGCTCATCAAAGAGAATTGCCACCAGCGCTGAAGAGTCTATGACCACAATCGATTATGGCAGGCGGGGCAGCCCCTTCCCGTCGTAGCCGAGAATTTCGTCTTCGCTACGGGCGTCAATGATCGGCAGGGCGGCGCAGCGCTTCGCGATCTTGTCGAGTTGGCGGGCCAGCCCGCGGGAACGCCCTCGTCCCACCAAGCGCTCCCGCCGCTCCCGCAAGGCCTGCACCACGGCGCCGGTAAGCGTTTCGCCCGTCTGATTAGCGATCTCGCGCGCCAACTTGTCTGCCTCGGCATTCTTAATGGTGATCGCCATTAGAAATCAGAATATACCGTAAAGATGGATTCTACAATACGAAGCGATTTCATTTCCTCATCCAAAATATCTCCCGTAGGCGCTAGCCCCTTACCGCCAGCCGTTCAGACTTGCGCTTCACTACAGATGATCTTCGGGATGGGCTGGTCTTCAAGCTGCAATCCCCTGCGATCCACCCAATCCCCCATTTTGTGCCGGTGGAAAAGCCGCGCCAGATTCTTGAGTAGATTTTCGCCGATCACGGAATTTCGCCGCAGGAGGTTCAGTTCCCGGTTGATCGCCGTGGTAATGGGTCCTCGGAAGGCTTTTTCGAGGATGTTGATTTGGCCTCTAACGTCCTCATCCTCCGCCGCCCCGAACAGGACCCGCAATTCTCTGAGGGCGTACCGCTGACCATGCGTCAGCGAGAGGGTGTGCTCACGCTCCGCTTGGCGATGCTTCACTTCTTCGGTAAACTGCCGCATTAGCCGCATCACGGCGGCGTTGTAGCCTGTGGGCAGCGGTGCACCCGCCGTGTCCGGACCGCACTTGATGGCTCCCAGGACTCTCGGGATATCCCGCGATACGGTCTCGCCCTTTTCGTCCACGAGAAACAATTGCTGGTACCGTCCTGCCTGGCAGAAAACGTAAAGGCCCTTCTCACTTGAGGGCTTCGCAGCGCGGATTCCGTCTCGAAGGTCTGCAATCCGGTTATATTCGGCGGGATTGTCCTTCCGCAATTGTCGCATCATTTCCTCTGCCTCGTTGAGGTCCAGGGCTTCCTGTTCCTCATCCTCGAACAACCCCAGTTGCCCACCCTTCTTTTCGTAAATCGCATACATGGCGTCTTCATTGAGTTGCTCGGTGGAATCGAGGATGGCAGAGTCTTCGCCAATCGTGTCGTGGATTTCTTGAATGCGATTGTGGAGTTTTTGCGTCAATTGAAGATGACGTTCGATCCCGGTCTCCGGCAAGAAGTTGAACCCATAAACCACATCGTGTTCAGAGCCGATGCGATCGATGCGTCCAAAACGCTGGATAAGTCGGACGGGATTCCAGTGGAGATCGTAATTGATGATTTTGTCGCAGTCCTGGAGATTCAACCCTTCCGCCAAAACATCCGTGGCCACAACCGTGGTTAACTCGCTTTCGACAGCCTGAAATCGATACTCTGGATTGGCTTTGGGAGCGAACCGTCCCACCACCCGCGCCTTGCTTTTGTCCCCGCTGTAAATCACCTCGACATCGTCGCGTTTGCCGCCAGGATTCAGATTCTCGTATAAGTATCGGGCCGTGTCGGCGTATTGGGTGAAGATGAGACGCTTTCCATCTCTAAGTGGGGCTTGCGCTAATCGTTTTATTAGTGTCTGGAGTTTGTCGTCCTCATCAGGGGTAATGGGCGCTACGAGCTGGAGCATTCTTCTCAGCAAGCGGATGTCCTGGTCGATGTGCTTGCGCAACCTTTCCAAATCGAAGTCCTTCGCGGGATATCTCTGCGAAACGCCGCGAAGAGCATCCACGACGTCCTGCTCCTCCTCGAGATTAGGCTCGTAGAGAATGGCTTGCGCAGCATCCCCCGCCGGGACAATCCCTTGATCCAGCGCTTCCAGAAATCGCTCGTGCACGGTCAAGAGCCTGCCGACCGTCTGCTGGAAAGCGTAAACGCTGGATTCGAAGCGCTTGAACATCAGAACCCGGATCAGGCCGCGGAGGTTACCGCCCGCCCGGTGCAGGCTGGCGTAAGGTTCCTGGCGTTGCTTTTCCGTGACCACATAATGCCAAAGGCCGTAGCGGGCATAAGTTAACGCATTCGAAGGCGTCTTGACGGGCTGGGCCTTGGCGGCGAGGCTCTTGAGGGATTTCCCCAAATATCCGCGCAATTCCTGATAAAGCCCTTGGTACGTATCCTCGATGCTGTATTCGATGGTTTCCAGTTCGCGCTTGGGGAAATACTGATGCTTCCCGGCGACCAACACATAAGCGCGCCGAGTTCCGTCCAGATATTCCTTGAAGCGTGAGGCGTCAACCTCCTCATGCGTTACGGAGTCAATCCCGTACCAGCGCAAGATGTGATTGCGAGTCCGCCGGACAAGGATATTGGCGAGCAAGTCGGGAAGTTTCCTACCCCCTTTTTCGACCAGCTTGAAATACTCTTTCAGGTCCGGCGGCGTCACGGGCAAATCAGTCTTGTCATCCTGGTGAAAGAGCTTGATTTGGTAATAGACGTCCCACGCGCTCTTGTTTCGAGGTGTGGCGGTGAGGAAGCAGCAGCGGCGACCCGTTGCCAGGAAGGCTTGCATCACCTTGTAACGCTGCGTGTCGGGATAGCGCAAATTGTGGCTTTCGTCGATTAGCACAAAGTCCCGGTCCCTGTACTTCACGTCGTCCAAAAGGAAATTGACCCCACCCCGGTCGTCTTCACGCAAATAGCCCATTGAGAGGACGCGGGCATTGAGTTGGTAGACCTCGTTGTACCGTTCCCACATTTCGACGAGTGGCGCGGGGCAGATAATGAGGGGCCGGGCATGGTCCGTGCGCTCGAAGTGTTTGACGACGGCAGCGCCGATGTAGCTTTTGCCGAGTCCTACCACGTCCGCCACAAACGCGCCGCCATAGTCGCGGGTCATCTGCACGGCCTGCCGCACCGCGACCTTTTGAAAGTCCGCGAGCTTTGAGGTGATCTCGTCGTCCCAGAGGATGTCCTTATCGTCGTCGCCTTCCAGCTTGTCTTTGACCAGCGCATACAGAGTCTTCATGTAGATGTCATACGGACGCACGGTGGCCACGGCCCACGACTGCTTCATCTCGTTCATGAGGGCTTCGTCAAAGTCCTGGGACTCCTCCCACAGCTCGTCAAACCAGCGAACCAATTCCGCATGGTTGTTGTTCCCCTGGACCACGACGTTGATCTCGGTATTATGGGTCACGCCCGCAAGACTGAGATTAGAGGAACCCACGATGGCGATTCCGTTTTCATGCCGATCCAACTTGGTTCCCAACAGGTCGAAAACGTCGCCGTAATCAAAAATGTACGCTTTGGCGTGCATCCGGCCCTTGGTGTAGAGGCGCACCTTAAGGCGCTTCTCCTCGATCAAGCGGACCAGGACGTTGACCAGTGTTTGGCCCTCGTCGGTCTGATCCATCAGCTCGACGGCCGTCCGAATATTGTCGGCGGTCTCACCGGCCATCCGTTTGGTCTCAGTACGTTTGGGGAAGGCCTGCGCCTCCGCAGCGTCGGCCACCATCTCCAGTCGCCGGTAGCCTTCAGCAAGTTGCTCCAGGGTCTCTCGGTTGGTGGTGTTTCCGATCAGCAGCTTCAGGTCTCTAACCCGTTCGAGGCGCCCGGCAATGCAGGTAAGGCCGGAGAGGAAGAAATACCCCACGGCGAACCGCGCCGCCTCGGTGGAGGAGAGGATTCGGTTGATATGGTCAACCAGCTTTTCGTTGCGGTCGTCGATGATGTCATGGATAGGCATGGGGTTATTGGCCGCCGCCGGGCCTGGCCTCGAAAAACCTGTCCAGCTCGACTTCCACCAATCGGAGCGTCTCTTCGCAGCCCAACACCAGGGTTTTGATCCTGTCCCAACGGAGGTCGAAAGTGTAGGCGTGGCGGAATACATGGCGGAACTCCATGTATTCCTTTAAGCGTCCCCGCAGTTGGGGAGAGAGCACGGCCCCTCTATTTCCGGTGGGCAGCGTCATGCCATCCAGCAGTTCCTTGTGCCATGACCCGCTGGCGGGCATGGGGTCGCCAAGTTCCAGGGTAATACGCTTGAAAATGTTCTCGATGCCGTTGTAAAAGGAATGGAGCATCGCCGCCAAGGCGGAAAGCTCAATGTCATCGGGCGCGCTTACCGCACACCTCTTCAGCAACGCGCAGTGAACGCGGAACAAGCGTTGAAGCTGCCTTCGCTCCAGTGCAACTTGCTCTTGCAGGCTATCCCACACGCAAGAGTTCCCCTTTGCTCTTCAAGTAGCGGGTAAAGTCGTTATCGTCGTCCAGATCGACCAGGTCCAACGGGCGCCCCAGGGCGTCATGGGCGGCGGCCATGGCGCGGAAAAAGACCTCCGGCGGCAAGCCGGAGACGGCGAGGTCAACGTCGGAATTGGGGCGCATCTTCCCCTTGCTCGCCGAACCGAAAACGTACACTTCCTTGGCTCCGGCGGCCTTAAGCGCAGATGCCGCCTTACCGACCAGTTCATTCATTTCATCGGTCATTGCGTCCTTCCTGGGTCAAGTATGGCAAACTGCGCCGCCTCCCTCGAGACAAGAATACGGCGAACTCAGAGGCCCGCCCAGAGATATGTGGTTCGGCCGCGCAGATGAAATCGTTCGCGGGGAACGTTAAGTTTGCCGCGAATGCTTTTGACCTTGGGCGATATCTTGATGTTGCGATTCTCCAGTTCGTCGTAAGGTACAGCGAAGGGGATACCTTCGGGCACGGTTTCGTCGTCGATGATGCGCTTGAAGGTGGCAGTGTAGGGCCGAACGGCGTTCGGCCCAGGGCCAGCGCCGCTGGCCCCTACAAATCTGGTTGCGGCCACCAGCCGCGGGGCACGTCCCGCGGGAGGAGCAGGAATGGGCTCGCCGTCTTCCTCCGCTTTGGCCTTTGCCTTCTCGTATTCCAGCAAGGCGTAATTCTCAGCCGCCACCGGCCACGCGGCTTGAACGCGTGGATCTTCCCATAGGGCGGCTGCCCAATCGTCCAATTCCACCGGGCCTCCGTTCTTCTTGTGCTCCAGCCAACATTCGGCTTTCTCGCTCAGCCACCACTCGAAAGCGTCCACAAACTCGGCGGCGTAGGCAACGGGGCCGGAGCGCCATTGATTGCCCACTTTCCATTGTTCGTCCCAGCGGCGCTTGTAAACGGGCTGCTCGATGCGGCGGATGTGCTCGTTGTCGCGGATGGCGGCAAGGCGGGCTTGCCACAGCGCCCGGCGTTCGGCAGGCCAGCTTGCCGGGATCAGCGCCAAAGCTTTGGCGTAGTTGCCCTCGACTTGCTGCCAAACGCGGAACGGGCGCTGCGCCTGATCGAGCGGCTCTATGGAGTGCGGCAGCTCGCTGCCGCTTTTTCTAGCCGCTGACTCGTCAGCGGGCTGTGTTACGCCGCGACCAGTCGCGCCGCGGGAAAGCGGCGACGAGTCGCCGCACTCCAAACGCGCTACAGCCGGGCGCTTTTCGGGCAACAGCCCGTAGGCCGCATACACCAGCCAGTCCATTTCCTCCTGCAACGCAATCATTTCCGTGCGCAGCCGTTCGCGAATGTCTTGAGCGCCCCGGTAAGCATCGCGCAGATCATTTTCGGTTTGGAATGGTGCACCAAGATCAGGATTGGGGGACACGTATCCGGGCAGCGAGCTGTTCCATTCGTAATAGGCCTCGCCCGGCTTCTCGAAGAGCTTCTTCAGAGACAGGCTGGGCATCTGCTGGCCGCGCTCCCAGCAGGCTTTGGAGAGCGCGGTTAAGTGCTCAGCCAACGAGTTAGGTTTACCCTGCAAATTCTCGGCGATGGCTCCCGGAACTGGCAACTGCTCGAGCTTTCCACCTGCAAATTCAAAGCGATCACGATGCTCGTCCTCCCCTGCACCTTTGTTGAAGCATACTTGCTTGAGCCAAAACAAGGTGAGGCTAGAATTGAGCAGACCAAGGATCGCGTGTATGAGCGGTTTGGCATCAATCAAAAGGATAACCGGGCTATGATTATCAAAAACCCGACGGTCATCGGAAAAACGGAAGTGGGCGTGCGTGGCAAGATCGGAGAAGACGACTGCCATCTCAGATTTTGCCTTGTCGCGGTCCAGTTGATGGTATTCGTACCAAGGCCGTCCGGCCTGATCGTAAGTTCCACCGTTGAAATCTTTCCGATTGCCAAGCGTCATTCTGAACAGGCCGAGCCACCGGCCCAAACCTCGTAATTCTTGGAGGCTAAGGAGATCCCATTCTTCGTCGTAAGGCTTCGCTAAGATTCGAGGCTCAGGACAAGACCAGTTTCGAATCTCGTCTCCTTGCGTAATTCCGATGAATTCTGTTTTTCCCATGCGAAAAAGCCGCGCAGTGTGAGGTGGGATGATATAGATATCAATAGCGCTAGTCGACAGAACTCGACCGATGTCTTTTTTCAAAAGACTGCGAAGCGTAGAGCCACTAGGTTTATTGAGATAGTCAACGGTTGGCCAATCGACGAACATCCAACTGCATGGATGCGCAAGCATCCGGTTCCGATCACAGTCTCCGATAGCAATGTGTATATCTTCATAGAGTTTCGTGAAATCTTGATGACTCTGCTTGGGGATGAGCGGTGAATGGCCACCTTGGGGCGCTCTAATTGCGTGGTGCTCGGCTATTGTACGCCAAAGCGGGTTTTCCTCAGGTGGTGTTCGAAGGTCACCACCTCCAGGCAAAGTAACTATGTTCCGGATGGTCGATTCTGGTGTAGGCTTCTGATTACGGGCAAAAACAAGGCAGGTTGGCGTGCCGTGCCCTGGGAACAATAAGCCAGAACAGTCCACGATTTTCTGCAGATCTAGCGTGGGGAATAACTCCTCTACCACCGCTGCTCCGATCTCCCGCTTGGCAAAACCATTCGACACAATGAATCCAAGCTCTCCCCCTCCTCGTAGTAGCCCGAAGCCAAGTTCGAAGAACGGGCACACCAATTCATAGGTGCCCACACAAACACGCGGCCATCGCTGGCGCCACAGTTCGCGCTTTTTAGGATTACGAGCGGTAACAAAAGGCGGGTTGCCAACAACAATGTCAAAGCCGCCGCCGTTACCGCTATCCGTGAAAACGCCAGGGAAATCGATGGTCCAGGCGAAATTAAACGGGCTGTCGAAATCCGCGCCTTCGAGTTTCCGCAGCTTGGGAAAGAATTGGCTGTCAAACCCTCGGCGCGTGAGCCGTTCCAATTCGTCGTGGTTTTTCTCCACTTCTTTCAGAGCTTCCGCCAGTTTCTCCGCCTCGTGCGCAAATCGTTTTCGCTTCTCTGCCGCCGATTCATCCAAACCAAAAAAAGTGTTCAGCTTGGAGTCGTCAATCTCGATCGCCTTGAGTTCTTCTTTGAGGATACTGCCGCTCAGCGCCAGGCGTTTTTCCAGAATCTCCAAGCGCAACTTCCTTTTGTTTTCCCCTGTCTTGGCCTTGTGGAAACGCTCACCCAATTTGTAAATGGCCCTGAACGCATCGGCATGGCGCGAGGCGCGGTCAGGCAGGATCACGATAGGCACACCACAAATGTGGTCGTGCAGGCTATCGCCACGGTGGAAGTTCATCTCCAGGTTGGGCAGTTGGGAGATGCGTTCGATGGCATGGCTGAATTGGCTCTTCTCCGCCGTAAAGGGTTCAAGCCCGAGGTCGTAATCCACCACCATGGAGAGCCAAAGCCTGAGCCGGCAGATTTCAATCGCCTGCTGTTGGATGTCCACCCCGAAGAGACAGTTTTGCACGATGTCCGCTTTGGTATCGTGCAGCCAGGTGGAGCCCTCTCCTCGCACCGGGTCAACATAGCCGTTGGCCGCCGTGGTCAAAAGGCGGCGCAAGTTTACAAGTTCATGCAGCAGGCCCACCGGAAAGGCCCCGGAACCTACGGCGGGGTCACAACATTTCAACGGCTGCACCAGTTCACGCAGTTGAACGGCCCGCTCCGGAGTGACGGTGCGTTTCAATCGTTCTTTTGCCTCGTCGTCGAGCCCGTCCGAGGCGTCCATCTCCAAAAGCGTGCGAAGCATCGCGGCGATCTCTCGCCGTCGGGCTTCCTCAAATCGCGGATCAGCGATTGACCCAACCGATTCCAATCGCGCGCGGAGGTACTGATACAGCACCTCGCGACAAATGAAATGAACGACGATGCGGGGCGTGTAATAAGAACCGGTCGCCTTGCGCTTGTCGGGAGCGGTGGCGTCGGGGTCCGCAGCTTCCGCGTGAAGCACGATGGACTCAAACACCTTGCCTAACATTTCCGGGTCAACCGCAACTTCCTGGTTCAACGGCGTGTCTTCGGTGACGGTGAAGTTAAAAGCTTCCAGGAGATCGGCGAAAACCGATTTGAACGTCGAGTTGCGAACCTTGAGGGGCGGGTTGGTCTTGCGCGAACCGGCAGGCTGGCGAAATTCGTCGTCGTCAAACAAGCCGCCATTGAGGAAAGGGATTCCGGGCAGGCGCCCTCCCTCGCCGGGCGCGGAGCTCAGCGTCCAAAACAGCTTGTCCAGAAACTCGCTGTAATAGGTAAACGCTCCCGGCTTCGACTGATGTTCGGCGAGATGGTTGAGGAGAAAACGGCCGTCCTGATTGAGCCAGCCACGATTCTGGAGGAAATACAGGAAGATGAGCCTTTCCAGAAGAAGCTGCGCCTGAGTGTAAGCCTCTGCCGACTTTATGGGCTTTTGGTATTCTTCGAGATCGCTCTTGATGGCTTCCAGCGCCTGATCGAAACGCTTGAAAAAGTCCTTGGTCAGCGGCTCTTTGTTGAAAGCTTCGTCGTGCTGGGCTTGGATCTCGAGCGGCGACGCGCCGAAGAGGCCCGCCCCGATGGATTCGAGGTCCAGTAGGGCGATTCGCTCGGAAGCGGTCCGCAGGCGCTCTCCCGGCCCGATGGTGATGCGCCGAAACACCCGCCGCTTCGTAACTTCATCGTCGTACTTGACGTTGAGGAAATGCCAGCGATTGAGCGACTTATTCGAGAAGACAAAGAGCGCATAGGGGTGGTCCTTAAGGAGCTGCGAAACCAGGGGGCGCTCCTGCCCCATCAGCAGCTTGTCCGTCGGGAGTCGAGAGTGAATGATGTGGAAACCGTCACCCCCGGTCGCAAACAAAACGGGGTCCGCCGCCAGCGAATCTGCTGCCGTCGCATTCCAGCCCCGGCGGGAGAGCGGCGAGTTGGCCCGGCTGTAGTTGAGTTCCGACCAAAAGAGTTGCTTGAGCGGCTCAGAACCGCGAAAATCCTTGAGAATGTCCAACACGATCTGTTGGCGTTCGGGTCGAGCCATTCTAGTTCCTCGTTGGAGCTTTCCGACATCGGAGGGTACTTGCCGGCCTGCGTCTGTCCCCCTCCTTGCCCCCCAGCGGGAGAAGGCAACCCCCGGCAGAATTCTACTCGCTGTTCATCTTCGCCACAAGCCAGAGATCAAATCAAATTGGGTAGCGCCTTGGTGAAGACGGGCCTGGGTAGGTCACCACAAAGAGATTGTTGCCGCTTCTCGGAATCTTCGCTTTGGAGCTTTGCGCCGCAGTCTCTCGTCGTTGCGCCTTCGTGTGTTGAGCCTTTGGCAAGTGCCGGGGAATCACAGACACGGGCACCGGCAGGAGTTTATTCTTGGGGAGTCCGGGTAGCTATGCTGCCTAATACACATCCCTAATCAACCCTGCGTTTACGGCTCAGTATCCGGTTCCACAGCCACAATCCCGGCCCCTCGAAACGTCAGCCGCTGGTCGTTATCGACCACTGACCATCGCTCATCAAACGGCCCTCGGAAGATGTCCAGTGGCAGGGGAACGTCGGCGTAGGCGTTGTCCCAGACGACCACCCCAAGCCCCAGTTCGCCGAAGTCAAAGTCGGGTTCGGGGACAGCGTCGCGGTCAATTGCGCCAGCCTTAATCTGCGCCCGAATTCCCTTCCACCACCGGGAATACCTGCGCTTCCCTGCTGGATAATGGCGGAGCGTGAGAATGGCGCTGATGCGCCGGTTCTCCGGCTCTTTCCAGAGGAAGATCGCCCGCAGCGGACTCCACTGGGCACCACCCTGCTGTTGGGGCGCGCCCAACGCGCGGGATCGCACATCGGCGCGCTCTGCCAAGCCATCCACGATGCGCACGGGGAGTTAGCTAGCTAAAGGCTGTTGCAAAAACCTAGGGTAACCCCTTGAGTGTGTTGAGCAGGTGACCGCTGGAGGTGGCCGATCTAATAAAAGTCCGCGTTGTTGCACTTTTTTCTTGACACGCGCCTTCCTACCCGATATAATCGATTACGCTATGATCGGAACCACTTCTCGCCGGTCTTGGCTCTTCTACCTGCCGTTGGCGCGGCAGGCCTCGTTGCTCAAGGACGACTTGCTGGAGCCGGTGGATCAGTTGCTGGACGATCCCGCTCTGGTGGAACTGGTCCGGCAGAGCTTGGCCGCCCGGCGTCCCTGCTCGACCCGCACTGGCCGCCCCAGCATCGCCCCCGACCGTCTGCTGCGCTGCTGTGTGGTCAAGCACCTGAAGGGATGGAGCTTGCGGGAGCTGGAGCGGGAACTGCGCAGCAATCTGGTGTACCGGCAGTTTACCCGCTTCGACGCCGATGCGACCCCGGATTTCAGCACCTTCAGCCGCACCCTTGCCCTGCTGAGTCCGGCGGTGACCGAGCAGATTCATCAGCGAGTGGTGGGTTTGGCGCGCGAGCAGGGGGTGGCGCGAGGGCGCAAGCTGCGCACCGACACCACGGTGGTGGAGACCAACATCCACTACCCGACCGACAGCACGCTGCTGGGGGACGGGATCCGCGTGCTCAGCCGCAGCCTGGAAGCGCATCGCCGCGGAGTGTAAGGAGGGGGCGCTGGAGGTGGTGGAGCACGGGCGAGCGGTGAAGCGTCGCTTGCTGGAGATCTGCCGCGCCGCCAAGTGCCTCACTCCGGCCAACAAGCAGCGGTTGCAGGCCGGCTACCGCAAGCTCGTGGGGCTGACCGGGGGCGTGGTGCGGCAGGCCCAGGGAGTGTTGGCGGGTTGGGAGAAAGGGCGGCTGAAGGTCGTCGGCGATCCACTGCAGGTGCAAACTCAGGCCGCTCAGTTGCGGCACTTCCTCCCCTTGGTGGAGAAGGTCATCGCCCAGACCCGGGAGCGCCTCTGGAAAGGGAACGCGCACGTGGTGGGCAAAGTACTGAGCCTGTTCGAAGCGCACACCCAGGTCATCCGTAAAGGGAAACCTGACAAGCCTACCGAGTTTGGGAGGCTGGTGCGGATTGACGAGGTGGAGAACGGTATCGTGAGCGGTTATAAAGTTCAGGAGGGGAACCCGGCGGACAGCAACGCTTGGATGCCGGCCCTGAGGCAACACCAAGCCTTGTTCGGGCAGGCGCCGCGGCTGGCCACCGCCGACCGAGGTTATTTCTCGGCGGACAACGAGCGCGAAGCGCAAGCGCTGGGGGTGGAGAAGGTGGCTCTACCGGCGCGGGGGCGCCTTTCGCCCACTCGCGCCGGGCGGCAGAAGCAACGCTGGTTCCAACGAGCGCTGCGCTGGCGAGCGGGCAGTGAAGCCACGATCAGCACGCTCAAGCATCCGTTCTCGATGCAGCGAGCGACCTACAAAGGCGACCCGGGATTCCAGCGCTATGTGGGGTGGAGCATCATTACTAAGAATCTGTTTTCCATCGCTCGCTGGCGAGTCCAAAGGAGAGGCCATGCCCCGCCGCGTTGACTCCCCCAGGCCGCGACGTCAACTGCTGCGCGAGATAGAGCGTCTGGCCCAGGTGGCCATCTTCGGAACGCTGTCGGAGACTTATCGCACCTGCGGACACCCGGGGTGTCATTGCCATGGGGCGGGACCCAAACATGGTCCGCACCTGCAGGTCAGCTACCGGGGGGAGCAGGGCAAGACCACCGGCTACTACGTGCCCAAAGCGGCCGAGCGGGCCACGCGGCAAGGGGTAGCCGCCTGGCAGAAACTGCAGCAGGGTTTGAGAGAACTGGCGGAGTTGAACAAGCAACGCAATTTCCGGCGCGCCCACGAGGGGGACTCACGATGAAGCGATGGCTATGCCTGGCCCTCGCAGGGGTGGGAGTGTCTCTACTGCTGGCCTTCGTTCCGCAGGTCGGAAGGGGCGGGGACAGCTACCTGGGGATCGCCTGCTGGGGCCGATCCGTGGGCCCCGTGGGGAGAACCTGCGCTAGCCTCGCCCCCCGCTGCGTCAGTTCAGAACTGTGAACCGCTTCACGCTCCTGCCCCACGATTCGAATCTCTCGCTGTTGACCACATGCGGTTGACCGAGCGCGAGGTACCTCCGTTGTGGCGGGATACCCGAGGGCCACCCGGCAGCGCAGAGGTGACTTGGGCCGAGCGCGGGGCTGCCGACCAGACCGGTAGCCCAAGGCAAGGGAGGTGTGCATCCTCCCCACCCAGATCCATGCCGCCGGATCAGGCGCCACGTCCAAGAAGGGGGTTTTGCAACAGCCTTTAGCTAGTGGTCCCCAAACCTGGAAGGCATCCCGGCCAGGCGCGATCACCCACGCCGGAACTAAGGGTCCGTCACGAAATAACCTTATCATGCGTGATGATTTTCTTTGGGTGAATCGTGTAGTTCCAGTCGCCATGAAATTGATCGCGGCGCAAATCGATTTCTGCTACCTGCTCGTCGGACACCTTGACACCGGTAGGG
>DATFYM010000254.1:0-11838 GCA_035315065.1 Terriglobia bacterium
CCCTACCGGTGTCAAGGTGTCCGACGAGCAGGTAGCAGAAATCGATTTGCGCCGCGATCAATTTCATGGCGACTGGAACTACACGATTCACCCAAAGAAAATCATCACGCATGATAAGGTTATTTCGTGACGGACCCTTAGGACGACCCCGCAGTCTGCCGACGGCCTGGACCCGCTGCTTTCTGCCTTACTTCTTCCCCGGTGGCCCGGCATTCGCCGGCATCTCGCCCGTCAACGATTTCAGAAAGGCCACCAGATCGGCTCGATCCTCACCGGTGAGCCACAGAGGCTGAAGCTCCTTGTCGCGGTAACGGACGGGATTGCCGCCGCGCGCGTAGAAGCCGACCACCTCTTCCAGGGTGGAGCGGCTGCCGTCGTGGAAGTAAGGTGCGGTTAAGGCCACGTTGCGCAGCGAGGGCGTCCGGAAGGTCCCTTTTGTCAACGTCGGCCGTCGTCGAGTAAATCCGGGTGGTGTCAACCCCCGATTGGAAACGTCATCTCACCTCATTCACCTCATGATTATTCTTGACAGGTGCACCAGAACATGGGAGTATAGCAGAGGCGACTGGGTGGAGACGCGACGCGACTCTTGCAGGGCCGAACGGCCCCGCCCCAGACGCTTCTTTACTTTTTGTCCTCGTTCTCCCGTCCATTGCCAGTTTATCGTGCGAGGCTAGCCCATGTACCTCTGTTACATCGATGAGAGCGGTGTGCCTGAGATTGGGCACGGTACATCGCACTTTGTTTTGGTTGGCCTCTCCATCGAAGCGTGGGACTGGAAACGCCAAGATCGAGCAGTGACGGAGGTCAAGAAACGGTTCGGTCTGTCTGATGCGGAGGTACACACCGGCTGGATGACGAGGCGTTACATGGAACAAGAGAAGATCGCCAACTTCAATACGCTTGATTGGCCCCAACGTTCCCTCCAAGCTCAACGTGAACGAGACAAGCAACTGATTAGAGTGGCTGCGCTAAAAGGTCCCACCAAGGCTCAAGAGCTTAGAAAGACTTATCGCAAAACCCAGGCTTACATCCATCTCACGCTCGACGAAAGAATGAATTTCCTGAGGGAGCTTGCCGATCTAATCGGCTCATGGGGCAACACCCGGCTTTTCTCGGAAGCCATAGACAAGACCTCATTTGGTGGAATACCGCCCACAATTCCGCCGCGAGAGGAAGCCTTTACCCAGGTGGTAGACCGATTTGAGAGATACTTGGCTGGCATCGGAGGTCAACAAACGATCGGCCTTCTCGCGCATGACCATGACGATACCTCCGCCGATCGTCTCACCCAATTGATGCGTCACTTTCATGCCGGTGGCACAATGTGGAACCGCATCACCCACATCATTGAGACCCCATTCTTCGTAGATAGCCGATTGACTGTCGGAGTTCAATTGGCAGATTTATGTGCGTATGCGATTCGTCGTTTTTGTGAGAATGGCGAAAGCGACCTGTTTGATAGAATTTATCCTAGGGCGCACCGGGTCGGAGGGCATGCGGTCGGTATACATTATGTGCGCGGAAAAGTTTGCGCTTGCACGATCTGCGCCAATCACTGAACGCCAATACTGCAAGACTGTGGCCAACGTTTCTGGTCGCAGTTCGTTTCGTACCCCGCGGCCTCCAGGTCCCGCTTTGCTGTCTATCTACCGCCTTCCGCCTACTTCTTCTCCGGCACCCCGGCATTCGTCGGCATTTCGCCGGTCAACGATTTCAGGAAGGCCACCAGATCGGCGCGGTCCTCGGCCGGTGAGCCATAGAGGCTGAAGCTCCTTGTCGCGGTAACTAACTGGATTGCCGCAGCGCGCGTAGAAGCCGACCACCTCCTCCAGAGTCGCGCGAAACGGCTTTTCAAGAGCCTGCCCTGAGTAGAGCGAAGGGTCCGCGGCTCGACTTTCCCGTCGCTTGCCGCTTGATGTCAAGCCCACGCTCAGCCCGACCACGGGTTGAGAAGCAGCACTCCTGTGGGTTCGAAATCATGCGTGTTCCGGGTCATGACGTGTAGACCGTGGCGCAGAGCCGTGGCGGCGATAAGGCCGTCCGCGGCATGCACGGTTCGGCCCGCTCTTTGGGTGGCGGCGGTGAGCTCTCCCCAGATGCGGCAGGTTTCGAGATCAATGGAGAGGAGCTGATCGGCAAAAGTCCGTTCCAGGGTCTGCAGCCAGGTTTTAAGTGCGCGCTTCTTCCGGCTTTCCGCTAAAAGGGCAATCCCCTTCCAGATTTCGCCGATAGATATGACGCTGACGAAAAGGCTCTCGCCGTCAAGACCGTCGACCGCCTGGCGCACTCCAGGATGCCCCTTGGGGTGACGCAGTTCAGACAGGACGCAGGTGTCGAGCAAAACTCTCACAACTTCACTCTCCGCATAGGGGACTTGTCGCGGGTAAGATCGAGTCCCTGGAAGCTTGGGCCTTTACCAAGCAAAAACTGCTTGAAGCTCGGCCGCTTACCGGTCAGCTTTTCGTAGTCGCGCCGAGACACCACGACTACGGCATCGCGGCGCCGCAAGACCAGTTGTGGGTCCCCGTTAAGAGCACGGTTCACCAGTTCGCTGAATCGGTTCTTAGCATCCGCAAGACGCCACTCCATCAATTTCTCTCCTTAATCTAGCCAATCTAGCCATATCTTATCACACCCGGGCCGGGATTGCACGGATTGAGTCATTGAATCATTGCGCCCAAAAGGAACCAGACAGTCTTTTTTCTTCAATGGCTCAATGGCCCAATCTCCTTCTGTTCCAATCGTTAATCGAAAATCGTCCTTCCACCTACTTCTTCCCGGGTGGCCCAGCATTCGCCGGCATCTCGCCCGTCAACGATTTCAAAAAGGTCACCAGATCGGCTCGATCCTCGCCGGTGAGCCACAGAGGCTGAAGTTCCTTGTCGCGGTAACGGACGGGATTGCCGCCGCGCGCGTAGAAGTTGACCACCTCTTCCAGGGTGGCGCGGCTGCCATCGTGGAAGTAAGGCGCGGTCAAGGCCACATTGCGCAGCGAAGGCGTCCGGAAGGCGCCTTTGTCGAGGTCAACCCTGGTGATCGCGAAACGGCCAAGATCGATCGGGTCGTCGTTCTGCGCCGTGGGTCCCACGCTATCGTTATGGAACTTGTTGTCGGTAAACAGCGCGTACTGGTCACCGATGGTGTGGCAGGTGGCGCAGTTCGCCTCCCCTGGATTGCGAAAAATCTCGAAGCCCCGCTTGGCTGATTCGCTCAGGGCCGACTCATCGTGCCCGTAGAAATAGCGATCAAAGGGCGAGTTTCCGCAAAGCAGAGTCCGCTCGAAGGAAGCCATGGCCTTTCCCACCTCATCGTAAGTGATGGGTCCGTCACCGAACGCCCTTTGAAAGGCCGCCCGATAACCCGGATCGGCGGTGAGCTTGTGTTCGACACCTTCAAGCGAATGAGCCATCTCCAGAGAGTTCTTCACCGGCTCCTGGGCCTGCGCTTCCAGGCTCGGCGAAGGGCCGTCCCAGAAGAAGCCTTCGCGGCCTTCACGGTAAGCAGCATTCAACAAGCTGGGAGCGTTGCGCAGGCCTTTCTGCTGCTTCACTCCTTCGGCAACCCGCTTGCCGTCCGAGAAGGCCAGGGTCGGATTGTGGCAAGTGGAGCAGGAAACCGTGTTATCGACGGACAGGCGCGGGTCGTAGAAAAGCCTGCGACCGAGCGCGATGGTTTCGGCAGTGGGTGGATTATCGGGTGGGTCGGGGACAGGCGGCAGGCCCAGCGGGGAATTGATCGAGATCGAAGTACCGGTGGGCACGGCACGGCCCCCGGCGCGCACAACCCGGTTCGGTTGAAGCAAAAGTATCAACGCAGCGGCGGGAATGGTCCACGCCGCAAACAGAACGATGCTTCGTGAAGTCATTGCGGTCCCCTGCCTCAATTCAATTTTGGATTTTGGATTTTGGATTGAAGAACCCGCTGTAGTAACCGCTCTTCTTTTCAATCCAAAATCGAAAATCCAAAATCCAAAATGAGTTCGGTAGCGCCACTTATATCGTCATGATCGTCATGTATAGATCGGCGGAGGGAGAGGGATTCGAACCCCCGAGCCCCTTTCGAGGCTAACGGTTTTCAAGACCGCCGGTTTCAACCGCTCACCCATCCCTCCCGCCACTAGTTTGGCATATCGCAGCCTTCAACGACAACCGAAACGAGCAAAGCAAGACGTCCGTTGTCCATGGCCAGTTGTCCGTTGCGGGGGGACTGCCGTTTTCAGCTACGGGCAACTGCCCGCTGACGACGGACGTCTTCCGGTCGCTGCCCCCAGTGTTTACGCCGCGAGCCGGACCCTGTTATGCTAGGTAACCAAGATTGCCGCTCGAACATCTGAGCGTAGAGGCATTTTGGATTTTGGATCGAAGAAGAAGCGTCCCCGATCGTTGGTTCTTGGTTGGACCAAGAACGAAGGCCCTCTTCAATCCGAAATCCAAAATCCAAAATCCAAAATCGAGAGTCCAAGATCGTTCTTCAATGAACCGACGGAAGAGAGGGAACGCGTAATGCTGAAGCGGATGCTGGGGTTGGGGCTCGCGGCGAGCCTGATCGCGGGTGTAATAATTGGCTGCGGCTCCTCCAAGGGCCCGGCCCCGGCGCTCCCGACGGGAACCGTTTACTTGTTCGTAGCCGATACACCGATCTGCGACGTGCTCACCTTTCGCAGCCTCATCACCGGGCTGACGGTCCACCGCGCGGAAGACAACAGCACACACCCAATCCTCGGCAGCAACTCCGCCTTTAAGGTAAACTTCGCCTCCCTGCGCGATACTCCCAGCATTCTAGCCATAGCCAGCCTTCCCGAAGGCACTTACGACCAGGCGACGGTCACTTTCACGTCGCCTGACATCGTCCTCTTCGATAACACCCAGACCCCTCCCGTTCGCACCGTCAGCGGCACGATTGCGAGGGGTAGCACGCTGCAATTCCCGATAGAGCCCAATCTGGTGGTGTCCCATAGCCAGATCAGCGCGCTCCAGTGGGATTTTGATCTGCTCCATACCATCCAGGTGGACACCAGTGGCAACCTGACCGGCGCCTTGACTCCCACCATGACGTTTTCCGCCTTAACGGCGGGCGTCAATCAGGGCTTCGGTGAAATGGACGACTTGGTCGGCTTTGTGACCACGCTTAGTGCCAACGCCGTGGCGAGCACAGCTTTCGTCGGCACGATTGGCATGCAGTTTTTCTCGAACTCCGTCTCCTCCGCCGGGGGTCCCAGTGTGAATATCGACCTTTTCGGGACACCCGGAGCGATTCTGACGGCGGACGTGAGCGGGGGCGGCTCTGGCTACCAAGTCGGCGACGTGCTGAGCATTACCGGGGGTGGCGGGACCGGGGGCACCGCTACGGTTACAGCGGTGAACTCCGGGACGGTCGCAGGACTTTCGCTGACCACATCGGGCCGCGGATACGCGAGCACGGCGGGAGCTTCCACCACGGAGACAGTGAGCTCTGCGGGCGGGACCGGCGCCACCGTCGACATTACCGTTGATCCCCCGGTGCCCTATTGCTTTGGGCCTCCGCCCTTGGCGGGTCAATACTGCAACATCCAGCCGGCCAACCAGCTCTTGACCGACACCCTGATCGAAGTCGACGGGTTCGTCGACTCCAAAGGGAATTTGCAGGCGAACACGGTGCTGGATGCCAGCGGCGCTCCGATCGTGAACAAGGTGGAAGCAGAAGACGTGGAAAGCCCCGCCAACAACCAAATCGCTGGTATCGGTATCGTAACTTCGGTCAACACCGACTCGCTCGGCAACATCATGAGCTTCGGCTTTTACCTGCGCGACGAAGAGCCGGACGACAGCAGCAGTCTGCCTCTGGATCAAGTCGCCACCGTCAGTGTCTCCACAAATGGACCGGCATGCGTTCCCGCCCTGACACCGCCGCCACCCGTTTGTTCCACCGTCTACGACGTTTCGGCCCGCTCGACCAACTTCGCTGGCCTTGCCTTTGGTCCCAACACGATCTGGCCTGGGCAGGAATTGATCGTTTCCGGGGTGTTCGCTAACACCGGCGCCGGAGGGAAGTCCTCCTACACGATGGCAGCAAGGAAAATCATCCTGAAGTTGCAAACCCATCAAGGCAGTTTTGTTTCCCTGCTCCAGGCTGGCTCCGACGACAAGACCGGCGCCTTCGAGTTCGCCTGTTGCAACGATGCCTTCAGCGGCCAGCCTCTGTTGGTGTTTACCAACGGTCCCAACGGCAAGGCTCAGTCCGGCCAGACCGTGTTCGCGCAAACGCAGTTTGTTAACGTGGGCGGCCTGAACGCGCTTACGACGAACGGCACCCTGCTCATCAAAGGCATCCTCTTCTATGAAAACGAGGCGACCACGATCAACGGTGTTCAGGTGCCGGCCGGCACTTTCGTGATGCTGGCTAAGGAAGTTCACCAGCTTTGATTCGGAAGACTTTCAGTTTTCAGTTTTCAGTTCTCAGTTATTCTCATAGTTAGCTTTCAGCCGTCAGCTATCAGCGGTCAGTAAACGAGCCAACACCAGCCCCGCCCCCAGCCTTTTGTTGACGACTGACGGCCGACAGCTAATTGAAAACTGAGAACTGAAAACTGAGAACTAACTGGGAATCAGACTTGCGTCAGGCGGCTGACTCCTCGGTTCTTCTCACCCGGCAGGCGGGTGAACCCCAGGTCCACCCCACGCTTCATCTTGGTCACGTAGATGATCTGCCCGGTGTGAAACGCGAAGTGCTCCGCCACGTGGAAGGCGGCCCTGAGGCCCGTGACTTCAAACCCCTGAATGGGGCGCGTGCCCGCCAAATCGTCCGGCGTCAGCCGCTCAAGGACGCGCGACGCCTCACGCACGGTCCGGCGCAAGAGGGTGATGAGGGCGCGCCGCGTGAGGGGTCCGCACTCGGCAAACTCCTTGTCGCGCTCCCGCCGGTCAGGTGCTCCCCCAAGCCCGGAAATGATCCACTGCCGCACGTTTCCGCCCAGGTGCAGCACCAGGTTGCCCACGCTGTTAGACGCCTCATTCGGCCTCCACCAAATGTCCTCTTCCGAGAGCGTTTTCAAGCAGCGTTCGATCCGTGGCAGATGGTGTTCCTGGATAGAGTGCCTCACCTGCTCGAGGAACATGTTCGACAAATCGAAGGTCTCGGTTTTCATCTTGGATGCTCCCGTCAGCAAAAACAAAGAGCAAAATCAAAAGGCAAAGAGCCTGCCTTGAGCGAAGGGAACGGGCAAAGGGAAAAAGGCAAAAGTGAAAAAACCGATTGGCAGCGCGGCGTGCAGAATCCGACGTCGGCGCCAGGGCCTTCTTCATTTTTGCCTCTTGCCTTTTGTCCCTTCCCTCAGCTCAGGGCGGGCTCTTTGCCTTCTGATTTGCTGTTGTCCCCGGCCCTCGGTCCGGATGGCCTCCACCAGCCGATCCTTCCAGACAGCGTCCTCCCAGTAGGTCAGCCAGAGGTAAAACGTGGCGTAACTCCGCCAACCGGCCCAACTCTGAGCCAGGCGTTCGATGCGCCGCGGGCTCGGCTGGCTACGAAACCCATAAAAGCGCTGGATCGACTTCTGAAGTCCCACGTCGGCCACCGGCAGGCAATCCAGGTGCCCCAGGGCCCGCAAGCCGACGTAGTGTGCCGTCCACAAGCCCACCCCCTTGAATTCGAGCAGCTTGGCTTGGGCGACAGCAGGATCCAGCTCGCGCAGTCCTTCCAGATCCACCGTACCGTCGAGGGCGGCACGCGAAATGCCGATGATGTAGCGCGCCTTGGGGCCGGAGATCTGAAGACGGCGAAGTTCCTGCGGCGTGGTGATGGCCAGCGCGGCGGGCTCCGGAAAAGCGTTGTAGCGCCGCCCTTGGTGCTCCACGCCCGTGCCGTACGTTTCAATCAGCGCCTTCTTTACCTGATGGGCGAAGGTCAGGTTCACCTGTTGCTCGAGAATGGCGCCGATGAGGGACTCATAGACCGTGGGCGCCTGAGGGATCCGCATGCCGTCGAAATGGGCCGCCAGCTTCGACAGGACGGGGTCGGCTTGGGCAAGGCGATAGAAGGGAGCGAGGTCCAGATGCGTCGCGAACTGGCGCTCGACCAGCGCCCGGACCTCACGTTCGACTTCGCCGGCCTGGGCAGGAGCTTCAGGCAGTCCGGCAAGGCAGCGCACCGCGAGCCCGGGGACCCGACCGCGGCCTGCTTCCGATACTCCAAAGAGCACCGGCTGTCCGTTGATCGCCGCCACGCGCCGGTATTCGCCTTCTTCGTAATAGTCGAGCAGTGGAGCGAAGGAGCGTCCGCGCAAGAGCTCCGGCGGGCTCAGAATGAACCGCAGCGTGCGCGCAAAGTTGAACGGCGGACGAGGCCGGATGACGAAACCGGATTTCATGGCAGGCTCCCTTTGTCATTATAGGGCACGACTCTGTTCTCAGCTTTCAGTTCTCAGTTTTCAGTTTTCAGTCCTTA
The DNA here is from genome assembly GCA_035315065.1 of Terriglobia bacterium. Taxonomy (GTDB): domain Bacteria; phylum Acidobacteriota; class Terriglobia; order UBA7540; family UBA7540; genus DATFYM01. The sequence goes on from DATFYM010000254.1 coordinate 8,422, forward strand.
GCGTCAAACCACGATCGTCGGTTTGCGGAAGACTGAGAACCCAACTCGGTTCGCGCCGCGCTTGACACTCCGCAGGACAGGTTCTAAAATTAGAAGTTTGCGGGGAAGGATATGACTTCAACAGGGAACCTCATGGACAAAAAGAAAGTGGAGACTTACAGGAAGCGGCTTCTGACCAAGAAGGACGAACTGGAGCGGCAGGTGGTGCAATCGGAGCAGGAAGGCCGCGAGTCCGATCAAGAGGGAACCCAGGATCCGGCAGACAAGGCCTTCAACGCATACACCAAGGAGTTTCTGTTCCTCCAGAGCGGCGACAATCGGCGCATCCTCCAGCTCGTCAACGACGCGCTCGATCGTATCCGAGACGGGACGTACGGCCTCTGCGTGGCTTGCGAGCAGGAAGTCCAGGCGAAGCGCCTCGAAGCGGTGCCGTGGGCGCGCCACTGTATTGAGTGTCAGGAGAAGCAGGAGCAGGGCCTGCTCTGAGCGGCAGGCCGCGCCCGCGCTGATTGACGCTTGTCGATCGCCGATGGAAAGAGGTGGGTCTGGGTCCGCGTCTTCAAACCGTTCATCAGCCATGCGCAGTCGCCAGCACCCCGTCATTCCTCACCGAAATCATCGATAGCTTGTTCGCGCTCCTCTTTCCCACTCCTTGCTCCTTATGCGGCGGTGAATTGACCGGCGCGAGCATGGTCGGCATCTGTCGAACCTGCTGGGCCGGGCTCAGCCCGTGGACGGGAGCCACTTGCGAGCAATGTGGCGAACCCCTGGCGTCCGACGTCGCGTCCCCAACCACGCCCGAAGCCGGCGAACTTCTATGCGGCGCCTGCCGTCGCGGCGATCACAAGTTCGATCGGGCCGCCAGCTACGGACTCTATCGCGGCGACCTGCGCGCCGTGATTCTCCAGCTCAAGTTCGGCCACCGCGAACGTTTGGGCGAACGCCTGGGGGCGCTCCTCGTGCCGGTGTGGCTGCGGGTGGTGCCGCCGGAGATGGTGGCGAGTGAACCGCCCCTGATCATGCCCATTCCGCTCCATCCTTCCCGTCAACGCGAGCGCGGATTTGACCAAGCCCAGTTGGTGGCTAGTGGACTAGTCCGCGCATTGCGCCGCGACCCGGAAACGCGGGCCCTGCGCGTCGCAACCCACTGCCTTCGCCGCACGCGCGCCACCGCGCCGCAAAGCGGACTCAGCCTGGTGGCGCGGCGCGAGAATGTTCGCGGCGTGTTCGCCGTAACGGAGCCAAAACGGGTCCGCGATCGCGTGGTGGTGCTGGTGGACGACGTGATGACCACCGGCGCTACCCTTTCCGCCTGCGCCGCCTCGCTCAAAGGGGCTGGTGCGCGGCGCGTGCTGGCACTGACCCTGGCGCGCGCGACTCCCGAATTCCCCGACCTCCTGTAGAGGGAATAGGGAATAGGGAAAAAACCCACCTTTCCTTACTTCCCGCTCCCTATTCCCAACTCCATTCCCGCTCCCTATTCCCTATTCCCTGTTCCCTGTTACCTGTTCCCTGCCCTACCCCCTACTCCCTATTCCCTACTCCCTATTCCCTGCTCTGGGATGTTGACGAATCGAGGTCCGACCGGCCATAATAGGGTGTCAAGTGCTTTGCGGCCCGGTTTCAATCCGGGACGCGGGCGAGGCGACGGAAACCAATATGACGGAGGCTAACCAACGACTGTTGCAGGTGCCGGTGCTGGTGCTCAACGCATCGTACGAGCCCATCAACATCACCCCAGTACGCCGCGCCGTCGTCCTGGTTTTGAAGGGCGCTGCCACCGCGGAAGAGGAAGACGGCGATTTCATCCACTCGACGCGCGTTTCCTTCCGTATCCCTTCCGTCATCCGGCTGCGCGAGTTCCGGCGCATTCCCCACCAGGTCCGCGCCCTCTCGCGCAAGAACATCCTGATGCGCGATCGCTACACGTGCCAGTTCTGTGGTACGACGCTGCCCGCCGGGGAGTTGACGCTCGACCACGTGATTCCGCGCTCGCGCGGCGGCCACACCGACTGGGACAACCTCGTCGCCTGCTGCCACGGTTGCAACAATCGCAAAGGCGATCGCCTGCCGGAGGAGGCGGGGCTGAAGCTGCTTCGCCCGCCGCGGCCTTTCACGCTGCACACCAGTCGCATGCTGATGCGACTGATGGGGCGTTCCGACGAGCGCTGGCGCAAGTACCTGTTTTACTGAACGATTGCGGATCGATGTTTCCTTTGGTCGCTCCATAACCCGGTCACCCCATCACGCAAGGGGGGATCGATGTCTCCCTTGGTCGCTCAATAACCCGATCACCCAATCACCCCGGGGGTGTGTTACACTGTTGGAAGTTCGGACGCTTGGGGAAGCTTGCCGCTCGTTCCCCAAGCCGCGCATCGCGGAGAGGTGGCCGAGTGGCTTAAGGCGGCGGTTTGCTAAACCGTTGTACGGTCAAAAGCTGTACCCAGGGTTCGAATCCCTGCCTCTCCGCCAGCAGATCGCCAAGTCGTTTCTTAGTCCGCCTGCATCCTGCCTATTCGACATGCTCGCCAGCAGCGGCTCCGTGGCTTCCCAACTGCCTGCGGGCAGGGCAGGCTCTTTGTTCCTTGCCTTCTGCCTTTCTTGCGTTGTTGCCTACTGCCTTCCGCCGACTGCCTTCTGCTTTCCGCTGTCCGCCTCCTGGCGAACGACGAGGAAGATAAGGAGGGGGTGGCCGCCTACCCCAGGGCTCGCGCCCTGGGCTAAGTTCTTTCCCGCTCCGCGGCTAGCCCCTACCCACGACCTTACGCTGCCTTAATCCTCACTTTGCCTTCTTTATATTCCTGACACAGGACTTGACGCGTTCTTAATAGAATTCGGTCGCAAAAAACCCCCGACTTTCTGCGATTATCTGCACGTTTCTGCTGGAAAGTGGCGGCATTTGGTGCGATTCTGCATAGAAAAAGGGGCCCCCCAACGGGCTCGTTTTCAAATAAGCGCTTAAGGCTCGGCGGAGACACCGTTAGCAAGTCCTTTAGATTGAGCAGCGCTTCGCCCCTTCTCCTCAGCGATTTGGCCAACAACCCTTGCGGAATCAATAGATCGGCCTCACCACGTCTCAGTAGCACGACAAAACCCCTAAAGGTCGCCCGACAGTTCGGCGGAAACACGGCTAGCAAGCCCTTTAGATTGAGCAGAGCTTCGCCCGTTCTCCTCCGAAACCTCGCCGCCAACCCTTCTCGAATCAATAGATAGGCCGCGCCACGTTTCAATGGCCCGGCAAGACCGAAAGGGTCTCGCACCGCTCGGCGGAGATACAGCTAGTAAGTCCTTTAGATTGAGCACGCCTTCGCCCTTTCTTCTCGGTAGATTTGCCAGCAACCATCGTTGAATCAACAGATTGTCCTCGCCGCGTTTCTGTCGCCCGACAAAACCGAAAAGGCGGTCCGACACTCGCCG
>DATFYM010000255.1:0-42850 GCA_035315065.1 Terriglobia bacterium
CCCTACCGGTGTCAAGGTGTCCGACGAGCAGGTAGCAGAAATCGATTTGCGCCGCGATCAATTTCATGGCGACTGGAACTACACGATTCACCCAAAGAAAATCATCACGCATGATAAGGTTATTTCGTGACGGACCCTTAGCTGCTTTTCATAAGTAAATAACCTTCGCGCTGGCCCTCACCCGGCGCTTCGCGCCACCCTCTCCCAAAAAGGGAGAGGGCTGTAGCCGCAGTGGATTCGGGGAATTCTAACCCTCTCCCTGGGGAGAGGGTGGCCGCAGGCCGGGTGAGGGGCACTTAACGCCGATCATCCGTGGGTTACGCGTCCGCGGCCAAAGTACCGTGAAGCTGTATCAAGTACTATTGAGTTATCTCAACTCGCCGGCCTAACCTGACAATGTGACACGCAGGTAAATTCCGATCTAATTGCGAGGCGCAAATGAACGGTAGAAAGGCCGCTCTTCTGATCCTGTTTGTTCTGAGTTCTCCACTTGCCTTCCGGGCACAATCCGCGGAGTCCGAGGCGGTGAGGCATCCCCTCAACGTTCGGCCCACGGACAGATTAACCATGCAAATCGATGAAGAGCGACGAGTTACGCTCTCCGGTAGCCGACACCCCCTGGCAAAGCCGGCGAACATGATCGGCGAAGTCTCGCCGGATCAGCCGATGGAGAGCATGGTGCTTGTCCTGCGCCCCGATCCTTCCCAAGAAGAGGCTCTCCAGGAGTTACTGCGGGCCCAGCAGGACCCGGCTTCACCGTATTACCATCAATGGCTCTCTCCCAAGGCCTTCGGCGAGCGTTTCGGGATCTCTCAGAACGACTTGTACCAAGTCAAGGTTTGGCTGGAGACGCAGGGGATGAAAGTGGACGAAGTCCCGCTCTCACGCCGAACCATCGTCTTTAGCGGTACTGCCGGGGACGTAGAGACGGCTTTTCACACCCAGATGCGAGAATACTCCGTCGAAGGAAAGGTTCACTTTGCGAATGCGACCGATCCCGAAATCCCCCAGGCCCTGGCGGGAGTGGTCCGCGGAATTGTCTCGCTCCACGACTTTCGCAGCGTGCCGGCCCACGTGACGGTCCCGGCGTACACTACCGCGAATGGCAGCACCTTCCTGATGCCGCAAGACTGGGACACGATCTACGACGTAACCCCGCTCTACAGCCAAGGGCTTGATGGTACCGGACAGAGCATCGCGGTTGTGGGGCGACAGGATATTAGTTTGGCCGACGTGGCGACCTTCCGCACCAACGCCGGACTCCCCAACAACCCGGCAAATGTGCCGCAGAAGATTTTCGTAAACGGCGTTAACCCCGGATTTACATGGTGTGATGACGAGGAGGAAGCCGCCTTGGATGTCGATTGGGCGGGGGCGATCGCCAAGAATGCCAGCATCAAATTCGTCAGCGCGCAGTCCGGTGCGACGGACGGAGTTGTCCTGGCAGCCCAATTCGCCGTTAATCACAATGTCGCGCCGATCGTGTCGGTGAGTTATCTCCACTGCGAGAACACGCTCTCCGATGGGGGGCAGAGTCTCTGGGGTGCTCTGTGGTCCCAAGCCAACGCCCAAGGACAATCGATATTTGTGGCCTCGGGCGACACTGGTGCCGCCGGTTGCGATGCTGCCACGCAGAAGACCGCAACCCAGGGAAAGAGCGTTAACGCCATTTGCTCCACCCCCAACAGTACCTGCGTGGGAGGCACGGAATTCAATGACACTTACAATCCAGGCGTTTATTGGTCGGGAACGAATGGCACTGGCATGAGTTCGGCACTCAGCTACATTCCGGAACTTGCCTGGAATGAGGACGGATGGTCCGGAATGCTAGGTACGGCATCGGGAGGCGGGATCAGCAGCTTCTACCTCCGGCCCAGTTGGCAGTCCGGACCCGGAGTTCCGGCGGGAACTCAGCGGTTGGTTCCCGATGTTGCCGCTTCGTCTGCGGTTCACGATGCCTACGTGCTTCAAGTTCAGGGTAAGCCCTTCTATGGAGGCGGCACATCCGCGGCCGCTCCATCCATGGCGTCGGTGATGGCCATCGTACTCCAGAACGCCGGAGGTACGCTGGGAAACGTCAACCCTGCTCTGTATACGCTGGCCAGCCAGCAAGCTGCCGGAGGCCCGGCAGTTTTCCACGACATCACTTCCGGCAACAATAGCGTGCCCGGAGTCACTGGCTACAACGCGGGTCCCGGCTACGATATGGTTACCGGACTCGGCTCGGTCGACGCGTTCCTGCTGGTCAATAGCTGGAGCAACATCCGAGCCTCGAACTTTACGCTGGCTACAAGTTCCTCCAGCTTGACCGTATCGCCAAGTCACTCGACTAACGCAACCCTGACCATGAGCGCACAAGGCGGGTTCAGTACGCCGGTTACGCTGTCGGCGGCCGGAGCCCCCACTGGCGTAACGGTGACTTTCTCTTCCCCCACCCTCACCTCCTCGGCCCGGGTGACGATGACCGTGACCGCAGCCGCCAATGCCCTAGCGGGCACTTTCCCCATCGCCATCGCCGGGTCAGGTGGCGGATTCGAGCGGACGGTGGCGTTCGCTCTGACGGTCGCGGCCCCCACTTTCACGCTGACGCCGAGTCCGACAGGCGCCAGCGTCAATGTGGGCAGCTCGACATCGTATACGCTGACGATCGCAAGGTTGAATGGATTCAGCTCGCCAGTGGTGTTGTCAGTCAGTGGAGCCCCGCAAGGCGTCACCACGAGTTTTTCGCCCATCAGTATTACATCCGGCAATAGCAGCATCCTAACCGTGTCGGTGGGCTCCACGGTAGCGGCGGGAGTCTCCTCCCTGACCGTGACGGGTACAAGCGGGAGTATCACGCAAACTCAAACTATCATCCTGTCGGTCGCGAATCCCAACTATACGCTGGTACCGAGCGCCACGAGTGCGAGTGTGGCGCTGGGGGGGGCGGTGCCCACAACGGTGACCACCACCGCGGGGACTGGCTTCAACTCGATAGTATACTTGTCAATCAGTGGGCTTCCGAGTGGGGTCACGGCGAGTTTTACGAAGACCAGCATCCCGGCGCCGGGCAACGGTAGCAGCACTTTGACGCTGTCGGTGGCTTCCACGGCAACACCAGGTACCTACACCCTGACTCTTGGGGCTGTTGGGGGAGGAGCGGGCAAAACCGTGCCGTTCAGTCTGACGGTTTTGCCGCCCGCCAGCTTCACGCTGACTCCGAGCGCCACAAGTGCGAGCGTGGCGCCGGGCGGTTCGACACCTATAACCCTCACCACAGCACGAGTGAGTGGATTCACCTCGGCAGTGGCGTTGTCGATCAGTGGACTTCCGGGCGGAGTCACGGCGAGCTTTACGCCTACCGGCATCGCTTGGCCCGGCAGCGGCAGTAGTACTTTGACCCTGTCGGTGGCCGCGACAGCAGCAACGGGTACCTGCACCCTGACCGTAACTGCGACGGGGGGAGGAGTGACCAAGACTCAAACCCTCAGCCTGACGGTCTTGCCACCCAGTTTCACGCTGACTCCGAGTGCCACGAGCCTCAGTGTGGCGCCGGGCGGTTCGATACCCGCCACATTGACTACTGCACGAGTGAATGGGTTCACCTCGGCAGTGGCCTTGTCAATTAGCGGACTTCCGACGGGAGTTACAGGGAGTTTTGCACCCGCCAGTATCGCGTCGCCGGGCAGCGGTAGCAGCACGTTGACGCTGTCGGCGGGCTCGGGGACGGTTCCCGGCGCCTCTACCTTGACTGTGACGGCTAAGGGCGGGGGAGTAACGAAAACTCAGACGCTAAGCCTGATAGTCTTGACTCCAAGTTTCACGCTGACGCCTACCCTCAGCACCGCGAGCGTGGCGGCGGGTGGCTCAAAAACGATGACGCTGACCACCGCTCCGGTGAATGGATTCCAGGCGTCCATCGCGCTTTCGGTAACCGGACTTGCAAAGGGCGTCACGGCGAGCTTCACGCCCACCAGCATCGCGTCCAGTGGAACGAGCACCTTAAAGCTGTCAGTAGCCTCTGGGACCGCTGTCGGCACCTGCACCCTCACCGTTATGGCGGCGGGCGGTGGAGTGAGTAAGACTCAGGCAATCAGCCTGACCTATTGACGCTCAGCTCACCTAGACGCTGAGCGCGACGACAGCTATGACGGCAGGCGGCAGCGGGTGATTTGCAGGGGGTCCGGTTCTGTCAGGGACTCTCCGCCACCCACTGCCGTCTGCACGTAGTCGATCCAAGGCTTCGCGCCTCCGCCTAAGCGACCCACGAGCGGTTCCCCACTTTCGTTGGCTATCCCCTGTCGGCATATCGTCATGGCGACCCATCGATTGGGCCGGGAGCGCGTAAGTGCCACCGGGACAGCACCCGGCAATGTGGGCCATTGCAAATAATCGGGGGTTATACGACACTGGCCACAGCCACGAACTATAAGCGCCTTAGTAGGAGTGACTTTTGGCGCGGACAGATAGAGTGATCCAATGGCTCCTGGATGGAGACCCGGCTATTCGTTGGCAGGCCTTGCGGGATTTGGCCGGGGCTCTAGAACGCGCCGTCGAGCGTGAGCGGCGAAAGGTAGCGCGCGATGGTTGGGGCGGTCGTCTGCTTGCGAGGCAGGATCCGGAGGGCACGTGGGCTGGCGGGCTCTACTCGCCAAAGTGGATCTCAACCACTTACACGATGCTGATGCTCCGTGACTTCGGTCTGCCCGCCATCAACCGGCAGGCGCGAAGGGCCTGCACGCTCCTCCTCGATGGAGGGCTCCAGCCCGACGGCGGCGTCGCCTACGGCACCTGGGCAAATGAACACGACTGGACTGGCTGGCGCAGCGCGGAGCAGGCGGGAAACCTTCAGGCACATGATCGCAGACACAGGCTTGCGCTCGGCCAGAATGCGATGAAGTGTGATCATCTCGATCGGTGCAGGGAGCGCACGACCTGGGGTGTTTGAGGGTTCCCGGGATGGATCATACCAACCAAAGGTTGCCTATGAGGGAGGGGGTGCGCCTTAAGCGTCGCTTGGCGCGTCGATGAACCACCGCTTCCGAACCGCCAACAGCAAAGAGTAGGCCGCTTGTTGAGCGCTCCTGACAATCACGGTAGGATGGGAATGAAAGCAGAGAGTTCTTATCGACCATTGGCGCGAAGGTGATACATGGCACAGACGAGTGTTGAGAGGATCGTGGCCGAGATTCAGGATCTCTCCCCCCAGGAGCGACTGAGGCTCATCCGGACGGTGGTTGACACCCTGATCGTGCCGGGGCGGCCAGCCGAATCGCGCCGCCTCATCTATGGAGAATTCCGAGGCGGAAGAATGTCGACGGAGGACGATTTCAAGATTGCGGAGTGGCGCCCGCAGGACCGAGAGATGAATGGCCCATAGATACGTGCTTGATACCCATGCCCTGGTGTGGCATCTGGAGGGCAATCCACGCCTGGGTCCGCAGGCGAAAGAGGCCATCGACAATCCGCTCAACCACCTCGCCTTGCCCATCATTGCTCTCGCTGAGGCGGCCTATATTGTCGAGCACCGGCGCACCGCCATCCCCACACTGTCTGATCTCCTTAGCTCGGTTTCTGCTGATTACCGCATCTCGATTTACCCGATGACTTGGGAGGTGTTCCAGGAGACTCTGGCGGCCAGTGTGCTTCCGGAAACGACCGGCTGATCGTGGGAACCGCGCTCCACCTGCAATCCCTGGGCGAGACCGTCTGCTTATTGACCAAAGACGCGAGCATCGTCGCGGCCCGGTCTTGTGCCCACCCTCTGGTAACAGCAACGCAGCGCAAACCGGTTTGCTCCGCGGGGCGGCGATCCGGCGCCACTGGCCATTGCAAATAATCAGGGGTCATACGACACTAGCCACCACCACGAACTGTGAGTACCTCAGGAGTGACTTTTGGCAGCGCGGACGGACAGTGTGATCCAATGGCTCCTGGGTGGGGACCCGGCTATTCGTTGGCAGGCCTTGCGGGATTTGGTCGGGGCTCCAGAACGCGCCGTCGAGCGCGAGCGGCGAAAGATAGCGCGCGATGGTTCGGGGGCCCGTCTGCTCGCCAGGCAGGATCCGGAGGGCACGTGGGGCGGCGGGCTCTACTCGCCCAAGTGGATCTCAACCACCTACACCATGCTGATGCTCCGTGACTTCGGATTGCCCGCCACCAACCGGCAGGCGCGAAAGGCCTGCACCGTTCTCCTCGATGGAGGGCTCCAGCCCGACGGCGGTGTCGCCTACGGCACTTGGGCAAAGTGGACGCGTCGGGGCGAGATGTGTGTCACGGGGATGGTCCTCTCCCTCGTCTCGTATTTCGAGTATGAGGACGCCCGTCTCGACACCATTGCCGGCCACTTGCTGGAGCAGCAGATGCCCGCCGGGGGCTGGAACTGTCAGCGCTCGCGCGGCGCAACCCATGCTTCGGTCCATACCACGATCAGCGTGCTCGAAGGTTTGCGATACTACGAGTTGCGTGGTGGACGTGACGTCGAGGCAGTGCGAACGGCGCAGCGCCGCGGGCGGGAGTTCCTCTTGGTACACCGGCTGTTTCGCTCCCACCGCACCGGCGAAGTCATCAAGCCTGAGTTCACTCGCTTCTCGTTTCCGCCCCGATGGCACTACGACATCCTCCGCGCCCTGGACTACTTTCAAGCCGTCAACGCGCCTTGCGACCCACGCCTGACCGAAGCCATCGAAATCGTTCGAAGCAGGCAGGGCAAGGACGGGCGCTGGCCGGCACAACATTCGTACCCAGGGAAGACGTATTTCCAGCTTGAACGCGTCGGCGCGCCGAGCCGCTGGAATACTCTGCGCGCGTTGCGCGTGCTGAGGTGGTGGCCTATCGATGGCCTGGGAGCGCGGGCGTCCCGCCCGCTCTTTCCCCGACCTCAATGAGGTGTCAGCGAAACGAGTCCGGCCGGAAAGGAAGGGAAGAGCGGGCGGGACGTCCGCGCTCCCAGGCATTCCATTTGATGGCCCATGACTCGTTCTTTCATCAAATGGTAGGATAGACCCCTATGAGCGGGTGGCGGGATTTCGAGGGCGCTAACGCCGGCTACGTAGCCGAGCTCTACGAGCGCTTTCGGCAGGCCCCTGCCTCGGTGGATGCGGCGACGCGGGCTTTCTTTGAACGTGCGGGAGCGCCGCCCGAGGCCGCTGCCGAGCCCCAGCCCGCACAGCCGACCGGAGCGACCGTGGTTGCGGCCACGGGTCTGCCGGTGGAGAAGATCGTCGGCGCCATCAACCTGGCGGAATCCATTCGCAAGTTCGGGCACCTCGATGCGCGCCTCGATCCGCTAGGCAGCGAGCCGCCCGGCGATCCTTCCCTGCGCGCGGAGTTTCACGGCGTCACCGAAGACGATCTACGGCGGCTGCCTGCCAGCCTGATTGTGGGTCCGATTGCGCAGGGAAGATCCAACGCCTGGGAGGTAATCCAGGAACTCCGGCGGATTTACTCCTCGGCGACCGGCTATGACTACGGCCATCTGCGCGACCCCGAGGAGCGCGCCTGGCTGGTAACGGCTGCCGAGTCCGGACTGTTCCGCGCGCCGGCCGATCCCATCGACGCCGTCGGCCTGCTCGAAAGACTCACGCAGGTGGAGGTCTTTGAGCGCTTCCTGCAACGTACCTTCCCCGGCAAGACGCGATTCTCCATCGAAGGGCTCGACATGCTGGTGCCCGTGCTCGACGAGGTGATCGGCGAGGCGGCGGAGGCGGAGATCCCCAACATCCTCATCGGCATGGCCCACCGTGGACGGCTGAACGTGCTGGCGCACGTCCTGAAAGAGCCTTACCAGAAGATCCTGGCCCAGCTCAAGGACGCGCTGGGTGGCCGGCACTTTCGCGAATACCTGGGCTGGACGGGCGATGTGAAGTATCACTTGGGAGCGCGTCGCGCCATCCGGGGCGGGGAAGCGGTGGACGTAGTGGTCTCGATGCCACCCAATCCCAGCCATCTTGAAGCGATCGATCCCATTGTGGAGGGAATGGCGCGCGCCGCCGGCACGCGTGTCGACCGGCCCGGCCCGCCGCGTTTCGATTCTGCGCGCACCTTGCCGATCCTGATTCACGGCGACGCGGCCTTTTCCGGGCAGGGCGTGGTGGCAGAGACGCTCAACCTCTACCGGTTGCCGGGCTATCGCACCGGCGGCACCATTCACATCATTGCCGACAACCAGTTGGGTTATACCACCGATCCCGTGGATCTCCAGAGCGCGCCTTACGCTAGCGATCTGGCGCGCGGATTCCGCATTCCCATCGTGCACGTCAACGCCGACAATCCCGAGGCGTGCATTGAGGCGGCCCGCCTGGCCCTGGCCTATCGCCTGCGCTTCGAGAAGGACTTTGTGATCGACCTGGTCGGTTACCGCCGCTACGGCCACAACGAGGGCGACGAGCCGAGCTTCACCCAGCCGGTGATGTACCGCCAGATCGCCGTTCATCCCACGGTGCGTGAGCTGTGGGGGCGTGAGCTTGTGGAACGCGGCCTCGTCCCGGCGGACGAGCCGGAGAAGCTCGTGCAGCAGCGAATGGCGGCGCTTCAGCAGCAGCTCGAATCGCTGGTGCCGGAAAAATCGGTGGTGGAGGTCAGGCCTACGCCGCCTCCGCCCGGCGCGGCACGGCACGCCACGACCGCGGTCCCGGCCGAGCGGCTCCGCGAGTTGAACCAAGGACTGCTCCAGTTGCCGGCTGGCTTCAACCTTAACAAGAAATTGGAGCGAGCACGAGAGCGGAGGCGGCACGCGCTCGATGATGTCGCCGGCGAGACGCGGACTATCGATTGGGCGATGGCCGAGGACCTGGCGCTGGCGTCGATCCTGGCCGACGGCGTCGCCATCCGCTTCACCGGCGAAGACGTGGAGCGCGGCACCTTCAGCCAGCGCCACGCCGTCTTGTACGACGCCAAGACCGGCCGGAAATTCGTCCCCTTGCAGGCACTGCCGCAGGCGAAGGCTGCCTTCGAGGTGCACAATAGCCCGCTCACCGAGGGCGCCACCATCGGATTCGAATACGGTTACAACGTGCAGGAACCGGGCCGCATGGTGATGTGGGAGGCGCAATACGGCGACTTCATCAACGGCGCGCAGACCATGATCGACGAGTTCGTGGTTTCGGCGCGCGCCAAGTGGGGACTGGCTCCGTCCCTGGTGCTGTTGCTGCCCCACGGTTATGAGGGCGCGGGTCCCGACCACTCCAGCGGCCGGCCGGAGCGCTTCCTGCAGCTCGCGGCCGAGATCAACATGCGCGTCGCCAACTGCACCACCGCCGCGCAATACTTTCACCTGCTGCGCCTGCACGCGACGCTGCTGAAGACCGATCCGCTGCCGCTGGTGGTGCTCACGCCCAAGAGTCTCTTGCGCCATCCGCTGACCACGTCGTCGCTCGGCGACTTGGCCGAAGGTGGCTGGCAGCGGGTGATTGATGATGCGGAGGCAACCCAGCGGGGCGACGAAGTGCGCCGGCTGATTTTGTGCAGCGGCAAGGTGTATGTTGATCTCGCCAGCAGCCCGCGACGCGCGGAGCGACGCGACGTGGCCATCTGCCGGGTAGAGCAGCTTTATCCGTTTCCGGCGGACGATCTGGCACCGGCGCTCGGAGGCTATCCGAATCTGGAGGAAGTGGTCTGGGTGCAAGAGGAGCCGGAGAATATGGGGCCGTGGGAGTTTGCGCGGCCACTGCTGGAGGATGTGATCCAGGACCGCTGTCCGCTGCGCTGGGTCACACGGCCGCGCAATGCGAGTCCGGCGGAAGGGTCGCTGGCGTGGCATGTGCTGAACCAGCAGACGCTGATCGAGCAAGCGTACGGCGGCCCTTTTGGGGGGCGCGAAAAGGAGAAGGCGGCGGTTCTTGTGAATAGTGAATTGTGAATAGTGAAAGAAGAGAGTCGAGAGTCGAAAGTCAAGAGTCGAAAGTAGAAGCAGCCCGCAGCCTCGGACGACTGACCACGGACAACGGACGTTCTCCTGACTTTCGACTTTTGACTTTCGACTCCCAGAGGCAATGATGCCCTCAAGAATCGTAGTCCCGGAATTGGGCGAGTCGGTGGTGGAAGCGACCGTCGGCCACTGGCTAAAGCACGAGGGCGACCGGGTCAGCGTCGGCGAAACGCTGGTCTCGCTGGAGACCGACAAGGTCGACCTCGAAGTGGCCGCCGAGCGGAACGGCGTGCTCACGCGCGTCGAGCGCAAGGAAGGTGAAGACGTAAAGATCGGCGACGTGCTGGGCGTGATTGAGGACGCTGTCGGTGAAGCCGCGGTGCCCGCTCCAGCACCGTCCGAACCAGGGGCGGGCGGTGGTGGTGGGGACACCGCCGCTACAGGAGTCGGCGCGCCAAAGCCGTCGCCCTCCGCCACAGTCTCCTCCGAAGTGATTTTTTCCGGGCCAACTGTCCTATCTCCCTCTGGGCCCTCTGAGAAAGGCGCAGGGGGCGAGGGTGCTACGCCTTCGGCGCGACGCGCGGCGCGCGAACGCGAAGTCGACTTGGCTGCCGTTCGGCCTCACGATGAAACCGGTAGGATCACCAAGGAAGATGTCGAGAGGTACGCGAAGAAGGTTGAAGTAGGCCCGGCGGAGGTGGTAGCTCCGGCTCCCGCTCCAGTCGCCGCGCCAGGACCTCTGGCGGTCGCCCCTGGAGCGGCGTCCGACCGGGCCGCCCTGGAAGAACGCGTGCGCATGAGCCGTCGCCGGCAGACGATCGCGCGACGGCTGGTGGAAGCGCAGCACACCGCGGCCATGCTTACTACGTTTAACGAAATCGATATGGGCGCGGTGATGGAGCTACGCCAGCGCCATAAGGAATCGTTCAAGGAGCGGCATAGCGTCAGCCTCGGAATCTCGTCGTTCTTCGTGAAGGCCGCAATCGGCGCTCTGCGCCAGTTCCCTCGCTTGAACGCCGAGATCCAGGGGGACGAGATCGTCCTCAAGCATTACTATGATATCGGCGTGGCCCTTGGCGCTCCGGAAGGGCTGGTGGTACCCGTCCTGCGCGACGCGGATCGCATGTCGTTCGCGGCCATTGAAATCGCCATCAAACAGTTCGCGCAGAAGTCGGCGAACAGCACGCTCTCGCTCGACGACTTGCGCGGCGGAACCTTCACCATCACCAACGGCGGCGTCTTCGGCTCGCTCATGAGCACGCCGATCCTGAACCCGCCGCAGGTGGGCATCCTGGGGCTACACAAGATCCAGGAGCGGCCGGTGTCGCGGCAAGGTCAAATCGTCACGCGCCCCATGATGTACGTGGCGCTCAGTTACGACCATCGTCTCGTGGACGGGCTCGAAGCCGTGCAGTTCTTGGTAAAGGTGAAGGAACTGGTGGAGGATCCTGCGAGCATGCTCATTGAGGGGTGAAGGGAAGCGGAAGGCAGTAGGCAGTAGGCAGAAGGCAGTAGGCGGAAGGCAGTAGGCAGAAAGAATTGCCGATTGCAGATTGACGATTGACGATTGGAAGAGAAGAGTAGGCAAGCCACGCGGCCCTTTCAATAGGCCATGCACGATCATCACTGAGCCATTTTCGCAATCGGCAATCGGCAATCGTCAATCGTCAATTCTCCTGCCTTCCGCCTACTGCCTACTGCCTTCTGCCTACTGCCTTCTGTCTTCCTGGAGGGCGTGATACGCTGAACGCGGGAGGCGGTTATGGCAACCAAGACCTTGATTACTGTCGAGGAATACGACGCTCTTCCGGAAACGGAAAATGGGGTTGAATACGAACTGAGCGAGGGAGAACTCATTGTGCTGGCATCGCCGACACTTTTCCACAACTTCATGCGCGACGACATCCTGGAGCGGTTCCGCGTCTTCCTTCGCCAGCATCCGCATTTGGGCCGAGTCGCTTCCGAAACGGATTTCTCACTCACGGCCAGCACGGTCCGTAGGCCGGACGTAGCTTTTATCAGCGCCGCGAAAATGGCGTCGGTTGACCCATGCCAGAAGCTTCAGTTTGCGCCGGACCTCGCCATCGAGATCGCTTTGCCCCACGACGATCTGCCGCGCAAGATCCAGGACTACCTGGCGGCGGGCACAAGGGTCTGGGCGCTTTATCCCGATGCGCGCGTTGCTAGGATCCACAAGCCCGGCAAGCAGGCCGTGGTACTCGACGCTGATGCAGGCGATAGCCTGGAAGACGCCGAATTGCTACCGGGCCTGAAGGTACCCCTTGGTGAGATCTTCGGTTAAGCCCGATTACGCCTAGTTATGCCTGGTTCTGGTACAGCCCTCATGAGGGTGGATTCGATGTGTAAGTTTATCGTTACCAAGATGGTGAATGCCTGCGTGTTTATCCTCATCACGGCGGCCGCTGGGGCGGCTCAAGGCCTGCGCGTAGGCGTGGCCAAAGCGACGATCACGCCGGACGTGCAGGCCGCCAAAGTCTACATGGCGGGTTTCGGCAACAACCGCGTCGCCACCGGCGTGCACGACGATCTTTACGTCCGGTGCCTGGCACTGGCAGCCGGCGATTCGAAGCTCGCCATGTGCGCCGTGGACCTGATCGGGTTCTTTTACGACGACGTACTTAAGGTCCGCGACGAGGTGAAAGCCCAGGCGCCGGACGCGACGCACGTTATTGTCGCCTCGACCCACGAGCACGAAGGACCCGACACGATGGGGCTGTGGGGCCCCACCGAGTTCCAGAGCGGGATCGACGAGAAGTACATGGACTGGCTTGACGACCGCATCGCCTCTACGGCCGTCGAGGCGCTGCGCTCGCTCGCGCCCGCGCGAATGACCCTGGCGCGCGACGATCATCCGCTGCTGGCCTTGCTACAGAGCGACAGCCGGCCGCCCTACGTCAAGGACCCTCACTTGCTCGTGATGCGCCTGACGTCCGATCAGGGTGGCGATCAGGGTGGCGATCCGGGCGGTGCGCCCATCGCCACGCTGGTCAACTGGAGCGACCATCCGGAGACGCTTGGCAGCCAAAACACGTTGATCACAGCCGATTATCCCCACTGGCTTTGTACCCGCACGGAAGAGACCCTTGGCGGCACCACCGTTTTCTTCAACGGCTCGATTGGTGGATTGCTTTCCACGCTTGGCGACGACATGGCGCTGCAGGATCCCGACACCGGCGACGTGGCGAAGGACGGCACGTGGCGAAAGGCTGAACTCTTCGGAAATCTCTTGGGTGACCTTGTGGTGCGCGCGGTGAGGTCAGGCAGCGAAGTTAAGGTTGATAGGATCGTCGAACGGAGTTCCGTCATCTTTGCGCCGCTCGATAACGACCGTTTTCGCATCGGCGGCGTGCTGGGCCTTTATGCAGGGCGCAAGCAACTCTATACGGACGGCAAGCTGGACACGACGGTGAGCGAAAAGGAATTTCCTGGCTTGGGCAAATTCAAGTACGCCGCCGGAGCGGATACCAAAACGGAGGTTGACTACCTCCAGTTCCTGGCCTCCGGCTCGCTCGTGGCGGAGATTGCCACCGTCCCGGGTGAAATCTATCCCGAACTGGTCAACGGCGGCATCACGCGCTACCCGGGCGCTGACTATCCTGACGCCCCCTTCGAGCCGACCGTGCGCGCCCACATGAAGAGCGGCTATCCGTTTGTTTTCGGGCTGGCCAATGACGAGCTGGGGTACATCATTCCCAAAGCTGAGTGGGACAACCAACCTCCGTGGCTCAAGAACAAGAAGGATCGTTGGTACGGCGAGGTCAACTCCGCCGGCGAGGAAATGGCAGGTGCGGTGACGCGGGCGCTGGTGACGTTGATGGAAGAGAATGCTGAACGATAAATGATGAATGATGAACAAGAAGAGTCGAAAAGTCGAATGTTGAAGGTCGAAAAGTCAAGGCGAGGCCGAGCCGTGCCATGGAACGAATGACCCGTCGCAAGCTGTTTGCCCAGTCCGGACGCCTGGCCGGAGCAATGGCCGTGGGGCTGCCTTTACTGGCAGCAAGTGACAAGGGAATAGCAGGCTCTGAGCGTAAGCTGAAGGTGATCGTGGCGGGCGGCCATCCTGATGATCCGGAGTCCGGCGCCGGCGGAACCATGGCGCGTTACGCTGACCTTGGACATGATGTCGTGGCCCTCTATCTGACGCGGGGCGAAGCGGGCATCGAGGGGAAATCTCACCAGGAAGCGGCGGCCATCCGCACGGTCGAGTGCCAAAAGGCGTGCGAGATCCTGAAGGCCCGACCGGTATTTGCAGGGCAGATCGACGGCAGCACGGAGATCAACGCGGCGCGCTACGATGACTTCCGCAGGATCATCCAAGCCGAGCAGCCTGACATTGTTTTCACGCATTGGCCGATTGACTCGCATCGCGACCACCGGGCGACCTCGTTGCTAGCTTATGACGCGTGGCTACGCGGCGGCAGGAAGTTCTCGCTTTATTATTTTGAAGTCGAAACGGGCGAACAGACTCAAGGCTTCCTGCCTAACCACTATGTCGACATCAGTGCGGCCGAGCCTCGCAAACGCTCAGCTTGCTTCGCCCATAGCAGCCAGGACCCTGCCGGCTTTTACCTTGCCCATGATCTGATGAACCGGTTTCGGGGAATGGAGTGTGGCGTGAAATACGCCGAAGCCTTCGTGCGCCACCCGCAGAGTCCGGACCTAGCCCTGACTTCAAGTTTGGCGGCCGGAGAAGCAACGAACGGACAGGAGTAGATGAAGCAGTATGCAGGCGATCATCGGCAACGACGCCAAAGCGCTGGCTGCTGAACTTCGCGACAAGGTCCGCGGGGAAGTGCGCTTCGACGACGGCAGCCGTGCGCTCTACGCGACGGATAGCTCCAACTATCGCCAAGTACCGATCGGCGTGGTGGTTCCAAAGGGCATCGAGGACGTTGTCGAAACCGTTGCCACTTGCCGCCGGCATGACGCACCGGTGCTCACGCGCGGCGGCGGTACCAGCCTGGCCGGGCAGTGTTGCAACGTTGCGGTGGTCGTGGATATGTCGAAGTCCCTGCGTGGGATTCTCGAGCTGGACCCGCACCGGAGACTCGCCACGGTGCAACCGGGCGTCGTGCTGGACACGCTTCGCAGCGCCGCCGAGAGGTATCACCTCACCTTTGCTCCTGATCCGTCGACGCACGCCCAGTGCACGCTCGGCGGCATGATCGGCAATAATTCCTGCGGCGTGCACTCGATAATGGCGGGCAAAACGGTGGACAACGTCCAAAGCCTCGAGATTCTGACCTACGACGGTGCGTGCATGCAGGTGGGGAGGACCGAGGAAGCCGAAATCGACCAGATCGTCCGTCACGGCGGCCGTCGCGGCCAGATCTACGAGCGGCTCAGATCGCTTCGCGACCGCTATGCTGACCTGATCCGCGCCCGTTACCCCGCGATTCCTCGCCGCGTCTCCGGCTATAACCTCGATCAGTTGCTGCCGGAGAATGGGTTCAACGTGGCCCGCGCTCTGGTGGGCACGGAGGGTACGTGTGTCACCGTGCTCTCGGCCGAACTGCGGCTGGTGGACAGCCCTCCGGCTCGGTCGCTGCTGGTGTTGGGGTATTCGGACGTGGCGACGGCGGCGGATCATGTTCCCGAGATTCTGGCAGCCAGGCCGATCGGCCTCGAGGGCATAGCCGGGAGCGTGGTTGAGAACATGATGCGGCGGCGCATGCGTTTGGAGGACATTGCCCTGCTGCCAGCGGGTGGGGCGTGGCTCATGGTTGAGTTCGGCGCCCGAACCACCGAAGAGGCAGATGACCAGGCGCGCGCATTGCTGGAAGACCTGAAGAAACGTGATCCCGCCACGACGGGACCGGCGGCGCGACTCTTCAACGATAGGCGATTGGCGAAGCGCGTGTGGGAGATGCGGGAGATCGCGCTCAGCGTTGCCTCCGAAACTCCCAACGGCAATCGCGCGTGGGCCGGTTGGGAGGACGCCGCCGTCGCGCCGGCCGTACTTGGCAATTACCTGCGCGACTTTGATCGGTTGCAGAATAGCTACGGCTACCAGAGCGCCCTTTATGGCCACTTTGGAGATGGCTGCATTCACGCCCGCCTTGATTTCGACCTCCTCTCGCGCCCGGGAATTGAGAAGTTCCGCGCCTTCATGATCGACGCCGCGGATTTGGTGGTGCGCCACGGTGGATCGCTTTCGGGTGAGCATGGCGACGGTCAGGCTCGCGCGGAGCTTCTGCCGAGAATGTTCGGCGAAGAGTTGGTCGCGGCGTTCCAGGAGTTCAAGGCCATCTGGGACCCGGATGGCAGGATGAATCCGGGCAAGTTGGTTGACGCACGCCACCTCAATCGCATGGACGAGAATCTGCGTTTGGGCGTTGACTACAGCCCTAAGCGGCCGGCGACGCACTTCAAGTTTCCGGACGATCGAGGCGGCTTCGCCGATGCCGCTTTGCGCTGCGTTGGAGTGTCGAAGTGTCGTCGCGAGGTCGGCGGGACGATGTGCCCGAGCTACATGGTGACGCACGACGAGCAGCACTCGACGCGGGGCCGTGCCCGCTTGCTTTTCGAGATGCTGAACGGCGGCGTGGTTGCTGACGGGTGGCGGAATGAATCGGTGAAGGAGGCGCTCGATCTGTGCTTGGCCTGCAAGGGCTGCAAGCAGGAGTGCCCGGCCGCCGTCGACATGGCCACGTACAAAGCCGAGTTCCTGTCGCACTACTACGAGGGCAGAGTCCGACCGCGATCCGCCTACGCGGTGGGCTGGATCCACCGTTGGGCGCGGTTGGGCACGATGGCGCCGGAGCTCGCCAATTTCTTTACCCAAGCTCCTGTGCTCAGCAGCATCACCAAATCGCTGGCCGGGATAGCGCCGGGGCGTCAGATCCCGCGCTTGGCGCCGAAGGCGTTCCGTCAGTTGTTCGGGCGGCGTTTCGCAAAAGCCCGACAAGGCGCGGCGGGCACGAACCCAGGCCAGCCGCGGGTGATGCTTTGGCCTGACACTTTCAATAACTACTTTAGCCCTGAGACGGCCATGGCAGCGGTGAAAGTGCTGGTGGCTGCCGGATATAGCGTGGAGTTGCCGGCGGAGACGGTTTGCTGTGGACGTCCGCTTTACGATTACGGCATGTTGGATGAGGCGGCGCATCTCTTGCGCCGCGTCCTGCGCGTACTCAGGTGGCCGCTTGCCGCCGGCGTGCCCATCGTCGTCCTGGAGCCGAGTTGCGCCGCGGTTTTCCGCGACGAGTCACTGAATCTCTTCCCAGGCGACGAAGATGCCTCGCGACTGAGCAAGCAGACGTTCTTGCTGAGCGAGTTTTTGGCAAGGTACGCACCGGCATGGCAACCTCCCCGGCTGGGCCACAAAGCGATTGTGCACGGGCACTGTCATCACAAAGCGGTGATGGGACTTGAAGACGAGCAACAGGTGCTGGCGAAGCTCGGGCTGGATTTCAACACGCTCGATTCTGGTTGCTGCGGAATGGCGGGTGGCTTCGGTTTTGAGAAGGAACATTACGAGATTTCCCTTCGAATCGGCGAACGCGTGTTGTTGCCGGCGGTGAGGAACGCCGCGCCCGACACCTTGATCGTGGCCGACGGCTTTAGCTGCCGCGAACAGATCCTGCAGACCACCGGCCGGCGGGCGCTGCACCTGGCGGAAGTGTTGGAGAAGGCCGTTCGAATGGTGAATAGTGAATGAAACGATGAATGCTGAATGATGAATGATGAACTGAAGACAAGGCAACCGTTGTTCTTCTTTCTGTCGCTCATCATTCATCACTCAGCGTTGTATTCTGCATTCACAATTCCAAATGTGGCAAGTTTTCGAATACCCACTCAACCCGTTCTCCAAGCGGCGACACGTCCTCACAACCGGGCTGCTGCCGGAGGAATGCCTGGCGCGCTTGGCGGAGCGGTTGTCTTCAGGCGAGTCCGAATCGGGGGACTCGGCCGGGTCGGGGTGGGAGATCGGAGTGGAAGGATCGACGGGGCCATCCGGCTTTGCAATTCACCGCGAGTCTTCGTTGCGCAACCACTTCCAGACCGAAGCGCTCGGACGGTTCATTCCCACCAACGAAGGCACTCGCATCGAAGTCGAGTTCGGCTCACGCCGTGGCGCGCGCCTGTTCGCGATGGTGGCCCTCGCCTTCAGCGGGTTCATCTCGGTCGCTCTCGTGCTGCGCTGGAGGCACGATTCGATTTCGCAGTGGAGCGGTTACTCGCTGCCTATCGCAGTCCTCTTTCCACCCTTCATTTATGGCTACCTTACCGCTAGCCGCTGGCTCAGCCGAAACGAGGGACCGCACCTCTTGCGGTGGCTGCGGGATTTGCTGGAAGCGGCTGAACTGGATGAAGCATGAACCGCGGCGAGGGGCCAGCGCTCGCCGTGGTTCGGGTTTGCTCGGGTTAGGGGCGGGAGCCGACTTGCCCTGCTTGCGATGATACGACGGGTGCCGCCGGCATATTTAGAAGCCTGGCCCGGTGGGATATTGCGAGGTTCAAACTTTGCCCATTCTCTCCTCCTCCGTGATGGCCGTCACAACCAGAGCTTCCTTCGCCGGCGGGCCATTGCGGTAGGCTCAGCACTCGAACACCTTCGGCCAGATCCTGAGGACTACCCCTAACTAACTTCGTTGGTGGACTGACCTCTTTGACATCCAGCCAACAGCAGAGTAGGGCTGTCGATTTGGCTCAACTATGATATCCATCACATGCGGTTGTGACATCCGTCACATCTAGGGGCAGGCCCGGCATATTGTGGTGCATACCTTCTTCTCGGACAAGCATCAAATAGTCTATTTTTTCAGTGATGTGGTGGTCGGCGGTTTGTGCCACGGCCGCCGCTGGCTGGTTCCGGCCAGATGATCGCACGGAGAGACTCAGAATCCCCCCAGTGTATCAGCAAGAATTAGCCTGGGTGAGCCGTGGTAACCATCTTGCTCCTCGCGTCGTCTAGTAGAAGAGCGTTAGGGGCCGGGAAGCAGCAGAGCGTGTTACGCTGCATCAGGCTTGAGGATGTCGTTGAGGCAGCGGTAGCGCCGAGTGCATACCGGAAATGGACGAATTGGAAAGCCTGGGAGCGCGGGCGTCCTGCTCAGCGCAGTGGTTAGTGGCGAGTGGCTAGTGGTTAGTGGCTAGAAAGAAAGAAGACGCGCCCGTCTGCTAGCCACTAACCACTAGCCACTTCTTAAGAGCGAGCCGGACGCCCGCGCTCCCAGGCCTGACACCAAGGAGCAGGACACAACCATGAACAGACCCAGCACCTTAGAGGAGCAGGAAGTGCGAGTTCCGCCACGGCCGGCTGGCCCGCCCGCCAGCGCCGCGCCCAAGAGCCGTTGGTGGCTCTGGCTGTTAATTGTGGTTTTGTTAGGCCTTGGCGTCTATTACTTCTACTTCCGCTCGAAGAGTGGCAGCTCGCAAGTCGGCGCCGCGACTTCGGGCGCGGCTGGCGCGAAAGCCCGAGGGCCCATGACGACGCCGGTGGTTGCGGCAAAGGCCCGGAAGGGCGACATCGGTGTGTACATCACCGGTCTGGGTGCAGTAACGCCGATTTATACGGTCGCGGTAAAGAGTCGCGTTGACGGTCAGTTGATGAAAGTCCTTTACAACGAGGGTGATCTTGTTCACCAAGGCGCCACGCTGGTGGAAATCGACCCGCGGCCATATCAGGTTCAGTTGGAGCAGGCCGAAGGGCAACTGGCCAAGGACCAAGCGGCGCTCGACAACGCCCGAGTCGATTTGAAACGGTACCAAACGCTGGTGACGCAAAACGCGGTTCCGGAACAGCAGCTTGCGACACAGCAAGCGACCGTGGACCAAGACATGGGAGCGGTTAAGATCGATCAAGCCAACATTGACAGCGCCAAGCTTGATCTCGTTTACTGTCACATCAACGCTCCCATCACCGGCCGTATTGGTCTGCGGTTGGTAGATCCGGGCAACATCGTCCACGCCAGCGACGCGAACGGCCTTCTGGTGATCACCCAGATTCAACCGATCAGCGTCATTTTCACCATCGCGGAGGACCAGCTTCCCTCGGTCGCAGACAAGATGCGAGCCGGTCAGCGTTTGAGGGTGGATGCCGACGACCGGAATGGGAAGAAGCTGGGCCAAGGTTACTTGGCGACCATCGACAATCAGATCGATCCCTCCACCGGCACGCTCAGGCTGAGGGCCATTTTCGCCAACACCGACAATGCCCTGTTTCCCAATGAGTTCATCAACTTTCGCTTGCTGGTGGAGCAGAAGACTGGAGTAACTCTGCTGGCCAACGCGGCGATTCAGCGCAACTCCCAAATGACCTACGTCTGGATGGTGAAACCCGACTCCACCGCCACTGTGCGCCAGATTGCCGTGGGCACCACGGAAGGCAGCGACTCGGAAATTACCTCCGGTCTTTCCCCAGGCGACACGGTAGTGATGACGGGCGTCGACAAGCTTCAGGAGAATAGCAAGGTTACCGCCCATTTTGAGGGCACCGCTGGGGGGACAACCAAATGAGCCCGTCGCGGACCTTCATTCTCCGGCCGGTGGCCACGTCTCTGTTGATGGCGGGCATTGTGCTTGCGGGCGCGGTGGCCTACAAGGAACTACCAGTCTCGGCGCTGCCGGAGGTCGACTATCCTACCATTCAAATCATTACGTTCTACCCCGGCGCCAGCCCGGACGTGATGGCGACTTCCGTTACCGCTCCCCTCGAGCGTCAATTCGGCCAGGTACCCGGCCTGCAGCAAATGACTTCCACGAGTTCCGACGGCTGCTCGGTCATCACCCTGCAATTCGCCCTTACCCTGAGCATTGACGTCGCCGAGCAGGAAGTCCAGCAGTCGATCAACGCTTCGGGCACGTACCTCCCGCCCGATCTTCCGACGCCGCCGATCTATAGCAAGAGCAACCCCGCCGACGCTCCCATCCTCACCCTGGCCTTGAGTTCGAAGGAGCTTTCGCTCTCCAAGGTTGAGGACCTGGCGGATACGCGGTTGGCGCCGAAAATCTCGCAGTTGCCCGGGGTCGGCTTGGTCAGCATCAGCGGCGGCCAGAAGCCCGCCGTCCGGATTCGGGCGAACCCCACCCAACTGGCGTCCTACGGCCTCAATCTGGAGGACCTGCGAAGCGCGCTCGTCGCGGCCAACGTCAACCAGGCGAAGGGCAACTTCGACGGCGCGCACCAGTCGTACCAGATCGGCGCTAACGACCAGTTGCTCTCGTCGGCCGACTATGCCCCGCTCATCATCGCCTACCGGAACGGCGCCCCCGTCAAGCTCACCGACGTGGCCGACGTCACCGACGACGCCGAAAACGTCCGCCAAGCGGCTTGGATGAACGACGTGCCTGCCGTCATCGTCAACATCCAACGGCAGCCGGGCGCGAACATCATCAGCGTGGTCGACCGCATCCAGGCATTGCTTCCCCAACTCACGTCGTCGATGCCGTCCTCGGTCGACGTCAAGACCCTGACCGACCGGACCAGTACCATTCGAGCGTCGGTGAGCGATGTGGAGTTCTCGTTGATGCTGACCGTCGCGCTGGTGGTGATGGTGATCTTCCTCTTCCTGCGCAATCTCTCAGCCACCGTCATTCCCAGCGTCGCCGTTCCGCTCTCCCTGGTCGGCACCTTCGGCGTCATGTACCTGCTGGGCTACAGCCTGAATAACCTGACGCTCATGGCCTTGACCATCTCCACCGGGTTCGTGGTGGACGATGCCATCGTGATGATCGAGAACATCACCCGGTACATCGAAGAAGGCGAGCCTCCACTTCAGGCGGCGCTCAAGGGTTCCGCGCAGATCGGCTTCACGATTATTTCGCTGACCGTCTCCCTGATTGCGGTGCTCATTCCGCTGCTTTTCATGGGCGATATCGTCGGCCGGCTCTTCCGTGAATTCGCCGTCACCCTAGCCGTTACCATCCTGGTCTCCGCCGTCGTTTCGCTCACCCTGACGCCGATGATGTGCTCCAAACTCCTTAAGCACCGGCGCGTCGAAGAGGAAGGCCGGTTTTATCGGGCCACGGAACATGGGTGGAATTCCATGCTCGCGCTCTACGATCGAACCCTTCAGTTTGTGCTCCGCCATCAGGTGGAGACTCTGTTGGTCGCCGTCGCCACGCTGGTTGGGACCATAATGCTCTACATTTACATTCCCAAGGGTTTCTTCCCCATTCAGGACACCGGCGTCATCCAGGGTGTCTCGGAAGCGGCCCAGGCTGTTTCCTTCCCGGAAATGGCCCGCGAGCAGCAAGCACTGGCGAAGATCATCTTGAACGATCCTGCCGTGGAGAGCCTCTCTTCGTTCATTGGCATCGACGGGACCAACACCACCCTCAACAGCGGGCGTATTCTCATCAACCTGAAGCCCCTGGCAGCGAGGAAGATCAGTGCCAGCGACGTCATCCGCCGCCTCCAGCCGGAACTGGCGCAGGTAGCTGGTATCACCCTGTTTATGCAGCCCGTGCAGGACATTACCATCGATGACCGGGTGAGCCGTACGCAATTCCAGTACACGCTGGAAGACCCGAACGCGGCCGAGTTAAACACTTATGCCCCCAAAATGCTCGCCGAACTGCAGAAACGGCCTGAGTTGCTCGACGTGGCCAGCGATCAGCAGGTGGGCGGCCTTCAGGCCCGGCTGGTGTTCGATCGCCAGACGGCCATGCGCCTTGGGATCACGCCCTCGACGATCGATCAAACGCTTTATGACGCCTACGGCCAGCGGCAAGTGTCGACCATTTTTACCCAATTGAATCAATATCATGTAGTGTTGGAAGTAAAGTCCGACTATCAGAACAATCCGCTGGACCTGCGAAATCTTTTCATCCGGACCGGCGCCGGAAGCTCCAGCGGCTCCGCCGGCCTGGTCGCCGGTGGAGCGGCCGCCAACCAGTTGTACGGGCCCACCAGCTCGCTCACGGCTGCCACTACGAGCCTATCTTCCAGTACCTCGTCTTCCGGCGGTTCGGGCTCTACCGCTTCGGATAACACCTTCGGCAGCAACGCCATTGCTTCTTCCTCGGTGTTCCCCAACGGGGGACAGGTGCCGCTGGCGGCCTTCACGCACCTGGAGGAGGTGAGTGCTCCCATCACCGTGAACCACCAGGGTCAGTTCCCGGTGGTGACGCTTTCTTTCAATCTGGATCCCAATGCCTCCCTAGGCGAGGCCATCACGGCGGTTAACCAAGTCAAGGATGAGATCGGCATGCCGCCAAGCATTCAGGGGGCATTTCAAGGTACGGCCGCATCCTTCGAGGCCTCCCTATCCAGCGAGCCGCTGCTGATTCTGGCGGCGATCATTACCGTCTACATCGTGCTGGGTGTCTTGTACGAAAGCTACATTCACCCCGTCACCATCATCTCCACATTGCCGTCGGCGGGGGTCGGCGCGCTGCTCGCTCTCATCATTTGCCGTAACGATTTCAGCGTAATCGCCTTGATTGGGATGGTGCTGCTCATCGGTATCGTCAAGAAAAACGCCATCATGATGATCGATTTCGCTCTGGAGGCGGAGCGCAAGGAAGGCATGACCTCGGTGAATGCCATTTATCAAGCATGCCTCCTGCGCTTCCGCCCGATCATGATGACCACCATGGCCGCGCTGCTGGGCGGCGTCCCACTGGCGCTGGGTACGGGAACGGGCTCGGAACTGCGCCGGCCGCTGGGGATCACTATTGTCGGCGGATTGCTCGTGAGCCAGTTGCTTACGCTCTACACCACGCCGGTGATCTACATTTGGTTCGATCGCCTCGCGCAGCGATTTTCCCGGGCGAGTGAAGGGAGCCTGGGTGGGGAGTTGGCACCGGCAGAGTAGTCAGTTTTCAGTTTTCAGTTCGCAGTCCTCAACGTTCAGTGGCCAGGTGACAGCATTTTCCGGTCACCGCAGCGGGCCGATCGATTGCGACTGGCCTACACCGTGGCACTGGGAGCTGATCTCGCGCAGCGCCAAGTTTTTCAGGCCACCCGTGGGGCGTGGGCCGGTCTAGCCTGCCAGCCGTAGCGGAATTGCTGCCGCTGGGGTGACCGGAAAATGCTGTCACCTGGCCGTTCAGTCGTTAGTTCGCTGAAAACTGAGAACTGAAAACTGAAAACTGAGAACTGAAAAAAATGAAAACTAACCGATGAACTTCTCAGAACCATTCATTCGAAGGCCCATTGCGACAACGCTCATCATGATTGCCATCGCGCTGGCGGGCGCCGTGGCCTTTCGGCTGCTGCCGGTGTCGCCGCTGCCCCAGGTGGACTTTCCCACTATCTCGGTGAACGCGGGTTTGCCGGGCGCAAGCCCTGAGACCATGGCTTCGGCGGTCGCCACCCCGCTGGAGCGCCAATTCACCCGAATTGCGTCGGTTACCGAGATGACTTCGTCCAGCAGTCTGGGTTCCACCAGTATTACCCTGCAATTCGATCTCAACCGCGACATCAACGCCGCCGCGCGCGACGTGCAGGCGGCGATCAACGCGGCCCGTGGTTATCTTCCCAGCAATCTTCCCAGTAATCCGTCCTACCGGAAAGTGAATCCTGCGGATTCGCCCATCTTCATGCTGGCGCTCACCTCCGACGTGCTCTCCAAGAGCCAGATGTATGATGCCGCTTCCTCGATCATGGCCCAAAAACTGGCGCAGGTGAGCGGCGTGGGCCAGGTGGTCGTAGGCGGGGGCGCGTTGCCCGGGGTCCGGATCGAGTTGAACCCCACCGCCCTGAACAAGTACGGCATCGGCCTGGAGCAGGTGCGGGGAGTGCTGAGCGCTGCCAATGCCAACACCCCGAAAGGGCACTTCTCCGACGGTCACCACATGTGGGAGGTGGGCGCCAACGATCAGTTGTTGAAGGCCATCGATTACCAACCCCTGATCATTGCTTACCGCAATGGTTCGGCGGTGCGCGTCTCGGACGTCGGCCTGACGCGAGACGCCCCGGAAGACATTCGCAACTCCGGCTACGCCAACGGCAAGCCCTCGGTTCTGGTCATCATTTTCCGCCAGCCCAATGCCAACATCATCGCTACTGTGGATGGCGTCCGCGCCGCGCTCCCGCAACTCAAGGCCGCTATTCCCCAATCGATCGACATGCGGGTGGCCATGGACCAGACCCTGACCATCCGCGCCTCGGTGGCAAACGTCGAACAAACGTTGATCATCTCGGTGATCCTGGTGATCCTGGTGGTCTTTTTTTTCCTTCGCAACCCGCGCACCACCCTCATCCCCAGCGTCGCCGTTCCCGTGTCGCTGATCGGGACCTTCGGCGTGATGTACCTGTTGGGCTACAGCCTCGACAACCTCTCGTTAATGGCGCTGACCATCTCCACCGGCTTTGTGGTAGACGACGCCATCGTGGTGATCGAAAACATTTCCCGTTACCTGGAGCAGGGCATGCACCCGTTCCAGGCCGCGCTGAAGGGGGCCAAAGAAATCGGCTCCACCGTGCTGACCATCAGCATTTCACTGGTGGCGGTGTTTATTCCCTTGCTGCTGATGGGGGGGATTGTAGGCCGTCTGTTCCGCGAGTTCGCTGTGACCCTTTCGGTGGCGATCCTGGTCTCCATGGCGGTTTCGCTCACTGCGACTCCCAGCATGTGCGCGCACCTGCTGAAGCAGCACCAGTCGCATGGCCGGATCTACCGCCTCAGTGAAAGGGGTTTCAACGCAGTGGTGAATGCTTATGGCCGGACGCTTGCCGGAGTGCTTCGCTACCCGGCGATTACTCTGGCCATACTGCTGGGGACCCTGGTACTTAATGTTTATCTTTATATTTATGTTCCTAAAGGGTTTTTTCCACAGCAAGATAACGGCCGAATAATGGGTGCCATCCAAGCCGACCAGGACACCTCGTTTCAAGCCATGGACAAGCTCCTGCAGCAAATGGTCAAAATCGTCCACGACGATCCGGCGGTGGACACCGTGATGGGGTTCACGGGGGGCGGAAACTCCGCGCGCATGTTCTGCTCCCTGAAGAACCCCGGAGAGCGAGACCTCCCGACCGCGCCCGCCGCCAAGAGAAACATCACGGCTGACCAGATCATCGCCCGCCTGCGGCCCAAACTGGCGGGGGTACCGGGCGCCACGCTCTACCTTCAGGCTTCGCAAGACGTGCGCGTGGGAGGGCGCTTCGGCGCCTCCCAGTATCAGTACACCATGCGGGGCGACAACCTCCAGGACCTTATTGACTACGCTCCCCGCATGCTCGCCCAGTTGAGAACCATTCCGAGTATTGCGGACGTGAACAGCGACCAGCAGGACCGCGGGTTGCAGGCCTACGTAACCTACGATCGCATAACGGCGGCGCGCTTCGGTATCTCGCCGCAGTTGATCGATTCCACGCTCTACGACGCTTTCGGCCAGCGGCAGGTCTCCACCATGTACACGTCGCTGAATCAGTACCACGTGATCATGGAGGTGGCGCCGCAATACTGGGCGGACCCGCAGTTTTTGAACCAGATGTATGTGCGCTCCCCGAGTGGCGGAGAGGTTCCCCTGGGCGCTATCAGCCGTCATGTGAACATCACCGCGCCGTTGTCGGTCAACCACCAGGGCCTCGCTCCGGCGGTGACCATCTCTTTCAACCTCCAGCCGGGCATTGCCCTGGGAGACGCCGTGCTGACCATCAATTCGGCCGCCGCCAAAGTCGGCCTTCCACCAACCATTCACACTGGGTTTTCCGGGACGGCGCAGGCCTACCAGGATTCGCTGGGCAGCGAGCCCTTGCTGATTGCTGCGGCGCTGCTGACGGTTTACCTGGTATTGGGTATTCTTTACGAGAGCTACGTCCACCCGGTGACCATTCTCTCCACGCTGCCCTCGGCCGGTGTGGGCGCTTTGCTGGCCCTCCTGATCACTCACACCGATCTCAGCGTTATTGCCGTGATCGGAATCGTCCTGCTGATCGGGCTGGTGAAGAAGAACGGCATCCTGATGGTCGATTTTGCCATTTCCGCCGAGCGAAACGAAGGCCGGAGTTCGCACGACGCCATCTACGAGGCTTGCTTGCTGCGCTTACGCCCGATTCTGATGACCACGTTTGCCGCAATGCTGGGGGCGCTGCCCTTGGCGCTGGGCACGGGTACGGGGTCGGAGCTGCGCCGCCCGCTGGGGATCGCGATCATCGGCGGCTTGCTGCTAAGCCAGTTGCTCACCCTGTATACGACGCCGGTGGTGTATCTCTACTTTGACCGGCTTCAGAATTGGCGGGAACGAGCCCGGTCCCGGCACCGCGGCGAAATCGGGGCGTTGGGGTCGGAGGCGTGACGAAGAGTCGAAGGTCGAAGGTTGAAGGTTGAAGGTCGAAAGGTCCAATCCTCGTGGTTTGTCGTTCCAGACAAACTCGCTACCGTCATGCGAGAGGAAGGCGAGCAACTCAGCAACGCGCAAGAGGCCGAGTTGCTTGCGGACTACCGCGAGAGGGCCAACGATCGGGAGCGCGAAGCCGAGGCGCTAGAATGGTGCGAGGCACTGATAGGTGATGCAACCTTGTGAACAAATCCTGGGAGCGCGGGCATCTTGCCCGCTCTTCCGTAAGAGCCTTAAGATCCAGGGCGGGCAAGATGCCCGCGCTCCCAGGATTTTGTTCACACGTTATGAAGAGCTGGAAGCTGAGAGCTGACGCCTGACAGATAAAGGAGTTGTTCCACCGTTCATGAAGACCACGATCATAAAGATTACGCTTCGCGCCCTCCTGACTGTTGCTGTTTTCGCGTGCGTCGCCCTCAGTGTGCCGTACTCGGGTGCTCCAGCCTCCGAACGCCCCGCCCAGAATTCCGATGCTCAGGAAGCGCGCATTCAGCACATCGAGGCGACAGCGGTCGATATGCACATGGGCGCGGGCCAGCCGCCGCTGCGGCTCGACCTGCAGAAGTTAATGCAGCTCTATAGGGTTTCTGGTCTAAGTATCGCTGTCATCGACAATTATCAGATTGCTTGGGCCAAGGGTTACGGGGTGATCGAGCCAGGATCCACCGTGCCCGTCACGCCCACGACGCTTTTCCAGGCCGGCTCCATCAGCAAGCCCGTGGCGGCAACAGGCGCGCTCTACCTGGTCGAGCAAGGCAAACTCTCGCTCGACGAGGACGTGAACCAGAAGCTCAAGACGTGGCAAGTGCCGGAGAACGAATTCACGAAAAATGAGAAGGTGACACTGCGCCGGCTGATGTCGCACAGTGCGGGGCTCACGGTTCACGGCTTTCCCGGGTACGACGTGAACGACCCCCTGCCGTCGCTGGTCCAGATCTTCAACGGAGAGAAGCCGGCCAACACGCCGCCGATCCGCGTGGATATCGTGCCGGCACCCAGGTGCGCTATTCGGGCGGTGGCGTCACCATCGAGCAGCAGCTTATGATGGACGTCACGGGCACGCCGTTCCCGGCTCTCCTGCGCGAGATCGTGCTCGACAAGATTGGCATGACCGACAGCAGCTACGAGCAGCCGCTGCCCCCGGCCCTGGCTGCCCGGACGGCCAGCGGGACCTGGCCACACGGCACGGTGGTCCATGGAAGGTGGCACATCTACCCGGAGATGGCCGCAGCGGGGTTGTGGACCACGCCCACCGACCTGTGCAAGTTCGCGATTGAAATCGCGCTCTCCAAGCATGGCAAGTCGAACCGTGTGCTTTCCGAGAAGATGACGCGCGAAATGCTGACCCCGGTGATGGATGACGCTGGGCTCGGCTTCTTTATGGACAGGGACAATCCTGGACAGTTCGGCCACAACGGCGCCGACCAAGGCTTTCAGGCGGTGCTGACCATGAACGCCGAATCGGGCCAAGGCGTGGCGATCATGGCGAACTCGGATAACGGGCAAGCTGTGGAGAACCTGGTGCTGCTACGGGTCGCGAAGGAGCATGGCTGGAACTATCGACCCTCGGAGCCGGGCGCCTTTGAAACGCTCCTGCTGATCGACAAACTCAAAGGTGTGCAAGCCGCGCTCCAGCGCTACACGGAACTTAAGCAATCCTTGTCGGCAGAGCAGAAGGTGGAGGAAGGCACTCTCAACAACTTAGGCTACACGCTGCTATTCTCGGGCCAGACCGAGGACGCCATCGCCGTTTTCCAGCGCAATGTGCAGGAATACCCGAAGTCGGCTGACGTTTATGACAGTCTGGGTCGGGCGTACGTGAAAGCCGGCAGGAAGGACCTGGCGATTCAGAACTATGAGATGTCGCTGCGACTGAACCCGAAGAACCAGAACGCAGTGGATTGGCTGAAGAAATTGAAGGAGATGAAATGAGATGGCCCACAGGGGAAGGAGGCTCGGTGAGAAGGTGTGAAAAAACGAGAAGTTTCTCGCAAAGGCGCAATGCCGCGCAGAGTCGCAAAGAAGAGATCCTTTGCTCGCTTGCGGACTGTGCGCCTTGGGCAAGAAACACTTTTGTTTTTCCAATTCCTTTATACGTTCTGAGTCGCCGCGATAGCTGAAACGGACTTGACTTTGGGATAACCGCATGGTAGACTTGATCGGTATGTTCCAGCTAACCGTTTGGCCGGTTCGGTCACCAGTTCTACCGATGAGAAGGCATATTTACTCAGATTATAAAAGAGCTAGAGTTAAGCAGCCACCTTGCTTCAAATGTGGATCGGCGATCTTTATGATTATTTATGTGGTAGAACTGATAAAATTAACCTAACATTTAATTGTTTATTCCCCGAAACACTAGTGGAAAACAGATATTGCAAACAAAGGGGTTACTTGAAACGAAGCCACTTTTTGGGCGTTTTCGGACGTTTTTGAGGGTACAAAATCTTACCAAATTCTACCATTTTTGACCAAAAACGTACACCGAACGGGGCTCGAAGAGGTAGTTAAAGGGCAGTTTTTCGCGACCGATTTATTAAAACGTGTCAAGTCTGGCGGACGATGTCAAGCTATAACAGGCAGGCTAACGCGCTGTTGCAATGCTTACGAAAATGAGGAGTTGAGAGCATGTTGCTCTTGCTAGTCAAGCGTGTTTTCCCGGAAGTCGGGAGTTGGGAGTCGGGAGTCGGCAAACCGTCGCCGTTGCCTTCTGCCGACTGCGGACTGCCTTCCGCCTTCTGCGTTCTGCTTTCTACTTTCTGCCTTGCCTGCACGGTGGGTCCGAACTACAAGCGGGCCAGCGCCCCCGTCCCTCCGGCGTACAAGGAAACGGCGCCCGAAAGCTTCAAGGAGGCGGGGGATTGGAAACCGGCCCAGCCCAACGACCAGGCAAGCAAGGGTAAGTGGTGGGAGATCTATAACGATCCCGAACTCAACGCGCTGGAGGAGCAAGTCAGCATCTCCAACCAGAACGTCTTGATGGCGGAGGCGCAGTTTCGCGAGGCTGAAGCCGCGGTTCGAATCGCGCGCGCGGGACTGTACCCAACGCTCAGCGGAAGTGTATCCATTACAAACTCCCGAGCTCCGGTCACCCCGAGTGCTGGCCTTGGGAATTTCACTCCCGCTTCGCGCACCACTTATGACTTGCCTGTGGGCGCATCTTGGGTGCCGGACCTTTGGGGCAACATTCGTCGCGGCGTTACGGGGAGTATGGCGACAGCCCAGGCGAGCGCCGCGCAGTTAGAAAACGCCCGTTTGTCGTTCCAGGGAGAGCTGGCTCAAGACTACTTCCAACTGCGGGGCACGGATGGCGACTACGACCTGCTGGACCGCACGGTGAAGTCCTATCAGGACTATTTGACGCTGACCCAGAACCGGTTTAACGCCGGCGTCGCCTCGGGAGCCGACGTGGCCCAGGCGGAAACCCAATTAGACGGTGCCCGGGCGGAATTGGTGGACCTGGAGGTGACGCGCAACCAGTTGGAACACGCCATTGCGATCCTGACGGGCAAGCCGCCGCTGGCCGTCACCGTGAGTCACGCGCCGATCGCGGCCACGCAGCCCCCGCCCGTTCCCATTGGAGTTCCTTCCACCTTGCTGGAACGGCGCCCCGACATCGCCGCCGCCGAGCGTCAGATGGCAGCGGCCAACGAGCAGATTGGCATCGCGCAATCCGCCTTCTATCCCACGCTCACGCTCAGTGCGACTGGGGGATTGGAAAGCTCGCGCCTCGGCACTTGGATACAGTGGCCTAGCCGCTTCTGGTCGGTGGGGCCGCAGTTGGCGGAGACGCTTTTTGATGCCGGACGGCGCCACGCCCAGGTGGCGCAGGCGCAGGCCGCCTTCGATGCCACCATCGCCAGCTACCGGCAGACGGTCCTCAACGGCTTCCAGCAGGTGGAGGATGATCTCTCGGCGTTGCGCGTGCTCGAGAAAGAAGCCGGCGTGGAGAGCGACACGGTGCAGGCCGCCGAGCTGGCGCTGCGGATCACCACCGACCAATACAAGGCGGGGACCGTCAGCTACCTGCAGGTCATCATTTCGCAGACCGCCGCTTTCACGGCTGAGAAAGCTGCCGTGGACATCCTCACCCGCCGCCTGGCGGCCAGCGTCTCCCTGGTGCAGGCCCTGGGCGGCGGCTGGAACGCGTCCCAATTGCCCAAGGCTAGCGACCTGGTCAGCGCCAGGTAGGGGATTTTGGATTTTGGATTTTGGATTTTGGATTGAAGACCAAGACGTGATTTGCCAGATTTTCGATCCAACCGCGAAGGAGTTTTGATTGAAGATCAGGGCCCTTGGATTTTGGCGACTTCGGACTTAAGCCACAGGCCGACAAAGTTATGTGTTGTTCTTCAATCCAAAATCCAAAATCCAAAATCCAAAATTTCCCCACGGCTGGGCATCATCAAGGAGGAGACCCATGTTCACCGCTACCGCCAACCTGATTCTCCCCAGCACGGTCACGGGATCGTTTCCCCGGCCGCGCTGGTTCGACGTCAGCATGTGGGGCCGTCCGCTCGACACCTGCATGCTCGACGTGCGCTTCCGAGAGAAGTTTCAAGATGCCATGGCCGTGGTCATCAGCGACCAGGAGCGCGCCGGGCTCGACATTCTCAACCACGCTGACTTCCACGTCGATGAGGACTTGGCGGGCCGCGCCTGGCACCACTATCCCTTGCAGCGCTGGGCCGGCTTTGCCGGCGACACCTTGCAGCCGGAGGAGGCCACGGCGCCGTGGCTCCACTATCCGCCCGGCACGCTGCTCAACGAGATCTACACCGGCTGGCGCTGGCCGCACGTGGTGGACAAGATCGAGCACCGGCCGCTCGACTACCCCAAGATCTGGCGCATCGCCCAGGGCAAGACGCGCAAGCCGGTGAAGTTCGGCACCTGCTGCTCGCAGGTGATGGCGCTCTTCCTCGACATTCACACGCCCAAGTACCACGACAAGCGCCAGGTGATCTGGGACATGGCGGAGGCCATGAACAAGGAGTTGCTGGCCCTGCGCGACGCCGGCTGCCGGTGCATTCAGACTGAGGAGCCCACGTTCCACTTTATGGCCAACACCTACGGCAAGGACCACGAGGAAGTGAAGTTCATGGTCGACGCCTTCAACCGCGAGGTGCAGGGGCTCGACGACGTGGAGCTGTGGATCCACACCTGCTGGGGAAATCCCAACATGCAGCGGGTGATGGAGGACACGAGTTACGCCAACTCCATCGAGATCTACCTGGAGCGGTGCCGCGGCGACGTGTGGACGCTGGAGATGAAGGATCGCAACCAGCGGGACCTGGAGCTGTTCGAGCCTTTCAAGCACGATCTGAAGAAGAAGATTGCCATCGGCGCCGTCAGCCATCGCGCGCTGCAGGCCGACCGTCCGGAAGACGTGGCCGCCGAGGTCCGCAAAGCGCTGAAGGTGATCCCGGCCGATCGCTTGATCGTCTCGAGTGACTGCGGGTTCGGCCGTCAAGGCTGCAATCGCGAGATTGCGTTCTATAAGGCGAGTGCCATCGCGCAGGGCTGCAACATCGTGCGGCGCGAACTTGGCCTCCCGACTACGTACGTACCGGCCGCCGATCCCCGGCTCCAGATCGATGTCGTGCCGGGCCGCGACGTCGCGCGGGCCTGATCGAAATAATTGCGAAGGAGCTTCCAACACAGAGACACAGAGGCACGGAGAAAAACAACACGTCTAGAAAAACATGACATCTCGTGTAATCTTCTCACTTTTTCTCTGTGTCTCTGCGCCTCTGTGTTTAATTCTTTCACAGCGCGGCCCTGCGGCCGCAACCAAAGACCTCAACACAGAGTTCACTGAGGCTTCATAGAGGCCACGGAGAAGAACGCTCAGCGACTATCGGGTGGGAAATTGACGATTGCCGATTGACGATTGCCGATTGGAAGAGAACACGCAAGCCGCACGGGTTTTCCAATCGTCAATCGTCAATCGTCAATTCTTATTCCGGCCGGGACTTGAGCTTGAGCGTGCCCTTGTTCTTCTCCTGCTCCACGAAAGCGCGAAGCTCGTCCGCCGTGGCCAGGAGTCTTTCCCACTGCTCGGCGTAGAGTGTGACTGGGAAGCGGCCGAGGCCGTAGACGCTGACGCCTCCCTTTTCGCTCACCTTGAACGAGAGCTTGCCGGCCTGCCTCGTTCCCGCCTCCTTTTCGAGTTCGGCAATGCGCGCCAGCAGTTCCTCTTTTGTGGGTTCAGCCATAGCAACCTCCCTGGAGTGCGGTTCTGTTGTCGACGACAGATGATCGAACGTGAAACTGGAAAAGCTATCAGCGATCAGCTATCAGCAAGACAACCGGACTTTCTTGCTGAGAGCTGGTGGCTGAAAGCTAAGTGGTACATTCACAAATACGGTGACGATGCACGCGGGGTTCGGGATTGGGGGTTCGGGGTTCGCAGAACAAATTCCCGAACCGCCATCTTCCTCCGCGAATCCCGAACCCCGAATCCCGAACCCCGGAATACGTCACCGTAATTATGAAATACCAGGACTAAGCCTAGCGCCAGCGACCCTCCTCTGTTTTACTACGTTGCGCCCCCACATTCAATACCAGACCGCCCATAGCATAGCACCAATCAGGCGCCAGGGGAAAACGGATCGGATCGGACCGGCATGCCTTACGGGAGGTTGGACTCCGTCGGGTGGGAGGGAACGTGGCTTGCTTCCTCCAGCATTTTCGTTGGGGAGAAGATCGATTTCCGCCATGTCTCGTCTTCGAAATCGGCCAGGATGTTGGCCAGCGTGCGATTCTCCACCAATCCACCGAGCACGATGCTTCCGCCCGAATTCGCCGCCACCAGGTCGAAATCCTCCAGGACGGTGTTGCCGGGAGTATTTTCACCGTAAAGCTCGATCAACGCCTTGACCTCAATCAGTGCCCAGGTGCCGCCCCCGTCGAGTGATAGAATACGATAGCTCATGGTTGCCTCACTTTCGTATTGCGGTCCTTGGTAGTTGGTAGCCGCGGCCAGCGCTCTTCGGGCCGCGGCTTTTGGGTGTCATCAACCCTCATAAGTCTTCAGGCAAGCGACATAGTCGATCCGAATTTGACGGGCCAGATTGGTGAATCTTCCATCGGGGCTGGGCTCGAAGCCGGCCTCGCCTATTTTTCTTCAAAGCCGTAGTTCTTGAAGCGTAGCGTTCGGCAGTTTTCCGTGACGGTTCGGACGACGCTGTCAGGTGTGCCTTCCGGTACCTCCGCGTGAATCTCAAGATTCACTTCGACGCTTGCTCCGACCAGCCCCGCTAGATGCTGAACCACTTCTTCGGCTATTCTCCCGGCGTCGCGACTGAGGCGGGCGGCATCGAGTGCGACGGAACCGTGGAACCGGCGCGGCTGAACCGGTGCGGCTACTCCGGGTAGCGGTTCGATCGGGGGAGGCAGTGGCGGCACGCCCCCGCCTGCCGAATAAGTGCCCGGCGCAGAAACGGGCGCCGGCTCTTGTGCCTTCGCGGCGTCGGCTGCAAGCTGCTTGGCCGCCATGTCCGGCTTCACCAGCATGCTGTCGCCTCCGACCGTAATGGAGCCAATGTTGCCGGCGCGCAAGCCGCGATAGCGACCTCGCGCGGCGTCCCAGCCGTCAGCGTAGGCAAATGACTCCTGCTCCCAAGTTATCAGCCGGAAACCATCTCGCACCGAGTCCAGCAGTACCTCGGTATCCTTGAGGCGTGGCAGGTAGAGATACTTGGCAAAGTCGACGGAGAGCTGCTTCAGGGTTACATGGTCCCCGCGCCATAACGGCACGCGGTCCAACTCCAGCCGAAGCCGCGTGCCTGCAAACTCAGTGATCAAGAGTTCCTCACCCTTGAGCTTCTTCGAGGCCCGTACCGCCAGCGCATCCTGGCCCTGTAGCCTTGTCTCCTGCCAGTCCACCGGCGCGTTCGGATCTTGCTTCCCTTGACCCGGCACCAGCAGCCACGTGTACGTTTCCGGGATGCGTTGTTCCACCGTTTGCTCCGCCTGTTCCCGCTTCGTCTTCGCCTGATTGGACTGAAATGGGTCCAGGTTCAGGGTCTCGCGCTCCGCTTCAATCGACTTCCACGCCAGGAACTGGCGAACAGCTTGGTCAAGCTCGCTCAGGCGCGTGCGATCGGCCGCCAGAAACACCAGCATGTTCTTGTTCTCGCGCGGCGATGATCCACGCTGGTCAAGGATGGTTGCGGCCTCTTTCCGGGCCGGGCTGTCCGGCGACTTGGCCACATGCGGGTGTTCCGGGCCGAGGATCACGAGCCGCGCCTCGGGGTCGTCCGGCACGTCGCCGCTTGACGGCGGGCACGGGTGAACCCGGGCGAAATCGGCTCGCGTGTGGGCTTCGGCGCGCATCCGCCGCTTGATCTCTTCCGTCACCTTGTCTTGCTCCTGTTGCACCGCCCGGTCCTGGGCAAGCCGCGCCACGCTCGGCTGGGTGGAGTACCAGTAGCGGCGTCCGTCGACGTAGATGTGAGTGGCCTGGTCGGTCAGCCGGCGCAGAGCATCGCCGAAAGTGGCCACCGCCTCTCCGGGTTGGGCGCATCCCAGCTTGATTTGAAGGTCCTCCAACCCTTTGTTGGCCGTGTTCAGCGTCGGCGCGGAGCCCAGGTATAGCGTTCTCGCCGCGCGACGACAGGCCGAGTAGCGCCCCAGGTTCGGATTCTCCCGGTCCAGGCGTAGCGGCAGCGAGTGAGGGCCGTCCACGTCTTTTTCGATTACCAGCACCCAAGGGTCCTCAAGATAGCGGGTCAGCTCATCCCGCACTCTCGAATCGTCAATGGGCACTGTCGCCGGCAGGATCAACAAGCTCGAATCCTGACGATCCCATAGCGTATGGATCACCGCCGCCATCAGCCGCAGCACGCCCCTTGTGCGTTGGAACTTGTCCAGCGTGGACCAGTCGTTGTAAAGCCGGTCGAAGAGTTCAGGGTGGATGGGATACGCTGCCTTCAGCCTACGCTCGTAGTCCGCCTCGCAACAGGCAGCCGGAAATTCCTGGCGCTGGCCCCAGTAGAGTTCCGCAAATGACTTGACGGCGGCGTCGCGCGCCGCGAAAAGCTGGGGATCGGTGATAGCCTGAAACAGCCGACGCCGGACAATCTCAAAACCTTCCTCGGAGGTGGCCGGTCGCCAGGTGGATTCCATGCGTCCGACCACGTTCTTCAGCCGGTCCAGCGATTCCTTGCCCGCGCCGCCGCCGATTTTCAATCTCAGAGGCAGGCACGCTAACGATCACCATCACGTTCGGGACGGCGCGGGCCGCCTCCGTGAGTGCCTGAGCAAAGGTCAGGTTGGCGTCGAAGGAGCCGGCTGGCAGGTTGTCTTTTCCATAGAGCTGGCGGAGAAAGGCCACCCACTCGTCGATCAGCACGAGAGCCGGGCCGCTCTTCGTAAAAAGTTCGCGCAGAGCATCCGAGCCCGGACTCACACCTTGCTTGTCGGCCTCTGCCACGCTCTCGAAGCCCGGCTTGCCGAGCAACTGCCAGGCAAGATCACCCCAAAGCGTGTGGACCACCGTACCGTCCGGCTTGCGGTGTGGCTGCCCGGGCGAAATGGCCGTGCCCACCAGAACCGGCCGTTTGGCCTGTGGCGGGCGAGCCACGCCCGCTTCTTTCAAAACCGGATCGATGCCGGGTAGTTCGCTTGGCGCCACTCCCGAGAACATGTGATAGAGCGCCAGCATGGAGTGCGTCTTCCCGCCACCGAAGTTCGTCTGTAGCTCGACGATAGGGTCGCCACCCTTGCCGGAGAGGCGCAGCAGGGCATTGGTAAGCAGATGCCTCAGGCCATCCGTCAGGAATGTGCGGCGGAAAAACTCGGTGGGATTCTTGTATTCGTCTACGCCTTCGCCCCGATGCACCTGGCTTAAGTCAGCAGCAAACTCTGCTTGCTGGTATCGGCCCGAGGCCACGTCGGGATGCGGGGTCACGATCTCACGCCAAGGCTTCAAGCCGCCCCGCGGCTGGCCTTCAATTGAGGCTGTGGCAGCGCGCTTCGTCTCTTGCCGGGCTTGCTCCTCGAAGCGGACCCGGAGGACTTCCTGCTTCTGCCGGCCCACTTCGGCGGCTTCCTCGGCGGAAACGGCGGTCAGCAGCCGCTCCGCGCTATCCAAAGCGCGGTAGGCGTCATCCGTAGTGAACGCCTCCTGGTGCGCCCACTTGTTCCGCACGTCACGAAGCTCACTCACCAGGGTCCGCTCGGCTTGACCCAGCGTCTTCTTGAAGACGTCATTCCACTGGTCCCACATCACCCCGAGGAGGGCATAAGTGTCCAGGTTCGGCTGTTTCCCCTTCTTGCCTGGCGGGTTGCGAACGTCCACGAGGCCGGCCCGCGCCACCCAGTCTTTGCCGTAAGCGGATTGGAGCTCACGTTCCACAAACGGTCTGAGACCGGTGTTGAGAAGGTCCAACGCCTTGCCGGTGCGCTCGTGATTGCTCAGTGCCATATTCCCCTTCATCAAAAGCGGGGCGCAGCCGGGACGGGCAGATCTTCCTCCGCCGAAGCCGCCGCAAACGCGATCGCTGCGCGAACGTCCTCGGCGCTCAGGGTTGGAAAAGCAGCCAGGATCGTCTCCGGCGAATCGCCCTCGGCAAGGCTGGCGAGCACGGTTCGCAGGGTTACCCGGGTGCCCCTGAACACGGGCGCGCCGCCACAAATCCGGGGATCCCGCACAATTCGGTCTGCATAATTCGCTGGATTCCGACTCGTGGTGCTCATCTTGGAATAGCCTTTCCCTTTGTCCCTATCATATTGTGTACGTCCTGAGAGGCCGGCCCGCATGTGTCACACCGTTGTAGGGGTACGGCTTGCCGTACCCTCCTGTTTCGGTTGTGCACGATAGAACAAAAGGGTACGGCAAGCACCCCTACAGGCGAACCGACTTCTGTCGCCATACATAAATGCCGGCCAAATACCGGCAGGTCCGCGCGCTCCTCGAAGTGGGCCTTCGGCCGGTACGCCAATTCGAATTCAAGCAAGATCCTCGCCTCTTTCACCCGGAGGCCACCGCACTCTCACTCGAGTGGGGTCCACAATGACGACACATCCCAC
Organism: Terriglobia bacterium; assembly: GCA_035315065.1. Lineage (GTDB taxonomy): Bacteria > Acidobacteriota > Terriglobia > UBA7540 > UBA7540 > DATFYM01. The sequence continues at coordinate 38,135 of DATFYM010000255.1, forward strand.
CAGAAGGCGGAGATCGCTGCTGCGCACAAACCCTTCCACAAAGCGGTTGACCGTTGCCGGGCCGAAACTCCTGGGGCGAAACAGGATGACTCCGGGATGAGTGCCCGGAGGGTATTTCCTCAGGTCGCCGAACTCGACGTCGAGAGTCAGCAGTATCCGGCCCTCATCCTTGGCGGCTGCCGCCACAGCGGTATCGGGCTGCGAGAGGAGGCCTTCCTCGGCCGCCGTGGTTACGTCATGCCGGAGATCGCGCAGAGCCTGCGACAGGTGGCGCGAAAGGTTCTCGTCGAGTTTCAGCCTCACTGTCCCACCGGGACTTTCCATATGTTCTCGCGAGAGAGCTCCGCCCCGTAGGCCAGGGCAGCGTGGATGTCATCGAGGGTTACCTGGGGGTAGTGATCGATGATCTGCTCGGGCGTCAGTCCTTCGGCCAAGCCGTCAAGAATTACGGCGATATAGATGCGGGTGCCACGAATGCACGGCTTGCCGCCGCAGACGTTGGGATCGACGCTCACCCGGTTAAGCAACGCTTCATAAGTCATCGCGCTTCTCCTTTTCCCGATCCAAGAATCACATAAACCACCGGGTCGCGCCAGCCCCACCCGGGTTGTAGGGGTACGGCTTGCCGTACCCTCTTGGTTCGGCCGCGCACGATGGAAGAAAAGGGTACGGCAAGCCGTACCCCTACAACCGCGTGTGACATGCACACCGATTCCTGCCGCTTCCTGCCGCCATGTTTAGTATCGTACTTCCTTCGCCTGGACCGTTGCACTTTCGCGCCCCTAACGGAGTGGCTGCTGTTCTTCTCGTGGCGGTGCCACGTGCGACAGGCGGGTGATCTCCGGCCAGGCGATCACCAGGCTGTTATAGGCGAGAGCCTCTTGGGACCATTTCTTGCGCTCGCAAATGATGTACAGCCGATACGCGAGGTCCCGAGCGACTTCGCCTAGTGAACCGAGTTTGCGGAGGAGGTCTGCCGCGCCGGGCTCGCCCTTCTGTTCCAGCGCGCGGACCAGTTGCTGTGTCACTTCCCAGATTGTCACACGGCGGGCGGCGGTGGGATCCCAGTCACCGTCAAGCTCGCTCCGGCCGAGCAAGCGGACTTTGCCGGCCTTGGCGACAAGAATCCCCGCTTCCTCCAAGCCGCCTACTGCCGTGTTTTTCGCCTTCGAAAGCGTTTCGGCCACACCGTAGGGACCTTCGTTCATGCCGTACTGATCGAACCACGCCACTGCCCAACGCGTATCCGAGTCAAACTCCCCTTCCTGCTCAGCCAGTGCCTCGTCCAAGGTCTGGTTGATTAGCGCCAGAGCAGCGCGGACCGGCATCGCTGAACCATCGGCCTCGATCACTTTACTGTAGCGGGAGAAGACGGCCATGCCTGGGCCGATAGCCGCTTGGGCCAGATCGACAGGCGCGATGCTGCCTCGCTGAAGCGTCTTCAAGGCATGCGGCAAGTCAGCTTTGAGGGCGGCGACGAACTCACGGCGGGTCGCAAGGGGAGCGTCCGAGGAACGGCCGGCAAACGAGAACGATGCACGAGGCAAGCGCGTTTGAACCCATGGCGACCTGGCGCGTCTTCATCTCCGTGCGCATGGGCCAAGTACCAGTGATTGCCAACCCGGTTTTCAGTAAGCCTGCCAACATTGTCTCCCAACCGGTCGATGTGATCGGTGAGAGTCCGTTTTCGGTTTCTTCTGCGCTGTCCTCTGACTCGCTTTGCTTAAACGGGTAGTAGACGACCATCGGATAGGCTGAATCTTGGACCCAGCGCATTTTTCGAAACGCCCCGCCCAGACGCTCCTCGAAGAAGTCTTTCGCTTCGTCGGCATTGCCATCAAAGCGGTACGGGCTGGCTGTCAGTTCGTCCGCTTTTGGCGTTAGGACGGTAGTAAGCAAAGTCGGATAGATTCCTCCGAGGGACCTTCGCAGCCAGACGTAGAAAAAGTCCGACAGGTCACCGAAACCAACGTTGTCGTAGTATGGGGGGTCCGTGAATATAGCTCGTGCGGGCATCTCGCCAAAAGTCGAGGTGGCATCTGCCTGCTTGGCTGACCCTGGAGGTCCTCCGCCGAGTGACTCAAGCGGATCGGCAACTAACTCTATGGCCGCATCGAAACTGCCGGTCGCATCTGCAAAGAAGTTGGGCTCGGCGAAATCCCACACCATCGGCAGACCTTGCAAACCAAATGCGTGCTGTGCCTTTTCACCCACGGGATTCCAACGGACGAGGGTGTTGCCAGTCATCGCCAATCGATCGACAGCCAGGGCTAAGTATGTAGCTACGGCCTCGGCATAGGCCGTAGCTCCTCGGCCTCCCTGCTCCAGAGCAATACCGTGTTCAGGCATTCCGGCTTCGCGGGCGTCGGCAAGCGCTCGTTTGCGGGCGTCGTCGACCAGGTCGGTGAAGGTAACCAACGCAGCTAGCTGCCTCGGCGTAAAATAGTCCGAGAACGTCTTAAAGCCGTAGGATCTCCCTTGCGCGTTGCTGGCGAAAGTACCTCTGGAGGGCTCAGTCGGCAGTTTGGAGTGTATGGAGGGGCCAGATAACAGCTCCTTGGCCATCAGCGTTATTATCTCGGCATCTCTGCTATCAAAGTTGAGATACGCTCTGCCGCGCGATTTCCTGGCGACGATCGCCCAAGGCATAAAGGACATTTCTCCTTTGTCTGCTTCGGAATCGATGTAATCGCCTTTGCCTACGCCGTCCTTGCAAACAATACATTTGAAGGTGGCTTTGACTTTCTTCCCTTTTTCGTTCAGATACCCTGTGCCCGCTGCATTGGCGGCGGCAGTCTCTAGGTCGGGCTGCCCAACGTTGACCTGCGTAAGAGAGGTCTTACTCTTCTTGTCGACCGTAACCTCAACGCAAGCTCTTTTCTGCTCCTTGGTTGAAAGCCAGAACTTGGTTGCAAGTGGCATCTGCGCGCCGCAAGCCGGATTAGGACACTTAACAGTGCGTGCCCAAAGCCAGGCGATGACCGTCGCCTGACCACCGCCCTGTTCCTTCGGCAGCCTTGCCTTGGGGTAGAGCTGACCGACGCGCTCGTCGGCTTCACGACGCATCCACTGGCCGTAATAACGGACATCCTCTGCCAAGCCCTGCGCGCCCCGCCATGTCTTGGAATGGTCGAGTTTCTTTCGTGCCTCGGGGTTGACAGGTGGGCTTCCAGCGAACCTGGGTGGAATCTCAATCAGGGCCTTGGTTATGAGTACCGCGACAGGGTTCAAGTCGCTTGCGTAAGCTTGGAGGCCCAGTCGCTGTGCTTCAAGGGGGATCGAGCCGCCGCCACAAAAGGGATCGAGCACCGGAGGGAGGTCCCCACTCGTGGATCTCTGAATTTCAGCCCGAGCCGCATTGAGCACGGTTTCGTTGTTGGTGTTTTCCCACTTCACGAGTTCTTCGATGATGCGAAAGAGCCGCTGGCGCTCCTCTTCCTGTGTTTCTTCGGTTCGAAACTTCTCGGGGTGGCTGGAAGGGTCATCCACGAGCGAAGCGAACAACACCGCCCTGCAAGTGGCTAAAGGCTTGCGCGACCACCAGAGATGGAGCGTCGACGGGTGGCGGCGAATCGATTTCTCGCTGGACGACTCACGGTTGATCGCCTCCAAAGGCAGCGCCACTTCAATCAATTTCCTGCCCATGGCCTTCAAAAGGATCGCCAGTCCTTGGCTTCGACGAAGAGGTTAAGGTGCCGGACATTTTCCGTAGCGACAGAGCCGCTAATTTGCAATGCTTGGGCGGCGAGGATTACATCAGCATCGAGTGCCTTGGGATCGGCCGTCGGGGTGCCTCGGTTCCGCGCTTCCGCCCACAACTCAGCGGCCTTCAGCATCACTTCTGTGTTGATCGGAAGATAGTTGAGAACGGATTTGAGACGATCAAGTCTCTTGACGCCCTCTTGAAGGCCCGCACGGATTAGCTCCCGGCGGACCTCGTAATCAGCAATTTCCGGGACGTAAACGGTAGCGCCTTTCCTAAGCAGCCGCTCCAACCAATCTGCGACCTCGCGATTGGGGCGGGGATGGGAAATCTCGCCGAGGGGGCCGGAGTCAAGGACAATTCTGTTTGCCACAATTAATCACTGAACCTCTTGCGGTAGGAAAGGCGATCTTCTTCAATGGCTTCCTTCAGTCGAGGCCATGCCCGTTCGTCGTAACCCGAATCGTCCTCTAGCCATTCGTGCAAGAGCTGGATTGCCGCCTCGTTCCTAGCTCGGAGCGCCTCGTCATCCCGTGCCTCCCCTGGGGCCTCCTGAATCGTAGAACTGGGGAAGCTACTGTGCTTTCCTGCGTAATCCAATGTCTCATCCTCCTGTCCAATTGCTGACTGCACCGCATCCTAGTCCCGATCATACCCTGTTTTTGCTGTTTCTAAAGGGATTTCAGCTCTCGCGAACGGGTCAAGCACTGAGTACTCCGTTTCGTAAATATGGTAACGATTACGTGGGCACCCTCACCCACCGCTGCGCGGTCCCCCCTCTCCCAAAAGGGAGAGGGTTGTTTACCCAATAATTCCGCCATTTTCCCAACAATTCTAGCCCTCTCCCTCTGGAAATTAAGAAGAAGAGAATTATGCTGATTCCGATGAAGCTGGTCACTGATTCCGATTTGATCCCGGGCGCCGGTTCCGACGTGATGCCGGTCACGGTCGGAGCGAAGCGACGCTGGCGCAGTTATGGTGCATGAAGTGACCGGGATGGGTCAACTGTAATT
>DATFYM010000256.1:0-12296 GCA_035315065.1 Terriglobia bacterium
TCCTGCACCACCTGCACTCTTTGATTTTCCAACTGAGGAATAGACTCAGTCATAGGCCTCCTTATCCTAACGTCTATATACGTTAGGATTGATACCACAAAAAAAGAAACTCTTCAATTCCAACTTCTATGTCGTGCACCCTGTAGATAACAATCAGTCCTCAGTTCTCAGAAGCTGTGTAAGAATTAAACACAGAGGCGCAGAGACACAGAGAAAGAGTGAGAAGATTACATGAGATTTCATTTATTTCCAGACGTTTGTCATTTCTCTCTGTGCCTCTGTGTCTCTGTGTTGGAAGCTCCTTCGCAATTATTTCACACCGTCTCAGTTCTCAGGTTCAGTCCGCGATCCTCAGTTTGCTGAGAACTGAAAACTGAAAACTGAGAACTAGAAATGTCCTCCTGCCAGGCTGAACGCCAGCACCGCCAGCACAATTAGCGTGATGACGACGTAAAGACGGTCGCGCTCCAGCGCAAACGCCACCACCGAGAAGGCCACGCGAGCAACCGGGGTCGCGATCAGTAGCAGAAGCCCCAACTGAATGATTCCTCGCCCCCGCCCCGCGCGGACCTGCCGCAGGATGCCTTTGACATTCCTAAGGTCGCTTGGCTCGCCGCGGAACACATGGTAGCTGGGCGGATCCATGCCATGCCGAACGAGGTAAACCGCCCCGCCCAGCACGACTAACACCGCAGAGAGGATCACCCCCGTGCGCAGCAGTCCGCCGATCACCATCTCCGTCCGCTGGTCGGTCCACTGTATTTTGGTCACTATGTTATCCATTTGGGAATTTTGGATTTTCGATTTTGGATTTTGGATTGAAGAGAAGAACGTCCTTGACCGTTGGTTCGTGGCTGTACCAGGAACCGCTTCAATCCAAAATCCAAAACGCTCCCTGAACTCCGGCGCCCTAGGGACCAAACCGGCCGTGGCGCCCTTTCTCAATCGAAATCCAAAATTCCTCCTCAATCCGAAATTCAAGATGCCTTCAATCCAAAATCCGAAATCGAAAATCCAAAATCTTAGAACTTCCCCCTGACGGCCTGAACGATCATTTCCACCGCCAGCGCCCCGATCACCGCCGCAAACACCACCCTCAGCACTCGCGTGTTCGCCACCGGCAACACCCGCGCTCCCAGCATGGACCCCAGCAGGACACCCAGCACCACCGGGAAGGCGAGTCCGGGATCGATGTAGCCTCGAACGAGATAGACGCCGGCGCTGGCGGCAGCCGTGACCCCGATCATGAAGTTGCTGGTGGTGGTGGAAACCTTGAAGGGAATACGCATCATCTGGTCCATGGCGATCACCTTCAACGCCCCGGAGCCGATCCCCAGCAGGCCGGAAAGTACGCCCGCGCCAAACATCAGTCCAAAACCTCCGCTCACGTTATACACGCGGTAGGAACGAGTGCCCTCGGGTGTGGGAAAGCTCGAATCCAGCTTGAAGAACCGTGTCAGGCGGTCGGGCTCGCCCTGCGCCTCCTTGGTGTGGTCGATCCGGGTCGATGCGTACGCCGAATACAGCAGCGCCACCCCGAAAATGCTGGCGATAGCCGTGGTGGGCAGCCGGAGCGCCGCCGAAGCTCCGGCGACGGCGCCCACCGTGGTGGCGATCTCCAGGAGCATCCCGATGCGGATGTTGGAGAACCCTTCCCTCACGTAGGCGGCGGCAGCCCCGGAAGAAGTGGCAATCACCGAGACCAGCGTGGCGCCGATGGCGTAGCGAATGTCGATCCCGAAGAGCAGGGTCAGGAGCGGCGTCAGGATTACGCCGCCGCCGAGACCGGTCAACGAGCCGACGAAGCCGGCCAACAGGCTCCCGCACCAAACCAGCGCTGTCAGTTCCAGAATGGTCACGTCGTTAGTCCTCGGTCCGCGTTCGGTTGCTGGAGGACCTTTTGACGCAAAGACACAGAGGCGCGCAGAAAAAAGCACCACCCCGGGTAATAAAAAGCGCCATCTTCACGTGGTCCCCCTTTTCTAATTGAGACGCTCGCACAGGATGAATGCTCGCGCCATGGCTCGCTCGCGCGTCCTGGGCCGCAGGCCATTCTAATTAAATTTAAGGCCCAGCCCCAGCATGCCGATAGAACATGTAGGCCCGGGTCTGCACTCTGGGAACCGAGCCCACCTCGGCCCGAAGGCTGAGGTCGGCCCGCAGAAAGGACCACTATGATTACCGGAATCGGAGCTCTCTCGCTCCTCATTCTCGGCGTGCTCGGCTTCTTACTCGCCTCGCTGCTGACGGGCATAGTCCTGACGCTGCGAGCGCAACCCCTGTACGACGACGCCCACCTGTGGCACTTGCAGCACCCTGGTGAGCCAGAGCCCAACGAAACCGGACACAACTCTATGAACGATGCCGCCTAACCCTAATTTCTCTTTCTGATCTTTCTCACCATAAGCGCGGAAGGGCGGCGCTTAGCCCCGCCGGACCGAGGTTTCCAATTGTAAGCTATTGAAAGCGTTGAGGCGCGTTTTGCGGCGGGGCTACAGCCCTGCCCTTTTGAGGCCGAAACCCCGTTCTTCATCAAGTTTCTAGACTCCTAGGGGCACACGCCGGTGGGGCAAACGCCCAGCATGTAGCCGCCATCGCTCAAGAAGCGCTTACACCAAGGGCCGTGCGCCCTGGAGATATCGGCTGCGCCACCTGCCAGCGCGTGCCTAACAATCTCCTTCTCGCGTTGCGCCGACAGGCCCGGAGTGTCCCCCACCACCGTCCCATCCTGCCGGATATACCGCAGAGTGCCGAGCGGCGTGTAACTCCATCGCGTCACTTTCCTGAAGATATCATTCAGCGCCGGAATTCGCTCGAAAACGCTCCGGTGATGCAGGTTGGGGGGCAAGAACGGGACCATGTCAAGGTAATGCTCGTAGCGGACCACCGGGATCTCAGTTGGGAAAGTGGACACGAAAACCGAATTGCCGGCTCGAGGCGGTCCGTAAATATACACGCCGTCCGCGCTGGTGGCCTCATGGAAGAAGAGACGTGCCGCGGCGAGGGAGGCCATGGCGCCGCCTTTGCTGTGACCGGTGATATAGAGCCTGGCTTGCGGATTCGCGGCCCGCAACGCCTGAAGGGCAGGAACGATCTGGGGCCACAGTGAGTCCAGGGCATTCCAGAACCCTTCATGCACCATGACTTGCGGCGGGAAGCCCGTGGGTGGGGCGACCGGCTCCGCCTCGAAATCCTGGAGCCAGTCACGCACTTGCGGCGGAATGTCGAGGTTGGTCGGCGGTAGCGTGCCGCGGAAAGCCAGAATGATCCCGTCGGCGTGATTGGTGCTCGTCAGGCCTATCAGGCCCAACAGGCACGCGTTAATCGATGCATGGGGCGCGACATAGACGGCGGGAGGATCGGTGACCCAGCCCACGGCCGGATAATGAGGCTTACAGGGCGTGAAAGTCCCGTCGTCAAGAATGTCGTACGCGCAAGTGGCGGCACAGAGCAGGCGGCACTCTAGTGTGATCGGCATCGGTTGTGCCTCCGCGGCTTTCTTCCCAATCAGTATAGCCCTATACTTACGTGCGAAAGGCCTCGATGAAGAGGCGGCAGAACCTCGGCATGGAAAAACTGGCAACGCGCCCGTCGACGCTGGTCGTGATAAACTGCAACTGGCTGGATTCGAAGTGACGATGGTAAACAGGCACCAGGCCAGTTATGGCTCTCGGTCGAGGCGCCGGGGGGCGCGAATGGCAAAGCTTGGCAGCGTGTCTGACGTGGACGAGATGCTTGCTCCCCTCAAAGGTGCGGCCCAACAGCACCGGAAGCAGTCGCGCCGCAGCCGATGAGGCTCGCCAAGCGCGTGTTTAACCAAGTCGAAGCCCGTGATAAGCCCCCGGAGGACCCGGCTGCCGTGGCTCTCGGGAAGCTCGGACGGCCGAACAGCGGACCAACGGAGCCAAAGCGTTGACACCGGAGAGGCGATCTGAGATTGCCCGTAAGGCGGCCACGGTTCGTTGGAACAAAGACGCCTTAAGCTGAAATGTCGCAGGAACATCGAAGGGAGAGTCTGGAATGAACATAACGACAAGTAGCCTCAATTGCACGCTGGTCGGGGACGCTTGGTCCGCCCTCGAGACAAAAACCCAGAACGGAATATGGACGGCCCTTGCACCAAACACGCCGAGAGCTGGACAGGCTAGTGTGAAGATGTGGCTCAAGGGAGTAACCATAGCAGGGGCTGTGCAGGCCGCCGACGCCAACGACAATGCCTACCCGCAGTTGCCAGGACCGGCGAGCGGGTATCGAATGGGTCTGATCCAGCTCATCAAGAAGCTGCCCGTGATGGTGGCCCGGTACGAAGGATATAAATACCGGCGGTGGTTGCAGAGAACAATCCCTTTCTTCGACAGCACCGGGGTGGATGCCTCACCGTGGTACAACGTGGGGACTCGGGCCGACCTGGTCGCCGGAGTGAATACTCAAGTCACGCTCCAAGACTACCCAGTTACGATCGCCAATGTACAGTACGATGCGACGCAGGGTTCGGGCCGACTCGAGGAATTGCAGAAAGCCCTTGATTTTGACGTTTTTCTTGCTATTGCGCCCAAGACCGCGCATTACAAACAATCCGGTATCCGAATTCTTTCGCACGTGGCGTGGTCCACGGAGACCCACTTGAAGTTCACTTGGAACGGCGGGTTGAAGTACACGGTGTCCAAGTTCGCGCGCACCGCCACGGCGGCGACCGCGGTAAATACCATGGTGGCATCAAGGGCCTTCGTGGATCATTTCCCGATCTCGGCCGAAGGCGCCAACGAGGCGATCAGCAGCAGTGATCTGGTCTGAGGCGGAGCTTCCCATTGCCTCTTTCAGCTTCGCCACTGAGGCGCCGGGCAGCACAGCCATTTGTGCGCTGGCTGGACGCTCCAAGTGTGGTGTGCCCCTAGGGTGTGCCTCTCGGTGCTTTTCCCCCGTCGGCCAATTCCGGCCTTGTCCCGTTAAGCGCCTTTCCCAAACGCGGACTTCACCTCACTCCGCCGGATGGAAACTCATGCCTGTCAAGCTAGTGTGGTTCGTTTGTCCGCATGATTTGGCTCGACCTGCCGTCACGCCACCGGATCTGTGCTACCATTGCGACCCGAAAGGAAATCCACATGAAGAAATCCTTACTCGCCGCGCTGGGCGTCATGCTCGGCTCGGGCGCAGTCGTCTTCGCCCAGGTCGTAGCGTCGCCACTTCAAGCGGCTCCGCCTCCCCTCCCGCCTCTACCTTTCTCGCAAGCTCTGCCCGTTGCCCGGCCTCCCGCGCCGCCGCCTTATCAATGCGAGCCCGTAAATCCCAACGCCACGCCGGAGGCCCGCGCGCTGCTGAAGACCATCTGCGCGGTCTCAGGCAAGGGCATCCTCACCGGCCAGCACAACTATCCCAACCAGCGTTCCCAGGACTACGACAAGGTCTACGCCATCACCGCCAAGTATCCCGCCATCTGGGGCTCGGACTTCGGATTCACTGACGATGAGGACAAGGACTCCATCCTCCATCGCGATCTCATGATCGAGGAGGCGAAGAAACAGGCCGCCGCCGGGTCCATCATCTACCTGTGCTGGCACATGCTTCGCCCCACCGAAGACGAACCCGGCCAGCCCGGCGCGAGCTGGCGCGGCAGCGTGCAAGCCAGGCTCACCGACGACCAGTGGCAGGAGCTGATCACGTCCGACACGCCTCTACACCAACGCTGGGAACGGTACATGGACACCGCGGCGCAATACCTGAAGCAGCTTCAAGCCGCGCACATCCCGGTCCTCTGGCGTCCCATGCACGAGAACAACGGCAACTTCTTCTGGTGGGGCGGCCGTCCCGGTCCGGCTGGCACGGCGCAGCTCTACCGCGAAGTCTACGCACGCATGGTCCACGTCCATCAACTGGACAATCTGATTTGGGTATGGAACCAGAACGGCCCCGCCCCCTCCGGCGAGTTCTACAACTACTTCCCTGGCCAGCAGTACGCCGACGTCATCAGCTACGACAACTATCGCGACCTAAGGGACAGATACTATTACGAGTTGTTGGCGCTGGCTGACGGCAAACCCATCGCGCTGGGCGAGGTGGGAATCCCGCCCTCTGCCGAGACCCTCAAAGCGCAACCCCAGTGGGCCTGGTTCATGGTTTGGGCCGGAATGGTGGACGACCGCATTAAGACTGGCTACGCCAACCCGTACTACCTGAACCGCGGCGATCCCATCCCCAAGCCGTAGGGTTGGCGGGGAGTGTTGTCGGCTTTGAAAGAGATCGGCTACGAGGGCTGGCTCACCATTGAGTCCTTCGCACAGCCGGAGCCGGATTTGGGGCCGCGGCAGCAATCTGGCGAGACCTGGCCCCGTCCGGCGATGAACTGGCGCGCCAAGGGCTTCAATTCATAAAGGGCTTGAGCGCCGAGCTGGGAATCGCATAGATGTTGGCTGTCGGGGACAACGCGTCTAGCGTATCCAGCCGCTTCCCGCCGCCCGCTGACCTTACAATCCCAGTTCTTTCTTCACGTCGCTCCAGGGAGTTGCAGGCTCTCCGGCGTTGCGGGCGATGGCTACGTTCAAGTCGCGCAGATCTTCCAAGTCTTCAACGCGCGCCTTGAGCCGCTCGAACTTTACGTTCAGCCGCCGTAGGGTGAGTTTCTCCGGAGACGATCGGGCCCTTGTTCTAGCCAGATTCCTCTGCTGTTGTCTATGGGCTTTTTCCTTCACCGATCGAGTTTACCTCAAGCTTTACTTGAAAGTACAACCACTAGGCACTGCAAACAAAAAGACTTGAACACTGAGATCACGGAGCCACACAGAGCCCCTCTCGCTGCGGTCTCTGTGGTCTCCCTGAACTCGGTGTTGATTTTCTGTCTTTCTCTTACGCCGTGGAATACGCGGCCTTCGCCGACTTCTCCTCCAGCCGTCTCACCGCCGCCTGGGCCGCTGCCAGCCGCGCAATCGGCACGCGGTAGGGTGAACAACTGACGTAGTCCAACCCCGCCTCGGCGCAGATCTCGATCGACGACGGATCGCCGCCGTGCTCGCCGCAGATCCCCACGTGCAGTTTCGGGTTGGCCTCGCGACCCTCCTTGGTGGCCAGCTTCAGCAGCCGACCGACGCGCTTCGGGTCAAGCTGGGCGAACGGGTCCGACGGCCAGATCTTCTGCTTCACATACAGGTTGATGATCTTGCCGCAGTCGTCGCGGGAAATCCCGAACGTGGTCTGGGTGAGGTCGTTGGTGCCGAAGCTGAAGAACTCGGCCTCCTGCGCGATCTCGCCCGCCGAAAGGGCCGCCGCCGGCAACTCGATCATGGTACCCACCAAGTACTCCACCTCGATTCCCTTCTTGGCAAACACCTCCTTGGCCACTCGGTTCACGATCTCCTTCTCGACTTGCAATTCCCTCACATCGCCCACCAGTGGGATCATAACCTCCGGCTTGGCGTGGATGCCCTGCTTCTTGCAATCGCAGGCCGCTTCGAAGATGGCCCGGGCCTGCATCTCGGTGATCTCCGGGTACATGATTCCCAGCCGGCAGCCGCGCAATCCCAGCATAGGATTGAATTCATGTAATCCTTCCACTACGGCGAGTAGTTGCTTGAGCTGATTGAGTTTGGCTCCCTTCTTGCCTTGCGCTTCCATCACCGCGATCTGCACCATCAACTCCTCGCGCTTGGGCAGGAACTCGTGCAGCGGCGGATCGATGGTACGGATAGTGACCGGCAGGCCGTCCATCGCCTTGAAGAGTCCGAAGAAGTCCTTGCGCTGCATGGGCAGAAGCTTGGCAAGGGCGGCGCGCCGCTCCTTCTCGTATTGCTTGGCTTCCTTCGGGTTATTCGTGTCTTTGCAGGCCATGATCATGCGCTGCATGTGAGGCAAACGATCCTGGGCGAAGAACATGTGTTCGGTGCGGCAAAGTCCGATGCCCTCGGCGCCGAACTTACGGGCCGCCAGGGCGTCGCGGGGGATATCGGCATTGGCGTGCACGCCCAACTGCCGGGTCTCGTCCGCCCACTTCATGAAGGTGGCGAAGTCGCCGCTGGTGGGATCGGGGTCTTTGGTCGGGACCTTGCCCAGAATCACCCGGCCCGTGGAACCATCGAGCGAAATCCAGTCGCCTTCCTTGATGGTGATGTCGCCGACTCTGATTTCCTTCTTCTTGGCGTCGACGTCGCACTCGGAGCAGCCGGCCACGCAGCACTTCCCCATGCCGCGCGTCACCACGGCTGCGTGCGAAGTCATGCCGCCACGGGAAGTCAGAATGCCCGCCGCCACTTCCATTCCGTGGATATCGTCGGGCACGGTTTCCGCCCGCACCAGGACCACCGGATCGGTCTTGCCTTTGGCTACCGCATCATCCGCGCTGAAGACCACCTTGCCCACGGCCGCGCCCGGCGATGCCGGCAGGCCGGTAGCGATTACTTTCAGCGGCTTCGACTCATCGAGCACCGGATGGAGCAGTTGGTTGAGTTGATCGGGATCGACACGCATCAGAGCTTCTTGCGGGGTGAGCAGGCCCTCCGCCACCATGTCCACGGCGAACTTCACGGCCGCCTTGCCCGTGCGTTTGCCGTTGCGCGTCTGGAGCATGTAGAGCTTGCCTTCCTGGATGGTAAACTCGAAGTCCTGCACGTCTTTGTAGTGCTGCTCGAGCCGCGTGGTGATGTCACGGAGTTGGTGGTAGGCTTCGGGGTTGATTTTCTCCAGCTCGACGATCGGAACCGGAGTGCGCACGCCTGAAACCACGTCCTCGCCCTGGGCATTCATCAGGAACTCGCCGTAGAACTCCTTCGCGCCCGTGGCCGGGTTGCGCGTGAAGCCGACGCCGGTGCCCGAAGTTTCCCCCATGTTGCCGAAAACCATTGTCTGGACGTTGACGGCCGTGCCCAGATCGTCGGAGATCTTGTTCATGCGGCGATAGGTGGCGGCGCGGGGGTTGTACCAGGAGCGGAACACGGCCTCGATGGCCATGGCCAACTGAACGCGCGGGTCCTCGGGGAAATCCTTGCCGGTCTTCTTGCGCACCAGCTTCTTGTAGCCTACGATTACTTGCTGGAGATCCTCCGCCGTAAGCTGGGTATCGAGCTTGAAGCCCCGCTTTTTTTTCTGACCGTCGAAAATGTGCTCGAATTCTTCCTTGGGGATTTCCAGCACCACGTTGCCGAACATCTGGATGAACCGGCGGTAGCTGTCGTAGGCCCAGCGCGGGTTGCCCGACTTCTGTGCAAAAGCTTCCGCCACGGCATCGTTCATCCCCAGATTCAGGATGGTGTCCATCATGCCCGGCATGGAGAACTTGGCGCCCGACCGCACGGAGACCAACAGGGTCTTCTTAGGATCACCCAACGTCAGACCGAGCAAATCCTCGAGCCGCTCGAGAGCCGCCAGGTATTCAGAGACGATCGATTGAGGTAACTTGTTGCCGTTCTCGAAATAGATGCGACAGGCGGAGGTGGCAATGGTGAAGCCAGGTGGGACTGGCAATCCGGCATTAGTCATCTCCTGGATACCAGCGCCCTTGCCGCCCAGGACGTCCTTCATTGTACCGTCGCCTTCGGCGTGTCCGCCGCCGAAGAAATAAACATATTTTTCCATGTAATCGCTCCTTCGTAGGATGGCTAACTTTATTAGTTGCCGAATGTCCACCACCCGTTTCAGGTTATCCCCGCAATATTCGGTACTGGCCTGGGAGCGCGGGCATCTTGCCCGCTCTTCGCTTCTTGCTAAGAGAATTAACATCAAGAGCGGGCAAGATGCCCGCGCTCCCAGGCCAGTACCGAATACTCCGTCCGGACGCCCGAACACTCATTGTGCCACGCGGAGCCGAGCGCCGGCACGTTTTGTTGACCGGGTTGGGTATGATGCCCTTTCTCCGCCCAAATTCTACCATCCGCCTTGAAATCAATCATCCTATTGAAAATAAATCGGTAACTGTGAATCGGCAATCGAGAGGAACGGCCCATTGGACCTAACAACCTGGAATCAGCCCCAAAATCGCGCTTAACTTACTGATCACACATAAGTTAATCATAGTGGCTTCGTTCGTGTGGATTTCGACCCAAGTTACTGATAATGAGGCTCTTGGTCGAATGGCTTCGATTGGGTTCGTTCGTACCCTGCTTTCCTTCTCCACAGTCAGGCCCGATGCTTCCGCCTCAGGCTTCCCCCGGACGCCGGCGGCGGCGTTCGCCGCTATTCGATCCAAGGTGTCGCTCATGATGACCTTTAACTCCGCGGCGGCCTTTGCCACCTTGTTGGGATTTCATCAGCCATTAATGCGGGGTTCGTTCTAGGTTTGTTTTTCGGGCCACTCCGCTCTAAAGCACTTACAAGGTTTGTTCTAGGTTTGTTTTCTGTGACCCGTCGATTCTAAAGGAGTTACTGGGTCTGTTCTAGGTTTGTTCTAGGGGTCATATTGATGATTCTAAAAGACTTGTCAGGTTTGATTGACTCGTTTTTTTCATTTTTTCATTTTTGGCCTCAGCCGCCGATTGAGTTCCGTTCTTCTCCGCGAGTCCCGAACCCTGAGTCCCGAGTTCCGAGTTCCGGCTATTGGCATCGATCATGCGCAATTCCTGCTTTCTTCGCTCCAGTCTGTTGGTCCGTTTTTGGCACCGGCTCGGGTTTTGACGAACCGCGCCGCACCGCGTAGCGTTCGTTCTGCGAGTCCCGAATCTCGAGTCCCTCTCTTCGCGAGCCCGAACACCGAGTCCGAAGTCTGGGGCCTTGTGCAGGTTGGCGGCGATTGTGAGCGGACCGGGGCTGCTTCGGCAAAGATTTACGCTACGCGCCTGCCTTTTGGTTCTATCGCGAGTCGGTAATCGCCGATCCTCGTGGCCTAGTGTCCCCACCACTTGCTATCCTAGTATTGATTACTCCGTCTGTCAACTACTATTTTATACCGCTTGATTGGCCGCCGAGGCTCCCTGCAGCCTCACATCGTACACGCATGGGGGACTCCTGCGAGCGCGCGATTCCAAGCAACACCACCACCGGGGTCTTGCTCTGGTAGAGAACGCCGGCGGCTAGAAGCTAAGCCTGATAGGGCCTGGCTTGAAAACGGACGATTCCATCAACCGTTGCAATGTTCGCGGTTTTTCACCATGGGCAAGCGGAGCATCAGGCGCAATGTAAGGCGTGTTCTTTTCCTTGACGAGCTCGAAATGCATGGCGTCCTTTGAGCCCTCGTACTGCTCTCCCCATTGAAGACCCAACTCCCCAACCAGCGCGACCGCGAGGTATAGCGGCATGGTCATCACGCCCTGTTTCACCCATGTCTCAATGTATGACGTATCGAAGTTTTCGTAGAGGACTTGAATTCGTTGAAGGTCTGGATCCACAGAAATCTGCCCAAGGGCTGCGTCAACTTTTTTGAAGGAGATCATTTCGGGAGTATCTTGGGCCGGAGTTGTGCACACTTTGTTCGGATCCTTCAGTTCCCTTTGCCTCTGTAAGCGATTTTGTGCAACTTCGGCATTGTGCAGTCGGTCTTCCAGTTTTGTCCCAGGACTGGCATTGATTCCAAGCTCTTTCTCACCCGCCTTCACTTGTTCCATGAGTTTTTTGTAACGCGGCAGGTTCTCCTGAAGCCAAGTTTTTACTGCGTCCGAGGCCGGCTTCGCGCGGTTGTGCACTTCCATGATGTCGTCCATCGTGTAATTCGCGTGTCCGCGCTCCGCCCGACTCAGCACCGGTCCGCCGAAATCAAAATGGCAACCGGACTGGAGTGCGACCCAATTGAACACGGCCACTACCGCCGCGCCTACCACGTGTGGATTACTGAGTGCATTCACATCGACAGCGAGACCAAAGGCGTGGTTACTCAATACGTCTTTACCCTTGACCGTGCGAATCTGCAGGCCATTGGCAGTGTTGACTTGTTGTACGGTTTTTTGCACCAGGGATGCGTCCCAGCCGGTGAGCACCCCCGGCAACCCGTCTAGTCGGTCAGCTAAATCCTGATGGATCCAGGTCGTGAGACTCGGCTTGCCAAGCAGGGAGTATTTAACCTGCTGCTCCAGAAAGTCGGCGGGACGCGTATAACCGAAGGAGTAATACAGCGGACGAAATCGATACTGGTACTCAGTCGAGTCCTGGACCGGGTTATCCTGAGCATCTCCGTCCGGTGCGATGCGTTCCATTTCTTCACCGATGATGGAATCGAAGTTGCTCCTTTCCATGTCGATGACGGACTTAGGGTCCGTCACGAAATAACCTTATCATGCGTGATGATTTTCTTTGGGTGAATCGTGTAGTTCCAGTCGCCATGAAATTGATCGCGGCGCAAATCGATTTCTGCTACCTGCTCGTCGGACACCTTGACACCGGTAGGG
>DATFYM010000257.1:0-36144 GCA_035315065.1 Terriglobia bacterium
CCCTACCGGTGTCAAGGTGTCCGACGAGCAGGTAGCAGAAATCGATTTGCGCCGCGATCAATTTCATGGCGACTGGAACTACACGATTCACCCAAAGAAAATCATCACGCATGATAAGGTTATTTCGTGACGGACCCTAAGGCGCTCGCCTGCCTCCCGCATGAAGTACATCAACTTGTGAATCTCAAGGAGAGACACGAATGGGTCCAAGACTGCCGCAAGATACCGAACTATTAGTTCTATTAGGACGGCCCTTCCCGGCGTCATGCGCGGGAAACGACGCTCCTTGGCCATCTTGTCTGCTGTCGGAGCGCCTACCGGCTCGAATAAGAGAACGCGCACGCCCTGTAATTCACGAAATGCCTGGATAATGCGAGGCCGCACCACATTCCAATCTAGCCCGCCCAGACCACAGCCCAAAGGGGGCACGGCTAATGACCGAATTCCGCGCGCCTGAATCTCTTTCACCAGCGCACGCAGACCTGCATCGATATCCTTGAGGCTGCTTTTGCCCTTCCAGTGTCGTTTCGTGGGAAAGTTAACAATGAACCGCGGTCCCGCGAGGAGCCCGGTCTCGTATACCAGCATGTTTCCTGGGCGCACATCTCCCCGCTTGCAGGCTGCTTCGTAAGCCTTAAAGTTTTCGGGAAACGCTTTGCGAAACTGAAGGGCGATGCCCCTGCCCATGATGCCGACGCAGTTCACCGTATTCACAAGTGCGTCAGCTTCCGCAAGCAATATGTCGCCCTGTTTTAGCTCGACCATGATCCGCCGTTACCTCAATAGTACCACGCCGTCTTTATCGCTACTTCAGGTTGATGCTGCGCCCCGCTGATAACGGTTGCCACCTGTTTCTCAACTTCGGCGTCGATCACACCTATGAGTTCAACCAATTTCCAGGGAAAAGACTTTTCAAACAAGAACTCTGCCTGTTTGCTTTCCTTTATATCGGGATCGCGCCAGTCAGTTGCTGCGATCGCTTCCCACTTTAGCGCGTCGAGTAGTGCTAGGTCATCGTAAAAATCCGAATATCGCGCGCCGGCATTGCCTTTGCTGAAAGCCCAACGACTGCGTTCAGTCTTGGCCCACTTTAACACTTCGTGAAGGTCGGCCTGAAGATGCACAATCGGCCGTTGCCCTCCGTGATATGCCAAATCGGGATGGTTGCCCCTGTGTAGAATGTAGAGCATGACAGAACGAGGGCAAAACATAGTCGCCGACTCTCGTCCCCGGATGGCAGTGTACGTCCAATTCTTCGAGGCGGCGCGCTTGATTTCCCTCATGCCAACGACGGTGCAATCCATTCCCTGGCGTATCCGTTCGGCATCCGACCAGAGCACCGCATCGACGATCTTTGACAGATTGCTTACATTCGTGATGTGGTAAATCTTCGGGTTCTGGGGGACCGATGACATGGTTTTCGCATCTGAAGAGTATCATAGCGAGCTCTTGCAAGTCGTTCTGCTTTACCTCATGCCCAAATCTCGTAACATTGGGAAATTCGTAAATTCGGACGAGACGGATCGGTGCTCCACGCCCGACGTCGCGTTCGGGTCATCCTTGCCCTCCCTCCGATTCCACTCAGTTTAGAGCTGTAAGTGGTCCCCAGACTGCATAGCTTCCGCTGAACCCGCGTTTCACCGCGATCCATCCGGGGTCGAATCCAATCAAGTTCCATTGGCGGGGTCGCGATAGAAAAGGAGCGTTTGACGAAACTCGATCAGTTTTTCCATGCGCTCGTCGCCGCTGGCCAGCAGGCCTTCACTCGCTTTGTCGCGATCAACCACCGTGCACGTCCAGCAGCCGAACCGGCTGTTGCCGCAACTGGGCGTGCTGGTGTCGATTTGGATCGGGCACTCGCCGTTGCTGGCGCTGGCGTAGAGCTTGTAGAGCGGACGGTTGTCGCCGCCCCAAGGGTTGGGTTTCTGGAGCAAGTAGGCCCAAACCTCCTCGGTGCTGAGGAATTCGATGGGGTTGGACACCCAGACGCGGCAAGTCAGAGTGCCGGTGCAATCCGTTGCGCGATTCCCGGCCCGCCATCGTCTGGGCGCGAGTCTGGCTTTCGGCGCGGCGCGCGCCGAGGTGAAGGATAGCCTCTCCCCAGTGGCCGATGCGCTGTTTGACAAAGTCGTTGACCGGGTCGACTTTCATCCGCTGGGTGCACCAGCGGAAGACGCGGTTGGGCGGCGGGTAGCCGCGTCCGATGATGTTGACCCAAAAAGGATTCTTCGATGGTGGGCTGGAGCAGATTGATGTCGATCGAGAGGTTGTGCTGCTGGGAGCACTTCCGCATCCGGTCCAGGGTGCCCTCGATCATGCCCACGATGGCGGGAATCTCGACGCGCGTGTCCGTACAAAGGACTGACACCGGCTTCTTCCGTTGCTCGGGCGGGATGGACAGGATGGCATCGAAAACCAGCGAGGCCAGCATGGTGCTATCTTTACCGCCGCTGAACCCAACCAGCCAGGGCCTCTCATCGTCCAAATAGAGCCGACGGAGAGAATCTTTGATGTCCTGGAAAATAGTCACCCCCCCGATGCGATGCCAGTATTATCCAAATCAAGCGCGGATTGCAAGTCGGTCTGGGTGCGGGGCTAGGCCCGGCGCAAACCCGTGGCTTGGTGGATCGATCTCGCAGTACAACCAGGCAGGACGAGTAAGCAACTTAGTTGGAAGTTGGGAAGGTTGCTTCCGGTTCGACCTTCAACCCTCAACTGGGCAACTTCTTCGGAGGACACCTTGGAATATCGAGTTCTCGGCCACACAGACCTGAAGGCTTCTCGCGTTTCTTTCGGTACCATGCCGTTCGGCTCGCAGGCGGACCAAGCGGCGGCGGACCGCATGGTGAATTGCTGTTTTGACGCGGGGATCAATTTCTTCGATACGGCCAACATGTACAACCGCGGCCGCGCCGAGGAGATCCTCGGCAAAGCGCTCGGTCGCCGACGGGCAGGCGTGGTTCTGGCGAGTAAGGTGCGATATCCGTGGGGCGACGCGCCGGACGAGGTCGGCCTGTCTCGCGCCGCGATGATCAAAGCCCTCGACGCCAGCCTGCGCCGCCTCGGCACCGACTACGTCGATCTCTACTACCTGCATCAACCGGACTACGACGTTCCCATCGAGGAGACGCTCGCCACCATGGACGAGTTTGTGCGCGCCGGCAAGGTCCGCTACCCGGCGGTCTCCAACTTCGCTGCCTGGCAGGTCTGCGAGATCTACTCGATCTCCGAGAAGAGAGGGTACAAGCCACCCTACGTTTCGCAGCCCATGTACAACCTGCTGGCACGGGGCATCGAGGAAGAGTACCTGCCGTTTTGCCGGCGGTTCGGCATCGCCGTGGTCCCCTATAACCCGCTGGCGGGCGGCTTCCTCACCGGCAAGCACACCCGCGAGTCGACCCCGGAAGCCGGCAGCCGCTTTGATAAGAACGCGCTCTACTTGAATCGCTACTGGCACGGCGACTATTTCGCGGCCGTTGACGAATTGGCAGCCATTGCCCGCGAGGCAGGGAAGACGCTGGTGGAATTGTCTTTGCAGTGGCTCCTCACCCAGCCGCAGGTGGACTCCGTCATCCTGGGCGCTTCGCGCCTGGAGCAGTTGGAAGAGAACTTGAAGGCGTGCCAAGGCGGCCCGCTCGATGCGGCGACACTGCAGCGCTGCGACGAGGTGTGGAAACGCCTGCGCGGAATTACGCCGAAGTATAACCGGTGATGGAAGAGAGTCGAAAGTCGAGAGTGAAAAAAAAACCGCAAATCTAATTTAATTTAGAACGCGGCAACCCGCGCCCGCCCGCGTCGCTCCTCAGCGTACCGCGTCTAGAGGCTATCTGGAAGCCCCCAGGGGCGCGAAGAATTGCCGATTGCAAATTGACGATTGACGATTGAAAGAAAGTCTCATAAATGATTGTCGATGGCCTATTGAAAGCGCCGCGCGGCTTGCCGACTCTTCTCTTCAAATCGTCAATCGGCAATCGGCAATTCTTCGCCCTCCCAGGGTTTCCGGACGGGCCTCTAGAACTAGGCGGACTTTGGCCCCGGCCAATACATGTCCACCGGTCCTTTCTCGCCCGTCAATTCCCCTTTCTCCGCGTCCCAGAAGAGGCGCTGCTTCTCGTGATACGAGATGTTGGCCATGTGGCAGGCCACCGCCGTGCCGCACCCGAAATCGACGTTCTCGATCGGCTGCTGGCGGCTTTTGATGGCCTGGAAGAAATTGCGGAGGTGGTCCTCGGTGCCTTCCGCCGTCTGCTTGAAAGTTTGGCGTTTTCGGTGAGGCTGGTGACGGTAAGTGCCGATATCCGCCGTCGGATCGTTCTTGTGGGCCGCCATAAAGACATCGCGGGTATCTTTGGGCCAGCTATCCAGCGGGTAATCGAAGGACCACTCCTCGTCATAAGGCATCAACGTAGCCGATTCTTCGGTGAGCTCCACGGTGCCCTTGTCGCCCATGAAGCGGACGATCTCGCCGCCCTCGAAGTTGGAAACCAGGTTGGCCATCACCACCACCTGGAACTTCCCGTAATCGTAGAGCGTGTTGTGGATGTCGGGCACGTCGCGGTCGCCCGTCCACTTGTAGATGCCGCCGCTGGCCACGCCGCTGACCGGATACTGGATGTTCATCAAGTAGTGAACACGCGAGAGCAGGTGGACGTACTCGTCGCCGGCGATGCCGGTCCCGTAATCCCACCAGTTGCGGAACTGGAAGAAACGCGCGGCGTCGAAGGGACGGCGAGGCGTGTTGCCGAGGTAGCGCTCCCAGTCGATCGTCTGGGGCGAGGCGTCGGCCGGCACGGGATACTTCCAGGCGCCCACCGGGTCCGGCCGGTAGATCTCGCACTGCACCATGAAGACGTTACCGATGGCCCCGCTGTCCACCCACTCCTTGCCCTTGTGGGTGGATTGCATGCTGAGGCTCTGGCTGCCCACCTGCACCACCCGGCCGGTCTCTTTCGACACCTTCACCATCTCCAGCGCTTCGGGAATGGTGTGCGTCATCGGCTTCTCGCAGTAGACGTCCTTGCCGGCCCGCATGGCGGCGATGGCGATGGGCGCGTGCCAGTGGTCGGACGTGGCGATCAGGACCGCGTCGATGTCCTTGCGGTCGAGCACCTCCTGATAGTCGCGCGTCACCGGCGTGTTGGCCTGGAATTCGCGGGCCCGGCGGAAATGGCCGTCATAGAGGTCGCAGACCATGGCGACGTGGCCGCCGACGGCCAGGATCGACCGCATGTTTTCGAGGCCGCGGATTCCTGCCCCGATCACTCCCATGGTGATGGTTTCGTTGGGCGAGCTCATTGGGCGGGCCGGCCGCGCAGCCAGCGTGACACCTGCCGCCGTGGCGCCGGCCACGGTGCGCTCGATGAATTGACGCCGTGAGATTGGATTACTGGATATGCTGGACATAGAAATCGATTCCCCCTTGATTCGCTTTTAACCGTGCATCTTAGCATATGGGGAGGGATCCAGCATGTTATTTGGAAGAAGTCGAAAGTCAAAAGTCGAGGAACGAGCCCTCTTCACTTTCGACTTTCAACTCTCGACTCTCGACTGCTCTTAGAGATCCCGCCGACCGAATCGATACATGGCGAGCCCCAAGGCGGCGAGGAGGTAGACGGCTGCGTAGACGACCATAGCGAGGCTGGGCACCGAAGCGTTGCTAAAGGGCGACATGGCGATAGCACTCAGCAGCGGCGATTGCATTTCGGACACGGCGCGCCGCCAAAGCGTCTCGCTCGGCATGATCAGGCTGGCCACAATCCCTACCGTCACGGCGCGGGGGGTGTGGGTGAGGGCGCCGGCTTGTTCGATCCAACCGCCGATGAAGGCGAGCCCATGAAACCCGAGCACCACCACACCGTTAGTCAGCGTCGAAAGCGAAGTCCCGCAGAGAAGGGTGACGCTGAGCAGCAGCGCGCTCTCCATCCAGATCAGCAACATTCCGCGCACCAGGTGATGAACTTCCGCGCCGCTGATGAAGTACGCCACGGCGGCCGTTCCGCCCACCATGAGGACGATGTAAGCTGCCAGCATGGCGATGAACCCCAGCCATTTCCCTAGCAACAACTGCCAGCGATGGATGGGCTTGGTGGCCACCGCGTGGATGGTGCCGGAAGCAATCTCACCCGAGAGCGTATCGACCGAAGTGAGTACGGTCATCACCACGGTCAGCAAGTCCACGGCATAGAGCCCCGCCACCAGCATTGCATTCCGGGCTCCGACGCGAATGGCCAGGGATATATCGCGAGAAGCGAAATCCTTCATTTGAAAGTGCAGCCCGGTGCCGAAGAGGGCCAGGAACGCGAGGCCGGCGGCAAGCGCCATCCACAGCACCCGCTTGCGGGCGGCCTCGCGGAACGTGACGCCGGCCATGATCCACACGCCCATCAAAGGCCACCATCCTCGCCCACAATCTGGAGGAACAGTTCTTCGAGCGAGAGACGCTGGGGGGTGACCTCGTACACATCAATCCGTTGCCCCACGAGGTACCGGACGATCTCCGGCACCACGGCGGTGCTCGCCACGCCCAGCGTCACCCGGTCGCCTTCGACGTGGGATGACGAGGTCCATTGGGCAAGTCCGCTTGCCGCCTGCGTGGAAAGGTTGCCCACCCGCAGCGAAACGGTGGTGGCGCCGTCGAGGGCGCCGTGCAGCTCCCGCGTCTCCAGCACCTCGCCGTGCTTGATAAAGGCCACACGGTCGCAGGTAATCTCCACTTCGCCCAAGAGGTGCGAGTTGAGGAACACGGTGGTGCCGCGGCGTCGCTGGTCCTTGATGATGTCGCGCACCAAGCGGCGGCCCACGGGGTCGAGACCGGAGGTGGGCTCGTCGAGGAAGATCAGTTCGGGATCGTTCAGCAACGCCTGGGCCAGGCCGATGCGTTGCAGCATGCCCTTGGAGAAGTCGCGCAAGCGCTTGTCGCGGTGGGGCGTGAGGCCGACGAGATCGAGCAGGATGGGAACGCGCTCCGAAAGCCGCGATCGCGACATGCCGTAGAGGCGCCCGTGGAGCCGCAGCAATTCTTCGGCGCTGAGCCAGTCGTAGAAGCGGAAGTGCTCCGGCAGAAAGCCCATCCGACGCCGAACGTTGACCTCTCCGGCCGGCGCGCCCAGAGCGGTCGCCTCGCCGCCCGTGGGCGACACGAGGCCCAGCAGCATCTTGACGGAAGTGCTCTTGCCCGCCCCGTTGGGCCCGAGGAACCCGAAGACCTCACCCCGGGGTACTTCCAGGGTGAGGCTACGGACCGCCAGCTTTTGCCCGAAGGTCTTGCGCAAGCCGCGAGTTCGAATGGCTAGATCATTAGCCGAGGGCAGCGTCGGTCACCTCAATGGAGTGAGTTCGCCAAGGACACGGCTTGGGACGGCTCGCCGACACCGGCAATCGAGTAAATCATGCCATTCTTTACCCAGATCAGGGTAAAGTCCTCGACGTTGGGCTGCTGCGTCACGCGGTGAATCAAGGTCCCTTGCTCACCGTCCACGGCGACCTTCTCGTAAGAGCCGGCATTCCTCGGAACCGGAATCACCAGGGTCGAAGTCCAATCCACCGTCTGGCAGAAGGCTTCCGCCTCGTCTGCACTCATGCCCGCCGCCTGCAACGCCACCACCGCCAACTGGGCGATGTTGAGATCGGGCGGAACGCTTACCACGGGACTCGGCGCTTGCACGAAGACGAGGCAATTGTCCGGAGCTTGTTCAGCCGCTGAGTCGCGACGGCGGCGCCGTTGCGCAGCATCCGCCGGGTTCGGGCAGTTGCCGTACCGGGCCACCACCACACTGGGAATATGCACGGCAATCATGGCCCCGTCTACAGCGGCCGGGAACTGCAAGTCAGGACGACCGACGTCGCTGAGGATGGCTTGCAGGCGGTCACGGTTCAACGTCATATTGAACGCCTGCTCGCCCTCAACGGTGAACTGCGGAGCGTCGGCACGGCCACTCAACAAACGCACCGGGTAACCTGCCATGCGGCTGGCCTCGTCCGCACTGGCGGGGCTTTGGGGTTGACTCGAGAGCGTCTGGACCACATTGTCCGAGAAGAAGGCGCTGATCGTCTTGGCGGCGTTCGAGTCTGGCCCCGGCATGGCGACCGGGTCGACGCCGATCACCGCTACCTGCTGCACACGCAGCATGGCCAACACTCTCTGCGCCCAACTGCGAGCGGGTGCCAAGCTGAAGAGTCCAACGCCAAGCAGAATGGCGGCAGCCGCAGCCCAAGCCGGACGAAGCGGCTTGGCGAAAAGGCGGCCTATAATGCCAGCGGTCCGAGCTCGCGTCTCGGTCCCGACACGCTGTTGCCCGGTCGCTCTGAACTGGGCGAGGGCCAGTGCCGCATCGGGCGGCGCCTCGCCGGGCTGCGGCGCCAGAGTCGAGAGAGCCTCGCTCACCCGCCTGGCCTCGATCGCAACCGTTTCGGCACGACGGCGGCAATCCGCGCATACCGCAAGATGGCTGGTCACCTCAAAAGACTCGGTTTCTGTTAGCTCGCCATCGATCCGTGCTCGCAGCAATCCATCCGTGACGCAACTCATAGGTCCCCCTTTTCCTGGACAAGGCAGCCTTCCGCTTACTCCTTACCGCCTTCTGCCTACTGCTTCTGTATACCGTCTTACCGCTCTCTTCCATGCAGCCTGAGATAGTGCTTCTGAAACTCGGCTTCGGCGCGGATCAACATGGTACCCACGGAACCGCGCTTGACGCCCAGCGCCTCTGCCAGCTCCTGGTAGGAAAGCCCGCTGGCGCGTAGTACCAGGATTTGAGCTTGGCCAGGCTTCAACCGGGCGAGGACCGCGCGCACGCGTTGCTGCCTCTCAGCACGCAGAAGTTCACCCAGAGGATCGGCAGCGGCGTTGCCGGACTCAACCCTTGCCCGCCCGGCAGCGTCTTCGTAATGCCGGCGCCTGCCCGCGGCGCGCAGAGCGTCGATGCCCAGGTTGGTTGCCGTGCGGTACAGCCAGCCGCCGATGTTGCCCTGGCTGTTCACCAGATCGTGCCGGCAGTAAGCCCTCCAGAAGACGTCGTTGGCCAGTTCTTCCGCCCGCGTGCGCTCGCCTACCAGACGTACCAGCACGCCGACCACGCGTGGATAATGCTCAAGGAACACAGCTTCGAAGGCCGATTCGCTCCACATGGATTCTCGCGTCAGACTCCCGGTTGGCAACTTCGCGCTTGCCAGAGTGCTCAGGCTATCCGCAGTTCCCACGATTTCCAAGCCTCCTCGTAGCTTTTTCCTTTGCTGCTCCTATAACGTTTGCCCGGGTGAAAGTGTGACAGCTCAAGGAGGCGTTTGGCGCCGGCGCAAAGTCTTGGTCAACTGGCCGCGCGTCGACAATCCGCCCGAAGCGACGCTGCCGCGATTGGAACTGGTTGACTGCGGCTTCGAGGTCAGCGGCGCCGAAGTCCGGCCACATCCGATCGGTGAAGAACAGCTCGGCGTAAGAACTTTCCCACAAAAGGAAATCGCTCAGCCGCTGCTCACCGCCGGTGCGAATCAGCAAGTCGACGTCGGCGACAGGCCTTCCATCAGAACCCACGCCTGAGACAAGGCAAGCGAAGTCCTCACGCGTCGCGTGGCCGTTGTGCCGGAGGCGCAGCGCCGCCCGGAAAATCATCTCCCGCGCCGAGTAATCGACGGCGATGCGCAGGTGCATTTTGTCCCCGCCGGCAGTCGCTGCTTCGGCGCTTTCGACTGCCGCCTTGAGAGAGGTCGACAAACGGTCCCGACGGCCGATGACGCTCACGCGAATTCCGTGCCGGGCGCAATTGCTGGCTGCGTCGCGCAGATAGATCTCGAACAGCCTCATCAGCCCGCTGACCTCCGGCCCGGGGCGCTGCCAGTTGTCGGAGGAGAAGGCGAAAAGCGTGAGCGTGCCGAAGCCGAGGCGGGCCGCTTCCTCAACAACCCGCCGCACCGCATGCGCTCCGGTCCGGTGCCCCGCCCGCCGCGGCCAGCCGCGGGCAGTGGCCCAGCGTCCATTGCCGTCCATGATGATGGCCACGTGCAGAGCCGGCTTGGGTGACAGCCGACCGTCGCCCTGCCGGGACGCCGGCGATAAAGGCCTTTGTTCCATAAAGTAACTCGCCAAAAGAAAACCAGAAATCGGAGATGAGAATCAGGAGGGAAGGCTCCCCTTTCTTCTCGTTCCTAACTTCTGGTCTTTGTCGACTGAATCAGGCTCTCCATCTGGTCGAGGTAGGTCTCAAGCGCCCGCCGCCCCCCCGGCGTGAGCCGATACTCTGTCTTGGGCATGCGCCCGGCGAAAAACTTCGAACACGAGACGTACCCTGCCTCCTCCAGCCTGCGGGCATGCACGCTCAGGTTGCCGTCGGTGGCATCGAGGAGTTTCTTCAGCTCGTTGAAGCTGAGCGAGTCGTTCACGGCCAGCGCGCTTACGATGCCCAGGCGGATCTGCTCATGAATCAGCCGGTCGAACTCCAAAGCGGGCCTCTCCGCAGACCGAGAATGAACGGCATGCCCCCTTCCGGCGGCGGACCGCCTTTCATGTTTAGCAGAATCATGGGAAACGCGGAGTCTAGCCACCGAACCTCCGATCGATGATAGCGCCAAACAGAATCTGCACGCCGCCGAAGCCCACCGCCATGCAGGCATCACCCCACGCTGGTGGTAAAAACAGCGCCAGGGCCCCAACGGTCATCAAGCACAGGCCCATTACCGGGACCACCCGGACGGAAAAAGCGCCTGCAGTCACGATGCCGGCGCCGTAGAGCAGAAGCCAGAGTCCGGGCAGCACGCTGGTGTGGCCGACGCGGTAGAGGACGATGGTAAGCAGGGCGCCGGCCACCAGAGGTGGAGAAAGGCTTAAGGCAAACTTGCGACCGGCCCCGGTCAGCACCGGCTGGGCGGCGGCTCGCGCCTTCTGATTCACCGTCCAGGTCCCGACCAGGACCGCCGCCAGCGCTTCCACCAGCCACGTCGCCAGCCAAGCGGCGGTGGTCACCTGCCGCGAAGCGACCCAAGCCGCGGCGACCGCCGTCGCCCCCATGGCCATACCGCCCATGCCGGGAACAGCGGTGAAGGAGGCGGATCGTTCCATCGTCTCGCGGATAAAGCGCAGATTCTCCGCGGCGCGCGCGTCGGGCGCCCGCGCTCCGGGGCGCGCGCGGCGAACCGGCCGGTCAGGAAACATACGGTGCTCTCAGATCCAGCTCTCCCAATTCAACCCCCAAACCTCGCGCCGACGCGTGCGATCGACGGCCGGAAAGCACTGTACCTCAGCTCAGACACGATTGTCAAGTACTCTGCAACACAAAGTTCGAGGGGTCCGCCAAGCGAATCAAGCTTCTTCGTATCCTTCAGGAATCGCGTCCGGCGGTGTCGACACTCTCTGCGAAAACCTGCGTGGTGAAGGCCTGAATGCGGGCGCCGCGCCGCCAAGCGTCTTGCGGCAGGCCGGCCTTCCGGGCCGTCGCGTCCAGGAATTGCTCGCGGTCCCAGTTCCACTCGACTGCCACCTGGGGCAGAAGCAAACCTCGGCGCCCCTCATGCGAAATGAGCAACCCGTGCCGGCCCACCTCGATGTAATCGACTTCGATATCCGAGAGGGGCGACAGCACGGAAACCTCAAGGTGGAGATGGGGGAGCTCGTCCGGTCGTACCGGTTGGAATCGGAAATCGCGAAGAGCAGCAGCCACGGCGCATTCGCGCACGGTCTCGTACAGCGGCTTCGTGGTTTCTATGCTCCCCACGCACCCGCGCAACTCGTGCTCCTTGCGCAGGGTTACGAACGCTCCGTGGTGTTCGCGAAGCGGGCCTTTCAGATCCTCCGCGTCAGGTAAAGGTCCGGGCAGGATATGATGCCGCACCGCCGCCTCGAGCGCCTGCCGAGCCAAGTGTAGCAACTGCCGCTGTTCCGCCTCACTGAGTGGCGACATCTTTCTCTTCTTCCTGCTCCCTTGGTCCTTCCGACAGTTCTCCTCCCTTCCCCACGCGCAGAATCCGCAACCGGCGGGACGGACGCTTGAGGCGATCGTCAAGCTTCTTCCAGAAGCTCCAGAAGTACTGGGCAGCCGAAGCGATGGCGAAAAGCATCACCAGCCACAGCAGGACGTACCCGGGTAGCCGCGTGGTGATGTAAAGCCACTGGCCCGTGAGGGTGATCCCCAGGAACTGACGGGCGACATCCGGGACGCGGCCTTCCAGCACCAACGTGGAGATGGCGATGACCTGCAACACCATCTTGGTCTTGCCGAGATCGGAAGCCTGCAGAATAAAACCTTCCGCGGAAGCGATCCCGCGCAGTCCAGACACGGCGAACTCCCGGCCCACAATGATCACCACCATCCAGGCGGGGACCAGGCGAAGCTCCACTAGTGAAATGAAAGCCCCGGACGTGAGCAGTTTGTCGGCGATGGGATCGAGCAGAATACCCAGGGTAGTGATCTGTCCCCGCTTGCGCGCGAAGTAGCCGTCGAGCAAATCCGTGACGGCCGCGGTCAGGAAGACTCCCACGGCCCACAGGTCCATGGTCCGACCCTTGGTCAGCAGCAGGACAACGAGCAGCGGCGCAAAGAAAATCCGGAGCAGCGTAAGTGAAATGGGCAGGTTCATGGACCTTCGGTTCGTGGTGGGGGGCGGTCACGAAAAGGGGGCGACCGCCGGGAGGCCCAGCCAGGGCTCCCTGGTATCCCTTGGCCACTATAGCCAACGCTCTGCGAAGTGTCAAACTCGCGTTTGATGTAGTCCGTCGCGTGGCGGCCTTCGTCGTCACGACAGCAGGGGCAATGATGGAGAAAGGAATCCTTTCGCTGACTTCCTGCGGACCGCAACCGCCCGTCGCCGTGAACTCGACGGCCAAGACTTTTGCAGGATTGCTGCCACGTCTATGTCGAGAGGCTACGATCCAGTTGGCCAGATTTTATGCGCCAGCCTTAGACGCTCCGGGCTAGGGTCATCGCCGCGCATGTGCAAAACTCCCATGTTTTTGAAGGTTTCTAGCCGGCCCGCTCTTAACCTTCCATTAACAAATCCTTAATCTTCTTGAGGTGACCAAGCGTATTGGAATGAATCATTTACAGCCTTCACCTCTCTGGGACCCGCATTTTTAGAGGGTTTCGCCCGGCTTCGCTGCCGCCCGCAGGTTGGGGGTTTTGCACAGAGTTTTCCACAAGCCGTAAGCCTCGAAAATCGGACGTTTTAGCCGCCCGAAAGCGACTCTCCAATCACCAGCGCGCCATGGAAACGTCCCCGCACCGATTCCGTCACCCGCGCCCGCACCCGAACGCGATTCTCCTCCACGCGCGTCGAAAGCACGTGGCCGAAACGATGCACGAGCGCGAAGCTCTCGCCGTCGCTGCACGGAAAATCGAACTCGGCCTCGACCAGCGGCCCGCCTTCGAGTGAGGCGTCGATGCAGGCGAGGAGCGTCTCGATGCCGTGGCCGTCACGCGCCGAAACGGCGACATCGGCCGGGCCCGCCGCCGCAAGTCGCTTCTGTTCCGTTTCATCCAGCAGGTCGATCTTGTTCCATACGTGCAGCCGCGGCGCGGAGGTGAGTCCCAACTCCGCCAGCAGGCTCTCCACCGCCGCGTCCTGTTTCCCGTGCTCGGGATGCGAAGCGTCGGTGACGTGCAGCAAGAGGCTGGCGTCTTGGAGTTCTTCCAGGGTGGCGCGAAACGCCGCCACCAGGTGCGGCGGCAACTTGCGAATAAAGCCGACCGTATCGGAAAGCAGCACAGAGCGGCGCGATTCCAAGGGCAGCAGCCTCACCGTCGGATCAAGCGTCGCGAAGAGGCGCGACGAGGTACCGACCTCCGCGCGGGTGAGGGCGTTAAACAGCGTCGATTTACCCGCGTTGGTGTACCCCACCAGGGCAACGGTCTGAAACTGCTGCTCGCGGCGCCGGGCGCGGTGCAGCGAGCGCTGAGAGCGGACGCGTTCCAGGGCTTCGGTGAGCTTGGCAATGCGGGCGCGAATACGTCGGCGGTCGAACTCGAGTTGCTGCTCGCCGGGCCCGCGCGTGCCGATGCCCCCGCCCAACCGCGAGAGCATGGTGCCCCGCCCCGCGAGACGCGGCAGCAGGTAGTTCAACTGCGCCAGTTCCACCTGCAATTGGCCTTCGCGGCTGAGCGCGCGCCGGGCAAAGATGTCGAGGATAAGCTGAGTGCGGTCCAGGACCTTGAGGTCGAGCGCCGGCTCGAGGTTGCGAAGCTGGGTGGGCGTGAGGTCGTGATCGAAGATGACCACGGCGGCGCCGGCGGCGTGTGCCGCCAGGCGGATTTCCTCGGCCTTGCCGCGGCCTACCAGGGTGGCCGGATCGGGCTCGGGCGAGCGCTGCACCCGCGAGCCCACTACGGAGGCTCCGGCGCTGGTCGCTAACTCACGCAGCTCCTGGAGCGGGTCTTCCTCGAACCCCGCCGCCGAGTCGGCGCTCCCGCCCCGGCGCGTGGAAACCCAACCCGCCAGGAAGGCTTTTTCCCTCGTCTCGTTGTGAAGAATAGGATTACCCCTCCGACTTGGCCGCAGCCATCGCGGTCGCCGCCAAGCCGGCGTGCCGTGGCTGCGTCACCGTCGAGATGGCGTGCTTGAAAATCAATTGTTCCTGGCGATCGCTCTCCAGGATCACGGAGTATTTGTCGAAACTGCGAATCCGCCCCACCAGCTTGGCGCCGTTCACCAGAACAATGGTGACCATCGTCTTTTCCTTACGCGCGGTATTCAGGAAACCGTCTTGAATGTTTTGCCCTTGCTTTTCCATGTGCGGACCAGAAGAAATTATGAATTACGAATAATTACGAATTACGAATGATGAACAAAGGCGCTCATTCATCATTCCTTCTTCGTCCTGCAATCATAATTCATAATTCTTAATTCTTAATTCGATTGCCCACCCATTCGGCGATCCGGCGTTGAACCTCGGAGTCGTCGCCAAAGCCGGGGAACCACGTCACGCCGTCCTCCCGCCGGAACCACGTCATCTGACGTTTGGCGTACTGGCGGGTTGCCGTTTGGGTGTCACGCACGGCAACCTCCATTGTGATCTCTCCGCGCACCAACGCGCAAGCCTGTCGATAGCCGAGCGCCTCAAGCGGTTTCCTAACTCCGGTTCCCATCCTGGGCCCGGCGCGCCGGACTTCGCGTCCGAGGGTTTCGTTTCCGGGATCGCTGGCTTCGGGTCCTTCCCCGAAGAGCGCGCTACGGACTTCGTCCAGCAAGCCTCTTTGGCCATCCGGGGCTTCGCGAAACATCGATTCCACGCGCGCGTTGATGCGCTGGTAGAGCGCAGCCCGATCCGGATCGAGCCCGACCTTGATCGCGCGGTAGCCCGGCAAGCCTACAAGACCCCCGACGCAAGGATGGCCGGCGTCGTCACGGTCCCTCGCCAGAAGTCCTGACATCGGCTGTTTCGCCAACCAGCAAACCTCGACCGCACGCAACACCTTCTGCGTGTCGTTAGGATGGATGCGCGCCGCCGTCGTCGGGTCGAGCCGCCGGAGGATTCGATGCAGAAACGCGCCGTCACGACGATACACAATACCGCGCAGCCGGGCCCGCAACGTCTCCGAGCGCTGCGGCCCTTCAAACAGGCCCTGAAGCAGTGCCCGGAGATAGAGGCCAGTGCCGCCCACCAGGATCGGCAGCCGGCCGCGTTCGCGCAATCGGGCGAGCACGGAGGTCGCTTCCCTTCGGTAGTCGCCGGCGGTGAATACCTGGCCGCCCTCGACGATGTCCAGCAAGTGATGCGGTACTCCGTGACGCTCCGCCGGTCGCAGTTTTCCGGACCCCACATCGAAGCCCCGGTAAACTTGTACGGAGTCGTAGTTCACCACCTCTCCGCCGAAGCGCCGGGCGAGCGCGACGGCCAGAGCCGACTTGCCGGCCGCAGTGGGTCCGACGATCACCACCAATGGCACAACCATCGGCACGGTCGCCGGCGGAAGTGACGCCTCGGGGGATCGTCCCTCCGATGCCGGGCCTTCCTCTGGCAAGGCAAGCGCAGCGTCCAAGCCGACTTTCCCCGCTTGACTGGTATGACTCACAATATCCCCACTCTTCCTTCCGCTAAGACTGCTAAGAGCACACGCCTTTCCCGGCCACAATCAGCGTATTCGAAGTGCCCGGCCAGCAGGGGTAATGACCTGATGGCATCGAAGATAGCACCGAAGCGCGCGAAGTTCTCAACATTCGCGCGGCTCGCCGGATCATTCGGGCGTCCAGCTCAGCGACCGACCAGCACGAAGGCGCCCCAGTAGTAAGGCACGTCCGCGTGGTAACGGGCTTCCACCGTCTCCCGCATTTCGAGTTGGGCTTCGCGCAGCGCTTCGTGTTTCTCTTCTCCCCCAAGCCACTTCTGGTAGAATAGTTGCACCAACTCCTGCGTTTCTCGGTCTGGAACCGACCACATGCTCATCAACACCGACTGCGCTCCTGCTTCCTCGAAAGCGCGTCGCAACCCAAACACCCCTTCGCCGTTCTGTACTGTCCCCAGACCCGTCTTGCAGGCGCTCAGCACGACCAGCTCTGTGCCCTCCAGGTCGAGGCCGCTGGCCTCGTAGGCCGTCAGCTCGCCGCCGTCCGTCCCCTCAAGCGGGGGCAGTCCTTTTAGTACCCGGTCGGCCCCTGCAAACAACAAGCTGGAACGCAGCATCGGGTCTGCGGGTTCCGACGCCAATTGTCCAGTCGCACCTTCCCGCGCGGTATCTCGGTTGGCGAGAAAGAGTCCGTGCGTGGCGATGTGCAAGAGACGAGGATGCTTCGCTCCCTTGACCACTTCCTCCAGCGCTCGTGCCTGCTCGTATACCCCGACCTGCCAGTTCTTCGCCCATAGCATCTTGGCCACCGATTCGACCTCAACCTCGGTCTCCGGCAGCGGGCAAGTGACCCCTCCGACAGGCACCTCGTAATGGCAGTTGTCAGCCTGTCCGGCCTCGCGCCGACCGGGGCCCGGCTCAGTGGCGCCCGGCTGACCCGCGACATTCGCGGTCTCGGGCAGTGTGACCTGAGCATTCAGGGCGGCCTGCTCTCGAAGTTCGGTCAACGCCTGACGGTGTTCCTGCGCGGTCAACGCGAATTTCGGATTGCCGACCAGCAAGGCTGTGTTCGCGGACGAGTTCACCGGCCGTCGCAAGAGGTCCCCGGTGCTGGTTACCTCACGCAAGTCGTAGCGGTCCACCAGGAGCTTCCCGTCTGTCGACGGAATCACTCCCAGGGACACTTCATCCAGCAGGCCGTCCGGCGAAAAGTACACCCGGCTCGCTCCGCCGAGCGCCCTTTCCAGAGGCTTCCAGAAAGCCTCGTAAAAGGCCACTCCTGCTCGTCCCGCCGCGCCCGCCCCACTCGTCGGCTGGCGTTGCTGCACCAGCCGCAGATAATCCTGCAGAGGTTGGGCCTCCAGCTTCGTTGCCTCACCGAGAGGCACCATCGCCGGAACGGCGCTCTTTGGCGTCACCACCAGGGCTACGTAAGCTTCATCTTTCGTCCACCTTCGACCGTCGTAGGAATCGAATCGGAGAAACTCCACCGCGGCTTCGCCCGGCTCCAGCGCCCGGCGTACGTCCTGCCACGTGGTGCGGGTCAGGCTCTGGTCCTCGGCGGCGGCCGCCGACCGGCGTGCCAGTTGCTCCTCCATTTCATTGGTCTCGCGCTCGAGATTCTCGGCCGCGGCTGGCTCTTCCTTGCTGGAATTCGATTCGAGCGCTGCCAATTGAGATCGCCTGGCCGTAAGCCGATCGAGCATCTCCAGGGCTTCCTTATCTCCGCTGGCGGCAACCCTGGCCCGCAGCGCCGCGATGCTTCGAGCCACCAGCCCCTTCTCCCAGACGGCCACGTTGTACATCCTGCCCGCCCCAGCGGGGTTGTGGTCCCGGTAAGTCAGGCAGAAGCTGAAGTAGAGAGCAAGTATGCCGGAGACCGTATCCGCAAAACTCAGACGGTCCGCTTCACTCATGTACGGGAACTGCTGCTGAAACTGATTGGAGACGATCTCCAGGCTGCGCGTAAAAGCCGCCTCGGCTTGTTCGGGACGTTGCCAGCCGTAGTACATCGCGCCCATGTTGCTGAGCGTCTCAGCTACGTCGAGATGGTCCGGACCAAGCAATTTCGTCCGGATGGCCAGAGCACGCTTCAGCAGCGGTTCGGCCTCCGTGTATTTGCCCTCCGTATCGTACACCTCAGCAAGATTGTTGAGGGTGTTGGCGACTCCGACGTGCTCGGGCCCGAAGGACTTGGTCCGGATGGCCAAGGCACGTTTCAGCAGCGACTCCTCCTCGGTGTAGTTGCCGTCGTGGTCGCGTAGTTCCGCCAGGCTGTTGAGGCTGCTCGCGACGCTTGGGGCCTCAGGGCCCAGGTTTTTCTCCCGGATCGCCAGAGCTCGCGCGACCAGAGGCACGGCCTCCGGGTAGCGGCCCTGAGTCTGGTAGAGCGCAGCAAGGTTATGCAAGCTGCCAGCGACCTCGAGGTGGTCTGGCCCAAGCGCCTTCTCCCGGATGGCCAATGCGCCTTTGAGCAGTGGTTCCGCCTGGTCGTAGCGGCCCTCGACGACGTACAGCTCTGCCAGGTTGTTGAGAAAGATGGCGAGGTTAGGATGGTCGGCCCCGAGAGTTTTCTCCGCTGTCTCCAGGGCGTGCTTCATGGGGGCCTCGGCCTCGGCGTAACGGCCTTGAGCCTCATACAGCGTGGCAAGGTTGTCGAGGGTGTCGGCTACCGCGATATGCTCCGGGCCAAAGGACTTCTCCTGAATGGCCAGCGCCCGCTGGAGAAGCGGCTCGGCCAAGGCGTAACGGCTTTGGGCCTGATACAGTGCGGCGAGGTTGGCGAGGACGTTGGCTGTACCGAGGTCATCCGGTGACTTTTTCTGAATGGCCAGCGCCCTCTGCAAGAGCGGTTCAGCTTTGTCGTAGCGGCCTTCGGCGTCATAGAGTTCCGCAAGGTTGTTGAGGCTTGTGGCGACCTCGTGATGTTCGGGTCCGAACGCCCTTTCGCGAATCCCCAAAGCACGCTGGTAGAGCGGTTCGGCTTCCTGGTATTTGCCCTGCGCCTTGTAAAGCCCCGCCAGGTTATTGAGGCTCGTGGCCACATCGGGATCGTTTGGGCCTAAGGACTTCTCCTGGATTCCGAGGGCGCGCGCCACGAGCGGCACCGCCTCGGCGTACCGGCCACCGGCGCGGTACATCTCGGCGAGGCCGTCCAGACTCACGGCCACCTCGGGGCGTTCGGGGCCGAAGGTCTGCTCGGCAACCTGAAGGGCCTCCTCCGCCACCGGAACAGCGTCCTTGTACCTCCCCTCCTCGTACAGCTTCCCCACCCGCGTGTTCAGTTCCTGCCAGCGCGCTTCCTGGCCGGAGAGCGAGCCCGTTGCCAATATTGCCAACGCTATGATTGCGGTGAGATAGCAGCCCACTCTTTCATTGCTCATAGCTGCTTGGGCTCGACCTAGCCGGCCGGCGCGACCGCGAAAGTCCGCAATCCCACATTCACCGTCACGTAGGTCACATCAGGGACGGCCGCCAGAGCCGTCTCGTAAACTTTGGTCGCCGGCGTGCCTTTTGGAACAACATATCCCTGCCTGAGCTCGTGATCGCTCATGGCTGCTGCGAAGGCACGGATTTGATCGCGAGGCACCATGACGTAGTTACCCGGTACCAGGGGCAATCCCCGCGAGCCTCCAGTTGATTTCAACGCCGTGGCCGTGGCCAGCACGCGAGTGGGGACGCTGTTGAAAACAAACTCGGTTGACGGCTGGAAGTAGCCATAAAAACCAGTAAAGGCGCGGAGCGCTGAAACGCTGATGGCCGGCAAGCCCAGGATGGGCGCGAAACGTCCGGCCTCATTGGTGATGGTGCCCAGGATCTTAGCCAGCCGGGACGCTTTGTTCTGAATAAACAGGTTCAGCGCCCAGTGGCCCGAGCCGCCCGGCAACAGGATGTTCTGCATCTTCTCCCACGTGGTGACGGGATCGAAGCTCATATCCGCAAGCGGCGGTAGCTTCCCATTCTTGCCAGGGAAGAGAGCCGCGAGCGCCGTCCAAGCTGAACGGTCCAGAAGGTCGACCAGGGACTTCTCCTGGGTGACGTCGATGCGGAGTTGCGCCGACTGGAGCCGTTCGAACGTGCTTCGATCGCCCTCCGACGGCCGAAACGCCTCGACGTTGAGACTGACCGCTACGTCCCCGGTGGGCAGCAATTCCTCGGGAGGTATGTCAACCGCGTCACGAAAGCCCTTGTGGCTGCTGTAATGGAAGAACTCGGGAGCCCGCCCCAGGTCCGCCACGCTCGCCTCGCGGACGTCGCCCACCCCTGGCGCTCCTTTTTCTTGTTTCGCATTACCGCCCGGGAGTGAATCCGCGAAATGGTTCCAGAAGTCAGCGGCCTTCTGATCGAACTCACCAGACTCCGGCTGGCCGGGGCTTTGTGCCAGGAGGTCTCCTGCTAGCCTGCCTGCCAGGGGGAGCACAGACGTCAAGGATCCCGCTACCATGAGGTCACGCATCAAAGCCCGGCGCCCCAACTCCATCGTCTACCTCCCTAGCGGACTATCTTGCCGCTAACTAACTAGTTTGTCAAGGCCCGTACCCGCGTTCAATTGAAGGAGAAGGGCACAGGCGGAACCGCGGATCTTACCCTGCACGCCGTTCTTGCCAGACATGAAGCCATCAAAGCGGGACGAGCACTAACGACTCCACCACAGCAGGCGCAGGTAGCGGGCCAGCAACAGGATCAGGACCATCGCCAGCAGCAGGAAGCACCCGAGAAGTTGTGTGCGCGAGGGTCGGAACATGAGCTGAGAGTTTCGCACCAAGGCGACGATTCTAACAAATTCTAACCGGGGCATGGGAGGCAAGGCTTATCTTTCTTCAAGTCGCGGTGGTGGGCTAAACTATACGAGCTGAAACTTAGGTATAAACCAAGCTTGCTGAGGGAACTTATGACCAAACGTGAAATCAGACATCAAAAATACCTGGCCCGCCAGCGAAAAAGGGAAGCAAAGAACACACTCCCGCCGCCAGGGGAGTCTGAGAGCATGCCGCCGCACATGGCCTTGGCCGTCAATGCCCCGATCCATGAATCTCTGGTCCCCGCGAACCTGTTCGAGCAGGGGCTCGGCAACTTGGTTTTCAGTCGCGCGCTGCCGGATGGGCGCATCGCCCTGGCCGTGTTCCTGCTGGACGTGTTCTGCCTGGGGGTCAAGAACGCCCTTTTTGCCATCGTGGCCAGAGCTGAGTATGCTAAGCGCCGGAGCAATTGGTCGCCGGGAGAGAGCTTGCAGCCGATGGATCCCGCCTGCTTCCGGAAGCTGGTAGAAGGTGGCGTAGCTTACGCGCACGAGCTAGGATTCAATCCGCATGAGGACTATGCCGTGGCGCGCCAGATCTTCGGCGATGTGCAAGGTATGGACTGCCCGACGCGTTTCGAGTACGGGCATGACGGCAAGCCCTTCTATATCTCCGGTCCCCATGAGACCGCCACTCAGGTGCGGACCATCCTCGATCAGCTCCAGCGGCGCTTGGGCCCAGGGAGATTTGATGTCCTGGTGTTGGCACAGTAACCCAGCGAACCGAAGAATGTGGGTTGGCTGTCGAGCTTGTGCAGGCTCAGCGCTCAACACAGGGTTTGCGGAGTCCCACAGAGGGCACAGAAAAGAGGCGTCCCAGGTGCTGCTCGCTGGCGCTGGGGTGGGCTCTCCATCCCTTCCCGCGCTCGAAGAATACACTGGCCCCACACGAGATTTTGGAAGACGAAGACTCTGTGCACGCCGTGGCCTCTGTGGTGAGGCCTTTTTCTTGGTTGAGGCCACCGGCTTTGAGCGACAATGGTGCTTCGCCGATTTTGATCGGCTATCGTAAACCGTCAATGCGATCGGGGGGGTCGAATGAGATACCGCAGGTTCGGGCGAACGGGATGGCAGGTGAGCGAGATTGGGTACGGCATGTGGGGAATGGGCGGCTGGACGGGCTCAGACGACGATGAGTCCCTGGCATCGTTGCAGAGGGCCGTGGACCTGGGCTGCAACTTCTTCGATACCGCCTGGGCTTATGGGGCCGGCCACAGCGAAGGGCTGCTGGCGCGACTCCTGCGCGCCAATCCGACCGAGCGGCTCTACACCGCTACCAAGATTCCTCCTAAGAACGGCCGCTGGCCCAGTCGACGCGAGTTCACCCTCGACGAGTGTTATCCGCCCGAGCACATCGAAGACTACGTCCAACGCAGCCTCACCAATCTTGGCGTCGCGACCATCGATCTGATCCAGTTTCACACCTGGGAGGACGCCTGGGTGGCCGACGATCGCTGGGCGAAGAAGATGGACCAACTCAAGCAGCGCGGGCTGATCCGGGCCGTGGGGATCAGCATCAACCGCTGGGAGCCCTGGAACGGAGTGCGGGCGGTACGCGCCGGCCTGGTGGACGCCGTGCAGGTGATCTACAATATTTTCGATCAGAGCCCGGAGGACGAGTTGTTCCCTGCCTGCCGCGAGCACGACGTGCCGGTGATTGCACGGGTGCCTTTCGACGAAGGTACGCTCACGGGGACGCTGACCAAAGAGAGCAAGTGGCCCGACGGCGATTGGCGCAACACCTATTTCGTGCCGGAGAACTTGAACGCCGCCGTCGACCGTGTGGAAGCGCTCAAGCCGCGGATTCCTCGCGGCACCACTCTTCCTGAGGCCGCGCTACGGTTCATCTTGATGAACGACACCGTCAGCACAATCATTCCGGGAATGCGCAAAGCGAAGCACGTGGAGTCCAACCTGGCCGCCAGCGACTTGGGTTCGCTGGCGACCGACTTTTACCAGGAGCTGCGACGTCATCGTTGGGACCGTCAGCCGACTCGATGGTCGCAGTAAGACAGTGGCGCGTGACGAGCGTCGAAGAATTGACGATTGACGATTGGAAACAGCTTTCAGCCATCAGCGGTCAGCTCTCAGCATGAAAAGGCCGGTTCTTGCTGATGGCTGATAGCTGAAAGCTGATTGCTCTTCCAGTCGTCAATCTGCAATCGTCAATTCTTTGTTTTGAGGTCGTGGGCCCCGCGATTGGGAAGAGGAAGGATGAGAAACAGTAAGGGGACGACATTTGATGTGGACTCCGGGCCGGACCGGAAGGCGGCTCGAATCATGCGTGCTGTCGGACTGCTGATGATGTGCATGGCCCTCGGTGCGGGCGTGGTCCATGCCAAGAAGAAGAAAGCGGCGCCGCCTCCCGCCGACCTGCCCCACAAGATCAACAATCTGGCGACACAGCTCAAGGGTCTGGCGCTCGATGAGTCGGGCCCTACCACCGGCGCCATCGAGAAGCTGGTGCTCGATCACATGCAGGAGTGGCTCGCCGCCCGTGATCCCAAGGCGGAGCCAAGCGACGTGCCGGTGCGCCGCGAGTTGGAAGCCGCCTTCGAGCTGCTTCACTATCCGGTTTTTGCCTGGCCCCGCGCCTTTGTGCGCCCCTGGAAGGGGACCCTGTTAACAGGGGTGGGCTACACGCTTGGCTGGACGGATTACGAGCGCGTCAACGTGGTGGCCGTCTATGCGACCGCCGCTGGCGAGACGCGCCTGGCCGCGGTGACCCACTTCGTACCGCGCACCGACCTGCACTATGAGTTCCTGCCGGTGCCGCCCTCCGGCGACCTGCGCTTCATCCTCTGGGGAACCCGGCTCGGTCGCAGCCAGCCACGGCTCACCGCCATCCTCTACGACTTTGACGGCCAGTCCTTGAAGCCGCTCTGGCAGGACGTCGACGCCTACGACGGCAGGATCGATGTCGGCCCGCAGACGGTGGCCGTCCGCTACCTTCGGGAAGATGAGTACGTCCGAGCCGTGCAGCACGGCGACAAGCCGGCTCGCTACGAGGCCCTCTACCAGATCACCGCGCAGGGCCTGCAGCTTGTCCACGACCACGACATCCCCTTCTAAGAATTGTCGGTTGCAGGTTGACGATTGACGATTGGAAGAGAAGAGCCGAATCCACAGATTTCGCAGATTACACAGATGGAGGACAAGATAAAGAACAACACAATTCGCCTCTCTTGTCTTCTAATCATGAGTCTGTGAAATCTGCGTAATCTGTGGATGCCTTTCTTCTCTTCCAATCGTCAATCGTCAATCTGCAATCGACAATTTCACTCGTCACTCGTCACTGCTTCCGGCCCTGCCACTGCGACGGGACCACCGGCCGCCGGGGCATGATGCAAGTCTTGCAGGCTGGCCACGCTGATGCCCTGCTCGCGCTGGGCGCGAACTCCCCGCACGGCGGCCGCAGCGCCGGCCAGCGTGGTGATGGACGGGACGCGATACTGGACGGCGGCGCGGCGAATCGCCTTGTCGTCGAAGCGTGAGGCGCGTCCGAGCGGGGTGTTGATGAGCAAGGAAAGCGAGCCGCTCTTGATCAGGTCGACCACGTTGGGCCGGCCCTCGTGTACTTTCTGGGCTCGCTCCGCCGCGATGCCCGCCGCCGCCAGGGCGGCCCTGGTTCCGCGCGTCGCCACCAGCTTGAAGCCCATTTCCGTCAGCTCGCGCGCCAGCTCGATCGCCCGCGGCTTGTCGTGGTCGTTGACGGAGATGAAGACGCGCCCGGAGGAAGGGATTTCCTGACCCGCCGCGAGCTGGGCCTTGGAGAACGCCAGCCCAAAGCTCGACGCTACCCCCATGACTTCGCCGGTCGACTTCATTTCCGGCCCCAGCAGGGTATCAGCGCCCGGCAGCTTCAGGAACGGAAACACCGGCGATTTGACAAAATAGGAGTGCACCGGCAGTTCCGCGTCGAGCCCGAATTCCCTCAGCTTTCGGCCCACCATGAGGCACGAGGCCACCTTCGCCAAAGGCACGCCGGTGGCCTTGCTGACGTAAGGGACGGTGCGTGAGGCGCGGGGATTCACTTCCAGCACGTAGACCTTGCCGTTGCGGCCGGCGTCGGGGATGGCATACTGCACGTTCATCAGCCCCACCACCTTCAGCGCGCGCGCCAGCCTTACCGTGTAGTCCCGCAGGGCGGCGAGTTGCTCCTCGGTGAGGTGCACCGATGGCAGCACGCAGGAGCTATCGCCGGAGTGGACGCCCGCCTCCTCGACGTGTTCCATGATGCCGGCGATGGTCACGTCCTCGCCGTCGGCCAGCGCGTCCACGTCGACCTCGGTGGCGTTCTCCAGAAAGCGGTCCACCAGGAGGGGAAAGGCGCGCTGCAGCTCTTCGGCGCGGCGCACATAGTCGGTCACGGTGGCATCGTCATAGGCTATTACCATGGCTCTTCCACCCAGCACGTAGGAGGGCCGGATCAGCACC
Source organism: Terriglobia bacterium (assembly GCA_035315065.1). Classification (GTDB taxonomy): domain Bacteria; phylum Acidobacteriota; class Terriglobia; order UBA7540; family UBA7540; genus DATFYM01. Next base: position 25,219 of record DATFYM010000257.1, read on the forward strand.
GGGTAGCCGAGGCGCCGCGCGATGGCCAGGGCCTCCTCGGCGTTCATGGCGGCGCCGTTTTCCGGCTGGGGGATGCCCAGGCGCGCCAGCAGGGCCCCGAAGTGCTTGCGGTCCTCCGCCAGCTCGATCGAGTCCGGCGAGGTGCCGATGATGGGAACCCCCGCCTGCTGCAACTGCCGAGCCAGGTTGAGCGGCGTCTGGCCGCCGAACTGCACGATGACGCCGTCCGGCTTCTCCGCGTCCACGATGGCCATCACGTCTTCAAAAGTGAGCGGCTCGAAGTAGAGCCGGTCGGAGGTGTCGTAGTCGGTGGAGACGGTCTCGGGGTTGCAGTTCACCATGATCGTCTCGTAGCCCTGGTCCCTGAGCGCGAAAGCGGCGTGGCAGCAGCAGTAGTCGAACTCGATTCCCTGGCCGATGCGGTTGGGCCCGCTGCCCAGGATCATGATCTTCCGGCGGCCCGTGGGCTCCGCTTCGTCCTCCTCCTCATAGCTTGAATAGAGGTAAGGCGTGAACGACTCAAACTCGGCGGCACAGGTATCAACGCGCTTGAAGACCGGGCGCACGCGCGTCTCGAGGCGACGCTCGCGGACCTTCTCTCCGCTGGTGGCCCAGATTTCGGCCAGGTGCGCGTCACCGAGGCCGTAGCGCTTGGCCTCGCGCAGCACGGGGGCGGGCACCGAATCCACTTCGAAGCGTTTCAACTCGTCCTGCATGGCAACGATTTGCTGAAGCTGGTTCAGGAACCACGGGTCGATGTGCGTGAGCTCGGCCACCGATTCCACGCTGTGCCCCAACCCCAGCGCGAAGAAGATGTCCCACAGCCGCTCCGGATGTGGAGTGATGAGGCGCTGCTCCAGTTCCGCCGGATCGGAGGGCGGCGTCGGCGTCTTGCGCCCGGTCTCGAGCGACCGCATGCCCTTCATCAGTGCTTCTTTGAAGGTACGCCCGATGGCCATGACCTCGCCCACTGATTTCATCTGCGTGCCCAGCGTGTGATCGGACTCCGGGAACTTGTCGCGCGCCCACTTGGGAATCTTGGCCACCACGTAATCGATGGTGGGCTCAAAGCAGGAGGGCGTCATGCGGGTGATGTCGTTGGGGATCTCGTCGAGGCGATAGCCCACGGCGAGGCGCGCGGCGATCTTGGCGATGGGGAAGCCGGTAGCTTTGGAGGCCAGCGCCGAGCTGCGGGAGACGCGCGGGTTCATTTCGATCACCACCATGCGCCCGGTCCCGGGTTCCACCGCGAACTGAATGTTGGAGCCGCCGGTCTCCACGCCCACGGTGCGGATCACCAGGAAAGCCGCGTCGCGCATCCGCTGGTATTCCTTGTCCGTCAACGTCTGCTGTGGGGCGACGGTGATGGAATCGCCGGTGTGTACGCCCATGGCATCGAAGTTCTCGATGGAGCAGACCACCACCGCGTTATCGGCGCCGTCGCGCATCACTTCCAGCTCGAATTCCTTCCAGCCGATCACCGACTCTTCCACCAGCACTTCGTGCACGGGGCTGATCTGGATCCCGAACTCGATCTTCTCCTCGAACTCCTCCCGGTTATAAGCGATGCCGGAGCCCGTCCCACCCAAGGTAAACGAGGGTCGCAGGACCAGCGGGAAGCCGAGATGCTCCGCCGCCTTCATGGCCGCGTCGAGGTTGTTCACCAGGACGCTGCGCGGCAGGTCGAGACCGGCTTTCTGCATCGCGTCCTTGAACCAGAGGCGGTCCTCCGCCATCTTGATGGCGTTTACCGAGGCGCCGATCAGTTGCACGTTGTAACGCTCCAGCGTGCCCTTTTCCGCCAACTCGACCGAGAGGTTCAGCGCCGTCTGTCCGCCCACCGTGGGCAGCAGTGCGTCCGGGCGCTCGGCGGCGATGATGGCTTCGAGATACTCGGCGGTAAGCGGCTCGACGTAAGTGTGGTCGGCGAACTCGGGATCGGTCATGATAGTGGCCGGATTCGAGTTAACCAACACCACTTCGTAGCCGTCGGTTTGGAGCGCCTTGCAGGCCTGCGTGCCCGAGTAGTCAAACTCGCACGCCTGCCCGATGACGATCGGGCCAGAGCCGATGATGAGGATTTTCTTGATGTCAGTTCGTTTGGGCATCTTAATTGTCGAGTAGCGTACCCCGGCCTTTGTGGCGGTCAGTCAACCAGCTTCCGCAGCTCCAGGCACGCCTTGTTAGCAAAGCTGATGACCGTTGGAATGGGCGCCTTGATCAGTTTCAGACAGTATCGTGCTTCCTCCAACGCTTCAGGTGTCTCCCATGATGCATTGAGGCGCCCGAAGGTAGTCCGATAGTCTTCATAGGCCCTAAGATGCTCAGCGGAAGTCTTATAAAACGCGATGACGGCCGCGACCACTCCGTAATCGAAATGGCCGATCTCGCTGACATTGCCACGGTATACCTCAAACGGATTGGGGCTTGGCGAACCTAGCCATGGCAATTTGTCCTTGGTCACCTTTTCTGGGTCGGTATCTGCGAGCGCTTTCTGAACACCCGGAAGGAAGTGTTTTTCCCAATCTTCTATCTCCGCGAGTAACGCTTTCGCCACAGAGCATCTTCGCCTTTTCTCGTCTTCCTTGTCGGCTCGATGCTGGTCCCTCAACTGAAGCACGACCGCGCCAAAGCCAAGACCAGCGGCGAGGCAAGTGATTACCACAATGTTGTATCCGTCGAGCGTCAATCCCGTCCCCATCTCAGTGCCTCGGTGAAACCATGCGAGGAGCAAGCGGACGAGGATCAGGAAGGCGACGAGAACAATGATGTCCTTCCACAATCCAGGCTTCATCGATATTTCCTCCCCAGTTTTCCAATTTGCATCCAACCACCCCGATGCTGTTCCCGACATCACTGGCAGTGTGAGCTAACCTGACGTCTCGCCTTCTCTCCGGCTCGGCTCGTCGTGAGATTTGCCGCAAGCGCATTTCGGCGGCAGCAATTCGTGAGCCGAGCCCAGCGACAGCAACCACGCCTTTATGGCCTCGTGCGGGATGTGATGTCCCGCTTCGATTTCGGCGAACCCCCTGCGGATCGATTTTAAGTTGGTGTTGCTGTTCTTCCGACATTTCAAAAAGATACCCTCTCTGAGGTCGTCAATCGTTACTCGTCTCGTTGGGCGACCAAACCCTCGCCGGGTAAGTAGATCGACCTCGCAAGGTTCCAGCGATGCAGAGCCTGAAGGGGCCTGAGGTTCTTCGTTTTCGCTTTGTTTCCGCTTTGTTCTTTTGAGACTGTCCTTTGTTTTCAACGACTCCTCCGCTTTGTTCCGTCAAAACCACTGCTTCGACCGTGCCCTTCGCCACTACCTGTGGCCAACGGCCCAACCGCCTCCTGGCCCCAAAACGATGGCTTCGTTCCTGATCTTGCCAAGGGCCGATCCTTTGTTATCAATCAAATCGGTGGCTTCGTTTTTTAAATTCGGGCTTTTTCGATGGTCCGAAGATCAACGAACATCTTTCTTGTGTTGGCACCCAAGCGCGCACCTGGGATTTCAATCAATCCGAACTTCGCGTACCAATCAACTGCGCTTGGGTAGGCATCCACAATAAGGCATCGGCACCCCACCTGCCTCCCGATCTGCAGTGAGCGGTGGAACGCGTCTGCCAAGAGCTTCCGCCCCAGCCCGCGTCCATTAAACCTCCTGTCAACCGCTAGTCGCGCAAGGAGTACGGCTGGAATGGCGGGGTACGGCAGGCTCTTCAGTGCTGCCGAGAGTTCTAGCAGCGAATCGGAGGAAATCTCCGTCATGGCCAGGGTATAGTATCCAATTGCGACCTGGGGCTGGCTCTCGTCGACAGCAACATAGGTTGCGCCGATTTGATGCCTCACTTGGTTTTGCCAAGCGTAGCGTCTGAAGTAGTCGTTAAGAGCCAAGTCCCCACAGTCAAATGTTGCTCTTATGTGATGCTTTTCGAGCTGGCAGATAAGTAGGTCCACCGTCGCCTTTTTTTTTAGTGACCCCGATTCCACGGCTTTCGGCACGTGGAGTCCTGCCTGTTCCTCCACAACGCGAACGGCTGCAATCTTTTCACGCTACACCCTTAATGGAGGATTTTAGCCTGCGCCACCAGTGTCTCCATCTGGCCTTTCGCTCGCTCCTTCAGTTTCTTTAGCCGCACCTCTTCCAATTGCTCTTGCTCACTGAGGTGCGGCTTGGCGGCCAATTCCTCCGTCCTAGCCAGCAATTCGGGACCGGATCTCAGCGAATCCAGAATCGGACCGCGGCCCGTCATTGCGGCAACCAGTTCCTTGGTCGGCTCTCTTGGTTCCGCCGAAGCTAGCTCAGCAAGGCTTGCAAGTTCTTGGGGTGTCCAATCAATCTGGTCACTGGGCGGTTTGTACTCTACGGCCGCGCGCTCTACAAACGGAGACACCAACTCGCGTACTCGATTTTCCCTGTCGATGCTCGCCACGGTGTGTCCGCTTCGCCGTTCACGGACCAGCCAGGATATGATAGCCAGAGCCTGAGCCAGCAATTCGGCATTGCTTCTGACGTCCAGTTCGGATTTGAGGGACTCCAGAATCGCCGCGTCCTTGGGAGACAGATCAGCTTGGAATCGCATCGACGCTCTCTCTTTCGCCATACACTAGCCCTCCCTTCTCCGAGGTATCACCGACTGCAATCACCTCCAAATCCGACCTACTTCGGAGGCATTTCCGATTATATCAGATGCAGCGCATGGGTCAACAGTTCCCCGCAAACAGTTTTAGGACCGAAGTTCACCTCCCCCTTCCTATCTCTAATTTCGGATAAGGCCCTTATTTTCATAAATTCTGGTCCTAAGGCTTTCTGTCTTTGACGCGTTGCCCACGTTGTTGTCCCCGGCCCGGCTCATCATGAGATTTGCCGCACGCGCACTTTGGCGGCGGCAATTCGTGATCCGAGCCCAACGACAGCAACCACGCTTTCATGGCCTCATGCGGGATGCAATGTCCCGCTTCGATTTCGGCGAACCCCCTGCGGATCGATTCGAGTTGGCGTTGCGGTTTTTCCAACATCAGGCATACCCTCGATGAGGTGTCACTTGGCCTGCCAATCGTTAGTCTTGTCGTCCTTAGGTGCTCGCACCGCGCGGAGTCGAAGGGTCACTCTTGGCTGGCGCGAAGCGGAAACAGGGTCATCTGCAAAACCCGTCAGTTCCTCGATAACTACAGCTTCGCCCTCCGTGAAAGTACGGGTTCTGTGCCTCGGGCTGATCACCTCAACTGTGCGCTCCTCCGGGTCGACCCACACCTGAGTCACTCCGTTCTTCTTATAGTCCCGGCGCTTGTTTTGAATGTCCAACCAAGTATCGTTGGGCGAGATCACCTCGAAGGCAACGTCGGGCGGGAATGGTACGGGTCCTTCGGGGATGCCGCCTTCGCCAAAGCGTTGACGGCGCACCAGAGCCCAGTCCGGGCAGCGCCAGTTCCCCGACGCCATCGTGAAGGTCACATCCGTCGGAAAACTCATCCATTCTGGACGCCGGCTTGAGTATTCATTTACGGCCAGACAGATACTCATCACTGCCGTACAGTGGTTGCCTCCCATGTGCGGCGACATGAACTTCACCTCCCCGTCTACGCACTCCCAGCGCTGCCATTCTTTTCCCGCCGCCAGGAACTGTTCCCACGTCAGCGCCGTCTTCGTCGCCATGCTTCCTCCTTCGGGGGTACCATCAGCTGTTCCCGAAAGCCCGCGCTTGCAAATTACTACGTATTATATGTATTACATCACTCCGTTTCCCGCACCTGCTGAAGTCTAGCCCGCAGGGACTCCGGCAGCCCGCGCTCGATTTCGGGCCCGATCAGGCCGGCTGCGTCGAGGCTTCGTATGTGAACGCGGTCCTTATCCCGATTGGCGTTCAGCTTCATCCGCACCAAGTCAGCTACCGGAACCACCCAGACTTCTTGCCCTTTTATCATCTTGCGCTCCGGCGCCAGCGGCGGATTGAGGATCACTTGGCTGGGCTTCACCTTCTCGCCGCTGAAGAGGAGATGGACGGCGTTGACGGCCTTGTCGCCGTACAAAAGCATGTCTACGCCCGCCACATAGCGAAACCGGAAGCCTTGCGATTCCGCGACCGCAACCACTCGGTCCAGGTTGGAGCGGTCGATCAGGATATCCGCGTCTCGCGTCAGCACTGAATGCGTCGGGTCCGCCTCTTCCACGTGGATTAGAACGGCTAGCCCGCCGATGACCTCGTAAGGGATATTGGCTGCCGTCAGCGGATCGGCAATCTTGTGGAGGATGCCGACGACATTGAAAAGGCGTTCCTCGAACACCAGATTGACGACCTCCCCTCTGGCAGCCGTTTCCTCGAGAAACTGATGGAACTGCATAGCGTAACTTCCTTACCCTTCACCCTTTACCCTTCATCCTTTACTCTTCACCCTTGCCGAAACTCTTCCATCATCTTCACGAACCGGTCAAACAAGTACGCCGAATCGTGTGGGCCTGGCGATGCCTCCGGGTGGTACTGAACGCTGAAGAGCGGCAGCGACCGATGGCGCAGTCCCTCGAGGGTATCGTCATTCAGATTCCGGTGGGTCAGAACCACATCACTCGATTTCAGCGAATCGGGATCGACGGCGAAGCCGTGATTCTGCGCTGTGATCTCCACCTTTTGGGTTTCCAGGTTCATCACCGGGTGGTTGCCGCCGTGGTGGCCGAACTTCAGCTTGTAGGTCCTGCCGCCCAGTGCCAGGCCGACGATCTGGTGGCCGAGGCAGATGCCGAAGATGGGTACGCGGCCCATCATCTCCCGCACGGCTTGGGCGGCGTATGTGACCGGCTCGGGATCGCCCGGGCCGTTGGATAGAAAGACGCCATCGGGTTTGAGCGCCATGCAGTCTGCGGCCGAGGTCATGGCGGGAACCACCGTCACGCGGCAGCCTACATCCACCAGCCGCCGCAGGATGTTGTGCTTGATACCGTAGTCGTAAGCCACCACGTGGTAACGCGGTAGCGAGTCGGCTTCCGGTTGCTGGGCGTGGGAGGATGCCGGACCCAAGCCTGCCTCTACGTGCAGGATGTCGTGCGTACCCTCGCGCCACTCGTACCTGACGGATGCGGTCACCCGGCTTGCCAGGTCGAGCCCCACCATGCTTGGCGATGCCTTGGCTTTCGCCACCAGACTCGCTTCGTCGTCATCGACAGTGGAGAGGACGCCGCGCATGGCGCCGTACTTCCGCAAGTGGCGGACGAGGGCTCGCGTATCGATATCGGAAATCGCGGGTACGCCAAACCCGGCCAGGAAGTCCGACACCTCGTTTTCCGAGCGCCAGTTGCTGGCAAGCGCGGTCAACTCGCGCACCACCAACCCTTCGGCATAGGGCTTTGCCGACTCGCTATCGAGGTGGTTGGTTCCGTAGTTCCCAATGTGCGGGTAGGTCAGGATGACAATCTGGCCGGAATAAGAAGGGTCCGTCAGGATTTCCTGATACCCCGAAATAGAGGTGTTAAAAACAACTTCGCCGAAACGCTCGCCGGACGCGCCGTAGCCGCGCCCCCGAAATACCCTGCCGTCTTCTAAGGCGAGGATCGCCTCCATTTGCTCTCCGGTATTCCAAGAATTTGAAAAATGAGCCAGTCTTCAACGATCCGTCATGGCGTGGGCCAAAGGTCGTCTTACTTTTATACCACAGCTCTTCTTGAAGTGGCTAGTAGTTAGTGGTTATTCCCATGGATGCCGCTTCTCTGGTAGCCTTCAGGATGATGCCTGTCGCGGTCCGCAGAGAGATTGAAGTTTATCACGTACACCCGGTAGTGATCTGGGTATCGGTGTTCGTAGCGCTGTTGCTGCAAACCGTCCTGCCCATCAAGATCCCTCTGGCACAGCTCTTCGATTTCCCTCTCCTGGTCACCATTTACTTCTCGCTGCTGCGACGCAGCAAGGTTTTCGGAACGTTGTTCGGGACTGCTCTCGGTCTTCTGCAGGATGCACTCTCGTACGTCTCGCATAATCCGGTGGGAATGTCCGGCATGGCCAACGCGCTGGTTGGTTATATCGCCGCGTCCGCGAGCTTCCGCTTCGACTTCGACCGTTTGATGCCGCGACTACTGCTGACCGCGGTGTGCCTGACCATTCACGGCCTCTTCCTGGCCGGTCTCCGGGCAGTGCTGCTCGATCCACCCCCGGCCTTCCACCTCTTGGACCTCGCCAGCGTGCTTCTGGTAAACGTCGCCCTGGCGATAGTCGTTTTCCAGATCCTCGACCGATTCAGAACTCTCGCCTGAGGTTGCAACCGCACCGAGCCTTGGTACCATTACTCGCCTGGCCACGATCGCCGTCATTCGACGATGAACCCGCGGTCGGAGCAAACCGTCTCCCTGATATCGTCGCGATCCGGGGTGGTGGGCGTCATTGGAACTTGATAGCTCCAACCGAGCCGGCGCGCTATACTGAGGGAGGTGGGCAAGGGACTAACCACATCATAAGGAGGAGACTCGTGAGAAAACTGCTGGTAATTGCAGCGGCGCTGATCGTGACCCTCGGTTCTGTTGCATCGGCACGAGCTGAGCTCAAGGTTGGCGACAAGGCGCCTGACTTCACGCTGCCCGATCAAAACGGCAATAAGGTGAAGCTGAGCGATTTCCTGGGAAAGAAGAACGTGGTTTTAGCGTTTTACGTTTTGGCTTTCACGGGTGGGTGAACGAAGGAGCTACAGGCGTATCAGGCTGATATCGCCAAGTTCGAGCAAGGGGGTACCCAGGTTCTGGGTATCAGCGTGGACAGCTCTCCTGCCAACGCCGCATTCGCCAAGCAGATCGGCGTCACCTTTCCCCTCCTCAGCGACTTCCAGCGAACGGTATCCAAAGATTACGGCATCTTCAATGAGAAGTACGGCTTTGCCAACCGTACCACGTTCGTGGTGGACAAGGACGGTGTGATCCAACACATCGATAAGGACAAGGCCGCCATCGATCCCAGCGGCGCTGGGCAGGCCTGTAGTCTGTTGGAGCACCAGAAGAAGTAGTCGACGCAGACGTTAGACTGTAGACGGTACACGGGAAGGCCGCTTTCCCCGTCTACCAGATTCCGTCTGCCGTCTACCGCTCTCAACACTGGAGGGCGCGACGGTTGAGGCGGAAGCCGTTAAGTGGGCCGAGAATGGTGACCGCGATGCGGTCGCTCTGGAAAAGCTCGCGCGCCACGCTCATGACGTCTTCATGGGTTACGGCATCAATCTGAGCGGCGGTTTCGTCGAGCGAGATGTAGCGGCCGAAGTAGATCTCCTGGCGCGCCAGGTTCGACATCCGGCTCCCGGTGGACTCGAGGCTTAGCAGCATGCTCCCCTTCAGGTAGTCCTTGGCGCGCTGCAGTTCCTCCTGAGTGGTCGTCTCGGACTTCAGGCGGCGGAACTCTTCCAGGATGAGGTCTACCACCGTGCGCGCGCTGGCAGCCGAGGTGCCGGCATAGACGCTGAGGCATCCGGCGTCGCGAAACGTGCTGAGGCCGGAGAAGACTGCGTATACCAGTCCGCGTTTTTCGCGGATGTTCTGAAACAGGCGCGAGCTCATGCCGCCACCCAAGATAGTGTTGAGGAGGTAGCAAGGGAAGCGCTTCTCGTGGGCCTGCGGGTAGCCCGGTGTCCCCACCAGGATATGCACCTGCTCCAGGTTCTTCTTGCGCCGGTGGCTGATGATGGGACGGGCGACGGGAGCCGGCCCGAGGTTGAGGCGGGGACCGCCCGCCAGATCACCGAACTGTTTCCCGATCAGTTCAACGATCTGCTGGTGTTTGAGATTGCCCGCCGCCGTGATGATGATATTGTTGGGCGTATAATGCCGGCGAAAGTAGCCTAACAGGCGCTGGCGATCGAAGCTGCGGATGGTCCCGCGCGTGCCGAGAATGGGCCGGCCCAGCGCGTGGTGGGGCCAGTAGTTCTGAGTGAAGATTTCGTGCACCAGGTCGTCGGGCGTATCCTCCACCATCTTGATTTCTTCCTGGATTACCTGCGATTCCTTGGTGATGTCTTCCGAGCGCAGCAGCGGGTTACGGAGGAGGTCGGAGAGGATATCGAAGGCGCGCGGCACGTGCTCGTCCAGCACCTTGATGGAGAAGCTGGTGAGTTCCTTGGCCGTGAAGGCGTCAAGGTGGCCGCCGATGGAATCCGCCGAGCGCGCGATTTCCTCTGCCGAGCGGTTCGTGGTCCCCTTAAAGACCATGTGCTCGAGGAAGTGAGTGATGCCGTTTTCGGACTCGCTTTCGGCGCGCGACCCGGTCTTGACCCAGATGCCGATGGAGACCGAGCGCACGGCCGACATGGCCTCGGTGATCACCGTCAAGCCGTTAGACAACAGTTCCTTCTGTACGTTTTGCAATTTCCTCTTCTCTCCAGAACGCCCAACCCGCAGTTGTTGTAGCGCCAGACTGACTACCCCGACTCTTCAGTTTATCACAGCGCCGCCGGTGTGGAATCGATCGAGGCCCATAGCGCCCATAGCGTGGGGGCGTCATTTGGGAAAGAATGGAATCCACAGATTTCTCAGATCAAGAAAAAAGAAAAGGAGACAGGAGCCAGGAGTCAGCCTAAGACCGTCTTCATTCTGTCTCCTGACTCCTTTTCCTTTCTTCTCCTAATCTGAGAAATCTGTGTAATCTGTGGATTGCCTTCTTCTTACCAAACGAGACCAGTACCGCCCCCCGGGTGAGGTAACTCGGCCCGACATCGAGTATACTACTGCTGGCCCATCGCTCATGAGGCGAGGCTCGTCAGGGGAGGCTGTATGCACGACTTCATGGAGTTCCTGAACCATAATGGTCTGTGGGTCATGATCATCGCCGTGGTCGCGATCGGTTCCTGGTTCAAGTACCGCGAACGTGAACTCAAGGTCCAGCAGGACCTGCGGGTGCGGGAGATGGAGCACCAGCAGAAGATGAAGGAAATGGAGATCGAGCTGGAGAAAACCAAGGCCAGGCAGGCGGCAGAGAAGAC
>DATFYM010000258.1:0-3836 GCA_035315065.1 Terriglobia bacterium
CTGGACGCGGCGCATGCGAAAGGGATCATCCATCGAGACATCAAGCCGGCGAACATCTTCGTCACCAGCCGTGGAGCGGCGAAGATCCTGGATTTTGGCTTGGCGAAGTCGACATCACCTGTAGCGGCGGTCTCTGACCGCCGTCCGTCCGTCGGCGATGGGGACATCGCCGCTACAGCGTCCATTGAAGTAGATCACCTCACCAGCCCCGGCGCCGCCGTGGGAACGGTGGCCTACATGTCACCGGAGCAAGCGCGGGGCGAGGAAGTCGACACGCGGACAGACCTGTTCAGTTTCGGCGCCGTGCTTTACGAAATGGCCACGGGGCGCGGGGCCTTCACGCGCAACACCACGGCGTTGATTTATCATGCCATTCTCGCCGAAACTCCCCCGCCGCCCTTGCAGCTCAACCCAGGGCTTCCGCCCCGGCTGGAAGAAATCATCCACAAGGCGCTGGAAAAGGACCGCGACCTGCGTTGCCAGACGGCGGCGGAATTGCGCGCCGATCTGAAGCGTCTGAAGCGCGATTCAACATCTGGAAAATTCGCGGCCGCTGCCGAGCCTGTTACCGCCGGACGAGAGCAAGCTGAAGCTCCCGGCCGATCGAGGGCGGCGGTGCCCGCTGCTCGGCGGTTGGCGCGATCCGTGGTTCTGGCCGCGGCGCTTTTGGTTTTGGCGGCCGCCGTAACGCTCGCCTGGTTCTTGACCCATCGCGGTCTGCCACCGTCCCACCTTGAACAGCGGAGCCTGACGGCGAACCCTGAGGAATCGCGCGTTTGGGATGCCGCGATTTCGCCGGATGGGAAATACTTGGCCTACGACGACAACCTTGGCATCCACGTCGAGCTCGTCGAAACGGGCGAAACGCAGACCCTGTCCATCCCGCGTGGGGGAGAGTCTGCGGAGGTCTCCTGGTCCCTGGGCGCGTGGTATCCCGATTCGACTCACCTTATCGTGGAACTTGCCCTGCCAGGAAAGCCGTCAAGCGCGTGGGTGATGCCGGTCTTGGGGGGTGCACCACAAGAGTTGGGCGAAGACATGCGGGTGGATGGGGTGTCGTCCGACGGCTCCCACATCGTGTTCAGAAGGGTGTCGAGCATGGTGGGCGATCGCGAAATCTGGTTAATGGGTACCCACGGAGAATCTCCGCATAGGATACTCTCCGCCAGCGGCGAGTCCACTTTCGCGACCGCAGTTTGGTCTCCAACGGGAAATCGGATTGCCTACGAACACGTGAGCAGCCCGGGCCGGGGAGGGAATCACACGGTCACTCTCGCAAGCTGCGATCTCAGTGGGGCAAGCCAGACGACGCTCCTGTCCTCCGAGGAGTCCGGACCTGTGGACTTGGGCGGCAGGGGCGCTCGGCGGCCAGGCCGCTCGGGCGGCGGGCTCGCTGCTGCGTGGCCGCCTTTTGTTTGGCTTCCCTCGGGGCGTCTGATCTACTCCCCGTGGTCCCCGGACCCGGAAGGCCACAGCAATACCAATGTGTGGGAACTGGCGGTCGACCCCCAGAGCGGGGCCGCTCACGGCAAGCCACGCCAGCTCACCGAGTGGTCAGGGTTCGACATCGGCAGCCTCACGGCCACCGCCGATGGAAAACGGCTGGCGTATGTCCGGGACAGCAGCCACAGTTCGGTTTTTGTGGGAGACCTGGCGAACAACGGCGATCGGTTGCTTAATCTCCGCCGGCTGACGATGGACGAGTATAACAACTGGCCCTATGCCTGGACCGCCGACTCCCGATTCGTGGTTTTCACGTCTGCACGAGGAGGCCATGTAGGAATCTACAAACAAGCGTCTGATGGGACCGCAGCTCAAGTGATCGCTTCCTCGCCCGCGCTGGATATGGATTCACCCAGGGTGACCCCTGACGGTTCATCGGTCGTGTTCATGACCTGGCCACACAATCCACCGCCAGGAACTGTACCCCAGCTCTACCGAGCGCCCTTGAGCGGCCGAGTTCCGGAAGCGGTGTTTCCGATGCAGGGAGCCTATGGATTTTTCTGGTGTACCAATCGTGCCGCTAACTTCTGTGCATACTTTTCGCGAGCTGCGGACCCGCGAGAGTTGATCCTTACGGCGTTCGACCCGCATGGTGGCAAGGGCAAAGAACTGCTGCGGGTTCCGATCGAGCTGACAGGCGGTTACATCCATTCCATGTCTCCTGACGGATCTCAGGTGGCCATTGCGAAAGCGGACTGGAACGCGGTTCAAGTTCGCTTCATTCCACTGCAGGGTGAGGGTACTCGCGCTGTTACACTCGACGACTACACGAACATCAATTCTCTTATTTGGGCAGCCGATTCGCGCAGTGTATTCTTGGGTGCGTTCAGGGCCGGTTTTACGCACTTGCTGCACGTGGACCTGAATGGCAAGGTGCAAGTTATATGGCAGCAGCCGGCCGGTTCTGACCTTCGCGGAATAGCCTCGCCCGACGGGCGACATCTCGCCAGCGGAGGCCTGAGCGGGGACGCTAACGTGTGGATGATCGAAAACTTTTGACTCCATCAGGGGTGGACGTAGCGCGGGCGGTCCGCCGCACCCAGTGACGCATTTCACTTCGGACAAGATTTTCTCGTTCGACTGGTCCCGCAACGGCCGCCTGGCCCTCTCCCGCGGCACGGACACGACCGACGCGGTGTTGATCAAGAATTTCCAATGACTGGCCAGCCGTTTCCGCTGTTATTTCCACGCAGGAGGCGCACTGAAAGCACCGTCCTGCAAGTAACGTGGAAAGTGGCCGAGTAGCAACACAAGAGCAGCGGCCCGCGGACTAACGACAAGTGGCAAGTGTGCTGAGAAAAGTTGCCTCGATGCAGGGTGGTGCCGTATACTCTCCTCATGCCAATCACGAAGGCGGTCGAACTTCAGGGCGAGATTGACGACCAGCACCGGCTCCATGCCGACGTGCCACAAAGCTTGCCGGCCGGTTCGGTGCGCGTTATCGTTTTGGTCTCGGAGGAAGACGAAGGCGGTCCCGCCTGGGCAGCCGGGGTGTCATCCGAATGGTCAGCGGATTTGAATGACCCCGCACAAGACATCTACACCCTCAACGACGGACAACCGATCGATGCAACCCGGTGAAATCTATCTCGCCAAGTTCCCTTTCGGAGATGCGCCTGGCATGAAGGTTCGTCCAGTCTTGTTGTTGACTGACCCGGTGGGCGTCGTTCCGGAGATACTGGTCGCTTACATTTCGTCCGTCATTCCCGCGCGGCTTCTGCCCTCCGACCTACTCCTCGACCCGTCAATTCCGGAACTTCGCTCGACGAACCTTAAGACATCATCGGCGCTTCGCCTGCACAAGCTCGCCACAATCCATTGCGCCAGCCTGGCGCGTTATCTGGGTGTGGTAGGCAACGGCACGTGGAGTGCGGTGGCATCAAAGCTGAAAGACCTTCTGAAATTGTAGAACGAACTCTCCGGCGACGGTCCCGCGACGGCCGCCTGGCCCTCTCGCGCGGCACGGAAGCGGCCGACGTGGTGTTGATCAAGAATTTCCAATGATTGGCAGGGCGATTTCACATTACCGGATCGTGGAGAAGCTGGGTGGCGGCGGGATGGGTGTGGTCTATAAGGCCGAGGACACCAAACTTGGCCGCTTCGTCGCCCTCAAGTTCCTGCCCGAGGGCATTACCCCGGACCGTCAAGCCCTCGAACGGTTTCAGCGTGAAGCGCGGGCCGCCTCGGCGCTCGATCATCCCCACATCTGCACCATCTACGAAGTCGGCGAGCATGAAGGCAAGCCCTTCATCGCCATGCAATACCTGGAAGGGCAGACGCTGAAACACCGGATTGCGGTAGGGGCAGGCCTCGTGCATGCCCAGGCTGGGCAC